>JAZUQC010000086.1:0-1707 GCA_045605525.1 Acutalibacteraceae bacterium
ATGCAAATACAGGAAAAGAGTGCCGAAGCAAAATCGGCTGTTTTGCTGAAAAACTTTATCAATGACGGCAAATATCCGATTCCAACGGCTAAAAGTGAACGGATTGCGGCAAACTTGAAAGCAATCAGACTTTTGAAATCACTCTCTGAAGAACGCCCATTGGAATATGATGAGCAAATCATTTTATCCCGTTTTACCGGCTGGGGCGGATTGACCGATGTTTTTATGGAAGATGATCCTCATTTTGCCGAACTCAAAGAACTTCTGACCAAAGAAGAATATGAAACTGCTGAAAGTTCTATGCTGGACAGCTACTACACGCCGGAAAATATCATTGACTTCATGTGGACTCTTGCCCGGCAGAAACTTGGTGTCAAAACCGGAAAAGTCGCCGAACTTGGCTGCGGAACCGGGAATTTTAACGGATACGCCCCCATGCAAAAAGGCTATCAGTTTACAGGCGTTGAGATCGACAAAATCTCCGGAAATATTGCCAGACGCCTTTATCCGGAATCAACGATTCACATCAATTCTCTGGAAAAAGTGAAACTCTCCAATAATTTTGATTTGGTCATTGGCAATGTCCCCTTTGGTCGTTTTGCTCCGTATGACCCGCAATTCCGCAGTTACAACAGTTGGAATCTGCACAATTATTTTATTGCCAAAGCACTGGATTTGCTGAAAGATGGCGGGCATCTGGTCGTGTTAACTTCCAGTTCTACAATGGATCAGCCAGGTTCAATGGGAAGTATTCGTATAGAGAAATCCGGAGTGGTTGCGGCATACCGCTTACCTAAAAATACCTTTGCCGGAACAGAAGTTGTTGCTGACATTCTCATCATTCAAAAAGGCATTTCTGACGACCTCTCTGGACACTTGAAATTTGTTGAAACTGGCGATAATACAGGAAGTGTTGAAATCAACTCCTATTTTGCCGAACATCCGGAACATATTTTGGGGATACTTTCCAAGACCGGCAGAATGTACGGCAAAACCGATACGACAACTGTATTGCCGGGTGAAAAAAGTCTTGAGAAATACTTTGCTGAAATCCTGAACGAAAAGAAAAATACTGTTACTGAGCCAGTCCTCGAAAACAATTCATCTCCTGAAACCGATCTTTTCGGCAATGTGGTTGTCCCCGCGCCCCCAAGTAATAATATTGGTGAAATTCCTGAAACTGTAGATGCTCCACTTGATGCAAAAGAATACACGATTTTCTGCACACAACACGGAATTTATCAGGTCATTGAAGGCGTAGGCAGACGGATGAAAGACCGCAAAGGCGAAGACCTTTCAGCAAAAGAAATTAAAAAGATCACCTCTTTTGTGGCAATCAAAGAAACTTTAAACCGGTTGATTGCGGCTCAACTTGATTTCAACGCATCTGATTCATTCATTGAACAACTCCGGACTCAGTTGAAATGGCAGTATGAAGATCATGTTGCCCGTTACGATGTGCTGTCAAACCGTACTATGCACCGCTTTTGTACGGAAGATCCGGAATACAACAAGGTCGCCGCCATTGAGAATTGCAAAAAGGTTTCTGTCGTCAATAAAGCCGGAGTCAAGACCACTAAAAATGTCTATGAACCGGGCGATATTCTGTTCAAACGGACGCAGTACCCTTGGAAAGAACCAGATCACGCCGATGATATTGTGGCGGCAGGATTGATTTCCAATGCCTACCGGAACTGCATTGATCTG
>JAZUQC010000087.1:0-66896 GCA_045605525.1 Acutalibacteraceae bacterium
CTCATCAGGCCGCCGATTTGCCGGAACGGATGTTATCCGTTCCCTACGGTTTGTGTCCAACTTCCTGCAAATCGATCAGTTTGCCATACTATAAATTTATTTTCCTTAAGTTGACGACATTGCCCTTTCAGGGGCGGCAAGTGTTTGAGGGGGTATTTTTCATTGATAAGTGCCCGCTAAACCGCAATTTGCATTTCCCTCAATCAAAAAGTCTTAAAAAAACCGCTACAGGTGAACTGCAGCGGTTTGAGATGTATTTTTTTATTTCACTTCCGCATCGGCTTCCGTTTTAACGGTTTCAGCCTGTTCGGCACGGCGCTTGATGAGGTCGTAGTACATACGCTCTCTGGTTTCCTTGTCGAGGTTGTACCAGAACATGGGAATCATACTGACCATGATGATAATAGCGGGGAAAATGGTTGCCATTGCAAAAATGTAAAGCTGTGTTTTGGGTTCTTGTGACTGCTTGTTGTTGTAACGTTCGGGCTCAAAGCCGATCCACTTTTTGATCTGCGGCTTGATGATCTCGTTGAGCTGATTGGGAACCTTTTTCAGAACCGACTTTGCAATGGTGATGGTGGCTTCATTGCGGAAGCCGTTTTTCCATTCGATGTAGTCCATACATTCATTCTGCATTTCCTGTGCACAAACCATCTTCGGGCCTGCAAACAGAGCATAAATGATTTCCCAGAGCATAGTCGGCAGAATCATGGCGGTGCGGTTGGTGTAGAACGGCTTGCCGTCCTTGCCCTTGAGCAGGGTACCGTACAGGAAAACGGGAATGTACATGGCTTTTGCAAATGCGGTGCTGACCATATAAACACTCTTGGTGGAGAAGCGTTTTTTCAGCTTGCCGACTTTTGCAAAGCCGATGGGCTGCACAAATGCGGACGGGATGCCGCAGATGGTTTCCATGGTGGACCAGAACAGAACCCAGCGGTAATAGTTGTTGGTGGAAATACCCGTACCGAAAGAAGCAAGTGCTTCGGAAATGATGTAAATGAGCACGGGACGGTTGGAAACAACCACTTTCAGGCTCTGCAGAACGGGCGGATTTTCAACCGACTGCGGAACACGTTCACGGGCAATGGTGGAGAACCAGAACGCACCCATACCGCCTGCAAAAACGGTGATCGGGCCCATGATAGTGTAAGCGAGCTGAATCATCTGTGCACTGGTGTATTTGCTGGACTTGATGATATCATTGGTGATAAAGTCAAACAAAAATTCGCAGATGGTGGACGGCAATCCCTGGAACCAGCCGTTGAAATAACCTGTGACCGACAAAAGTCGCGTTCGGTCTGACGGGTATGGCGTTACGGTTGCCACAAAACCGTCTTTGGTAACGGTCTGCAGGGTCGTCACGGTTTCCATAAGCACTTCAAAGAGCATGTAGCAGATGAACTTCGGAATGCTGTCGTAGTTGTTGAGCACCCCCGCGGAAAGAATGACGGGCAACAGCCAGTAGACAGACGAAATGGCGGCATACGGAAGTCCCGAGAAGAACATATAGGGCACAAATTTACCCCAGCGGGTACGGGTCTTATCGACCAATTGGCCGATGAGAATGTCATTCACACAGTCCCAGATACCGCCGATGGAGTTATAAATGGACTGCTTGTTGAAACTGACCTTCAGAACGCTGTCACGGAACAGTTCCTTCTGCCCGTTGAGGTTAAACTCCAACGAAGCGGAATACAACATAAAACCGATGGTTTCTTTTCTGGTAATACAGCGTCGGTCGTTGTAAGCTGTCGTCTGCACATCCTGTGTGGTTGCCGTGTTGGCATTTTCAGACATAGGGGATCGCCTCCTGTCGTATAGTAAATTTTATTATACAACATTATCGGTCATAAAACAACCGTTTTTAAGATTTTATTTATTGAATTTTTCCATATCGTTCTTGCGGATCTCGACACGTCTTACCTTACCGCTGATGGTTTTGGGAAGCTCACTGACAAATTCCACGATTCTCGGATATTTGTAAGGTGCGGTGTGGGTTTTGACATATTCCTGAATTTCTTTTTTCAGTGCATCCGATCCCTGTTGTCCTTTGACGAGAACAATGGTCGCTTTTACGATCTGACCGCGTACTTCGTCGGGCACGGGCGTGATGGCACATTCCAGAACATAGGGCAGTTCCATAATAACGCTTTCGATCTCAAACGGCCCGATACGGTAACCGGACGATTTGATGACATCGTCGATTCTGCCGACATACCACAGATAACCGTCTTCGTCCATGGTTGCCTGGTCGCCTGTGTGATAATAGCCGTCGTGCCAGACCTCATTGGTCTTTTCTTCGTCCAGATAATAGCCGATGAACAGACCACAGGGAACATTTTCTTTTGTACAGATGCAGATTTCACCCGTGTCGCCCGTTTTGCATTCATTTCCGTCGGGGTCGAGAATCACAACATCATACAGCGGACTCGGTCTTCCCATGGAACCGATTCTGGGTTTGGAACCGACAAAGTTTGCAATGGACAGCGTGGTTTCGGTCTGCCCGAAACCTTCCATGATGGTAAGCCCCGTAGCTTTTTTGAACTGATTGAACACTTCGGGATTGAGTGCTTCACCTGCCGTGGTGGCATATTCGATGGAAGAAAGATCGTACTTGGAAAGATCCTCTTTGATGAACATACGGTACATTGTGGGCGGTGCACAGAACGTGGTGATGTTGTACTTTTTGAACATCGGCAGAATGTCTTCCGAATGGAAGCGGTCGAAATCATAGGTGAACACCCCGGCTTCACAGAGCCACTGACCGTAGAGCTTACCCCATAGTGCCTTACCCCAGCCGGTATCGGAAATGGTAAAATGCAAACCGTTCGGATTTACATTGTGCCAGTGCTTTGCAGTGGGATAATGACCGAGTGCGTATTTGTAGGAATGGGTTGCAATGCGGGGATAGCCTGTTGTGCCCGATGTAAAGAGCATGAGCATCGGATCATTGCCGCAGGGCGTGTTTTCGGTGCGGAAATAGTGGGTGCTGAAACGTTCCATTTCAACATTAAAGTCATGCCAGCCGTCTTTTTGACCGCCGACAAGAATTTTCAGCATGCCGGGGAATTCCGCCGCTGCCTTTTCTGCTTCGACAGACACTTCCCCGTCTGCCGTACAAACGATTGCTTTCACCTTTGCGGCTTTATAACGGTACGTAAAATCATGTTCAACAAGCTGATTGGTGGCGGGGATGGCAATGGCACCGATCTTATGGAGTGCCAGCATACAGAACCAGAACTGATAATGTCTTTTCAGTACCAGCATAACGGTATCGCCTTTTTTGATGCCGAGCGATTCAAAATAGTTGGCGGTTTTTGCCGAATACTTTTTCATATCGCTGAACGTGAATCTGCGGTCAGTCTTGTCATTGGCAACCCACAACATGGCAAGTTTATCGGGATCCTTTTCTGCAATGGCATCCACACAGTCAAAGGCAAAATTGAATTTGTCGTCATTTTTAAAGCTAATGCCGTTGAACACACCCTTTTCATCATAGGACGATTCAATGAACTGATCGGCAACCGTTGCAGCGGAATGTTCCTTTTCGACCGCTTTGGAAGCAACGATGGGTGCTTCGGGGTATTCCTCGGTAACCTGACCGTCTTGCGGATTGAGAACGACTGCATGGAATTCGCAACCGCCTTCGCTGACGGCGATCATGCCGTGCGGAATAATGGAATTATAAAAAATGGAATCGCCTTCGTTGAGAATATCGACATGATTGCCGACCTGCACTTTCAGAGAACCCTTTACAATGACATCAAATTCCTGTCCGTTATGGGAGTTGAGCTTGATGGGGGCATTCTGTTCTTCTGCAAGGTAAGGAAATTTTACAAGGAAAGGTTCTGCGAGTTTATCTTTGAATTTGGGGGCAAGGTTATTGTATTCCACACCGTGCTTTTTGAGGATTTTAAGCCCCTCGCCTTTTCTTGTGATTGCAAAAGAAGTAAGCGTTGTGCTGGTACCTTCAAGCAGGTCGACCACTTCAACACCACAGGCTTTGGCACATTTGTAAATAAAGGTGAAGCTGAAATCGGTTTCACCCTGTTCGAGCACCAGATAATCTTCAAGCGACACACCCGTCAGCTTTGCAAGCTGTTGCGGTGTAAATCCTTTTGCCTCACGCAGACCTTTGATTCTGCCGGCTACTTCTTTCAAACTGTAATCCATTGTGTTTTCTCCTTTCAATTGCGGAAATAATCCATGATTACGAATCTGAATAAAACAAAAAACCCGTCCCAAAAGAAAACCTTTGAGACGAGTTGTTAAACCCGCGGTACCACTCAAATTGCGGAACAAATCCGCCACTTACCGGGCTCAGTCAAGCCCTTTGCCTTTACGCAGCAATACGGAAGGAGTCTACTCAGCTGTGCCTTTCGGTCCTCCGACTCGGAAGTGATAGGTCATTTGGAAAGTTCTGCCGTTGTCTTGCACCGTCCGACAACTCTCTGAAGGCTTCACGATCCGACCGTCTTCGTCACAGTCGTTTTTGTGATATTCAAATTTCGTATTTAATTTAGCACACTGCATTCAGAAAGTCAAGAGTTTTTTGCTTTTTTTATTTTTTCTTTTCGAGGTCAGGCATTCAGCGCAACACTGTATTCTTTTCTGAATCCGTGCGAACCGAAGATCTGCCACTCACCGACACCCAATCTTTGCAGAATTGCCTTTCTTTCTTCCGCACACAGTTTCGGGTCGGTATCAACAGAGGTCATCAAAATAGGTGCATATTGATTGTAAGCCGCTTGCTGCGGAGTTAAGCCGTGGACATTTATGTAAATATCCCCTGTGATTGCAATATGCTTTGCATAATCAATCAGCACAATTTCGCCCGGCAAATGCCCTCCCTTTCCCTCATAAACTTCAAAATGCAATTCCTCAAAATCAAAAAAACCGATTTGTGTTAACGGTTCATTCAATTGTTCAATATCATTCCACAATACTGTAATTTTATCGGAATCAACCGTTTGGTAGGAAGTAAGAATTTTGCAAATATTGATATACGGCTTGTGCAACGGATTTTTTTCACGAAAACCGTCCTTGCCCTCAAATTCATTTCTTAAACACCGTGCGGTTTTCGGAGAAACTATAATTTCATCGAACATCGGCAACAGACCGCAATGATCCACGTCCGCGTGTGTTACAAGAATGGTTTTCTTTATTGTTTCAAAATCGGGGACGATCTTTTTAATAACAGGCTGCATTTCATCGGCATAACAGGCATAACCACTGTCTGCAAACAATACTTTTCCGTTGCTTTTTATGATAATCGTATTGCTTCCGCAAGGCGGTTCAATCAATGTAATTTCCGTGTTATCCGTGATTTTGTGTGTACTGACACGCGGCATAAAAGAGGACCCCTTTGAAGCGGCAAGCAGCTCGGCAAATTTGCTGATGCTGTCAAAGGTTCTGTAGGGAGACAAGCCATGCTCGTCCAATGTCTGCATTGCAAGATTGACATGCACCAAAAGATCGCGGCTGACATTTTCAGACAGCCCCATCATCTGAGAAAGCCCCAAAACATAGGTGTTATAAAAAATGCTGTTGTCGTAGACCTTTTCGGAACGGTTATAGTCAATAACACGCACTTTGCATAACTTTTCAGCCGCACACAGAAAATCGGAAATCTGATTGATATCCTCTACATAAAGTCCCATTTTGAAATACTGATAATCCGTTCCGTTTTCCTGTGAGCTGATATAGGAAATGTTAAAATTAAAATCATTGATAAGTGCCAGTACATCCGTAACACTGCCGGGAACATCCGCAAGGCAGAATTCAAGCAAAACAACACTTGTCTTATTGGCATTGCTTTGCAGATACCCTATTTTTTTAAGTTCCGCATCCGCTTCATTCAGTTGCGCCTGCGTTCCTTCGGCATCAATAAACAATGTATGAGAATCCACGGCTTTGTTGTAACTGACCCGTGTAATATTGATTCCCAATGCAGAAAAACATTTGCTTGCCTTTAAAAATGCACCGATATGATCGGGCATAGATGTCACATAGGTTTTTTTCACACATATCACCTCAAGCACCGGGATGTATCGCCTTTTATTATAGTGAACACAAAAATAAGATTTCAATAGACATAATTCACAAATGTTAAAAATTTTACAATTCATTTTTTGCAACCGACATGTCCCTGACAAGCAAAAAACAGCGCCTGCAGATCCGTCCGGAGCAACAGCCGCTGTTAGTGTTATAATTTAAACTATAATAAAGATCAGAATCTTAAAATTCTTACCAGTGTGCAACACCGCATTCGCAGTAACGCAGATCTTCAATGCCCAGCAGTTTGCAGAAGAACGAAATCAGATCCCACAGGAAACCGAAAATACCGTCGGAATGGCACATGCAATCGCAATCATCGGGATTCACAACGGGGTCATTGCCGCTGTCGGGCTTTTCGGGATCGGGCTCTGTCGAAGTGCCGCGCAGGGATGCAATAACAGTCAGATCTTCGCAAACATAAGGAATTTCAAAATAATTGTCCGCACCAAGCATGACTTCCTTGCCGTTCGCCGTAATAATAACATTGGCAGGATCATATTTACCGTTGAGTGCAAACTGGAAACGGAAACGCTGACCGGATTTCACTTTGACAAAAGCCATGCCGACATTGTTGCCGTTAACCACAAAACTACCCATACCGCCGGTCATCAGCGTAATGGTGTGTTCTGCATTGCCGTCGTAAACATAAAGATCAATTGTTTCTTTCACAGCACCGTCCAATGCAGAAAGTGTAAGTGTTGTATAGCCGATCTTGACTGCGGTTACAACACCGTTCTCATCAACCGTTGCAACACTTGTGTCAGCAACGGTCCATGTGATTGCATTGTCAACATCTTCATCTGTTACAAGCGAGGCATTGATCTGCTTGACAGCACCGGGCTTCAGACCGAGCTTTGCAGTATCAACATCAATATAACCTCTGCCTTCAAAATACTGTGCCGTCACGGTCAGATCGGAAGACACATTTGTGAACTCCTTATCCCAACCCATAAAGACAAAACCTGCTTTGAAAGGAACAACAGGAGCAATTGCATCAAAACCGAACGTGACTTCCTGTTCGGAAAGCACCGTACCGTCGGCGTCCGCAAACACAACCGTATATTTTTCCACATATTTTCCCAGGGCAGCGGTAATAGCTGCAACAGCATTATCGACCTGTGCCTGTTCCGCTTCAATCAGATTCTGTGCAACACCGTCGGTAGCAAGCACGGTTTCAATTTCTTCACGTGACGCAGCAGACAATGCGGGTTCAGCAAGCAGTGCGGCAAGCTCGGCAATAATTGCATCAAATGCTGTATAATCAGCTCTGGTGACGATTGCCGTTTTCTGATGTTTATCAGCAACTGTGCATTCGTACGTTGCCAGACCGTTGCCCCATGTGCCGTCAGACTGCAAAGAAGGACGAACAATGTCAATCATTTTCCATTCACAGGTGTGATCTTCCGCCGCAGACACAGGCAGTGCAAATGCACAGCAGGTCAAAAGCATCAGTACGCTCAACATGACGGATATGCTCTTTTTGAAGTTCTTGTTTTTCATCGGAATATCCAGCTCCTTTTTTTATCTGATTAACTTATAAGCACTTTGATTTTATCACATTTATACATTTCCGTCAACCGTTCTGTGAATAATTTGTAAAAAAATTTCAAACCGTATTTATCATTTCACCTCACTTTTTTCTTGCAATGTGTATATAAATATGATAAAATGATTCTATATAACCTTTTGTGAAAGGATTCTGCCATGACCGAGCAATACTTTGATTTTGGCATTATGGGTGACGGAGTAACAGACGACTCACCCGCGTTGCAAAGAGCCATCAATGCCTGCGGCGGTTATCTTGAACTGCCCGCAGGGGTCTATCTGATCACAAGAACCCTGCTTGTGCCCTCCAACACACACCTGAAACTGCATCCTTATGCCGTTATGAAACTGTCGGGAGAAATCAGACGCCGTGCGGGTGAATTTCTTCTTTCAAATGCGGATGCACGCAACGGCAATGAAAATATAACCATTGAAGGCGGTCTGTGGGACGGCAACTGTTGCGGCACTTACAATGTAAAGCCCGACATTTTCACCCCGAACGGCTGGTCGGGCAGTATGTTCAATTTCCATAAAGTCAAAAATTTAAAACTTTGCGACATAACCGTCATGGATTCTCCTGCTTACTTTTTCAGGTTTTGCGAACTGGACGGTTTTGACATCCGCAACATCATTTTCACCGGTAACAATGCACGACCGAATCAGGACGGTCTGCACTTCTGCGGCGGCTGCAAAAACGGCTATATCGGCAACCTTGTTGCCCTGAACGGACAGACCAATGACGATCTGATTGCCCTGAATGCCGATGACAGTCTGCAAAGAGTGGAAAATTTAGGCCTTACAAACGGCGCAATCGAAAACATCCGCATTGAAAATATTGTCGCGGAAGACTGTCACACCTTCCTGCGTATGCTGAGTGTAGATTCCCCCATCCGCAACATTGAAATCAAAAACGTGCGTTGCGGTTGCCGTGCGTTTGCAATCAACATGGATGCGGCAAGATACTGCCGCACACCGCTGTTCAATGAAAATGACTGCCCGGGCGGTGTCGGACGGATTGAAAATGTGAACATCAAAGATATGGTTGCTTTTTCCACAGCCGAAAAACCGGACGATGCCCTTATCTGCTGTGAAAGCAACTGCAAAAATGTAAGAATTGAGCGTTTTACAAGGGATTTCGCAGCGGACCGTTCACATTGCAACTTGTTACAGATCCGCAATGTCACGGATTTCCGTGTAACACTTCGCGAACCGACCGACATCAACGGATCGGCAAAACGCACCGCCATAGGGCTTTATCTTGCAGACAAAGAAAACAGTCTGACCGTTTGCGGCAATCTGTTTTCATGCTATCTTAACTGACGGAGGATATACATTATGACAAGACAAAACATAAAAAAGAGAGCCGCCGAACTTTCTAAGCAAAACAGTGAAACCGGCATTTTTGCCGCAGCCGTCCCGGGTGTACTCTCTGCACTGACAGGCTTACTTTCTCCTTTTGCACAAGGCGGGTTCCTGATCGGAAAAAACAAGGTCTTTCTGGACATTGCAAGACAGGGTAACGGCAAACTCGAAGACATTTTTAACGGATTCAAAAGTGTTTCCCTCTACACAAAAGGTCTTTTGCTGCATATCATCAAATCCCTTTACCTTGCCGTCGGCACCTTGCTTCTGATCGTCCCCGGCATCATCCTGCGGCTTCGTTTTCTGTTTGCGGAGCTGATTATGGCAGATGAAAACATTACCGCTCTTGAAGCACTCGAAAAAAGCAGATACCTGACCAAAAACCGCATGGGAGAGGTGTTTACCTTTGAACTCTCCTTCCTGCCCTGGTTCCTGCTTGGTATGATCCCCATCCTCGGTTGGGTGCTGATGGCTGTCTATATCATTCCTTACTACAAAATTGCACTCGCCGCATATTACTATACATTAAAGGACGATGCAATCCGCACCGCCGAACGCAAGGCAAACTTCCGTTATCCGGGCGGCACCCCCACCCGCAAACGTCTGGATGCAGGCACAGCCGCCGCACAGCAGAACTTTGCACAACAGCAAGCATACGCACAACAACAGGCATATCAGCAACAGCAAGCGTATTACGGCTATCAGACCGCACAACAGCAAGCCGCACAGCAACAGAACGAACAGCAATGAAAACCA
This sequence comes from Acutalibacteraceae bacterium, assembly GCA_045605525.1. Classification (GTDB taxonomy): domain Bacteria; phylum Bacillota; class Clostridia; order Oscillospirales; family Acutalibacteraceae; genus RUG806. Next base: position 9,724 of record JAZUQC010000087.1, read on the forward strand.
TTGTTTTTTCATTCCTGATACAGCTTCTTCCAACCGTCGGCAGTATTGTCTTTGCAGGTTATTTTATCCACATCTGCAAACGGTTATTTGTGCTTGCCTGCGGCAGATTTGCACCGCAGATCGTCAATTACTCGGGCATCATCGGCACGCCCGTACATGAGTTGTCACATGCCGCCATGTGTATTGTGTTCGGACATAAAATCAAACAAATCAAGCTTTTCGGCATCAACAAGCGAAACGGCACACTGGGCTTTGTGAAGCATTCTTTCAATCCCCGCAATCTGCGGCACAGAATCGGCAATTTTTTCATCGGCATTGCCCCCGTTGTCACAGGGTCCTGTGTTGTTCTTCTGTTATTACGCCTGTTTTTGCCGTCCTCATTTACACAAGTAGCGAATCTATTACAAGACACCGCCCAAAGCAGTCTGTCATTGGATACACTCACACAGATCGGCACTGCCATTTTATCCATTTTCAAACTGATTTTTTCCGCAGCCAACATTGAAAGTTGGAAACTTTGGGTATTTGCAGCTCTTGCCGTAACCATTTCCATACATATGGAATTAAGCACTGCCGACATCAAAGGCGGTTGGGACGGTTTTCTGTTTCTGGCAGGTGCCTTCCTGCTGACTGATATTATACTGTATTTTGTCAAGCCCGCATGGCTCACCGTTTTTACGAATGCAATGATACAAGGCGGCTTGTATCTGATTTCCCTTTTGTTGCTGTCCGCCGTATTTGCAGGCACGATCGGTGCGGTTTCACTGGTTATTGTCTTGTTAAAAAAGATTTTCTGAAAGGAAAATTCAAGTCTGACGATGCAATCCGAAAACGCATCGACCTGCTCAATGACGACACCCTCATGCAAACACTGTACAAAACCGTATAAAACCCGTCTGTCGCAAATTTTACATCATTTTTATTCTCAAAAAACAATTTTCACGCAAAAAAACCGCCAAGTGAAAAATATTTTAATTTTTTTCAAAAAACACTTGCAATTTGTGTATTCATCGTGTATAATAACTAAGCACTCAACAAGTGAATACATCGCGGGGTGGAGCAGTTGGTAGCTCGTCGGGCTCATAACCCGGAGGCCAGAGGTTCAAGTCCTCTCCCCGCAACCATTTCGAGTGTTCATTACGGATTTAAGTGATGAACACTCGATTTTTTTGTGTTTCTTCATAGTATTTAATTTATGTATCGAGCAGGTTTTAGCCTGCTCTTTTTTGTTATGCTGTAAGGTATTCAACAGCCATACCTTGCCTCATATCCAATTTGAGGTTTTCCTCGTCTGACGGAATTTCAATGTTCCCTACAAAACGATAATAGATAACAATTCTCTGAGTTTTGTTTTTACCTGTACCTTCTGTTTCATAAACCTCAATGCGGTCAATGAGCTCATGAAGAAGCGGTGCCGTTATTGTTTCCATTCTTATAAAGCGTCTTATTGCCTCGACGAATGCAACTCTTTCACTTTTCTTATCATTAAGCTCATCAAGCTCCTCGTGCAGCTTTTGAATTTTGACTTTCAGCTCATCTCTTTCGACACCGTATTTCTGTGACATGTGTAAAAACCATTCGTCAGTTACCTTACCGAGAGCATTGTCCTCATAAAGCTTTTCATATAAGGTATTTACTGTGTTTTGTCTTGAAGTGCATCTTTGAAGCTCGGAATTTATACGCCTTTTTTCGTTTTGTACGATAGCTTCGGTTTTCATTGTAAGCACCTCAACAAGCTCATCCTCATTATGCTTCAGATAACCTGCAAGCTTTTTCAACTCCATTGTGACTATTTGTTCAATAGCTTCTGCCCTGACATAATGTCTGTGCTGACAACTACCTCTGTAATCCTTTACATAGTTAGAACAACTGAAATAATGGATATCCTTATTTCGGGTGTTCACATGATACCACAGCTTATGACCGCACTCGGCACAGACAAGAAAATCACAGAATATGCTTTTGCTTCCGTTTTCAGCTAACGGCTCACGGCGTTTGCAAAAGCCTATAAGCTTCTGTACCTCTTCATAGGTGTGACGGTCAATAATCGGCTCGTGAACATCCTTGAAAATCTTCCAGTTTTCTTCGGGATTCTGAAGCCGTTTCTTGTTCTTAAAGCTCTTGGAATAGGTTTTGAAGTTTACTACATCACCGCAATACTCCTGACGAAGAAGAATCTGACGGATGGTAGAGCTTTTCCATTTATAAGGGTTAGGCTGCACCTTTTTACCGCCTCTGCCTATCCCTCTTTCCTGCCAATAGGATGTGCAATTTTTAATACCCTTGTCCTGAAGATGTCTTGCGATTTTATCCAGACCGTATCCTTCAAGATAAAGTATGAAAATCTCTCTTACAACCTTGGCTGCTTCAGGCTCCACAACCCATCTTTTAGGATTTACAGGGTCCTTCATATACCCGTATGGCGGCTGGGAAAGTGGCTCTCCCATATTACCTCTGATTCTTTTGGCAGAACGCACCTTGTTTGAAATATCTCTTGCATACATCTCGTTCATAACATTTTTGAACGGGATTATTTCATTTTCACCGTCAGCGCTGTCAACCAAATCTGTAACAGCGATAAATCTGATGTCGTGCTCGGGAAAATATGATTCGGTAAAAAGTCCAACCTCAACATAGTTTCTGCCGAATCGGGACATATCCTTGACAATGATTGTTTTGACATATCCTGCTTCAACATCCTCCATCATTCTTTTGAAATCAGGACGGTTGAAGTTTGTACCTGTGTAACCGTCATCAACATAGAACCTTATGTTGTCAAAACCTTTTTCCTTTGCATAACGGGCAAGCATAAGCTTCTGATTTTCTATTGAGTTGCTCTCACAATCCTTACCGTCATCACGGGAGAGACGGCAATAGAGAGCAGTAATACCTGAGTAATTTGACTGCATTAGTCCTCCTTTCCGGCAGTCATGCATACACATTCTGTGTTAATTGTATTTATATCCTCGGCAGTAGTCAAATGTGCGAAATCGCTACCTAAATATCTTTTAATCTTATCAATGAAAGTCATTGATTCTGTTTCACTGTGCTTTGCAGAAACAACATAACGGACACCGTTGATAACATAAACACTGTCATCAGCACTTACAACCTCTCCATGAGTATCATTCAATAGAGATATAATAAAGTCTTTTATTCTTTTAAAAATGTTCAATAACATTCCTCCTTATCTTTCATCCCGTGAATAGCCACGGTTTCTGTTTTGTGTTTTATTTTTCTGTTGCTGTTCGATTTCAAGAATTGTGCCTATTTTATTTTCAACATCAGGCTCGGATTTTTCAATTCTTTCGCAGGTGTTAATGTCCTTACGAAGAATTTTAAGTCTTTCGGAAAACAGACTGATGGTATTTTTGATTTCTGCAATTTCCTTTTCATCTCCCTTGCGAACAGCACATTTTAACTTGTTACGATAAACTTTTCGTACCTCGGTTACCTCTGCCATTTCGTTTATGCATTCCTGCTTAAAGGCTTGCAACTGCTCATCAGTTTCAATGTCATAGTGGCATAAAAGATTCTGTTGTTCAATCAAACGGTCAAGCTTTATGATTTCTCTTTGCAGATATTTTTCGATATAGTAGTTTTCTTTAGGTCGGCTTTTCACCGCCTGAACCACTGTAACGAAATGAACATATACCTCTCTGTAGTTTCTTTCAAAGTCATAAAGATAATTTCTCCATTCATCCTGCGGTGGTAAATCAATTCGGTAATGTCTCCAATCAGCATAAAGCTTTTGGCTGATTCTTTCAAAAGAATACTCATCACCGAGGTCACATAACCACACAGGTCTTTTGAATGACGGATGATTAACTGTTATATGAGGTTTAGAAAAATCAAATTTATAACCGAGCTTCTGCATTTCATAAAGAAAATTTCTCTCACTACCTGTACGAAGAATACACTCATCAATATCTTTTTTGAGCGTTGTGAATTTGTTATACTCACCGTCACGCTCTGCAATATACTGCGGATAGCATTGATGTTTTGACGGTTTAGGATTTTCAATAACCGATAATCCCTGCTCTCTGCAAAGTCTGTCTGAAACATTACGCATTTTATTTAAGAATGATTTGTTATCATTAAACTTTTTACCGTCAACAAATGAAACACTGTTCACAACAATATGGCAATGAAGATTATTAGTATTTTTATGAAGTGCAACAATTACTTCAAATCTGTCACCGAATAATTCTTCAGCAAGTTTGCAACCGATTTCAAAAACCTGTTCATTCGTACCTTCGTTATCATCAAAAGATTGAATAATGTGATAACCGACATTACCTGAATTTTTATTAAACATATCTTTTGTTTCCTGCATCTGTGCTTTTGCAAACTCAGGTGTGCAGTTTATACCTCGCACAAAAACTACTTCTTCGTTTTTCATACCGTCATTAAAAATTCTATCGGCAGTAGTTTTTGATGGATTCATTGCATAATCAATCAGCTTTGAAAGTCCCGTTTTTAACTTTTTAATTTTTGTTATCGCTATATTTTTTCACCTCCCCGTATCAAAATTTTCAAGCAACTGCTTTTCACAATCACGAAGTTCTGTAATTGCATTTCTGATTTCTTTATCGGTTACAAAAGATTTTGAGTTTAAAGCTCTTGCAATCTGATTAAGATTGTTACCTATACGGCGAAGTTCCGGAACAACAGAACGGATTTCTTTAGGCGGAAATTTTATGCATTGGTACAAAATCAACAATCTTATTAGCTTTGAAACGCTGACGTTATATTCTTTTGTTTGGCTTAAAAGCATTTCATTTTCTTCATCATCAAGATAAAAAGCGTATCGGTGTTGTCTTTTTCTCGGCAAATGTTTTCACCTCTTTTCTGCTTCCGAGCGGATTTGTTGCAACAAATCCAATGCTCGCAAAGACGATACCACAGTTTTTATCGCTCCCACTGACGCTGTTTCTGAAGCACCATTGCGTAACGGGCAAGAGCCTTTTCAGTTATTTCTTCCATCTTTTTTGGTGGCATATTTTTCTTGAAATACTTCTTAAAAGTTTCAACAGGAATCTTTACATACTCTTTTTGATTCGCTTTTTGCTCCTGCATAATTTCAAAGATAGCATCCATAGTGAGTTTCTTTTCATCACTTAACTTATGCATACGCTGTGCCTGAGAGAGTGACGGAGTGCAATCTTCACTGTCAATAGTTTCAATTAAGTTGCATTGTTCTTCTTCAGTTAAATATGAAAGCTCAACTGCAGGTGTAAAAGATATTCTTTTTTCATCCACCATATCAAGAAGTGCAGGTTGTAAATTGTTTAATCGGATATATCTCTGAATCTGCATTCGGGAATCGGGCATTGTTTCTGCGAGCTTTTCATCACTACGGAACTTCGTCCCAACTTGTGACGAAGTTAAATCAGTTCTTGCACCTTGCTTTTTAATTGCATCGTGTTTCATTTTATACGCTCGGGCTTTTTCACTCGGCAAGATTTTTTCTCGGGATAAATTACAATCAACAAAATTTATTACCGCTTCTTCTTTTGAAAATTCTCTGACATAAACGGGAACAGTTTCAAGCTTTAATTCCTTTGCAATCTGCCATCGTCTGTGACCAGAGATTATTTCATAACCGGTATCCGACTTATTTACAATCAGTGGTGTGATAATACCGAACTCCATAATGCTGTCACGAAGCTCATCATATTCACCTTCATCAACACTCTGAAACGGATTATTCTCAAACGGATGCAATAAATCGAGATTTAAATATTCAATTTTTTCATTTGACATAAATTCATTTTCCTTTCTTAAGATTTTATTTTTTCATTTTTGAAAAGTTGTTTAGTGTTTTGCTAAAGCATTTTTTCACTTCCTTTGTTTTAAATTTTTGCATTTAAAAAATCCTTGTGTTTACACGAGGATATGTATTCAGGTTGATTTGTTTGGTGAGTATGTGATATAATTAGTATCTCAAATAAAACTTTGAAGAGGAAATAATATGTTGAATGAAAAAGCCTTGCTTGAATTTGTAAAGCCTTATTATGCTGATAAAGATATAATGCATAACATGTGGCATATTGAGTTAGTGAGAAAAATGGTTGATAAAATTCTTTCTATCAGCAATTACAATGTTGATGAAGAATGTTTAACATTAGCAACTTATTTTCACGGTTTTATATATAGCGATGAAAAAAGAATCAAGCGATGGATGAAGGAACAGGAATATGATAAAAACACCATTGCTAAAACAATCAAAATATCATGGGAATCCCAAAGAAGCGAAATCCCCGAAACCATAGAGGGTAAAATTTTACATGATGCTCATGTTTTAGAAGGCGGCAAGACTTATTTAGTTGTTAAAACACTAATTACAGGCTCTGTCAGAGGTCAGTCTTTGATTGATACATTAAAATTTATGGAGAGAAATGTTTTAAATAAAAACAACTGTTATTTGCCCGAAACAATTCCATTATGCGAAGAAATGAATAGATACACGAATAGTTTCTTTGAGGACATAACAGAGGGAATTAAATAAATCCCTATTCATCTAACCCAAAAGGATGCGTTGCAATGTTTAATAAAGTCAAAAAACAAAAGAATTACATACAATGGATTCGTAAAAAAGTCGGTCACGAAAAAATAATCTTAGTTCACGCAGGCGGTTGTATATTCAACGAGCAAGGTGAAGTGCTGTTACAACGCCGTGGCGATTGTAATATGTGGGGATTTCCCGGCGGTGCTCTTGAATTAGGAGAAGCACCTGAGATGGCTGCCGTCAGAGAAGTTAAAGAAGAAACAGGCTTGGATGTTAAGGTCGGACGACTTATCGGTGTTTACACAGATACTGATGCTGTCTGTCCCAATGGTGATAAATATCAGAGCGTGTGTATTGCATACGAACTTTCTATTATCGGTGGAGAACTTTATTGCGACAACAATGAAACTCTTGAACTGAAATATTTCCCAATAAACAACACTCCCAAACTGTTTTGCAAACAGCACGAAGAAATGATGAAAGATATTAAATCTGCTTTATTGGAGGAGAAATGAAAATGTTAAGATTAAGACCTTATAACAAGAATGATGCAGATGTAATACTTTCTTGGAGCAAAGATAAAATTTCCTTTTACAAATGGTCTGCAGGTGTTATGGGTAAGTATCCCATAAGTAAAAAGAAATTCAGTTTTGTTGAAAATCTTATGGCTTTTACTGCTATTGAAGATGATGAGATTGTTGGATTCTTTACAATGAGAAGACCATCAGAAAGCTTTGATGAACTGAGATTCGGCTTTGTAGTTGTTGACCCCGCAAAGCGTGGCAAAGGATACGGAAAAACAATGCTTCAGTTAGGATTAAAATTTGCAAAAGATATTTACGGTGCTAAAAAGGTTTCTTTGGGCGTTTTTGAAAATAATGAATCTGCTTACTACTGTTACAAAGCAGTTGGTTTTCAAGATGTTGTTTTGGAAAAGACGGAAACTTATACTGTACTTGGCGAAGAATGGAAATGTTTAGAACTTGAAATGAATCTTTGATTTCCAACCTTAATGTTTTACTGCTCTCACATTTGTGGGGGCAGTTTCTTTTTATCCAAACCGTCGCATAATGAAAAATAGTGAAATATTAGTAAAAATTCATTCCTTTGAAAAATTTATATTTTTTCAACAGAGCCATTTTTGAGTGCATTTTACCCTTAATAATACGGGCAAAATGCACCGATTTTTAATGGAAATTTTGCTGACGGGGTACTGTTCATTTTACGAATTTCTATCGTCTGATTTAACAAATTTTTATTATACGAGCCGAAGAAGAAATGCGCCGTTTTATCAGCCTTTCACATTCAGCCAAGTTGCCTTATATACTTAAAGTTATTACTAACTTAATTAAAAGATATATTTTCTCTTCTCGGTTGGTATATAACTTTCAGTCTTACTCTGCTCAGTCTTATTACTTGCGACTTTTACGGTGACCTGATGCGTGTTTTCGGTATATCTAAAACATACAGCTTTGCAGGTTTGCCTTTGCCCTGATATTTACGGCGAAGCAGATTGTTTTTTTCAAGCTCACGCTGTAACCTTGTTGCTTTATCGTGCCCGCAGCCGAGTTTTTCACTTGTTTCTGCAATGGTATAAAAGATAAACACTTCTCCGTTTTTATCACACCAACCATTGATTGCTGATAGCTGCATCCTGTCGAGCATTAAACCATATAACAGCTTTGCTTCTGCAGACAAATCCTTGTACTCATCCGTAAATAACACCTTCGGCATTTTGAAAAAGATTTTGCTTTGCGGTTCTTCGTAAACAATATCAATGTTCAGATTCATCACACTCCTTTTTATTTTCGGTAGCGGCTACCAAAAATTGTTTGATTATCTTTCGCCCATCCGATGCAAGTCGGTTACGGCTTGTCCTGCGATATTGATTAGTTCTGTATTATTGGGTATTTGGTTTGATTCTTTCAACGTCATTCGTATTTTACGTATGGCTTTTTCTATCTCTCTGCAAGTGCATCCGCTTTTCAAAGCGGCAATTGCAAGATTGGTAATATACACACAGTGGCTCGGCTCGTGATGGTCTTGTACTAACATCCGTCCGATTTGTTCAAGAATTCCATCTTTGCTTTTTATTGTCCATGTGGTTTCGTCAGAATACCAAAGTAATGACTTGTCGGGAATTTCGGCAGCCGCTTCCGAAATCAACTGAGCAGCTTTGTCCACATACATTGAGTTAACGGCTTGTCTGCGACTGCATCTGCCATTTGGTACATCAAGCCTCGGTCTGCCACGCCCACGCTTCTTTTCTTCCATTTGTATTCCTCCTTTAATGTAGCTTTTCGGGTTGAATTTTGATGATTTTTTCCTTTGTAACGGGGTTAATTTTGTTAGCAGAGTAATTTCATTAAGAGTATGCAAAATCAGTTTAAAAGACAAAATAACACCGTACGAACTCGAATGGACATAGTTATCCCACATCCAATCGACTTTCGTTACGGTGCTTGGGTAGCATAATCTTACGATTATCTCCGCTTACGCGATTAAGAAAGTGGGTTCTTTCTTCTCTGCAACACTAATATGTAGGTTCTTGCTGTGTTGCTCTTTTGAAAGATATGTACATTCGACTTCATACGGTGCCAAATAGTCCTCTGATGACCTTGCATCACGCTTAAAGTCGCAAATTTATTAAATTGTGAGTTTAAGTATAGAATAAATGTTCACAACAGTCAATAGGGTTTTGAAAAGTCGTTTTAAGGTGTTGATTCTACTCAACACCTTTTTGTATAAATTTGGTTAAATCTGTTGAATTAACGGGCATAAAGTGATATACTTTAATTTGTATAAGTATAGGCATTTGTTATGTAAAAGGAGCATCTACATGGAAAGCGATATAAATTTACAATTAGTTGAGTTTTGTGGAGAAAGTGCTGTTAATTTTATTTCACATCAAATTGCCGTTGAAAAACAAATTAAGTATTTACAAGATGAAAAACAGCAATTAGAAAACGAGTTAAGACAGAGCTTTTCTGTAAATCTTTCCGTTACAGATGTTGTTGTAGCAACTATAGCGGGTATTGTTTGTGGTGCAATGAATGGTCTTTTTAAATCGTTTATACCGCAACACGGAGACCTTAAACATAAACATTCAACAACGAGAACAGGTGTAGATTATAAAGTTCCCAAACCCGAAGGGATGAAAGGTTCAGTTCAAGGTTTACATAGACAAATCGGCCCAGGACATGACCTTGGAAGATTTCAGGAAGCTTTAGATTTAATGTCCGGCAGAAAAACTGATTTTCCGTTATGGGGAAAAACTATATCCGAGCAAATGGGTGGTACGTTACATCCCGGTAATATGAGAGTCGAAGATTTTCTTAATAGAGGCGGATTTAAAATCCCTGATGACCCTAAAGCTGAATTGATGAATCATTTGCTTATTGACTTCTTTACAAAAACAAGTTTACCCCTTCCTTTTACTTCATATATTGCAGACAACAGTCAAGCAATGGCTAAGATAATGTTAGGCATGTACGGGAGCGGTTTGAATCTTAAAAATCTAGTTGGAAATACTACATCATTAGCAATGTTACAGCTTATTACCAACAGTTATGTATTTTTGTTTAAATCTGCTAAAAGTGTAAATCTTTATGGCCGATTACATAATGTAGGTAGTTTGAACGAGTTTTCAGATTTATTTAATGAGTTATGTGCTGAAAACAAAAGCTTTAAGAAGACAAAAGAATTCGATGTTTTTCAAGCAATAGCTCATGGATCTTCATTCTTAGTTGATACAATTATCACAACAGCCAGCAAAAATTATGCAGGGCTTTTTGCGTTAGACTATGGAACCCTTATAAAATTTTCTGTTGATGTTATTAAATATGTTAAAAAGAGTAGCGATATTTACAGTGATACCTTAAACAAAATATCACAAGTAGATGAGGATATTCTTATTTTGGAAAGCATTTGGTATGAAAACTTCAAAAAAGAAATGCTTTCACTTGCTGCGAGAGATAATTTTATAGAGATTTTTAATCCGCAGCTAATTATGGAAAACCACAGCAGAATTATACAGCAACTTGAAAGCGGACAAGAAAAACGCAAAGCAATGTTAAAAGAATTGCAGGAGTGGGATTTAAATGAAGAAAATTAATTTTAAAAATAAGAAGAATGATATAACAGTTACTGATAAAAGCAAAAGTTCGGTTGTGTCAGAGGCATCTGCAGATTATGAGGTTTTAGAAAAAACTTCGCTCGAGGAGCTGCAGAAGGTTACAAAAACAATAAATAAAATCAAAAAGCAAAACTCATTTCAAGCTTTTTTTGCAAACGGAAAAAATCAAAAAGCTTTAGCCGAAAATCAAGAAGTCATATCAGGCATCATTAAAAATATCCTGAATTGGCTTGCGGTAATTACTTCGGCTGAAGTGGTCAGAAAAGATGAATATGATTCACTTGCTAACCAGTTGTTACAGCTTGATGAAGATGTTAATGAACAACTGAATTCTCAAGTGAAGTTTAAAAAGGCATATCAAAATCTTATGAAACAGCAGGAATTACAAAATCAATACATTCAAGTAACTGAAAAGATGAAGAAAGAAAATCTGTTCTTGAAAATAATTTCTGCTTCATCAATAGTTCTCGCCATAGTATCTATTATTATTTCAGCATCATAATTAGCCATTAAACAATTTAGCAAAAGGAGTACACAATGGATAACGATTCAAAGTTAAGACCTTTATATCTTGCTAAAATTTTATATGAACAGACTGACGAGGAGCATTATCTCACAACCGTTCAGCTTATTAACATACTTGAAGAAAAGTACGGTATCAGTGCTCACCGTCAGACTATCAAGTCGGAAATTGAACTTCTTCGTAAGTTCGGTCTTGAAATACAGGAAATCAAATCCGTTCAGAACAGATACAACATCTGCTCCCGTGATTTTGAAAATTCCGAGCTAAAGCTTCTTATAGATGCTGTTGAATCAGCAAAATTCATTACCGCCGGTAAGAGTAAAGAACTTGTTGCAAAGCTCAGTTCACTTGCAGGTGATTTTGGTGCTGAAAAATTAAAGCGTAATGTCTGCTGTGAGGGCCGTATCAAGTCGGATAATGAAAGAATTTATATCATTGTTGATACTATAAACGAGGCTATCAATGAGGGTAAAAAGATTTCTTTTCCGTACTTTCAGTACAATATAAAAAAGCAGCATCAGCTCAAACACGACGGTGAATCTTATGTGCTTTCACCTTTACATCTTGTATGGAACGGTGACTTCTATTATTTAGTCGGTGTTGCAGAAGATAACAGTATCAGAAACTTCCGTGTTGACCGTATTGCAAAATGTCCGATGATTCTTGAAGAAAATTCAAGTCAGGCTCCCGAAGATTTCAACATTGATGATTACATAAACACAACCTTCCGTATGTTTAATGCCGAACATACAGATGTTGAGCTTCTGTGCGATAACGACGTCATTGATTCAATAATTGACCGCTTTGGAGAGAATATTGAAATAACGGAAGCCGCTACCGAAAAGTTCAAGATAACGGTAAATGTAGCTACCAGCCATATATTTTATAGTTGGATATTCGGCTTCGGGGGTAAGGTTAAAATCCTCGGACCTGATGCGGTTAAAGATGAGTATTTAAATATGGTGAAAAAGGCAATAGAGTTTTAAATATAAACGGATGTTTAAGGGGTAAGTGATATGACAAATATATCTCAGATAAAATTAGAAGCAAAATTAGTCGGTGAAATATCCGGTGAGTTTTTTGTGCCTTCTTATCAGAGGGGTTACCGTTGGGGCGAAGATGAGGTTACTCGCCTTCTTGACGATATTTACGCCAATGGAACAAAGAACTATTGTTTACAGCCTATAGTTGTAAAAAGGAAAAATGACAAATACGAACTTATTGACGGTCAACAACGTCTTACAACTTTGTATTTAATTTTTAAATATATGTATATTGCCAGTGGCGGATTCTTTTTCAGTGCACCTAAATTTTCTTTGGAATATGAAACAAGAAGTAAATCGGCAGAGTTCTTAAATGAGCTTGATATGTCTCAGATTAATGATAATATCGACTTTTATTTTATAGGTAGTGCTTATACTGTAATTCAACAGTGGTTTGAAAGCAGAGATAAACAGTTAGCTATGATAAATGTGGCAAAATATCTTAGTGAAAATGTTAAGGTAATTTGGTATGAAGTAGGTGAAGAAGCAGATTCTATAGCTCTGTTTACCCGTCTTAACATTGGTAAAATTCCTCTTACAAGTGCAGAACTTGTAAAGGCTATGTTTTTAAGTAAAGACAACAACCCTGATATGACAAGGCAAAGACAAGAGGAAATCTCTCTCCAATGGGATAACATTGAAAAAGAATTACATAACAACTCATTATGGTATTTTCTTACAAACAACTCTAATATTGCGTATCAAACAAGAATTGACCTTATTCTTGATTTAATTGCAAGAAAATCCGTTACGAACAAAGATAAATATGCAACATTCTTTTTCTTCGACCAAAAGCAAAAAGCGGAAAATCTCAGCGATATATGGGCTGAAATTCTCCGTACATTCTTATTGCTTAAAGACTGGTTTGAAAATCACGAATTATATCATTTAATTGGCTATCTTATAGCATCGGATACCAAGACCTTACAAGACGTATTTGATATGTCAAAGGATGCTTCAAAAGAGAATTTCAAAAATGCCCTTAAACAGTGCATAAAAGAAAGCGTACATCTTGATGCAGTGAATTATGCAGACCTTTCATATGACAAAGCAAACGAAGCTAAAAAAATCAGCAAATTATTGCTTCTGTTTAACATTGAGTCGGTTCGTCAAAACGGTGAGCATACACAATGGTTCCCATTTGAGAAGTATAAGTTTAATGCTGACGGAAAAGTAGTTTGGAGTCTTGAACACATTCATGCACAGCAGTCCGAAGGTATGAAAACTCAGGAGCATTGGGTACAATGGATTACCTTGCACAGAAAAGCAATCAAAGAAGTTAATGGTGAAAACGAGGAACTTCTCAAAAGGATGGACAATGCTATTTCTGCTCCCAAATTAGAAAGAGCTGAATTTGAGGCTATACAGAATGAGGTTGTTGATATTCTTTCTACACAAGGCAGTACAGAATATATGCATTCAATATCGAATCTTGCATTGCTGAATACAAGTGATAATGCAGCTTTAAATAATTCTACATTTGCTGTTAAAAGAAATCAGATAATAGAAATGGACAAAAAGGGACAGTTCATTCCGTTCTGTACGAAAATGGTGTTCTTAAAATATTATACTGACTCAGAAAATAATCAGGTTAATTTCTGGGGACAGGCTGACCGTGTAGCATATATAAGTGCAATAAACGATGTTCTTGATGAATATTTGGACACTAAAATCCTTTTAGGAAAGGAGCAAAACTGATATGGGAACAACACTACATAATTTTATAGATATTTTCAATTCCAACTTTGAAGTTGACGGTGAATATGTTCAGCTCAATAAAATTGTTATTCCTATTATTCAAAGAGACTATGCACAGGGCAGAACAAGTTATACGGTTAACAGAGTTCGAGAAAGATTTTTAAAGGCAATAAAAGATGCAATATGCAACGAGCCTGTAACATTGGATTTTGTGTATGGTGATATTGATGTAAACGGACAGATGACTCCGTTAGACGGTCAGCAAAGACTGACAACCTTATTCCTACTCCACTACTACGTTGCAAAAAAAGAAAACATTGAAAACAGTGAATATGAATTTCTTAGAAATTTCAGCTATGAAACACGGTATAGTGCCCGTGATTTTTGTAAATTCCTTGTTGATGAGTTTAATCCTACTTTCACAAAGCCTATTTCTAAAGAAATAGAAGACCACGCTAAGTTTCCACTTGATTGGAAGAAAGACCCTACAATCAGCTCAATGTTGGTTATGCTTGATGATATTGATAAGGTTTTTTCAGATGTTGATGATATATGGTCAAAACTTAAAAACGGCGCTGTTTCTTTTTATTTCTTGCCTATAAAAGATATGGGACTTACTGATGAGCTTTATATAAAAATGAACTCACGAGGAAAGCCTTTAACTCAATTTGAGCATTTCAAAGCTGAACTTGAACATGAATTAAGAAAAATAGATGTTGATTTGGCAAGAGAAATAGGTAGCAGAATTGATAAAGAGTGGACAGATATGCTGTGGTTTTATCGTGGCGAAGACAATATCATAGATGATGAATTTCTTAGATATTTCAACTATATCTGTACAATTATTTGTTACGAAAACGGTGGCACCACTCAGGGTAAAAGCTCTGACGAATTTGACCTGTTGAAAGAATATTTTTCAACAGAATGTGAGAATGCTCAGAATAACATAACAACACTTAAAAGCTATTTTGATTGTTGGTGTAACCTTGGTGGATATTCTAATCCTCAGGAGTTTATGGAAAAATTTATTTCATACGAGCACGAGGAAAATAAAATACAGATTGATACAAGATACGATATTGATGTGTTTAATGATTGTCTGAAAAACAACAATGATACCGGAGCAAGAAATCGTCAATTTCCCTTAAACAGAATTGTTATGCTGTATGCTGTGATAATGTACCTTTTGAATAAGGACACAATTACAGAAAATCAATTTAGCAGAAGACTTCGTGTAATCAACAATCTTATTCTTAACTCTGAATACGAAATCAGTGATAGTGAAGTTAGAACCAGTGGTAACCGAATGCCGGCAATTTTGAAACAGACAAAGAGTATTATCGTTGAAGGTATCGTAGATTCGTCTATTGATAAAAATTTTAATGCACATCAATTAGCTGAAGAAACTGAAAAATTACAATGGGTGTCCGATAACCCTGAAAAAGCAGAAACACTCTTTTTCTTGGAAGATCATCCGTTGCTTGATGGTCAGATTGGAATTATAGGCTTAGATAATATAGATTTCGGAAAAAGGTTTTATTCATTATTTGAATGTGATTACGATTCTGTTGATTGTGCGTTGATGAGTTTAGGTTTTTACGGGCAGATGGATGTTAACAAAAAGCGTTATCAGGTTGGCTCAGGCTCCAAAAGGAATGAAGCTTCATGGAAGTCACTTTTCCACAGAAGTAACAGCGTAGGTTTTGAAAAAACAAAAGAAATTTTATTGCTATTATTATCTAAACACGAAAGCTTTGATGATAACAAATTAAGAGAAATTGCAGACAATTACATCAATGCATGCGAAACACTTTCTCTTTATGAATGGCGATATTATTATATAAAATATCCCATTTTTAGACCTAAAAGTTATGGTAAAATATGGTGGGATGATTTCAAAAATAAGCCATACGAGATGTATATTCTGCAAACAAAAACTAATTGGTCTGAAAATACATATCAACCATTTCTTAAAGAGGCTGATGAGGTTCATTTGTCTCGTGATTATTACGGTCAATATATTAACATTGGCGACGATTGGTACGAATGTGTGAATAATTCATTTGTTAAAACTCAAGAAACCGATGATGAAGATATTGAACTCGATAGGCTGATGATAAACCAAAATAACGATGGTATTGACACCGAAAATCGTATTGATAAGTTTAAAAAGTATTTAGCTAATTAATTTTTTACCTATAAACTTCTGATAATTTTAATTATACGAAGAAAAATGCGACTTGGTAGTTATTTTTACCAAGTCGCATTAGCGCTTTTAAAGAGTGCCAAAGATGTCAAAAAGACATATATTTTATGTGTAAATCAACTCTCGACTGACTATTTCTGTTACTCTTTCATAGATGTTATTTACACAGCATACCCACGCTAACTGATTTTTTTCTTTCAGTTGCTCGGTTACTCCTTCTGCTTCTTTCATTTGCTCAACTAAAGTATCAAACATATCTCGTGCCTGATTTTCAATTTCAGCACAGTGCTGATAAATTTTACCTTGAATAAGCAGTGAGTTAAAAAACAACTTATTATGCCTTTCAAGGTAGGTCTTGTGTAGCAATCCCCATTTGCCGAGCTTGATAGCTGCTTCTTCAGGCGGAAGTGTTAGATTCGGGATTTTAAAATCTCCAACCTGTCTGTATGTGCCGCCGTTCTGTTCAAATGATGATTCCATAATTCTTCCTCCTTAATGTTCAGTTTTATCAATGATTTTCAATAAGAGCTCATCAACATCCTCTGTGGGTAAATCCTCCACTAAAAGCATATTGCGAAACTCGTTCATACCGTTAATAAGCAAATTACACTCAAAATCCGTGAACTTAATTTTTGTTTTTCTTTCCATAACAAAACCTCCTGTTATTTGGTAGCTTTATTCTACCTTATAACAAGAGGTTAGTCGAATGTACGGATTTTTTTCGGTAGCCGCTACCGAAATTGTTTTATGTTTTTACAAAATCTTATATAAAAAACTATTTACTATTAATAATCTCAAAAAATTCAAGAAAATTAAAATATAGTAAGAATAGCTGAATACAATCCCTTTTTCTTACATTTTTTGTCAGCATACCATGGTCGATAAAATTTCTGTTTGCCAATTCTGGTTGTACTTTGAAATCATCGCCACCAGCAAAAAAAGTTGATATACACGCAAATAAATTTTTATGTGATAAAAGTAAAAACAATTTTTTATTTATGTCTTGTTCTTTTTCAATTCGTTTTTTAATATTTTCTGCTGCTCTAATCCCACTATCTCTTCGTTTAGTTTTAGGGTTAATATCAGCTTTTTTCTGCATCCGAATAAGTTTTGCGTCAAGCAAAGAAAAAAGTATCATAGCACATGATTTATATTGCTTGTGTTGATAATCATAAACAGCTTCAGTATAATCTTTCAATTTTACACCTTTAAGTTCCTTTGTCTTTTCGAACAAATTCAACATATCACTATCCTTACAATAAGCAATAGCAATTTTATTTGCTTCTTTTTGAGATGTTGGCGCTTGGTTATATAGTGATAATTGGGCATAAGGTATTATTGTCCAACCATATTTCCCCCACTCTTCATATGTTTCGCAAAGTTCTTGTTTTCTGCTTTCGGAAATCTGAGGTATTTTTATTCCTGAAATAATAGCAGAAATTTGGTTATTAATTGCATTAACTGTTTTTGTGATTCTTTCAGAAATCTTGCTATATGGTTCAATTGCTTTAGCTATAATATTTGCAGTTTTTGACAGTCCATTGAGAATATTAGCAGGATGTTTTTTTATGGCAGATAAATGGCCTTCAATTACATTAGCAACAGCAACGGCAGATTTTTGAGCAAGTTCTTTCCATTTATCGTTAACTGCATAAATAAATCTACGACAAATATCAGCATCGTTTTGGTATTTGTCATAAAGTTCCATTAGTCCTTCTTCTTCAGCGACAATTTCCTCGATATATGTTTGCAATACAACTTGTTCAGCGGCAATTTTATAAACAAGAGAATTCTCCGGCTGATTAGGGGAAATGTGTTTTTCTATAATCTTAGAAACCGCAACTTTATAATTACGATTGCTACCATTCAAAAAATCCAATATAGAAAGCACATCGCCAGCAGATAAGTATAATGAAACAGCATATTCCTTGCCATCAATTTCTATATTAATACATTTGTGATTCGTTTTAAATTCCATAATATGCTCCATATGTTTTATTTGTTTCATTATAGCATATATACAATGGCTAATCTATAAGAGATTACAATTTAGATAATTTAATTTTTATTGTTCATAAATAAAACCTCCTGTCACTTGGTAGCTTTATTCTACCTTATAACAAGAGGTTAGTCGAATGTGTGGATTTTAATTTCGGTAGCCGCTACCGAATTTACTATTTTTCCACAAAAGTTTCGTATGTAAATCTTGCACCGAGTCTGAAGCCTGATATAAAGCTGTCAGCATTACTTGATGTTGAAAAATCAATATAAGCACTTACATAGTTTTGAAACATTTCTTTATCTTCACCGGTCAACCTTGCTGTAAGCTGTTCTTCTTTTTCTGCGAGGCTACTCAGTTTCTTTTTGAGTTTGGGTGTCAATTCGGAGTTGACTTCTTGCGGCTCTATATTGCCATAGTAAAAATCTTCAATAGTGCTTGACATAATTTTATCTCCTCATATATACTATGAATAGGCTTTTATGGTACGAAGGAATGTGTATGATAACGCCGTGAAATGTATTTTAGGTAATCCGTTATTGTCATTCGTACCAGAATGAAAAGCACTCATCGTAAGATGGGTGCTTTTCGTTGTGCACAGACGGAGAGGGCTTGCACATCAGTTTTCATGCAGATGCAGAAAAACTTGCCTGCCGGGATATTGCGCTTTGTCCCCCAGTTCTTCTTCAATACGCAGGAGTCGGTTGTACTTTGCAACCCGTTCACTGCGGCTGGGAGCCCCTGCTTTGATCTGCCCTGCGTTGACCGCAACACACAGGTCTGCAATGGCAGTATCCTCGGTTTCACCCGACCGATGTGAAACAATGGCGGTGTAGCCTGCACGCTTTGCCATTCCGATCGCATCCAGCGTTTGTGTCAGAGTACCGATCTGATTGACTTTAATGAGAATGGAATTGGCGATTCCTTTTTCAATGCCCTGTTCAAGCCGCTCGATGTTGGTTACAAACAGGTCATCTCCTACCAATTGCACCTTATTCCCGATTGCATTTGTCAGCATAGCCCAGCCTTCCCAGTCCGTTTCAGCCATGCCGTCTTCCAATGAGATGATGGGATATTTTTGACAAAGCCGTTGCCACAGATCGACCATTTGCTGTCTGTCCAGACGTTTCCCCGATTTGGGCAAATGATACATTCCTGTTTCCGCTTCATACCATTCGGAGGATGCCACATCAATGGCAATCATGAAATCCTCGCCGGGGGTGAATCCTGCCTGACGGATTGCGGCAACGATGACTTCCAGTGCATCCTCATCTTTTTCCAGATTCGGTGCATAACCGCCTTCATCACCCACACCGGTGAGGGGAATCCCCTGCTCTTTCAGCACGATTTTTAATGTGTGAAATACCTCTGCACACATACGCAGGGCTTCTTTCCAGCATGTTGCGGACACAGGCATGATCATAAACTCCTGCATGTCCACATTATTGGAAGCATGTGCCCCGCCGTTGAGAATATTCATCATGGGAATCGGAAGCACCTTTGCATCGGCACCGCCCAGATAACGAAACAGACTCATGCCCTGCGAAGCCGCTGCGGCTACGGCATTTGCCATGGAAACACCGAGAATTGCGTTGGCTCCCAACCGTCCCTTGTTGGGTGTACCATCCAGTTCCGTCAGCAGTCGGTCGATTCCTGCCTGATCCAAGGCGTTCTTTCCGATCAGGGCATCCTGTATCACGGTATTGATGTTATGCACCGCTTTTAAAACTCCTTTACCCAGATAACGGTGTTCATCTGCGTCCCGCAACTCGCAGGCTTCATAAATACCGGTGGAAGCACCGGACGGAACGCAGGCTCTGCCACTGCTGCCGTCTTCCAGAAAGATCTCCGCTTCTATGGTGGGATTGCCACGCGAATCCAGAATTTCTCTGCCGATCACTTTCACAATTTTTTTCATTGTATCCCCGTCTCCTTTTTTTTGATTAGTGTAAACACAAACCTGCAAGAAATACCATAACACATTGCATGTAAATAAAAAAGGTGTGTAATTATTATATCACAAGTATCGGTGTAAAGCAAATCCCGTACATTTTGCGATGCACGGGGATTTTTTACGAAACACTATCATATTTATTTACAAATTTATTTATGTATGATAAAATAAAAAAAGATAATAAAAATCTGTCACAGCAGGTGGTTTTATGAAAACGCACGGTACATATTTTCAAAATGATGCAGATTTGCCGATCCGGTACGGAGAAATCAATCTTATAAATCCCGAACGCCGGCGGCTTCGCGGTGAACCGTTGCAAAAAGGCGTTGAAGCCTTCCCTGTTTTTCAGGGCTTTTGCGGCACAGACTTTGAACTGATGAAAATGGGCAGAGAAAACAAACTCGGTGCCAAATTCCCCGCAGGCGAAAACAGACTCATAAACGGACATGAGGGAGTTGTGTGGGTCCCTTCCGAAAACCGATTTGCCATTGTACTTATCCGCGGCGGTGACAGTTGGGATCCGACAAGATACACCGAAGACGAAACCTATTTTGAGTACGGTTGCGACGGGGCTGACGGTCTGTTCTGCGACAAAAACTATTTTAATCCCGATATGCTTCTGCACCTGCCGCAACAGTATGAAAACCTTACAAAACTACCCTTATCGGTTGCAAAAAGATTGTCCTTTGCCGACCCTTATGCCTGCGCGATTTTCCAGCTTGAACGCATGGAAGACCTGGGCGAAGCACAGAATTTCCGTGTGGAAATGCATAAACACAAGTGCAGTGAAACCCAAGCCCGTGCATTGGCAAAAGAAAATATTTTTGCAAGAACGGTCATATTCGGTCTGGGCATGACGGGGCTGTTCATTGCCGATCAAATCAGAAGACATCACCCGTCCGCACAGATCCTTTTTGTGGGCAGAAGTGACGAATCTTCCAAAAAAGTCACCTTTTCCAAAGAAATTACACAAGCGGATTACCTTTGCACAAGCGGACTTTCCGAAGAAGAAACCGCCGCAAGGATTATGGAGAAAATCGGCGGCAGAGCCACCCTATTTGTCGGCACAAGCGGTTCGGATACAGAGCACAGAATTGCTTTTCAGTACAAGGTGCTCGGTTGCAACGGCATTTACAACAGTTTCTCATTAGGCCCGCAGGTGACCTACGACACCATGCCGTTCGGATTTGAAAACCATCTGATTTTTGCATCCATCAATTTCCGTCAGGCACACATGGAAAAGGCAATTGAAGTGCTCGTAAACAGCCGCTATGACGAGGTGGTTGAATTGATTGACAAAGACGAATTTATCAAAGATCCCCTTTTTGCATACGAAAACAAAATTTTCTGCAAGGGTGCTCCACTGAAAACGGGCATCATCTGGAACAAAAAATATATTGAGGAAGGCAAATAAAATGAAAGCAATCGTCATTGCGAATCCGAATGAAATAGAAATCCGTGAAATCCCGATGCCCGAAGTCAAAAAGGGTGAAGCACTGCTGAAAATAAAATATGTGGGCATCTGCGGTGCGGATGTGGCATCGTTTACGGGCAATCAGCCGTTTACGACCTATCCGCGTATTCCGGGGCATGAATTTTCTGCCGAAATCGTATGCATTCCCGAAAATGACAAGAATCTTAAAGCAGGCGACATCGTCACCTGCAATCCGTATTTCAATTGCGGCACTTGCTACAGTTGCGAACGCGGGTTTGTGAACTGTTGTACGGACAACCGGACCATGGGGGTACAGCGTGACGGTGCTTTCTGCGAATACATTTCCATGCCTGTTGAACGAATTTATGACGGCAAAGGGCTGTCTGCACAAGAACTTGCCCTTATTGAACCGTTTTCCATTTCACAGCATGCCGTGTCCCGTGCCGCTATCAAAGAAACCGACAATGTACTTGTTGTCGGGGCAGGCCCCATCGGTCTGTTTGCACTTCTTGCGGCAAAACAGAAGTGCAACAAAATTGCCGTTGCGGACATTCTTGAAAATCGTCTTGCCCTTGCAAGCGAATACGGTGCAGATGCGGTTGTGAACACCAAACAGCAATCCCTTGAAGACTTCACCAAAGAATTCACGGACGGGCACGGCTTTGATGTCTGCATTGAAGCCTGCGGTGCACCCGAAACATTTTTATTCTGCATTGAAAATGCCGCTTTTGCAGGCAACATCATTCTCATCGGCAACGGAAAACGTGAAACCACTTTCAACCATTCCGTTATCCTCAAAAAAGAACTCAACATCCACGGCAGCCGCAATGCACTGAAAGATGACTTCATCAACAACATTGACCTTGTGGCTGCGGGCAAAGCGGATGTGATGAAAATGGTCAGCGGCATTTATGAAATAAACGATGCTTTGGATGCATTCAAGGCACTGAAGCATAACGACGGAACTCTTGCCAAACTTCTGATTAAAATAGGTGACTGACATGAAAGAAACAGTGATTCAGTTCGGGGAAGGTAATTTCCTGCGCGGATTTTTTGATTATTTTCTGCACAAGATGAACGAAAACGGGATTTATGACGGCAAAGCGGTCGTCGTGCAGCCGAGAGCCGGCGGCAAATGTACACTGCTGAATGAACAAAACTGTAAATACAATCTGCATGCAAGAGGCATTCAGGACGGCGAGATCATAAACGAACACACTTACATAGAATCCATTGCAAGATGCGTTGACCCGTACAAGGATTTTGATTCTTACATGGCACTTGCCGACAATCCCGATTTTCGTTTTATTGTTTCCAACACCACGGAAGCGGGCATTGCATTTGACGAAAGTTGCCGATTTGATGACAAGCCCTGTACTGGATTCCCTGCGAAACTGACACAATTGCTTTACAGAAGATACAAAAATAACCTCGGCGGGTTTATTATTTTGCCGTGTGAACTGATTGACAACAACGGCAATGCACTCAAAAAATGCGTTTTGCAGTATGCAGAGTTGTGGGATCTTGAAGACGGGTTTGCAAACTGGATTAAAACCGAAAACACCTTTGCCAACACACTCGTTGACAGAATCGTAACGGGATATCCAAACGATGAAACAAAGGACAAGCACCCCGAAGACAAATTTCTCGACACAGCGGAAATTTTCCATCTGTGGGTTATTGAAGGCAATTTTGAAAACGAGCTGCCCCTGCAAAAAGCAGGCTTCAATGTAATATGGACAGACGATGCAAAACCTTACAAAAAAATCAAAGTGCGGATTTTAAACGGTGCACACACGTCCCTCGTGGCAGGTGCACTTCTTGCAGGGATCGAAACGGTCGGCGAAGCGATGAAAAATGAACTGACAAGCATCTTCTTAAACACCTGCATGAAACAAGAAATTCTGCCGACCATCGGCAAAACAGAAGAAAGTGTTTCGTTTGCAAACAGCGTGTTTGACCGCTTCCGCAATCCGTTTATTCAGCACAAATGGCGTTCCATTGCACTCAATTCCGTCAGCAAATTTGCGGTGCGGGTGCTGCCCACCATCCTAGAATACAAAGAGCAAAACGGCGTTTATCCGAAGCATCTGTCGCTGTCTTTGGCATATCTCATTTATTACTACAAAAATGACAATCCCGAAGATGCACAGAATGTGATTGACACAATGCAAAAAGAAAGCATTGCGGATATTCTTAAAAACACCGCTTTGTGGCAGGCAGATTTGTCTGACATGAAGGAACTCATTACCGAATATTACAACAAAATTGACCATATCGGTGCAAAGGAAACAATGCAATGGAACCTTTCATAATTCACGAAAAAGACAATGTCTGCGTTGACCTGCAAACAGGGCACAAAACGGCTTTGTGCGACATCGAAAAAGAAACGGACATTATCAAATACGGCTTCCCCATCGGCGTTGCGACCGAAGCCGTAAGCAAAGGCGATGCCGTGCATTCACACAACATGAAAACAAAATTAGGGGACATTCTTTCTTACGAATACAAACCCGATTTTACTGCTTTACCGAAAAAAGAGCCGTTCACCATCCGTGCTTTTGTGCGAAAAAACGGGGATATCGGCATCCGCAATGATATTTTTATTGTGCCGACGGTGGGTTGCGTGAACAGCATTGCAAAAACTTTAAGTGAAAAAACGGGCGCAATCTGCTTTTCACACCCTTACGGCTGCAGTCAATTGGGTGATGACATGAAAATCACCCAACTGATTCTGCGCGGCCTCATCAGCCACCCCAATGCGGGCGGTGTGCTTGTGCTCGGGCTCGGGTGCGAAAACAACAACATTCCCGAAATGAAAAAAGTGCTTGGCACATGGGATGAAACCCGTGTCAGATTCCTTTCCGTGCAGGACTGCGAAGACGAAATTGAAGAAGGTACAAAACTGATTGAAGCACTGCAAAAGAATGCCGCAACCGACCAACGGCAGGAAGTTCCTGTTTCAAACTTAAAAATCGGGCTGAAATGCGGCGGGTCGGACGGTTTTTCGGGCATCACAGCCAACGCCGTTGTCGGCAGAGTGACGGACGAGCTTTGTGCCATGGGCGCAAGTGCCGTGTTAACGGAAGTGCCCGAAATGTTTGGCGCGGAAACGGTTTTGTTCCAAAGATGTGTGAACGAAGATGTGTTCAACCGCAGTGTTGCACTCATCAACAATTTCAAGCAGTATTTTAAAAACCACAACCAGCCCGTGTCCGAAAATCCCTCCCCCGGCAACAAGGACGGCGGCATTACCACACTCGAAGAAAAATCCCTCGGCTGCATTCAGAAAGGCGGCACGGCACCCGTGGTGGATGTGCTCGACTACGGCGATACCGTCCGGAAAGCGGGTCTTCATCTGCTCAACGGCCCGGGAAACGACATTGTGTCTGTTACCAATCTGGCGGCAGTCGGTTGCCACATGGTGCTGTTCACCACAGGCAGGGGCACCCCTCTCGGCGGTGCAGTGCCGACGGTGAAAATCGCATCCAATAACCAAATCGCAAATAAAAAAAGCCATTGGATCGACTATTCGGCTTTCGGTTTTGACAAAGATGAGAAAGCCAAAGAACTGCTTGAGCTCATCAAACGGGTTGCAAACGGCGAGAAAACCAAAAACGAACTTTACGGCAACCGCGAAATTGCCATTTTTAAGGACGGGGTGACATTATGATTATTGATGCACATGCTCATTTGTGGAAAAAGCAAAACGGAATCGTAAACGGCAATCCCGTTTATGACATAGGCGGGGGCAAGAGCGATTTCGGCGGTGAAATCAGGCAGATGATGCCGCCATACATGACCGACGGCGAAAACACGGCAGAGCGTTTTCTTGCCAATATGGACTATGCAGGCGTGCATGGCGCGGTCATCACGCAGGAATATATTGACGGCAATCAGGATGAATACCTGCTCACTTGCAAAAGCGACCGTATTAAAATCTGCGCTTTGTATGAAGAAAAGCCGCTTGGTGATATAAGCGGTTTTGACGGCATCAAACTCTGCGCAGGCAGGTTAAAAGACAAAAATCTGCTCAACCACCTGGCCCCGTTCAAGAGTGCCGCCGACCACGGCAAATTCATTTCCGTTGACCTTGCCGACGGCAACGAGCAGACCGAAATGATGCAAAAAATCGTCAATATGTTTCCCGATCTTCGCATTGCCATCGGTCATTTCGGCATGGTTACAAGAGAAAACTGGCTCGAGCAGATCAGACTTGCAGCCAACAAGAACGTGTTCATCGAAAGCGGCGGCATCACATGGCTGTTCAACGATGAATTCTACCCCTATCCGTCTGCCATAAAGGCAATCAATCAAGCGGCGGAAATTGCAGGCTTTGAGAAACTCATGTGGGGCAGTGACTATCCGCGCACCATGACAGCCATCACCTACAAAATGAGCCTTGATTTTATTGAAAAAACAACCGAAATTTCCGAAGAAAACAAACGCAGATTTCTGGGTGAAAATGCCGTAAATTTCTATCACTTTGCAGATTTACCCGACTTGGCGAAAATCAAAAACATGGTGGAAGATTAAAAGAAATGTTTAATTTACACAAAAACAATACCGCATGTCCCGCTCCGCACACAGAACAAGAGGTCATCCGTGTCAAAGTGCTGATTCTTCCGAAATTTGAAAACGGTGAAATGACGGGTGACTTCCCCGGCGAAGCGCAATTCTTTTACGAACACTACTGCAAAGGCGGTGCACAATACACCATCGACGGCGGTTTTCCGGGGCATAAACTGTATGTCAAAGACGGCATCGCGCTGTATGTAACAGGTTGCGGCAAAGTGAATGCAGTGTTGGGTCTTTGTGCTGTTTTACATGACCCGCGTTTTGACTTTTCTGACGCTTACATCATCAGTGTCGGCTGTGCAGGCTCAGCAATCGGATCGACCGTGATGGGAGATGTGTTTGTCATCTCTGCCGCCGTGGACTTTGACCTCGGCCACCATGCCGATGCACGGGATCTTGCACCCGATACCGAAAACACATGGTTTCACAACCCCGTTTACGACAGCACTGCTTACAGAATTCTTAACAAAGAATTGACGGAAAAAATATATAATCTCGTCAAAGACACCCCCTTGCACACCACCGAAAAGACCCGCACGTTCATGGCAGACGAGTTCAATCGTGCCGATTGGGCAATGCGCGAACCGAAGGTGATCAAAGGCACCACCCTCTCAGGGGACAACTATTGGAAAGGCATCCATGACCACAAAAATGCCGAAAAAATGGTGCAGACTTATCCTGTGCCCGACCCTTTTGTGTGTGCCGAAATGGAGGACGCACCCCTTGCCGTAGCACTGGACCGCTACGGGCTTCTCCATCGTTTTATTGCCTTGCGCGCCTCAGTCAACATAGATGTGTTCACAAGCGGACTGACCCCCGAATCATTGTGGGGGACACAGTCGGGTGCCGCATTTGACTCCGATGACGACATGGAATCGGCAGATATTTTCGCTGTTGCCATGCAAAATCTGTTTCAGGTCGGCAAAAAAGTCATTGATGCACTATCGCTGCACTAATCGAAGCAAAACTGTAAAAATGATTGACATTAAGACACAGTGTTGATATAATGATATAATACAATAAATAATGTTTGCATTAAGGATTCAAAAATGAGAAGCATTTACATGGTTCAACCGAATTCAATATACGGTAATTCCGTTTATTTTCCGTACGCGGCGGGCTGCCTGATCGCGTATGCTTTTAATACGGAAGAAATCCGCAACGAATATCGTTTTGAATCATTTTTCTATAAAAAAGAAGACATTGACACCGCCGTAAAATCTTTGCAGGATCCGTTTCTGATCGGATTTTCCTGCTATGTCTGGAATTATGAATACAACAAAGCCTTTGCACAAGCCGTCAAAAAAATGTTTCCGCAGTGTATCACCGTATTTGGCGGTCATCAGGTCAACGAAAACAGTGAAATTGCCCAAGCGGATTATGTCGATTACATCCTGCAAGGCGAAGGCGAAGAGAGTTTCCGTCTGCTGTTGATGGCACTTTGCGGCAAAGAAGAGATTGCAAATGTGCCGAATCTTATTTACAGAGATACAAACGGACAGAAAGTTGTTAATAAAAAAATTGCTGTTTTTGCAAACCGTGTTTCCCCTTATCTCAGCGGTTTGTTTGATCCACTGATTGAAACGGAAGAACTGGAATTTTCAGCCGTTCTCGAAACCAACCGCGGCTGTCCGAACCGTTGTGCATTCTGCGATTGGGGCAATATCAAATCCAAAATGAAAATTTTTGATGCCGCACTCGTGAAAGCGGAAATTGACTGGATGGCAGAACACAAAATTGAATACTGCTACAGTTCAGACTCGAATTTCGGCTTATTTGAAAGAGATATGGATATTGTGGAATATGTGGTGCAGAAAAACAGGGAAACGGGCTATCCGCAGAAGTTTCAGGCAACCTATTCCAAAAACAACCCCGAAACGGTTTTTGCCATCAACAAAAAACTGAATGCAGCGGGCATGAGCAAAGGAGCGACCCTGTCATTCCAATCCATGAGCCGCGAAGCACTCAGTTGTATCAACCGACAGAATATGCCGCTTGAAAATTTCCTGCAGCTCATGAATCTTTATAATTCACACGGCATTGCCACCTATTCCGAACTGATTTTGGGCTTGCCGGGTGAAACATACTGCAGTTTCAAAGAAGGCATTGAACAGCTTCTGGAATGCGGTCAGCACATGGCGATCAATTTCTTCAATTGTGAATTACTTACCAATTCCATCATGAGCGACCCCGCTTACATTGAAAAATATAAAATCGAATATGCCGTCACCGAACAACATCAATACCATGTTGTGCCAAACAGGCAAGGCATTCCCGAATACTCAAAAATTGTGGTATCCACTTCTACTCTTTCCCGCGAAGACTGGATTGTCTGTAACATCCTGCATGTATTTGTGAGAACTTTTCACAATTTAGGTTTATTACAGTGCATTGCCATTTATCTGCACCATGAAAAGAAGATCCGCTATACGGATTTTTATTGCGACCTGATTGCATGGGCAAAAAACAATCCTACCTCCCTCTGCGGCAGAATCCGTACATGGTTGGAAAGCAAATACAAAGAAATTCTGCAAAATGAAGGCTCGCTTACCTGTTATGATCCCGATTTCGGGGAATTGACATGGCCGCTTGAAGAAGGCAGTTTCCTGAAAATCATCAGAGAATACAATTTGTTTTACAGTGAAATTGTCGACTTCCTGCAATCATACTTCGATGACAACGCACTGCTGCAGGATCTTCTGCAATATCAGAAAGCAGTTGTCAAAACCCCGCACACCGCCTTCACACGGTTGCAGGCAGATTACGACTTCTTTGCATATTTTACCGACATATACAAAGGGGAATACAAACCATTACAACAAACGAAAACAAGATTACAGTTTGATGCACGAGATGTTCCGCAGACCTTGCCCGAGTACGGTGTAAAAGTCATCTGGTTCGGCAGAAAAGGCGGACAGAACATCATTAAAGATATAACCTACATCGACAATTCATCAGAGGATTGAGTGTTTTGAAGAAAAAAATATATTTTGTGCAACCGAATACATTGTTGGGAAATTCTATCTATTTCCCCTACTCCGTCGGAGTAATGGCTTCGTATGCCTTGCAGTTTGAAGACGTTAACCGTGAATATGACCTTGCGGGGATTGTTTTTAAAGAAGACTCCACAGAAGATTTTCTTGCGGCAATACAAGACCCGTTCATAGTCGGTTTTTCCTGCTGTTTCTGGAACTACGAATACAATCTGGAAAAAGCAAAGCTCTTAAAAGAACTGTATCCGAATGTTATCATCATCTTCGGCGGTCATCACATTGCACGCAACACTACTTACCTTGAACAATATCCGTTTATTGATATTGCCATTTTCGGAGAAGGGGAACTTCCGCTGACCAATATTCTGCGTGCATTGCAGGCGGGCACTTCATTAAACACCGTTGCAAACATTGCTTACCGTGATGCCGACGGCACCATTGTGAAATGTGAAGACAAAGTGGAGGGTGCCACGGATTATCCCTCCCCCTACTACAGCGGTATTTTTGACAAACTCTGCAATGTGCCCGAAAACATGGAATTCAACGCACAGCTTGAAACCAACAGAGGCTGCCCGTACCACTGCTCGTTCTGTGACTGGTGTGATTATGATCAGCCGATGCGCCTGTTCCCGCTGGAACGTGTCAAAAAAGACCTCGAATGGATTGCCGCACACAAAATTTCTTACTGCATGTGTGTTGATTCCAATTTCGGTCTGTTTGAACGCGACCTCGAAATTGCACAGTTTGCGGCACAAATGAAAAAAGAAACAGGCTATCCCGACAAATTCGGTGCCTGCTTTGCAAAAGATAAAACGGATCGCATTTTTCAGATCAATTACCTGCTCAATGAAGTGGGGATGAGCAAAGGCGTTTCCCTTGCATTTCAGAGCATGTCCGAAGAAGTGCTGAAAAATGTTTCTCGAAAAAATATGAACAAGGACAAGCTTTCCGAGCAGCTCGAATTGTACCACAACGCAAATATTCCCACCTACACCGAGTTGATTTTAGGTCTGCCCGGGGAAACACTCGAAAGTTTTTCGCAGGGTATCTGCGAACTGCTCGAAAGAGGTCAGCACGATTCAATCAATGTATTCCGCTGTGAAGTGTATCCGAATTCCACGTTGGCAAGCGAAGATTATATGAAAAAATTCGGCATCAAAACCGCCGTCAACAAGCTGAATATCAATCACTGTACAGTTGAAAATGCTGTTTTTGCGGGTGGGCTTGAATATATCACCGAAACTTCCACCATGACAGCGGAGGACCTGATCAAAGCCAACATTTTCTCCGTTTGCATACAGAGTGTACACTGCCACGGACTTTTGCAATGTTTCGCAATTTATATGCACAATGCAAAAAATATTCCCTACTATTCATTCTATCAGTCATTCATTGACTTTTTTGCCGACCGTGACGGTTGTATCGGCAACACATTGCGTACAATCACAAACTGTATGAAATCCATAGCAAACGGTGCGGTGGATCTTTCCTACATTCCTGCCCAATTCAATGACATCACATGGCCGTATGAAGAAGCGATGCTGCTGACATTCATTTATAACAAGGACAAGTTTTACAATGAATTCATGCAATTTATCGGTCAGTTTGATATTGATGAAACAATTTTGCAGGAATTGTTATCTTACCAGAAAAATATGATCGTCACACCCTTCGGAAATGACCTGACACAGGAGTATTCTTATGACTGGAAAGGGTTCTTTGACTCCGTTTTGGCAAACAAGAAAGAGGATCTTGTGAAACGCAACTGTACATTCAGATTTTTTGCGGACGATGTGCCCGACACATGGAAACAGTATGCAAAAAAAATCATCTGGTACGGCAGACGAAATAAAAAAACAATCCGAAAAATTGAAGAATTGTAATAAAAGGCTGAACGAAAATGAAAAACATTTATTTTGTACAACCCAATAATTCCCTCTCCAATGCAGTATACCTTCCTTATTCTGTGGGAACCATTGCGGCTTATGCGTTTTCGCAGGAAGAAATACAAAACAAATGCAAGCTTTGTCCGTTCATTTTCATGCAAAATCCGATTTCGCAAGCACTTATTGAAATCAAAGATCCTTTTGCGGTTGCCTTTTCATGTTATATGTGGAATTACGAATATAATCTCACTCTGGCAAAGGCCGTAAAAAATGCGTATCCCGCCTGCAAAATCATTTTCGGCGGACCGCAGATTCCGGATGATGCATCCCTTTTGGAACAAAATTCTTTCATTGATTTTTCAATTCACGGTGAAGGAGAAGTTGTTTTCACAAATCTTCTTCTCGCCTTATTGTATAACACCGATTTTTGCACGATTGCAAACATTGCCTGCCGCACAAATGACGGGCATATTATCAAAACCGAAAGAACAGCCCCCGGCGATCTTTCAAATTTCCCCTCCCCTTACACAATGGGTTTGTTTGACGATCTTTTGCAGGATCCGCGCTATGCATCCATGCAATTTGATGCAACCATAGAAACAAACCGCGGTTGCCCTTACGGCTGTATTTATTGCTATTGGGCAAGAAGCGGTTCAGATTTTCGCACATTCCCCATTGAAAGAGTCAAAAAGGATATTGCATGGCTGGGAGAACATAAAATCCCTTATTGCGTTTGTGCCGACGGAAATTTTGGTATTCTGGAACGGGATGAACAGATCGTCGAATATGTAATTGAAACAAAAAAGCAAACCGGCTATCCGCAAAAATTCGAAACTACATCCGCAAAAAACAAAGATACGTTCACATTCAGAATCAACCAAAAACTGGAACAAAGCGGGTTGAACCGCGGTGTGTCGGTGGCGGTGCAGAGCATGTCACCCACTGTGCTTGAAATTATCGGTAGAAAAAACATGTCCGTGAATCATCTTGCCGAACAGCTTTGCAAATACAGAAGCCACGGTATTGCAACCTATACCGATTTGATTTTAGGTCTGCCCGGAGAAACACTCGAAAGTTTCTGTAAGGGTCTGTTTGACGTTTTTGAGGCGGGGCAACATGATTCCGTCAATATCAATCGTTGCGAAGTTTTTCCGAATACACTTCTTTATTCTGATGAATTGAAAAGCAAATACAAAATAAAAACCAGAAAATCACAACTGTGCCAGAATCACAGCAAAATTCTTGCACCCGGTGAAAGATCATCCAGTTCGGAAATTGTTATTGCAACAAGCACCATGAACGAACAGGAATGGAAGACCGCATTACAAATAGGCTCCTGTGCACAGAGTTTTCATTGTCTGGGATTGTTGCGGTTTATTGCGTTTTATCTTCGAAAAGCAAAAAACATATCTTATTATCATTTTTATATGCACCTGTTTGCGTGGATTGAACAACATGGTACAATCGGAAAAAGTATTCTGCACAAAGTGTTTCAGAGTGTGGATCCGTTTTTACAGGGAAAAGGCAATCTGTATTGCACGGATGAGAGGTTCGGTGCATTGTACTGGGCTTTTGAAGAAGGTATCTTTTTATCGGTTGTCAGCGATGCACAGGCCTTCTATCAAGACATCAAAGCGTACTTATCTTCTTATTTTGATGACAAGGAATTGTTTGAAGATTTACTCGCTTATCAGATGGCAATTATTGCAAAGCCTGCCTTGCTACCCTTTGAGATGACATGCAAATATGCATGGCATACATATTTTGAAAGTTTTTTTGATGCTCAAATCACGCAGCCCGAGAAACGAACCACCCGCCTGTACGTTATTCCGCCTGAAACCCAATCACGGGAAACATTTGCCCGCGAGGTCGTTTGGTTCGGACGCCGCAGCGCAAAGATGCTAAACAAAATAGTAGCTGAATAAAAAGTAAAACAGAAAAAAGCGGAAAATCAGCCTTGCAAAACTGATTTTCCGCTTTTTTATTGGTTCTTCACGGAAAATTGTGGGATTTTTGATTAAGGGAAGTGCAAATTACGGTTTAGCGGGGTGTGTAGGGAACGCATAGTATGCATTCCCTACGGCAAACAACCAACTCACCGATAAACCGTAATTTGTTTTCTTCATCCCACAACTTTCCGTGAAGATCCTTTTTATTTGACAATATATTTACACCTCTTCGATCCTATTCGGTGCACTGGAATACATCATTCTCCCGTTTCTTCTGCCGTACCACACCATTTCCTTGGCATATTCAACCCAATCATCGGTTGCAAAAGGAGTTGTGAAGTGATAGCATACTTCCTTTTGTTGCAACGGCACAAAGGTGTTGCGAAGGATGGCATCAAAATAGTCTTTGAAATTATAGCTGCAACAAAGCGTAAAATCATTTTTCATCGGACGAAGTACCACCGCTTGCTGATAAGCGAACAATTCGTTCAGCATATCTGAATCTGCAATATAACGCGACACAAAGGCACAAATATCGGCATAGAATTTTTCAGAATCATACAGGCACAACAAAAAGACGGCCTCTTCCAACGGATAGGTAATTTTACCGTAAATGTCGTTCTGATAAGTAAGCCCACCCTTGCCGTCCACAAAATTGTGCAAGGTACGGGTGACCATGTCAAAAATCGGCTTGCAGAATGCACTTTCTTCGGAAACGTACTTATACAGTGCCGTATAGAAGTCATAATACGGTACATTCAGTTCTTTGCGGATGTACATGGCCACACACTGCAGAATGCCGAAATGATGAAAACTCTGCACACAGGTCGAAAACTCATT
Organism: Acutalibacteraceae bacterium; assembly: GCA_045605525.1. GTDB lineage: Bacteria > Bacillota > Clostridia > Oscillospirales > Acutalibacteraceae > RUG806. The sequence continues at coordinate 43,474 of JAZUQC010000087.1, forward strand.
GGCACGGATCCATTCGTCCTCATTCATGGTGCTTGTTGCCACAACAATACCCGAATGACCGGAAAGCACATCATCCATACTTTCGCAATGATACTGATTGAGTGCCGAGGATACGGTTTTGATTTGAAATTTTTCAAGGCTTTCCTTGCTTGCCAAAGAAGAGTTCGGCAGCAACTCACAATAGTAGGCACTGACGGAGCTGTGTTGACCGAGTTCAAGCACTTCACACAAACCTTTACAGAAACTGTCCTGCGTTTCGCCCGGAAGCCCTAAAATCAATTCGGTATAGGTCGAAATACCTGCTTCGCGGTAGCGGGTGATCTGTTTTGCATATTCTTCTTTACTGATATTGACTCTGCCGATGTTTTTCAGCACCGACGGTTCCATGGTCTGCATGGCAAGGGTTGCCCCCTTACCGATGCCGTGGTCGGCAAGCAATTTATTGATTCTGAATACACGGTCGGACTCATTTTTGGCATAGGAAACCTGCAAGCGGTTCGGATAGCCCTTTGTTTCCTTGAGGTCTACCAATTTCTGTGCAATCAGTTCATCTCGCTCAAACATACCGAAATTGGCATCCACGCAATAAACAAATTCCATTTTGTGCTCCGCCATCCAATCCAATTCCGCAAACACCTTTTCAAGCGAAAACAAACGGACTTTTGAATTCAGCTCACCCCAATCGCAATAGCAACAATTGTAAGGACAGCCGCGGTTGGTTTCAAGCACACAGGAAAAACGGTAGTTGTCATTTTTTATAATGTCATCAAACACACCGCACAGATACGGAGAAGGGTATTCACTGATAGTGATTTTTGTTTCTTTTGTCTGTACGGGGGTGCCATCGGCAAGGCGGTAGGAAATGTTCGGAATGTCCGCAAAATCGCTTTTTGCGTCCAATGCAAGAAGCACATCACGGAAAGCCTCTTCCCCTTTGCGGTGAATCAAAATGTCAATAAAATCATACTTTTCTAAAAATTCAGTTGTCGGCGGCACATGATGCCCGCCGAATTCAATCACACAGTCGGGATAAACGGCTTTGAGTTTTTTTGCATATTCAAGATTGTAGCTGTAATTCCAGATAGAATTTGAAAAGCCGACAAAGGACGGATTTTCAAGGCTTGCAATGCTTTCATCGATGTCTTCCAGCGAATAAATGATCCGTTTGAAATCATATTTTTCACGTATTCTTTCATCATCCGTTGCAAACGCGATCAGCATACCGACCGCATACGGCAGATAATATGTATTTCCGTACAGACAGCCCGCCTGCACAAGATATGCATTCTTCTTCATACAAAAAACTCCGTTTAATAAAATTCCCATTTATGTGTTTTCAGATAAAACCCTATTTTATATTATATCATTATGATAAAAAAAAGTCAATCACGCATGCAGTTACTGTTTTCTTGACTTCTAACATGCAATTATGGTATTATAAAACAAATAATAGGAGGAGATTGCCATGAACATTCCTTCCACGTTGAAAGATAAACAATTGCAGAAAAAGTTGATTCTTTGCGGGGCATTTCTGTTCTTTATAATCAAAACAATCTATCAGATTTCAACGGTATCGTGGAAACTTGCTGCCCCGGGAGCCTCGTTATATCTGCTGGATTATAATTTTTATTACGGAACCCGCACCTTCATCGGCTCCCTCATCCGCTTGCTGACTTATAACATCACATATCAGCAGATTTTCGTGCTGAACCTCTGTGTATATATCTTCGCCGCGGTTCTGTTTTTCGCTTTGGCGCTTCGGACCTTAAAAAAAGCACACAGCGAAAACAATGATATTCTGTTTTTCGCATTTCTCATTACGCTTGTATATCCGTACGGTCTGATTGAATATGCCAATTGGATCGGATTGTATGAAATATACCTGTTCCTGTTTTCTGTTCTCTGCTGTTTTGCCGCGAACAAAAAACATCTGTACTGGATCTGCCCCTTTCTTTGCACCGCCGGTATTTTTACGCATATTTCGTTTGCGGTGACTTACTTCCCTGCCGTGATGTGCATACAGTTTTACTATATTCTTACCGAAAACAAAAAAGCAGAACGCATTGCCTGCTTTGCAACCACCGCCGCTGCAACCGTTATCAGTGCCGTCTGGTGCGTTTTCTTTGCTGACGGCACCATAAAAATGACAAGAGATGAATTATTCTCTTACATGACTTCCCGTCTGGGTATGCCGGTCAGCAACAAAATCTATTTTGACACATACTACTTCACCAATGATGCAGCCGGCACGACACTCTCACTGATAAAATCCATTGTCAATACAAATTTTGTACTCTGCTTTGTTTTTGTCCTTTTGCCCCTGCTTGCGATCTTCCTTGCCGTCTGGATTCCGTTTATAAAAAACGGTACAATGGCACATAAAACGGCAGGCACTGCCTTTATCGGCACGATGCTTGTCAGCATTGCAGTGGCTTTTATTTTCAACGAATTCCCCCGTTGGTTCACAGCAGCCGTGCTCTCGCAGTTTCTGATTCTGTTCTCATTGATCCGGAAAGAAGATGAACATCTGTTAAGTATATTGCGGACATTCAACGGTGATATGGGCCAAAAGAAACGCGGCAAGAAATATGCACAAATGCAAAAAAGCATCAACAAAAGAAAAACTCTTCTGCTGATACTTCTTGTTTACTTTATGATCGCCGCATTGGCAGTGCAACCGTTTTACGGATATGACCCGGTTTCATTCCTGCAACAGAATTCCGGATGGAACTGAAGTTTTGCGTCACATATATTTACGAAGATTCTCCTCAAATCCATCCAAAGCCATTCCCTGCGTTGCATCTGCTTGCTGACCGCGGCTGTGTAAATCTTCACACATGTGTGCAATCTGCTCGGGCTGAATGGGAAACGGCAGATTGTGTCGGGCACAGAATGCGGAAACAAAGCGAAAAGGCAATGCCGGCAAGTGCAACAAGAACACGCGATGTCCTGCCGCCGCCGCAATTCTTTTTACCATTTCATTATAAGTCATTTTCTCTTTGCCGAACAAATCAAAGATGCCGCTTTTCTGTTTTTGGGTCGCATGGTGCAGAATTGTCCGACACACTTCGTCCATGTAAATCGGCTGTTCATATGCTTTTCCGTTGCCGAGCACGGGAATGAAGTGCAGACATTTTGCAAAACGTACAATTTTATCAAAACTCGGACATCCCTTTCCGTAAACCAAGGAACAACGCAAAATTGCATATTCAATTCCCGCATTTTTTATGTGTTCCTCTGCCGCAAGTTTACTGTCGGCATAGGTATACTTTTCGGAAAGATACACCATGATCGAACTGAGGAAGATGATTTTTGCAATATGGCTTTTGCGGCAAAAATCAACCACCTGTGCCGTTCCGTCTGCATTGATTTTAAACATATCCTCATCAGCAGAAACCGTTGAATCCGTCACCGCCGCAAGGTGGATACAGATATCCGCATCAATCGGCTGTATATTTGCGAGCTCTTCCAGCGAACCTCGCACGGTAATAAAAGGTGCAGGCAAGTCTGATTCCCTGCGCCACAGACAATATATTTTTTCAAAACGGCCATCGGCAGCGATGTGTTCGAGCAATTGTTTGCCGATAAATCCGCCGGCTCCCGTAATAAAAACATTCACAAAATCATCTCTTTTTTATATTTTACAAGAAGGGGTTGTAATAATGAATCCGCATATTGCCGCACTGACATCCGTCGTTAAAAGCATCAGAAACGTGCTGTTCAAAAAGCCGCTTCTTGCCATTTACGATACCACAAAACTGTGCAATCAGCATTGCCCGATGTGCAATATCCGCAAAGACCATTCAGAGCACATGAACCTTGCGGAGATTGAGGAAACAGCAAAAAAACTCAAACGCCACGGTGTGGGGTATGTGTTTATTCAGGGCGGCGAACCGTTGATCAGAAAAGACATTATTCAGATTGTTGATATTTTTATAAAGTATTCCATCAAGCCGACCGTCATCACAAACGGTGCTTTGCTGACTAAAGACCTCGCTATGCAGATTGCCTGCAGACGTTGCAATCTTGCCATCAGCATTGATTCGCTGGAGTCTGAACGCTATGCCTATCTGCGCGGATCTGATGACCTCGCAAAGGTCATGCAGATCATCGACAAAATTGCTGACATCAAAGACAGATGCGGCAACTGGTCCATTACAACCACCATCACCCGACAGTCTTCTTTTGAAGACGTAAAAAACATACACGCATTCGCAAAAGAAAAAGGATTTATGTTTGCCATTCGTCCTTACATTGCCATGACGGGCAATGCAGGCAGAAAAGATGAAAACCTGGTTTATTCGCAGGAAGATGTACTTGCCATTTTTGAACATTTCCTCGCCATTGCAAAACGGGAAAATTATCTTGCCTATCTCGTCTACCGAGAACATATCAAATATATCAAAGGCGAACCCACACCGCCGTGTGATGCCATGAAATATTCTTTCCTTTTAAAAGAAAACGGTGACATGGCACCCTGCATTGAAATGCCGGATAAAAAATTCACGTTTGAAACTTTTGCTTCCGACAAACGCAGATACAAACCGCTGATTGAACAATGTAACCGCACACATCCGTGTTTTTACAATGATGCGCGCGAAATCGGCATTCTTTACCGCAATGTATGGCGTCTGCTGCTCAATGCACCCAAAATTATGATGCAGATGATCCGCTATAAAAGCTTTTTCTGATTTATTCAAAAAGATCTGCTTTTTTCACATCGCTCGCAAGGAACGGAAATGCGTTTTTGAGTTGCTGTTGTGCTTCGCCCACCGTTTTTCCTTCCTTGAGGATCGCAAGCAGATACCCGCCGCCGCCTGCCCCGCAGATGGAAACGGCATCGGCAACATGTGCAAGACAATAAGAAACCATACTGTCGATTCTGCAGTCGGACACAAACGGGGAGATCTTTTTGAGAATTTCAAAATGACGGTTCAGACAACACAAAAACATTTGTGTATCGCCTGATTTTATGCTGTTGAGCACATCCGTGTTCAAGGCTCTGATTTCGACATGGCCGCTAAGGGAATCTGCATTCCCCGCAAGATAGCGGTTGGCAACATCGTTGACAATAAAACGGCCGAAATGCCGTTGTCCCGTCGGAATCAGCACAAGGCGTTGCGAAAACATCTCTTTAAATGAATCGGGCAGATCAATGAATTGCACTGCGGGAATCTGTTGTGTGCCTTTTTCGGTGGTGCTGATTTTGATTGAAGGCAAAAGCCCGCCAACCTGATCCTGCCAGCCGCCGCCCGTGGTCATCAATTGCTCTGCAATGAACACCATCTGCATAATTTCCTGTTCAGAATAAGAAATGCCGAACAGTTCACTGAGGGCCTGTATGCATCCGCCGAGCAGAATGCTGCTTGTTCCCAGCCCTGAACCCTTATCAATACCGCTGACTTTTGTTGTCAATCTGAAACCGCAATCCAATGCGGTTTCTTTTGTTATTCCCATTACCTGCAACACGGCAATGTGCAGATTGAAATCGGACAAATCCTCTTCATTGACAGCATCCCCGAAGCAATATTCGGTACAACTGTCATCACTGTAAAATTCAATTCTTTTATCGGACAGTGTTTCGGCAATGACCGTGACGGGATTTTCACCATTCACCGTTACCGCCATGTTGATGACTTGCCCGCCATGGTCGATGCAATACGGCATGGCATCTGTCCATGTGCCCGAAAAATTCACACGCACGGGCAAAGAAACCGTAACCCGTTGTGTTTTGCAATCAACACGGGAAAACGGTTTTTTATTTTCGGAATATTGCTTTATAATCTGTTCTCTTTTTTGCAGATATTGCGGATTGAGCATATATCCCTGTCGGTCTTTCATATACCGCTGTCGGTTAAAACAATAGTCAAAATCCGCATTCGCCGTTACATAAGCAAGGCTGTATTTCTGTTCATTGGCATCGGCTCTTAACTTATTAAGAGAATCCGTAAATGTTTTTCCCTTATAAAAACGCGGTACATCCCACAATTCGCATCCGTTTACCTGCGATTTCGGATTTTCATCAATATCACATTCGACTGCAACAAAACTGCCGTCGGTCAATTTGATGCCGCATACGGTTTTCCCGTCTGCAATCACAACACCGTCTTCCAGCGTGATATCACTGAGCAGGCAACCGTTACCGACCGAACAACCTTTGGTCAGAATCACATTGTCCAGGACAGTATTTTTTCCGACGGTACAGTTGTTATCAATATAACTGTAAAAGGACAAAAATGTATCTTCTTTTTTTGCAAGCAACAAAATATTGGCAAGCGATTCTGCAGTTGAGCCGAAATGCATGAAGGCTTGTCCCTGTGCCACACAAACTTTCATTGTAAACGGGGCGAGTACGGAATGCAGAATTTTTGTAATTTGTCCTTGTGCGGTATTCTCAACACACGCAACAGCACGGTTCTTTTGTGCAAACAGGGAAACAATATCCGCATACAGATTGATTTCACATTTCTGTTGCACAAGTGTTTCAATGATGTTGTGTGCGTGCACAGCCCGATGCAGGGCTTGGCAGACTGCATCCGTAAAATAGAGCAATCCCGTGTCTGCAAAAACAGCGTCCGTGTTGTATTTTGCAGCCATTGCACGCAGGACATCCGCACTGCACTTGTGCGGATACTCCGCAAGAAGTCCGTGCTCATCGCAGAACATGACTCCGTGCCGCGATGCAGTTTCAAAATCGGCATGCACACAGAAACCGATATTATCGTCGAATGTAACCTGCAAATCAGACGTATCCACAAGAATGTCACTGCAACACACCAAAACACCCGATGTAAAACGGTCAAGCAATCTTTTTGCATTCTGCACCAGCAATTCAAACAAAGATACAACATCCCCGTTGCATTGCACATTGGCGAACGCTTTGCCGCGCAGGGTATAATTGACGGTTCTTTTGCTGAAGCCGCCGCAATTGATGACCAGCATTTTATCTGCACCACAACCATACCCGGCAAGCAGTTGTAACAAAGCACCGCCAGAGCCGAGCCGAGCACCGTTCTCATCATCGGCAACAACAATGATATTCAGATTGTATTTTTCATTCAGGTCGGCAAGCAGTTTTTCACACAAGTTTTTTTGCTCGTCGGAACCGACCGTCAGAAACACGCTTGTTTGATTCAGGTTCATCTTAATACCTCTGCCGTTCTCCCGGCAAAAAAACAATGAAAGTTTTTCGTGTCAGTTGGCTGTAATCAAAAAAGCGATTGTATTATCAGCAATACCGAACCGCAAAATCACGCGTATTGCGACATAGCAAATACAAACGGCGGCAATGATAAATGCAAAGAAATGATTATGGATAAATGCGGTCATGATGTGCATTGTTTTTTCCGTTTTCGTATCATCATGCCGCAAAGAAAGCAGAAGAAGCAACGGGATTGATGCATTTATCATGCACAGTGCTTCGGCATACCCGCAGAAACCGCCGACAAAGCTGAGCAGATATACCGCCGCCGTAATAACCGGAATTATTGAAGAAGTATTGCTTTCTGCTTGTTGTGCATTTTTGTTGCGTTTGACTGTTTTTGGCGTCTTTACGGTCGCGCAAAGATACACAAAGACAATTGCAAATACCGCATACGGGACGGACAATCCCATCAGAAGACGGCTGTTATTGTCCGAAACGGGAAGTGCATTAAGGTACATATTGATTTCGGATAACTGCAATTGTTTGTTCAATACAATACCGAGAATCACAAAAACAAGCGTTGCAAAAACTGTAAGAACGGTTCTTGTGCGTCCGTTCGTTTCTGTCCGCCGTGCAATCAGATAAGCGGCAACGGCAAACGGAACAAAACTGAAAACAGAATGCGCAAACACAAACGAGGCGGCGAAAGAAAACAGAACCATCAAAAATTCCCGATTTACAAGCGGTTTCTCACGCGACTCATTGATCAGCATAAGATACGCAAGAACATAAAGCAACAGGCACTGTGTCATGCGGATAACTAAAATGACGGAAGGATCCAGCATAAGCAACGCAAAAAGAATGTTTGCAGACTCTGTATGTTTTTTGCTTGCCGTTGTGTAAAAAACGGCAGACAAAGTACTCAACACAAGGGCACAGCACCAGAATATCACAGATTTATATGTTATATTTATGTCGATTTTATAAAAATCAATACCCAACTGCACAGTGCTTGCAAGAATGAGCATCTTCAGTAAATTTACAAAAAAGATTGCAATCGGAAGGACAGGTTTCTGCTTTTTTTTATTTTTTTCCATTTTTCTGTCCTCCTCTCAATGTCGGCTGCCGAACACAGCCATCAGTGTCAGAATATAAAACAACGTGCCGCCCGAAAGAAGCAAATGTTTTTTACAATAATCCGTAACCTCTCTGACGGTTTGCACAACGGCAGGGGTTCCTTTGGATACAAAATAAACAATCAATCCGATCTGTACCAAAAGATTGTTGCCGAAATATTTAAAAAGTTCCCATGACAGAATAATGGCGAGAAATGTAACAACAGGTGTTATCGCACACAGAAAATAAATAAATTGCTGCATTTTGTTTTTTTCGTTCTTTATAACTTTGCACCAGAACAGCAAAAGCAGAATTCCTGCGGGAATCACCATAAACAGAAAACAGGCAATAACTCGTTTTCCGTTGCCCCAATCCTTAAAATAGATCTCATAAGCAAGACTGAAATAGTCTTCCATCGGATCAAAGTAATCCATTAACCATTCATTTGCAAACAAATTGTAATCTGCCTCAACAAGAGGGGTTGCATGCCTTGCAAAATAAAAATCAAGCAGTTCGCGGGCATCGGTAAAGCCGAGTTTCTTTTCCGAAATCGGTGCATATATCCCTAAGGCAATCATTCCCACATAGGAAATACCGCAAATAATTCCGTTCTTTACCGAATAAGAATTCTCATAAAATTTCTGCAACAGTATAATTGCAACAAATACCATACTGCAGAACAGGAATACGGGATTGATAAGAGTTGCAACAATGCACAGCAACGGCACAAACCAGATGCCAACTTTGTAATCTATTAAAAAGACGGCAAGGAAAGTGAGCATCCACAGATATTTATCCAGTTTGAAATCCGTATAATAAAAATCAATCGGCATTGCGAGCATAAAAAAAACAATCACAAGAAACAACACCGTATGAAAACGCATCTTATCTTCCCTTGCATTGCATAAGACTTTCCCGACAAACAAGGATGCCGCAAGCATCAAAAGAACTGCACTGACGAGCATAATATTTTTTGTCACTTCGTCCGTCACCATCGGACAAAACCAACTGATAATCTCCCCGACCAGACCGCGCGCAACAAAACCGTGATCATAAGTATAAAGATAATGAATCAGATAATACCCCGAAACGGGATAAAACGAACCGCTTGTAATACAGTATATCAAATCACCGCCGAAAACAAAAAGCGGAAACAGATAGCAAATTATTACGGGGATATTTTGCGTTTCACTTTGTTGAAAAACAGAGAGTTTTTTTTGAGCACCCATTGAGCAGACTCCTTCAGACATAATAGAATATAATAAATTATACCTTTTATTTTAATAAAAAGCAATATACAATTTAAAATACAAATTAAAATACAAAAAAACAGGAAGAAATCGGATTTTTCAGCCGGTTGCTTCCTGTTTTGCAATTTTATTGTTGCTGGAGATTGCTCTGATTCATTGCACTGCCCATGAGTTTTTCCATAAGACCCTGTTTTTTCTTCTTGGGCTTATAGGTGGGCGGATTGTCGAGTCTTGTGCGGGCGCTCTTGGATGCGGAGATATGCTTGAGCACCGTGGTAACAGGTTCAAGCATGGTATCGGTAAGATAGGGAATAATCTGCGTGACGAAACTTCTGTCTTCACGGCAGATTTCACCGAGGATGGTTACGGCAATCAGGCTCTGACAGGCATTGGTGCCGTCTTCATACATTTCACCGAGAATCCCGAACAACTTTTTCATCTTCATGGGGTTGTTTTCGGTGATAATATTTTTGATGACGGAATTTGCATGATTGAGGAAGAAATCTTCACACAGGAAATCACCATAGGTTTCCACATTCGCATGCAGGGCTGTTTTGAGTTCGGGGTAAGCAACGGCAAGCTTGGACGCAAGTGTATAGGGATCAAAGGAACTGGCACCGCTGCGCACAGCCGCTTTGGAAACAGTGGCAGGTGCATTCTTTTTGGAGATGATCTTTGTCTTTTTTGCGTAAGTGTCGCTGATCTGTTCGCTCATTTCGTTGATGACGGAACGGACATCCTTGCTGTCATATTCATCAAGGAGCATCAGATATGTGCCGTCAAGATTGTACATGGAATCATCATCGGCAACCACATCGGGAGCACAGGAAAGCAAATGAATACGGTTGTTGCTGAAAACAACGCGCAGCTTGCCTTTTTCGGAATTGAAATCCATGACACTTGCCGCATCACGACTGTAAACGGCAGGCTGTTTTCTGTCCATATCGTCTTTGAATACCGGTGTAAAACCGCAGGCGGCACAAGCTGGAAGAATGCCTGCATACACGGCATCCATCATAGGTTTTTGTTCAAGCATGTGGAATCTGTCCTTTCATTAGCCATTCAATGCGGCAAAGTTTGCTTTGTTTGCTTTATAAAGATTTTTGTAAACGGCATAATTCTTGTCGTAAACTTCTTTGTTTGCGGGGTTGGGCTTGTAGGTATGTACGGCAGGAATCATCTTCTTTGCATCTGCAAAGCCGTGAATCAACCCCAGCCCGACTGCAACCGTAACAGCCGCACCGACAGCACCGACATTCTGCGGACTGTCAACGGTTTCAACGGTCTTCCCCGTGATATCGGCAAGAATCTGGCAGGTGAGTGCCGATAACGCACCACCGCCGACAAATCGAACGGTATCGTTTGTTTTGACCTTCTTATCGGATGCTTCAATGAACCAACGCATGTGGAAGCAAACCCCTTCCAGAACAGCACGGATCATTTCACTCTTGCCCGTTTCAAGCGAGAGATTGAAGAACATACCTCTTGCATTGGGATCTTCAAACGGACAGCGGTTACCGTGCAGCCACGGGGTAAAAATAACACCGCCGCAACCTGCAGGAACGCGACTGCAGACTTCGGTCATGTAGTCATAAAGCGAAGTGTATTTTCCTTCATAGGAATCGGCAACATTCTTGGTTTCAAGATAAATGCCGATTTCGTCAAGTGCCAGATGGTCTTTGACCCATTCAAGACATTTGCCTGCGGTTTCAAGTTCTGCAAAGTAATTGAACTTGCCTTCATCAGCACCCGTAACAGCGGCAATCATGGTATTGGCATCCACAATACTCTTTTCTACAACGGTCGAGACCCAACCGGACGTACCGTTATAGATATGTGTATCGCCGGGGTTGACACAACCTGCACCCACGCCGATGAGAGAAGCATCGCCGCCGCCGCCGAAAACCATTGTGCCCTCTTTTAAGCCGAGTTCTTTTGCCTGCTGTGCACGAAGACCGCCGACCTGTTCGGTAGAGGGGATCACTTCGGGAAGATGGTCGATGTTGACACCGAGCATCTTACAAAGGCTTGCACTCCAGCACTGATGGCCTGCACGGATATCAAACAATTCCGCACCGAATGCGGAATCGGGAGTCATGATGAATCTGCCCGTCATTCTGCCGATGAGATATTCTTTGACATCCAGCCATTTATGTACTTTTTTGAAGTTTTCGGGCTCATGTGCCTGCACCCATTTGTATTTCCATACGGGGTCCTTGACGGAAGCGGCAACCGCACCGGTAATAACAAGAGATTTAAGCAATTTCGGTACGTTTGCACCCGCAATCTGAAAACCGTGTGCCATTCCCTTTTTGAGTTCTTCACGGGCTCTCTGATCCATATAACTGAATGCTCTGCGGATGGCATTGCCGTCTTTGTCAACAAGCACAAGCCCCTGCATCTGTGAACAGAAAGAGATACCGTCGATCTTATCAGCGGAAATACCTGCTTTTTCAAGAGCAATGGGGGTAGTTTCACACAGTGCTGCCCACCATTCATCGGGATCCTGTTCAGCACCGCCGTCGGGGAAGACATACAGTTTGTAGCCTTTGGAGGCACTGCCGAGCAGACGGATGGAATCGGACATTTCAAAAACGCAGGTCTTGACACCCGTGGTGCCGATGTCATAAGTAATAGCGTACTTCATAATTAACAGCCCTTTCTCATAAATCTTTTCTGCCTTCGATGGCACGGGTAAGGGTAACGGAGTCTGCATACTGCAGATCACTGCCGACGGGAAGTCCGTAAGCAAGGCGGGACACCTTGACCCCCATGGGTTTGAGCAATCTTGAAAGATACATGGCGGTCGCTTCGCCTTCAATGTCGGAATTGGTTGCCATGATGACTTCGCGTACGTTGTCGGGTTCAATGCGTGCAAGCAGCTCCTTGACGGTCAGATCTTCAGGACCAACCCCCTCAAGCGGTGAGATAACCCCGTGCAGAACGTGGTAAGTTCCCTTGAATTCGTCGGTTTTTTCAATCGCCATCAGATCTTCCGCATTTTCGACCACACACACTAGACTGCGGTCACGTTTGGGGTGACTGCAAATGGGACAATAAGTTGCTTCCGTCAGGTTGCAACACAATGTACATTTTTTTATTTTTACACAAGCATCGGTGATCGCCTGTGCCATGGCAAGACCTTCCTCCTGCGGAAGACCCAAAACATAAAAAGCCATACGCTGTGCGGTTTTTCTGCCGATGCCGGGCATTTTTTCAAACTGCTCGATGAGTTTTTCGAGCGGGGCAGCCGTGAATTCCATGTCTTACAGAAGACCGCCCATACCGGGGATATTCAGTCCGCCCGTGACACCGTTCATGGTCTGTTCCATGGTGTCGTTTGCCTTACGGATGGCTTCGTTGAGAGATGCCATGAGCAGGTCTTCGAGCATATCAATATCTTCGGGATCCACCACTTCGGGTTTCATTTTGATGGAAGTGATTTCGTGCTTGCCCGTTACGGTGACTTCAACAGCACCGCCGCCTGCGGAAGCCGTGAATTCGCTGTTTTCCACTTCTTCCTGCACTCTCTGCATATCTTCCTGCATTTTCTGAATACGCATCATCATTTCATTTCTGTTGGGTTGATTGGGAATTCTTGCTTTCATAGTTTTTCTCCTTATATTCCTTGTTTGTTAAATTTCAACTTTCGGGGTCAGTTTTCTGCCGAGCACTTTTTCAGCGGCACCCGAGAGTGCATTGCTGAAACCTTCATTACGCAGCAAAACCGCCAATAACTTGTTTTTGGTGTGAATAATCAGCATCGAACCGCGTATTTCCGCTGTGGAATCTGCCAAATGACCGATGAGCGGTTTGCAGAGTGCCTCCGCTTCAATGCAACATCTTGTCCATGTACGGTTATCAATGCCGCCGTTGGCAGGTTCCTCTGCCTGCACGCGAGCAGAGGCGGCAGTTGCAGGTGCGGGCGGTATAAAATCGTCCTCATCAAACGGAAGACCTGCAAAGGGGGACGATTCTCTTTCTGCGACCTGTGCCGGGCCGCCGAACAGCGAAGTGCTCTGCTCGGGCGGGGTGAACTCATCGTCATCAAAAGGCAAGCCACCGTCAAACGGTACTTCGTCCGGGGCGGAATCTGCCTCAAATTCTTCCGTCGGTGCGGGGGGTGTTTCATCCCACAAAAGATCGGAATCAAACGGCGGTGCATCATCGTCATCAAACGGAAGTGCTCCGTCTTCAAAAGCAGGGGCTTCATCAAACGGCAATGCTTCGTCTGCAATCGGTGCATTGTCCGGTGCAAAAGGCACATCTTCCGCAGGTGCATTCACAGGTTCTGCCACCGTTTGCACGGCGGGGGCAGGGGGTTCTGCGGGTGCGTTTACTGCAACGGGAATCCCGTTGGCTTTTATATTTTTTAATTGTTGTTCAAGGTCAGCCACACGTTGGGCAAGGGCTGCAACCGAGGTATCCGTTTCGGGACGGCAAAGTCGGATAAGTGCCATTTCCGCTTCCACACGGCGGTTTTGTGTCTTTTTAATGGCATCCACCGCATCCGAAAGCACGCTCAATGCACGCAGAATTGCTTCCGTTGTGAACATGGCAGCCAGTTTGCGGTTTTCTTCAATTTCTTCGTTGGTGGCAACGATGAGTTTTTCGGGATATGTAACGGTATGCACGATCAGAAGATTGCGAAATTGATTGATCAGCTCCGTGCAAAGCCGTTCCGTATCGCAGGATGCTTTGTGAAGATCGTCTAAAATGGTCAATGCGGCGGCGGTATCGCGGTTTGCAACCGTTCTGCAAAGGTTGAACAGATAATCACGTCCCATCAATCCTGCGGCGGCAGTGACGGTCTGCACGGTAATGGGCGGCTCGGCGGTGCTTAAGCAACGGTCGAGTAAAGACAGGGCATCACGCATGGCACCGTCTGCAAGACGGGCAATAAGCACGGCGGCATCCCCGTCAAGACTTGCACCTTCTTCTTCTGAAATGCGTTGCAGTCTTTTTGCAATGACCTCAGGCTCGATACGGCGGAAATCATAGCGCTGGCAACGAGAAAGAATGGTGGAGGGCAGTTTCTGCACTTCGGTGGTGGCAAGAATGAACTTGACATGTTCGGGCGGTTCTTCCAGTGTTTTGAGCAGTGCGTTGAATGCTTCGATGGTGAGCATGTGCACTTCGTCCACGATGTACACACGGAATTTTGCCTGCGAAGGGGTGAACTTGACTTCTTCGCGCAGTTGGCGGATATCGTCTACACCGCGGTTGCTGGCGGCGTCGATTTCAACTATATCGAGCACGGTACCGTCGTCAATGCCCTTGCAGATTTCGCATTCGTTGCAGGGGTCACCGCCCACGGGATGCAGGCAGTTGACGGCTTTTGCAAAAATCTTTGCACAACTGGTTTTGCCCGTTCCGCGCGAACCTGTGAACAGGTAGGCATGGGACAGGCGGTTTTCTTTGATCTGACAGGCAAGTGCCTTTGTTACTTGCGGCTGACCGACAACATCAGAAAAGGTCTGCGGCCGCCATTTGCGGTACAGGACTCTGTACACGGTACAAGCCCCCTTTTTTGTGTACAAAAAAATTCTGCCTCTGTCACACGGCGTACAGGCGGACTGTGGCGCTCGGGCAGACCGCTTAATGCTGCTCGGTTCCCCGCCTGACATGGTTCACGGCGCTCCGCCGCACAGGACCCGCACGCCGCATGACAGAAACAGAATTTATAAAGTGTTTTTATTATAGTACAAAAAAAAGGTTTGTGCAAGAGGGAATTGCATATTTTTTATATATTTATTTTATTTACCCAAATTCACCAAAAATAAATACGCTTTTGTCGGCAAATACCGCCAAACCGCCACTTGCACTCCCTTTTTGTTTGTGTTATAATATTAAATCCAACGAGGTATATATTTATGATACAAAACCGAATCATCACCATAACCGATATCAGCCGCACTCCTGACGGCGAAGACAGCAGTCAGGTCATCACCAAAGGCTGCATGGTCGGCGGACCTGAGGATTATACACTTCATTTTACGGAAATGCTTGACGATGAGAATGTATGCGATACCCGCATGACCGTCAAAAAAAGAAGTTGTGTAAGTATTCTGCGTACGGGGGCTTACAATTCCGAAATGATCATTGAAGCAGGTCGCCGCCACAACAGCCACTATATCACCCCCTACGGTGAGTTTATGATCGGCATTTTTGCAAAATCCGTAGACAGCACCGTGGAAATGAACGGCGGCAAACTGAAACTGAATTACACCATCGACTTTTTCGGCGGTCATGCCGCAGAAAAAGTTCTGATTATTGATGTCAGCGGCAAAACCGCTGCACAAAACGGAAAGGAGAAAAGCGGAAAAACGCCGGTTGCAAAGCGAGTTCCGCAAACAAAGCAATGAGTATTCTTGTAGCAAAGGCCGAACAACAGCTTCGCATGATCGTTGAAAACGCATTTCGCACCTGCTTTGAGAAAGGTGATCTGCCCGAAGCAGAAATTCCCGCATTCAAAGTGGAAATCCCCGCAGACCGCAGTCACGGCGACTATTCCGCCAATGCCGCACTGGTGGGTGCAAGAGTATTCCGCACCGCTCCGCCGAAAATCGCCGCCGCTTTGCAAAGCAATATTGATCTTGCAGACACTTATTTTGCAAGCTGTGAAGTTGCAGGTGCAGGTTTTCTGAATTTCCGTCTGTCCCCTGTTTACTATGCAGATATTCTTTCCGATGTCAACGAAAAGGGTGATGCCTACGGCAGTTCCGATTATGCCGCAGGAAAGCGCGCACTTGTTGAATTCGTTTCCGCCAACCCCACGGGTCCGATGCATGTCGGCAACGCAAGAGGCGGTGCTATGGGCGATACCCTTGCAGAAGTGCTTACCCGTGCAGGCTATCAGACCGAACGTGAATTTTATATCAACGACGGCGGCAATCAGATCGAAAAATTCGGTCTGTCGCTGGATATCCGTTACCGTCAGCACTTCGGTGATCCCATCGAAATGCCCGAAGACAGTTATCACGGTCAGGACATCATCGACCACGCAGTCGCTTTTGCCGAAATCAACGGCGATAAATATATGCACACCGATGAAGCCGAACGCAGAAAGGCTCTTGTTGCCTATGCCCTGCCGCTGAATATTGCAGGATTAGAACGCGATCTGCTGAAGTATAATATTAAATATGACACATGGTTCCACGAAAGCACCCTGCACAATTCGGGTGCGGCAAAGCAGGTTGTTGAAATCCTGACCGAAAAGGGCTTCACCTACGAACAGGACGGTGCACTCTGGCTGAAAGCCGAACAGTTCGGCTGTGACAAGGACTTCGTTCTTGTCCGTTCAAACGGACTTTACACCTATATCGTTCCCGATATTGCTTACCATTATAACAAACTTTGCATCCGTAATTTTGATCTTGCGGTTGACATTCTCGGAGCAGACCACCACGGCTATGTGCCCCGTCTGAAAGCCGCTTTGCAGGCACTCGGTGTCGATCCCGAAAGACTGCAGGTTGTGCTTATGCAGATGGTACGCCTGATCAAAGAAGGCGAAATCGTGAAGGCTTCCAAACGCTCGGGGAAAGCAATCACCCTCGTTACTTTGCTTGAAGAAGTGCCCATCGATGCGGCAAGATTCTTCTTCAACCTGCGTGAAGCAAACAGCCATTGCGACTTTGACCTTGACCTTGCCGTTGAGGAATCCTCGCAGAATCCCGTATACTATTGCCAGTATGCCCACGCAAGAATCTGCTCCATCCTTGCAAAAATGCGTGAAAAGGGTGTCGAAGCCGTCTTTGCAGACCGTGATGCCCTGTGCCTGCTGACTGCTCCCGAAGAAAAAGAACTCATCCGCCACATTGCCGCACTCACAGGCGAAATCGTCACCGCCGCACAGGCACTCGATCCGTCCAAAATCACCAAGTATGCGGTTGACCTTGCGGCTCTGTTCCATAAATTCTACAACGCCTGCCGCGTTGACGTGCCCGAAGAAAACCTGCGTGATGCAAGACTTTCGCTGTGCATGGCAACCCGCAGTGTTATGAAGACGGTTCTGTGCATGCTCAAAGTAGCAGCACCCGAAAGCATGTAATTTCTGACAATATCAGTTTGCCGATAACCGGAAAGGAGGGTTTTTATGGCAAAGAGTGTGCGTGAAAACACGGTAGCCACCAACCGTCAGGCTTACCATGAATATTTTGTCATAGAGACCCACGAAGCCGGGATTGAACTGTGCGGCACGGAAGTCAAGTCCATCCGTCAGGGCAAACTGAACCTCAAGGATGCGTATTGCATGGTCGAAAACGGCGAGTTGCTGTTGCACGGGATGCATGTTTCCCCTTATGACAAGGGCAACATCTTCAACCGTGACCCCATGCGCACACGCAAGCTGCTGATGCACAAGCGTGAAATCATGCGTCTGTTCGGTCTTGTCAAACAGCAAAGTTATGCCATCATTCCGCTGTCTGCCTATTTTGTCAACGGCAGATTGAAGATCGAAGTCGGCCTTTGTAAAGGTAAAAAACTTTACGACAAGCGCGAATCCGCCGCCAAAAAGAGTGCCGAGCGTGATATTGAGCGTTCGTTCCGCGGCAGTAAAAGCGATTATTAAGTCCGAAACGGGACATAATAATATACAACGGTATCGGATTGCATCCGTTACCCTATATGGGGCTGAAAGGATTTCGACGGGGATTCTGAGCACCGATAAGCGGGCAGAGGTGCGGTACCTCTTTAAACTTCCGCAAGTTTAGAAATAAACGACAATAGAAATACTGTACTCGCAGCTGCTTAATTGCGGCCGCCGTCTTTCCCGAGAGCACCGCGGCTCGGTGTAAAGGCGTCATGCAGCGGTGAACGTGCACAGGGAAGTGCCTCATATCCTGTCATGCACAATGAGGCTGTCCGAGGACGGAGGGTGTCATTTCCCGCCGTCTGAGGAGAGAATCAAATAAATGACTGCGCCCGGAGAAAGTCGCTGTAAGGGATTTTCGGACAGGGGTTCGACTCCCCTCAGCTCCACCAAACACAAGTCAGACGAACACCTACTATTTCTTCACAGGCGGCTTCGCCGTGAAAGTGGAAATCTGACAGAACAGAAAGAACCAAGGTTAAAAATAGCCTTGGTTCTTTTGTTTTATACAATGACATATTGAGTTTGTTTAGGTGTATTAATTCATATTTGAAAAGTCTTCTGAAAAACTTTTGGTTTAAGGGGACTTTTGAATAAAGCACAAGGTGAAAGCTAGAATTAAATATCGAATTTTTGTCCCAAAACTATTGACTTTTGTCCCGTTATGAGTATAATGTATAAAGGACGGAGGTTTTAACATGAAAAAGAAAAATATAATCAATTTAATTAAATATTACTCCGAGGAGAATGATGCGGGATTTAGAAATGAAGCTTACGAAATCGCACGTGATTTTGACCGATCGGGAGATTATCAATTGGCTGAATATATTATGGCTTTGATGTCAAATGCGAATACTTTTGTTCCGCAGATTCATGATAACGAATCATCTTTTTTTGAAAAGATGAGCGAATCACATGAAACTTTGCCATTACCTGAAAGTATTCAAAATGATATTATAGGTATAATTAACGCAATTGGTCACAATGCGGGAGTAAATAAGTTTTTATTTCAAGGTGCTCCAGGTACAGGTAAGACTGAAACTGTTAAACAAATGGCTCGTATTTTAGATCGTGAGATATTTATGGTTAATTTTTCAGTGATTGTCGATAGTAAATTGGGGCAAACTCAGAAAAATATAACAGAGCTATTCCGTGAAATCAATAATATGGCACATCCAGAAAAGATTTTGATCTTATTTGATGAAATAGATGCTATTGCATTAGACAGAACAAATTCTAATGATTTGCGCGAAATGGGAAGAGCTACTACAACAGTTTTGAAGGGACTTGACAATCTTAGCGAGAGAGTGGTTTTAATTGCCACAACAAATCTGTATAAGCATTTTGACAAAGCAATAAGTAGACGTTTTGATGCAGTAGTTGATTTTGATCGATATACTTTGGAAGATTTGGTTGAGATTTCTGAAAGAATCGCAGAAGCAATGCTTTCAAAGTTCAAGTTTGCAAAAAGTAATGTCAAGTTGCTAAGAAAAATAGTCAAGCTAATGAACCCCGTATTGATGCCAGGTGAATTAAAGAATTCTATAAAAACTGCATTAGCGTTCAGCGATTCAAATAATCCCTATGATTATTTGAAACGTCTATATATTTCTATAACCGGAACATCAGCTACCGATTTGAAAGAATTACAAAATAAAGGATTTACGGTCAGAGAAATTGAACTTCTTACAGGAGTTTCGAAAAGTCAGGTTTCAAGAGAGTTGAAGGAGAATAGTTAATGAATAGTGTACTGCACCTAAAAGGACAATTTGAATATCAACCTAACCCGAATAAGCCTGGACCTAAGAATCTCCCTGTTCGAGCAGAGGTTAAAGTTGAACACTTAAAAAACTTAAAAGTTCAACTCGAGCGTATTTATCTCAAATGGCATCAGGATACTAGGTTAGGTGGAGCACTTGTGAGTGTCCATTATAAAGATGTCGTGGCCAAAAGTAATCGAATAGGAGCTTTACTAACCTACAAAGGTTTTAAGGCAAACGATTCGATAAGAGGTTCAAAGTTCGATACAAGTACCGGTAAGCATAAGCATGTCTTCACTCATTTTGTTGATCTTACGATAATTGAAGATTCAATAAAAAAACTAGCTGCGTGTATTGCAATCCTAGAAAATGGTTATAAAGGAAAAATAAGACACGAGGATATCGATCTGATAAACAAAAAAATAAGGGATTATGCTTATTCACATATTATTGCTAAAACTACTTTCATTCAAGTATTAATAGATGCGTATTTTGTTGAGCGTTTTGATGTTGATGAGTGTCAACCTAAGGATATTGCAGACAAAAGCATTGTTACTTTGTATGGAACCGGAATAAAAACACCTGATTTATTGCGCAAATTGGGCATTACTGTATTATCATCAGATGTAGAGTTTCTAAATGAAAATACGGTAAGGTTAAGTCCTGAAAAAATGCAACAGTTGTGTGATACAGCTCCCTATCTTGTTGCTATGCAAGTAAAAGATATGGCGGAAATAGCACCAATAAGATTTGCAGAAGAAGTTGAAGATGAAGAAATCGTGAAACTGCCGCCTCCTAAAAACGAGCCTATTATTGGTGTTATCGATACTCCGTTTTATCAGGATGTATATTTTGGCGACTGGGTCGAATATGTGCACGAAATCGATGAAAATATTCCTGTAAATACAAGCGATTGCAAGCATGGAACCGCTATATCTTCTATTGTTGTTGATGGTCCATCAATAAATCCAACCTTGGATGATGGTTGTGGTAATTTTAGAGTACGACATTTTGGTGTAGCAACTGGTGGTAAATTTAGTTCTTTTACTATTTTAAAGAAGATACGAGGAATTGTTTCTCAAAACACCGACATCAAAGTGTGGAATCTTTCTTTAGGTTCGATTTTACAAATAGAAGATAATTTCATTTCTCCGGAAGCAGCGGAGTTAGACCGTATTCAAAGTGAATATGATGTGATTTTTGTAGTAGCTGGTACAAACAAGCCATATGATTGGGCTGGAGGTCCTATGAAAATTGGCGCGCCTGCCGATTCATTAAATTCCTTAGTTGTTAACGCGGTAGACTTTAATGACAAACCTGCTTCTTATCATAGAATTGGTCCCGTTCTCTCCTTCTTTCATAAACCTGATGTGAGTTACTATGGTGGTGATGGCCGTGAACTCATAAGAGTGTGTACGCCGTTTGGTGAAGATTTTTCTTCAGGAACATCTCTTGCAGCTCCTTGGATTACAAGAAAAGTTGCCTACCTTATACATAATATGGGGTTAAGCAGAGAGGTCGCCAAAGCTTTAATTATTGATTCTGCAGCAGGATGGAATCGCAAAGATGACAGCACTCACTCTATGGGCTACGGGGTTGTTCCGATAAGAATCGAGAACATCATTAAATCTGCAGACGATGAGATTCGTTTTATTATGACAGGCTCAACTGATTCTTATGAAACATATACTTATCGAATTCCGGTTCCGTTATCTAATGATAAATATCCATTCTTCGCCCGAGCTACTTTGGCATATTTCCCTAACGCCTCAAGAGACCAAGGCGTAGACTATACCGACACTGAGATGGATATACACTTTGGTAGAGTTAAGGAAAAAAAGAATGGTAAAATAGGAATTGAACCGATTAACAATAATCGCCAGGGCGATGATGGGCACCCCATTTACGAAGGCACCGCACGAGACTTATACAGAAAGTGGGATAACATTAAGCATATAAGTGAAACCATAAAGAAAGGTGCCCGACCCAGAATAAAATATGGTAATGGTAGTTGGGGGTTAAGCATCAAAACAAAAGAGCGTCTAAAATCCACCAGAGACCGTAGCACACCGTTTGGAGTAGTGGTTACACTTAAAGAAATGAATGGTGTAAACCGAATTGACGATTTCATTAAGCAGTGCGTCTTCAGAGGTTGGATTGTTAACAGAATTGATGTTGACAATAGAGTTGATGTATATCAGAAGGCCGAGGAAGAAATCACCTTTGAATAAGCAACGCAAAAAGCGTTTGTTTCTTACAAAATATATAGCATAAAACAAAAGAAAAAGCCTGCTGAGTTAGCGGCTCAACAGGCTTTTCGGAAACAATAATGTGATATTATTATTTCAGTAGCTTGGATATTATATCACACACGCAAACCCGCGTCAATATTTCCGGTAAATCTTTGCAGAAAGGAAGTGTGATTCATTGCAAATACTCTTTTATTTTATGATTATATAAATATAAAAATTAAGGAGTGTTTGTATGTATAATCACTACTATGTTAACAAATTGATAACAGGAAATCCGAACTATAACCATGAGGTTCATAAAGAATCGTGTTCTTATTTGCCTTCGGTTTTAAACCGCGAGTACTTAGGATATTTTTCTTCGTGTAAAGACGCTATTGCAAAGGCTGAAGAAAAATATAGTAATGTGGATGGATGTGCGTTTTGTTGTCCTGAGTGTCACAAAGAATAATCGGAGGTTTATTATGGGTAAAAATCAACACGTTACACATCGACCTGATGGTAATTGGCAAGTTAAGGGTGCTGGCAATACTAAAGCAACTGTTATAACATCCACTCAGAAAGAAGCTATCAAAATTGCTACAGGTATTGCTCGTAATCAAAAATCCGAATTAGTAGTTCATGGTCTCGATGGTCGAATTCGAGAAAAGAATTCATACGGGAATGACTCATATCCGCCTAAAGGATAAATTTGTAGTGGGATGCAAGTTTTTTTGCATCCCACTTTGTGTTTAAAAAGGTGAAGTTGTTTTGTCAATAGAATATGAAGCAAAGATTATCTCAAATATCCTCCACACATTCGACAAGGCCTCCTTTAATTTGTATAATGAAGCTACAAAATTAAAGGAGGCTATTTTTATGTCAAATGCAAACAGAATCCAATACCGTCAGGTTGGCGATTATCTCATCCCTAACCTCATTCTCCCACCCGAAGAAGCAAGTATCACTCTCGGTAAATGGGGAATGATGCACAAGGATTATCTTGAAAAGCAAAAGAAGGTGTTTTTTAGCTCGCTGCTTATTCAGGGCAAGCTGTATCAGCACTGTGCTGAGGTTGAAGCTCAGGCACGAGATATGTTTGATACTCTTGTTGAGCAGATGAAAGAGGCTGAGGGTGTCACAGAGCAGCTGAAAGAGGAAAATCAGCTTGAGTGGGTGTGCCGAATGGGTAACATTGAGCAAAGAGCAAGAGAGGTTGTCTGTGCTGAGCTTATCTATAACTGAAAAAATCAGGGATATACGGCTTTTTCCGCATATCCCTGTGCTTACTTTTTCAGGCTTATGGTTACCACTTGTCTGCAGTGGGGGCATTTG
>JAZUQC010000088.1:0-15244 GCA_045605525.1 Acutalibacteraceae bacterium
GAGTTGGTTGTTTGCCGTAGGGAATGCATATTATGCATTCCGACCCCGTCCTGCCAAGGTGATACGCGCACCTCGGTAGGGGTCGAAGTCGGAGGCCAAGCGGTCTTAGGAAGACAACCATGCTCAGCAACTCCTTGGCCCACAGAACGACATGGCTACGTCCGACTTATAAATGATATAATTTTGAAATCCAAAAACGGGTCGTCGAGGCGCCGACCCCTACCGAGGTGCGCGTATCACCTTGGCAGGACGGGGTCGGAATGCATACTATGCATTCCCTACGGCAAACAACCAACTCACCGATAAACCGCAATTTCCCTGTTTCAGAAAGGATGTTTTTTATGAACACTGAAAAAATCAAACCCGCACGCGGGTCATCCGTGCAACCCGACCATATCATGCTCTCCATCAACGGGGATGCACGCCACACCATGACCGTGACATGGCGAAACAGCACCGATGTGGAAACCGGCTATTGTTTATACAAAGAAATCGGCACGAAAGATTTTCTTCGTTGTGATGCCGAAAACCATATTTTTGAAAGCGACATTGACTGCAGCCGCATTTTCTCGGCACATATTCCGGATTTAAAGCCCGGCACGAAATATGTTTACACCTGCGGCAGTGACGAACACAGAAGCGAGGAATTCACCTTTGAAACCGAACCTGAAAACTGCACAAAATTCAGTTTTGTCTGCGTGTCCGATCAGCAGTGCGGCTGGCCGTTTCTGACCCCCGACTATTCGGGCTTGTGCAAATTTTTAAAAGACGTTCTTGCAAAACACCCCGAAGTGCGTTTTATTTACACAGGCGGCGACAACACCGACTGCGGTCAGCATGAACAGCAGTGGAACGGTCTGTTCAGCGGCATTGCGGGCATTGCAGAGAGCATTCCCTTTATGATGACCATGGGCAACCATGATAACCGTGGTTTCCGTAACTACCGTGAACACAATTCAGAAGGACGTTTTTATGCCGAACCTGCCACCTTCTTCAATACTCAATTCAAGGGGGCGTATGCCTGCAACGGTCCCGAGGGATGGACACCCGAAAATTACACCTTCGATTACGGCAACTGCCATTTCACCGTGTACGGTGTCAATGAACCCGTGCTGGTCAACGAATGGTCTGCAAAAGACCTTGCCGCTTGCAACAAGACTTGGAAAATCGCATCCTACCACTTCCCCATCTGCTATTCCATCCCCGAGGGCAGCAACTACGATGCCTACCCCATGATGATGCAGTGCATGGAAATGAATGACCTGATGTTCTCGGGCCATGAACATAATTTTGCACGCTCGTTCCCGCGCAGAAACGAGCAACTCTTTGACCGTCCGTCACAAGGGACGGTGCACTACACGCTCGGCAACGCAAACGGCCATCCGCCCGGATCGCGTTCCATCCCCAAAGTATGGCACTGTGCGTTCAACCCGCAGGAAGAATACCGCTATTTCTACACCATTGTCGAAGTGGACGGCAACAAAATGACACTGACTTCCTACTTCGATGACGGCAGAATCGTCGATCAGTGCACCATCGACAAGGACAAAGACGAAATCCGTCCCTATGCCGTTGCACCCGTGTATTCACAGACGAGAATGATGTACAAAGGGGCAGAGCCGGGTCTTGCCGCTTGCCAGACCCCGCCCGAAAACAAGGACGGCACTTGGTTCATTCCCGCTTCGGTGCTCTCGCACTACATCGGTGCAGATGTGCAGACCGACAAGGGAACAATCAGCATTTCGATGTACGGCACCACCGCCGTGTTCACCGAAGACAGTGAAAAATATGTTGTCAACGGCGAAGAAAAAGCCATGTGCACCGCTGTTTACAGAGGAAAACGCGGGCAGCTGTATGTACCCGTGGATGATTTTTGCAAGGCATTCAACATGAAATGGTGCTACGCAGAGCGTAATAATTTTATTTCCATCGAAAAAGAAAGCGAGGACAAGCCTGTCCCCGCACAGCCGTAATAAAGCATACAAAAAAAGGAGCCGTTCAGTTCGGCTCCTTTTGATTTCGTTATTCCTTTGCGGCAATTGCCAGTGCATCTTCAATGGTTGCAGGCAGATTTTCTTCGCCGATCTTGTTGACAAAGCCTGCTTTTTGCATGACCTTTTTCGGATGTGCATTCACATGCGAAAGAATCAGGTGCACATCATTCTGTTTGCAGGTTGCAAGCAGGTCTTCGAGTGTTTTCATGGCACTCGCGTCGATGGTTGCGACATCACCCATACGGATGATCAGCGTGTGTGTGTCTTCCTCAACAGCAAAGCTGTTCAGTTTGTCCGTTGCCGCAAAGAACAGCGGCCCGTGAATTTCATAAACAATTGTATTATCGGGAATGTGCAGGGCGTTTACGTCGTCACATTCCTCTTTTGCATTCCAGCGGCGGATGTGCGTAACATCACTCATGCGTTTCATGAACAGCACCGTTGCAAGCACAAGACCGACTGCAATGGCAACCACAAGGTCAAACACCACCGTCAGCACAAAGGTAAGCACCATAACGAGAATATCACTCTTGGGGGAATGACGGCAGATGTGAATAAAGTGCTTGTATTCGCTCATGTTGTATGCCACCATAAACAGAATGGCGGCAATGACGGGCATGGGAATCATCTTTGCAACGGGCATGAGAACAAGCAGGAACAGAAGCAGAACAACCGCATGCACAATGCCGCTCAAAGGACTTCTGCCGCCGTTTTTCACATTGGCGGCGGTGCGTGCAATCGCACCCGTGGCAGGGATACCGCCGAACAAACCCGAACAGATATTGCCGATGCCCTGTGCAATCAGTTCGGTGTTGGAGTTATGGCGATCACCGATCATACCGTCAGAAACCACGCAGGACAGCAGCGACTCAATGGCGGCAAGAACGGCAATGGTGAAAGCATTGGGAAGCACGGCAAGAACGGTATCGGCACTGAATGCAGGCAAGCAGGGAGTCGGGAACTTGGACGAAAGATCGGGATACAAAGTGCCGATGGTATTGACCTCAAGACCCGTGAACCGCACCAGCACAATCCCAACAATGACCGCAATAATGGAAGGTGGAATTTTGCCGATGACGGCACCGATCTTGCCGTTGATTTTTTTACCGAGCATGGGCCAGAAAATAAGAATTACCATAGCGATACCGCCCACAAGCAGAGCCTGCCAGTTGAATGTGCCGATGGAATGCATGATGGCCTCCACCTTTTCGGCGGTTTCGATTGCATGGGTGCCGGGGGCAAAGGTCAGCCCCAAAAAGTCCTTGACCTGACCCACAGCAATGGTCACGGCGATACCTGCGGTAAAGCCCGTGGTGATGGTCATGGGAATGTACTTGATGAGTGAGCCTAAACGAAACACTCCTAAAAGAATCAGGATGATACCTGCCAGAATGGTGGCAAGCACAAGCCCCGAAATGCCCTGTGTGGCAACAACCCCCGCAACAATGGTTGCAAATGCCGCCGTGGGGCCTGAAATGTTGACACGGCTGCCACCGAAAAAGGCAATGAAAAAGCCCGCAATGATGGCGGTGTACAAGCCCTGTTCGGGGGAAACACCCGAAGCGATGGCAAGGGCGATGGACAGCGGCAACGCAATGATGGCAACAATGACACCCGCTACGATGTCGTTGACGATCTGTCCCTTCCCGTAGTTTTTAAAGCAGGTAAAAAGTTTGGGCTGAAATGTTTTCATAAAATTCTCCCGAAAAAAGAATACTGTTTTTTTATTTTTGCCGCCGTACAGTATAACCGATTCACACGCGGCGGTCAAGGAAAATTTGCTCATTTTTCGCGTTTTTGTTAATGTAAATTCGGTTTAATCTGTTTACACAACGCTCTGCCTTTTTTCCTTGCCTTATTTAGTAAACTGTGGTATAGTAAAATTTGGTGATATTATGAGTATTCAGAATTATACGGTCTTTGATGTGGAAACGGCAAACCGTCAGCGTGATTCCGTGTGTTCCATCGGCATTGTTCGTGTGGAAAACAATGAGATCGTTTTTAAAAAAGAATATCTGATCGACCCCGAATGTCCGTTCTGCACAGACAACATTGCCATTCACGGTATTTTGCCGTCGATGGTGCAAAATGCACCGACCTTCGGGCAGCTCTGGGGTAAAATCGAACCTTTTTTTACCGACTGCATTCTTGTGGCACACGGTGCCAAGGGTATGGATCTGGGGGCACTCGCAAAATCGCAATTGCGTTACGGCATTCCCGCACAGCCGATGCAATATGTCTGCACGCTTGAGCTTGCAAAACGACTGCTGTCGAGGGCAGAATATCCATCCTTCAGGCTGAACAATTTGTGTGAGCAGCTCGCAGTCCCGCTGGAACATCATCACAACGCACTCGACGATGCACTCGCCTGTCAGGGGCTTCTCAGCTATTTCAATCGCGAATATCCGCAGTTTGTTATGCCGACCGCATATGAATACAAGGAAAAAAAGAAAAAAGTTGCGCAATTATCATTGTTTTAAAAAGGAGTGTTTTTCATGCTTGCAAAAAGACAGGTCCATCTTGATTTTCACACCAACGGCACACTGCCTGTGGGTACACATTTTTCGGAAGCACAGTTTCAGAATGCCCTGAAAGCAGGACACGTCAATTCGATTACCGTTTTTTCCAAATGCCATCACGGCTGGTCGTATCATCCCACAAAAGTCAATGAAATGCACCCCACGCTGACCTTTGATCTGTTGGGTGCACAACTCGAAGCCTGCAAAAAGATCGGTGTCAAAGCTCCCGTTTACATTTCGGCAGGCTTTGACGAAAAGGAATATGTCAAACGTCCCGAATGGCGTTCTGCCGTTTCGGCTGATCCCCAACGGTGCAAGGAATACGAAAACGAAGTGCATTTTCATCTTCTTTGCTTCAACACGGGATACCTCGATTTTCTGTGCGAACAGATCGAAGAAGTGATGCAGATGTATGATCCCTGCGGTATTTTCCTCGACATCGTCGGTGCCCGCGTTTGCTATTGCGACAAATGCCGTGCCGACATGAAAAACAGCGGTCTTGACATTGAAAACGAAGCCGACCGCCTGCTGTTTGCAGACCGCGTTCTGCAGAATTACATTGAAAAAACCAATGCCGCGGTGCGCAAATACAGCGATACGGCAACCATTTTCCACAACGGCGGCCACATTCCGAAAGGCAATTACGGTTTCATTGAATGCAACACCCATCTTGAACTGGAAAGCCTGCCCACGGGCGGTTGGGGGTATGACCACTTCCCGCTGTCCGCGGCATATGTCCGTTCTTTGAAAAATACGGAATTTCTCGGTATGACGGGCAAATTCCACCACAGTTGGGGCGAGTTCGGCGGAT
Source organism: Acutalibacteraceae bacterium (assembly GCA_045605525.1). GTDB lineage: Bacteria > Bacillota > Clostridia > Oscillospirales > Acutalibacteraceae > RUG806. Next base: position 5,325 of record JAZUQC010000088.1, read on the forward strand.
TCAAACACCCCAATGCACTCATTTATGAAACCGCTTTGAGCGTTGCCAACGGTGCGGGCTGTTCCATCGGTGATCAGATGCACCCCTCGGGTGAAATGAATATGGCAACCTACAATCTCATCGGCAAAGCCTATGCACAGGTCGAACAAAGGGAAGCATGGCTCAACGGGGCTGTCAACCTTGCCGACATTGCCGTGCTCAGCGAAGAAGCCGTGACGGGCAGCCGCAATGCAAAAGCCGACATCGGTGTGAACAGAATGTTGCTCGAAAACCATTGTCTTTATAATTTTATTGACACGACCATGGATTTTTCAGCTTACAAAATGCTCATTCTCCCCGATGTGAAAATTGAAAACAAAGACCTGATTGCAAAAATCAAAACCTTTGCCGCAAACGGCGGCAAGGTGATTGCGAGTGCCGAAGCGGGATTGGAAGACGGAAAATTCTTCCTCGATTTCGGTGCAGAGTATATAGGCAAGAGCGAATTTGAACCGACCTATCTTGTGCCGCACTACGAAACCGTCAACGGCGAAACGCAGTATGTCATGCGTTGCACCTTGCACACCGCAAAACATACAGACGGCACAATCGTTGCATCTTCCCGCAATCCGTATTTCAACCGCACCGCCGAGCATTTCTGCTCGCACGCACACGCCCCCGACAACCCTGCAAGTGAACAGCCTGCGGTTTTCATTAAGAACAATGTCGCTTACATCGGATGGAATCTTTTCACCGCCTACGCACAGCACGGACACCTGTGCTTTAAAGAGCTTTTCACCCATGTGCTGAGCACCTTGCTCGGCGACGAAAAGACCGTGCAGGCAGACTTACCCGACCGTGCCGTGCTGACTTACACAAGGCAGCAGCAAGAAAACAGAAACATTCTGCATCTGCTGTTTGCACACACCACCGTTCGCGGTACCAACACGGAAATCATTGAAGACGTGGTGCCGCTGTATAATGTAAAATGCAGTGTCAAATGCGACAAAAAACCCGCCGCCGTTGTTCTGCAACCCGAAAACACGGCACTCGATTTTACATACGAGAACGGCAGAGCCGAATTCACCGTCCCGCAAGTGTATATTCATCAGATGGTGGAAATTTGCGACAAATAAACTGATACAAAGGTGATTTTTATGAAAAAGTTACTTTGCACTGTTCTGAGTTTTATTCTGCTTATATCCTGCTGTCTGCCCGCTTTTGCAAGCGTTCTGCCCTCGACATGGGCGGCAACGGACGGACTCGGCAGAACCCTTTCCGACAACACACAAGTCGGAGATGTACGGGAAGATCGCTATGTGGGTATGTTCTATTGGATCTGGCACTATCCGTGGGTCAATGACACCGAACCCATCACCACGGGCAGCGTACTGGATATTTACCCCGAAGCGGTGAATGACTGGGATCATCCCGCATGGAACAACACATACTCCGGCAGACCCTATTTCTGGGATGAACCGCTGTACGGTTTTTACACCAACACCGACGAATATGTTCTGCACAAGCACGCGGAACTGCTTGCCGATGCCGACATTGATGCAATCTTTTTTGATGCCACCAATGCAACACAGGTGTTCCCCGACGGTTATGAAGCACTGCTTCGCGTGTGGCATGAAGCCAAAGTACAGGGAGTCGACGTACCGCAGATCGTGTTCATTCTCAATTTCGGCAACGGGGATGAAACCCGCACACAGCTCATTGACATTTATACAAACCTGTATTCAACGGGAAGATATGATGATATGTTCTTCCGCTGGGACGGCAAGCCGCTTGTGATGGCGGATGTGCAGTGTCTGAAACTGACCGAAAAACTTGACCGGGAAATTTACAAATATTTCACCTTCCGCGACAACGAATCGACCTATTTTGCCAAAAACACATCCCCCGCCAAAGACACATGGGGATGGTGCTCGGACTATCCGCAGACCCTGTTCGGCAAGGATATTTTCGGCAATGTGGAACAGATCTGCGTTTCGGTTGCACAAAATGCGAACGAAAACGGACTCAATGCCATGAACTGCCCCGAGGGCACGGTACAGGGCAGAGCGTTCACGGAAGGCTATTTCTCGTATTCCTATGTATACGGCGGTGAGGAGATCACCGTGGATGCCGACACGCAAGATGCCCTGCTGTACGGCCTTAATTTCCAACAACAGTGGGATTATGCCATTGAAAAAGACCCCGAACTGATTTTTGTGACGGGCTTCAACGAGTGGATCGCAGGCAGATTTGACGAATGGATGGGAACCGAAAATGCCTTCCCCGATCAGTTCAGCCCTGCCTACAGCCGCGACATTGAACCCTCTGCAGGGGTGCTTAAGGACCACTACTATTATCAGCTTGTTGAAAACGTCCGCCGTTTCAAGGGTGCCGATCCTGCCCCCGCCGCCGATGCCGAACAGAGCATCGACATACACGGCGACCTCACACAGTGGGATTCCGTTTTTCCCGAATACAACCATTACGAGGGCGGAAAACACCGCGACAGTGCAGGCTGGAAAGGGTATCATTATACCAATGACACCTTCCGCAATGACATTGTGCAGGCGAAGGTGGCTTACGACAGCGAGAATGTGTATTTCTATGTACGCACCGCTGACGAACTCACCCCCGAAACCGATCCCGACTGGATGCGTTTGCTGATTGACACCGATACCACGGGGATTTCACCCAATTGGGAGGGATTTGAGTTTGTGCTCAACCGTGAAAATCCGCACAACGGCAAAGCAACATTGGAAGCCGCAGACGGGCTGACTTTCACAAAGGTCTGCGAAGCGGATTATGCCGTAAACGGAAATGTGTTGCAGGTGCAGATTCCCCGCAGTGCACTCGGACTGACTGACGAAACGATCCGTTTCAACTTCAAATGGTCAGACAATCTGCAGGGTGCGGATGCTATGTCGTTCTACACCAACGGCGACTGTGCCCCCGGCGGCAGATTCACCTTTGTTTTTGACAGCACCGCAACAGAACAGACCACCGAAGATGAACCGCAGAAAACCAATACATTCCGGCAGAAAATCGTGGAAAAATTTGCTTCATTCTGTGCCGCCTGCCGTCAATTCCTGAACTATTTATTCAGATAAAAAATGGAATTTATTAAAAAACATATCAAAATAATCATCATTGCCGTGACGGGTATTGCCATTCTTGCGGCGGGCATTTTGTGCAAGCAGGAATTTTTTCTGATGATTCCGCTGTTTGTTTCCCTTTTTGTCATGTCCTTTCAGTCCGAAGCGAACCGTTTAGGGCCTTTGATGGGAGGCCTCAACTCGCTTATTTACACCGCCGCTTACCTTTATATGGGTGTTTACGCTTCGGCGGCAAGTGCGTTTTTGTTCAGTTTTCCCATTCAGATGCTTACCTTTTTCCGTTGGCGTAAAAATGCCTACAAGAAAACGGTTGTGTTCAGACGCATGACAAACAAAATGCGTGTGCTGTGCTGTGTCGGATTCATGGCACTGTGGGCTGTGATGGCGGCTGTGTTTGTGCATTTTGAGTACGAATATGCGGTTCTGGACAGTGCAACCTTCCTTTTAGGCTTTATTGTGCCGATTCTGACCATGCTCGCCTATGTTGAATACACCTATCTGTGGATCGTGCAGGCTGTGATCGGACTTTTGCTGAATGTGCAGATGGTAATGGTCGATTACCGTCAGACCACCTATCTCATTTACGGCATCTATTCGGTTTACTGTGTCATCTGTGCATTCATCAATGTGCACAAATATTACAAAGAGCAGCAAAGTGTTACAAACTGAATACTGTTTCTCATTCAAAAAGCCGCTTCCTTTTCGGAAACGGCTTTTTTCAATTTTGTTTTTCTTACAGTTTCATGGCAACGTCCCATGCACCCCAGATAACGGTACGCAGGTTGCCGACCTTGTCGGCATCACCGATGACGTGCACATGCTTTGCCTTGGGAGCCAGCGGTGTGGGAACATAACCGACAGACATAATAACGGAATCTGCTGCGATGTCGAAGGTCTTACCGTCTTTGTCCTTGACGGTAACCTTGCCGTCAGCAATTTCGGTAACACCGGTTTCAAGGTGTACGGGAACCTTATTGGTCTTGAAGAAGTCACGCAGGAAGCTGGTATTTGCAAGGCAGATACCCTTTGTGACAATGAGGTCATCCATCATTTCGATGATGGTGGGCTTTTTGCCCTGCAGATACAGTTCATATGCGATTTCGCAACCGGTTAAGCCGCCGCCGATGACAACAACGTTATCACCGACCGTCTTGTTGCCCAGCAGGAAGTCAACGGCTTCAATGGCCTTTTCAGCACCCTTGACAGGAATCTTTCTTGCCTTGGAGCCGGTTGCAATGATGACTTCGTCAGCCTGCAGATTTTCAATATTCTTGATTTCGGTGTTGAAATGGACACAGATAGAATCATACTTCTTGATTTCACGGCAGTACCATGCAATCAGGTCGCGGTCCTTTTCCTTGTAGGACGGAGCAGCAGCGGCAATGAAGACACCGCCGAGTTTGTCGCTCTTTTCGTACAGTTCGACCTTGTGGCCGCGCTGTGCACAGACGATGGCTGCTTCCATACCGCCGATACCGCCGCCGACAACAGCGATGCGTTTGGACTTCTTGGCAGGAACAATCTTGTATTTCTTGGACTGCATGGTCTTGGGGTTGAGTGCACAGCGTGCAAGACCCATGGTGTCAGGCAGATCCTGGGTATTGGCATGACCCTTGGAGGAAGAGAAGTTGAAGCAACCTGCGTGGCAGCAGATACAGGGCTTGATTTCTTCGACTCTGTCTTCGATGAGTTTGGTGATCCATTCGGGGTCGGTCAGGAACTGACGGGCAACACCGACACCGTCGATTCTGCCTTCGGCAATGGCTTCAGCAGCCACATCGGGTTCCATACGGCCTGCACAGACAACAGGAATGTCCACAAACTTTTTGATGTGGGCTACGTCTTCGAGGTTGCAGTTCTGGGGCATGTACATGGGGGGATGTGCCCAGTACCAGGAGTCGTAGGTGCCGTTATCGGCATTGAGCATGTCGTAGCCGGCATCCTGCAGATACTTGGCGGCTTTTTCGGATTCAGGCATGGCTCTGCCGACTTCCGTGTACTTTTCGCCGGGCATTGCGCCTTCGCAAAAGCCCTTCATCTTGGACTCAACGGAATAACGCAGTGAAACGGGATAATCTTCACCGCAGGCTTCCTTGATGGCCTTGACAACTTCAACGGGGAAGCGATATCTGTTTTCAAACGATCCGCCGTATTCGTCGGTACGCTTGTTGAAGAATTCAATGGCAAACTGGTCAAGAAGATAACCTTCGTGAACGGCATGCACTTCCACACCGTCAACGCCTGCATCACGACAGAGTTTTGCGGTCTTGGCAAATGCTTCGATGATCTCGTGGATCTGTTCTTTTGTCATTTCGGGGCAGATGATGTCGTGTGCCCAACGGGATGGCTGCGGGCTGGGAGATGCCAGTTCATGGGATGTGTCAATGATGGGCTTGATGATTGCACGGGTGAATTTATTTTTGTGCAGAGGAGCAATCAGTTCGGTAATAGCCCAGCTTCTGCCCATGCCGGCGGTGAGCTGAACAAACAGTTTTGCACCTGTCTTATGGATTTCATCCATGAATTCTTTGAGTTCTTCGAACATCTTGGGGTTCTGCCAGAGCCATTTACCCCAGAAAGTATCACGCAGCGGTGCAATACCGGGGATGATCAGACCGACATTGTTTTTTGCTCTTTCAAGGAAAAGATTTGCCGCTTCCTTATCGAAGTGACAGCCACCCAGTTCAAACCAACCGAACAGCGAGGTGCCGCCCATGGGGCACATAACAATACGGTTCTTAATTTCTACATTACCGATTTTCCACGGGGTAAATAAAGCTTCATACTGCTTATCCATGTTAAACCACATCCTTCTCATAATTACGGATTCAAACGGCTTGAAGCCCGCCTGATATCCCATTCTATACTATAATAAGATAAAACATAAGAAATGTCAACCGCCCCTTGTTAAAAATTTAACTTTTTAATGATGTATTGCTCTGTTGCCTGCATCCGCAGACGAAAACAAATGTGCCTTGCATCATTTTATCTTCGGTGATAGAATAAAATTATAACTTTTTTGTAACGTTTTTGTGTTTTTTCTGTCTTACAGGTGAAAGGGCGGTGAAAATGTGACTGCTTTTGAAAAACTTTTTCATGAAAACAGAGATTTCATCTTTAAATATCTGCTGAAAATGAGCCGCGATGCACTCGTTGCGGAAGAACTGACACAGGAAACATTTTTCCGTGCTTACATGAACTACGACTCACTTCGCAACAAAGAAAATGCAAGCAGTTGGCTTTGCAGCATTGCAAAAAATGCATATTTTGCATGGTACAATGAACAAAAGAAACTACAACCGCTGACCTTTGCGGAAGACATAGCAGCATCGGATAACACGGCACATCTTGTGGAACAAAAAGAACTTTCGCAACAGGCATTGCACTGCCTGCACGAACTGGAAGAGCCGTACAAAGAGGTGTTCATGCTGTGCGTATTCGGCGGGTTTTCGCTGAAGGACATCAGCCTTTTGTTCGGCAAAAGCGAAAGCTGGGCACGGGTCACATTTTACCGTGCAAAACAAAAACTGTCGGAAAGGATGAAACAGACGTATGGATTGTAATATCATCAGAGATTTATTGCCGTTGTATATTGATGCGTGTTGCAGTGAAGAAAGCACACGGCAGATTGAAGCACACATTGCAGAATGTGCAGACTGCAAGGAAATTTACGAAAGCATGAAGGCACCTTGCGAAACGGTCAGCACCCCTGCCGTGCCGACCGCACTGCGAAGAATCAACGATTGGAAAGCATCGGTTTTACAGTCGGCATTGCTGTTCGGTTCTTTTTTTGTGATCGCAGCGGGCGTTTCGCTGGAAGGCAAGACCCCGTCGGGCTTTTCAAACAGCTTCTGGGCACTCAATCTGGTGGTGCCCGTAACGGGATTTATGCTGTCACTTTCAAATTGGAACTTTATCAGGCTTTACAAAAGCAAAAGGCTGTTTACGGTCTGCTCGTCGCTTGCAACACTCGGCTTCACGGTCTGTGCATATGCATGGGCGGTATGGCATTATGAAATGATTGACATTGCCTCACTGTTTGCTGACTGCGATGCGACACTGTTTTTTGATGTGATGCATTCTCTTTTATTTCTGTATGGCATCGGCTTTGTGCTGACGGCTGTATTCTGCGTTTTGTCAGGTGTGCTTTCAACCCTTTATGCAAAAATGCTTGGCAAGCAGTAAGGTGGCATCATGGAAAAAGCAACACGACTTGCCACGTATTTTCTGTTTGCACTGACGGCATTCTTCCCTGCCGCATCGGCACTGACCGCCGTTTTCGGATATAAAATCACTCTTCGTTATATCCCTGTTTTTGTAATGATCCTTGCGGTGTTATCGGCCGGCACGGTCATGGGGCATCTTATATACAAACCAAAAAAAATGTTTGTGCTGACCGCAGTGCTTGCCTTGGTAAGTATCGTCAATGCGGTACTTCTGATTTTTACATGCAACACCCCGACGGTGATTATTTGCACCCTTTTTTCCGCAATCTGCTGTTGCGTTCTGCCCGCGGTGCACGCAGAACGGCTTGCCGTAAGAGTAACGGCATTGGTTTTGTCGGTGCTGATGCTTGTTCCTGTCTGTTACTGCGGTTTTATTTTTCTCATTTTCGGTAACATCGGGCAAAACACGGTGGTGCAATCTGCCGTTTCACCTGACGGCAGATTGTGTGCCGAGGTCATAAACAGTGATCAGGGGGCACTCGGCGGAAATACCTTGGTACAAGTGCGTGAAACATATTCTTTTGATGCACAACTTTTTGTGATTGAGAAAAAAACGCAACGCATTTACATGGGCGAATGGGGAGAATTCAAAAATATGGAAATTGAATGGAAAAACGACAATTGTCTTTCCGTCAACGGACATGAATACGCAATACAATAAAAAAGAAAAAATTTCACCGCCGAGGATTCAGAAAACCTGCGGCGGTGTGTTTTTATTCAACCTTTTGTACTTCCCTTGCACCGAGCATAACGAAGTTAAAAAAAAGACGAGTGCGGGTGTTGACAGTTTAAAAATATCTTGCTATAATAAAAGTGAACAAGGCAGACCGATAGACGGTCAGCCTTCCTTGATAAGACGAAATAGCCGCCTCAGTTGGAAGCTGGATGGGCGGTTATTTCTTTTTTGTTATGTTCATGATGAAATTCATCATATTGATAACAACTGCAATGACTGCAACAAGAAGGCTCAATAACATAAAAAGCGCTTCATAAGTTACCATGTGCATCCCCTCCTTTCCGGAGGGAAAAAGACACCCTCCGAAGTCGGAAGGTAACCGCCTACCGTTTAAGGTCTGCCTTGCCCGATTGACATTTTAATATATTCCGACAAAATTTGCAAGTGAAAAAGAAAAAAACAGCCGCCGTGGGTTCAGAAAACCTGCGGCGGTGTGTTTTTATTCAACCTTTTGTACTTCTCTTGCACCGAGCATGACACCGAGTTTGGCAGAATGGAAGTTAAGTCCGCCCTGCAACCAAACAGCATAGGGTTCGCGAAGCGGTGCATCTGCAGAAAGCTCGATGGACGAACCGTTTGTGAATGCACCTGCCGCCATGATGACCTGATTGTCGTAACCGGGCATATCCCAGGGTTCGGGGGTGACAAAGGAATCGACGGGTGAACCCGACTGCAGGCCGCGGCAGAAGGCACACAGCTTTTCGGGGGTTTCCAGACACAGCGACTGAATGATATCATGTCTGTCTTCCTGCGAAGACGGCGAAGCGGTGTAGCCCATTTCTTCAAACAGCGCGGCTGTGAAAACAGCGGTTTTGAGAGCTTCACCTGTAACATGCGGTGCGCTGAACATTCCCATGAGCAGTTCACGGTTTGTGCCGAGCGAAGCACCGATCTCACGACCTGTGCCGGGTGTGGTCATGCGGTAGGACACCAGTTCCACAAGGTCTGCCCTGCCGCAGATGTAACCGCCGCAACGGGCAATGCCCGCACCGGGATTCTTGATGAGCGAACCGCCCATGAGGTCGGCATGACGGGCAACAGGCTCGTCCTTTTCGACAAATTCACCGTAGCAATTGTCCACCAGTACAAGCGTTTCGGGGGAAATCTCTTTGGCAAGCACGGCAATACGGTCAATTTCATCCACCCCAAGGCTTGCACGCAGTGTATAACCACGGGATCGCTGAATGTAAACGCACTTCGGTTTCAGTTCACCGACAGCCTTTGCAATACCGTCAAAATCGGGTGTGCCGTCGGGCAACAAGGCGACTTCTTTGTAGGTGACACCGAAATCCTTGAGCGAGCCTTGTCCGTCGGGGCCCTTGAGTCCGATGACGGGACGAATGGTATCATAGGGTGTGCCTGTGACGGAAAGCATGATGTCCCCGGGACGAAGCACACCAAAGAGCATGGTGGCAAGGGTATGGGTGCCGCTTGCAAAGGACGTGCGGATGAGTGCATCCTCTGCACCGTAGATCTGTGCACAGACACGGTCGGCGGTTTCGCGGCCGCGGTCACCGTAGCCGTAGCCTGTGGTGGCACCGAAATCGGCTTCGCACACGCGGTTGTCGATGAATGCACGCAGCACTTTCTGCTGATTGTATTCGGTAATCTTGTCGATCTCGGCAAACTTATCGGCACATTTTGCGAGTGCCTTGTCTGCAAGAGCGAGCAGATTGGTATCAAAATCAAAAAAAGCCATGTAAAACTCCTGTTTCTTCACAAAACAAATTACGGTTTATCGGGGATGTTGGTTGATTGCCGTAGGGAACGGATATTATCCGTTCCGGGATATTATCCGTTCCGATCCCATCTGACCATGTTGTTCCGGGGACCATTTTCATTTTTTTTATTAAATTCAATGGTTAC
>JAZUQC010000089.1:0-17629 GCA_045605525.1 Acutalibacteraceae bacterium
GTCAAGGTCGTATTGAAACAATTTCCGCCTGCGTTCCTACCGAAATTCTTTCAATCTCCACCTTGACTCTATACATAATGCACTTACCTCCGGCTTACCGATGTGCTGACACTATTGGCTTACCGATGTGCTGACCTTACCCGAAGCGACCCGATATTTTGCATTCTGCATTTTGCATTTTGCATTCATTTTTCGCTGCAGCTTGCGGATTTTATGAATCCTTATTCAGATATTCTTCCACCGTATATTTCGGTCTGTGTTTGGTTTCAAGATAAATTTTGCCTATGTATTCTCCGATCACCCCGATGGCAAGCAATTGCAGTCCGCCGATGGCCCATATGGAAACCACGGTCGAAGTCCAGCCTGTTACCGTAGCACCGATCCAATGGCGAATAAGAGAATACAACAGCATGATGATGCTGATTGCAAAAATCAGAAAACCGAGCACCGTAACAAGCCGAATGGGTTTTACAGACATGGATGTAATGCCTTCCAGTGCAAATGCAATCATCTTTTTCAGCGGATATTTGGATTCACCCGCCGCACGTTCACCGCGTTCGTATTCCACGGTTGCCGTTTTGAATCCGAGCAAGGGCACAAGTCCTCTCAAAAACAGGTTCACTTCATCAAAATCTGCCAGTGCCGCAAGGGCACGTTTTGTCATCAATCTGTAATCGGCATGGTCATTGACGATTTCAACACCTAACCACTTCATAACCTTATAAAAGCCATGCGCGGTTCCTCTTTTGAATGCCGTGTCCTTATCTCTTGCACAGCGAACACCGTACACAATGTCACAGCCTTCATAACAGCGGTCGATCATACCGTCAATGGCATTGATGTCGTCCTGCAAATCTGCATCCATGGAAATGATTGCATCGCATTCCTCGCGCACGGTCATCATGCCCGCAAGCAGAGCGTTCTGATGTCCTTTGTTGTGTGCCAGTTTGATTCCTCTGAACAGCTTGTCCGCTTTGTGCAGTGCACAGATGAGTTCCCATGTTTTATCTTTGGAACCGTCATCCACAAACACAACTTTGCTGTCGGCGGTGATTTTGCCGCGCTGCTGTAATGCCTGCATTTTTTCGCGAATTTTTTGTGCCGTAATGGGCAATACTTCCTGTTCATTGTAGCAGGGGATAACAAGATATAATTTTAAGCATTCCATAATGTGAACTCCTTTACATCCAAAAATTCATTGCGTGTTCTATGATTGCAAAAATGCGGATTGTGCCCACATCTTTGATACTTGCCGAGAGAAATGCCCAATTTTCAGCAAACGCAATCAACAGACTGCAGGCAGTGGCAAACAACAGGATTTTGTCTGCCCATTTTTTCAATGCCGTGTTGTTGCTGTTTGTATACAGGTAGAAAGCGACAAAGAATGCACCGAACAGAATTTCCCAAGTGAAATCCATGCAATATCTTGCACCGTATCCGCTTTCCCAGACAGAAAACAGAATTGCAAACGGGGCGGCAATACTCAGTGCACCGATCAGCAATGCGGCTGTGCGTTTTTGGCCTTTGTCGGCACACTTTTTCCATGCCGAACCGGACAGCAAGAGAGCAAGAACCGGTAAGGCTCTGTAAATCAGCCCGACACAATATTTATTTGCAATAAAGTAATATCCGTTGGGGTGTAGTGATTGAAACTCGGAAGAAATATACGGGAATTCAGGACTGACAACAGGAGGGTTGAGTAAATAATTATAAAGGCCGATGCTGACAAATCTTGTGTGATATTGTGTACGGGTGAAATCATTGATGGTCAACGAATACTGAATGCCGAAATCAAAGAATGAATCAAATCGCAGGAAATTATAAATCATCTGCACACCGCCGATAAGGGCAAAGAAGACAGTGGCATTTGCAAGATACAGCACAAGGCGTTTTTTGCCCGCTTGTTCTTTGCGTATCTTTCGGAAACCGAAGAACAAAAAGAGGAGGGATACAGCACAATAGACTGCCGTTGTCGGCCTGCACAAAACAGCAAGTGCAAGAAAGGCGGTGCCTGCACCCACGAACGGAATACGCACTTTTCCGTCGCCGATGATGTTTGCTTTGAGCAAAAAATATGCTCCCATAACAACAAACATAAATGCACTGCTTTGTGCAATTTCATAAAACAGCGGCGAACATAAACAGAACCACACACCGCTTGTAATCTGCACACTCAGCAGTCCGAGTAAAACGAGTTTGGAGGGCAACTGCGGGAAGAACTTCTTTATAAATTCCAACCAGAGAAGTGTCAGAAAAACAATGCCGACAACAGAAAACAGCAAAACCGCCTGCGGGGTGGGGAAATAATATCCGGTCAGCAGATTGTAAGGCAAAAACAGCAACAAAACGGGAGCAATGCCGTAATAGGAATAGTAGTTGCCGTTGTACAGACAATGATCCCACAAATAGTAAATACCTGCTTCTCTGCGAGCACTCCAATCGTAGGGGTTTTCCATGGCAAGCAGGTCTTCACCCGGTTTTTGCAATAATTCGACCTGTCCTGCTCGGAATGCATCCACAAGTGATTGCGTGATCTGGTTGCCCGTTGTGCTTTTCCAATTGCCGAAACCGTAAGCCGCCACCATGAAAAGTGCAATGCAAACAAAAATGTAAGTCGCAAATGCGGCAAAAATATAGTTTTCTCTTTTTCTTTTTTCAAAACTGTCCTGCAGGACACGAGCACGGAAAAAAGCAAAGGCGAAAGCACCCGTTGCAATCAGCAGAAGGGCACGAACGGGCGAGGGATGCAAGGAGTCGGCTTTGTTGAGAGTGAGTCCGCTGAGTGTCAGTGTATCACCTTCATCCAACCTGAATTGCAAGCGGATGTTTTGCACATCGCCTGACATGCGGATCTGCAGAAGATTTGACTGCTCGTAATCTGTAATCAGATCGGTTGAAGCAATATCGTTGCGGTATTGAATATTCGTACTGTCGGAAATATCCGCATACACGGGAATTTTTGCATCTTCTGCCGTAACCTTTGCATCCATATAAATACTCCCGACAGGGGCATTTATGTTTTTTACGGTCACTTCTGCAGTACACGGGCCGTATGCGTAAATACATCCCGCCGTATCAAGCGTGAAATTCTGCATTTCGACCTGTGAAAGTGCAATGTCTTTTTCTTCGTAATCGCCACTGACAAGGTGCCACGTACCTGCATTGAATAAAAACAGTTCCGTAAGCAGTACCACCGCGGAAAGGCAGACAAAGGAATATTTTGTCCGGTTTGACTTTGAAAAGACAAAGGCAAGCACGGGTGGTAATATTATGATTACACAAAATAAAATGAATGAAAGCATATTTTTACCTTAAGTACTATATTTATTTTACTATATCACATTTCTTTTGTGTTTGCAATCAGAATCAATCAATAATTGAAAAACTTGAAAATTGTTAATTTTTTTCTTTTTTATACAAAGCTCTTGCGAAGGCGGGCTTTGTGTGCTATAATTAAATAAAAATTAAGCTGTTCGGGAGGTGAAACACAATGGATGCAAGTGTCCTTAAGGAAATCCAGGATTTCTTCGCATTTTTGACCGGTATCATCACTTCTTTCCTTGATATGTTCAAAGGTCTGTTCGGCGGTGCTGAAAAAGATGATACTTCTAAAGATGCATAATCGAAATCAAAAAAAGATACGGAAAGTTTGACGTTAAAGTTGAACTTTCCGTGTTTTTTTATGCTTTTTACCGCCACACAGTGACATAATTTTTGTTGCAATTGTTGTAAAATGAATGCACCATAGGGATTTGATTACACCTGTCACCCTAAGAAAACGGAGGAATGTAAATGGCAGTCAGGATGATCACACAGTCCAATCATCTGTATGCTTTTCTGGATGGTGAAATTGATCATCACACGGCAGGCACGGTTCGCACAGTGATTGATGATGCACTTGTACAGGGCTGTCCGAACGAACTGGTGCTTGATTTTTCGGCAGTCACATTTATGGACAGCTCGGGAATCGGTCTTGTGATGGGGCGATATAAAACCGCAAGTGCACAGAATTGCAAGGTGCGTGTGATGAATGTCAGCGAGAGAGATATGCGAGTCATGAAAATGTCAGGACTTGCAAAAATTGTAGAATTCGGAAGGACAGTATGATAAATGAAAAGCGAAAATGAATTCAAAATGACCGTGGATGCAAAAAGTATCAATGAAAGTTTTTGCCGTGCGGCAGTCGGGGCTTTTGTTGCACAACTGGATCCGACGGTTGAAGAATTAAGTGATATCAAAACCGCCGTCAGTGAGGCGGTTACAAACTGTATTGTGCATGCTTACAGTGAGCAACCCGGAAAGATTTACATACAGGTCAGAATAACGGACGGTGTTTATGCACAAGTAAAAATCCGCGACACCGGTTGCGGCATTGCCGATGTTGCAAAAGCACGTGAGCCTTTGTATACATCGGTCGGCGGCGAACGAAGCGGACTCGGATTTACGGTCATGGAAAGTTTCTGCGATGTTCTGCGGGTGCGTTCCAAACCGGGGCAGGGAACAACGGTCGTTATCGAAAAAAGAATTTTCGGGAAGCGATAACAGTGGAGAACTCTTCGGCAAAATTTATAGAAGACAATTTAGGACTTGTGCATTCGTGTGCCAATCGGTTCAGGGGACGCGGGGTTGAGTATGACGATCTTTTTCAGGCGGGGTGTCTGGGACTTGTCAAAGCCGCCAACGGTTTTGATCCGTCACGGGGATTTGCCTTTTCCACCTATGCAGTGCCCGCCATTCTGGGGGAAATCAAACGTATTTTTCGCGACGGCGGTGCAATCAAAGTCGGGAGAGCCGCAAAAGAAAAAGCAAGGCAATTGCTGAAAATCCGCGATGACCTTGCCGCAGAATTTGACCGGGAACCGACCATTGAAGAAATTGCAAAAGTTGCTTGCATGGAAACAGCGGAAGCCTCGCTGCTGATCTGTGCTTCGTTGCCGTTGCAGTCCCTGACCATCGGTGAAGACGGAGAATCACAGGCCGATATTCCCGTGGATTCTCCCGAGGAATCCATTACAGACAGAATCGCCCTGCGTGAAGCATTGCAACAATTGGAGAACAGCGAACAAGAACTGATTCAGCTTCGTTATTTTGAGGGCAAGACCCAGAGTGCCACCGCGGCACAACTCGGCATGTCGCAGGTGCAGGTGTCGCGCAAGGAAAAAGCCATTCTTAAGAAATTGCGGACCATGATGCTGTAAAATATTTGGATCTTCACGGAAATTTGCGGGATGAAGAAAACAAATTGCGGTTTAGCGGGGAGTAGCCAAGCACGGGGGACGGTGTCCGTGAAGAACCAAATATTTTGTTTTGAGCAAAAAAACTCTTTCCTTTTTTTTATCAATGTGTTACAATGTGCACATTGTGTCTGAAAAAGGATGAATTGATATGAAAACAAAAGTGAAAATCATCGGACCGCTGATGCTGTTGCTGACCGCTCTTTTGTGGGGGATTGCCTTTGTTGCCCAAAGTGTGGGTACCGAACAGGCGGGACCGCTTACTTTTAACGGCGTGCGCACTATCATTGGTGCTTTCAGTGTCCTGCCCGTTGCATTGTTTTTCCGTCGGCAGAACGAAAAGAAACTGACCGTCCCGAAGACAAAAGATGAAAAAAAGCAAGACAACAAACTGCTTCTGAACGCAGGATTCATGTGCGGCATTGTGTTGTTTGTTGCCACCAATCTGCAGAACAAGGCTTTTGAATATACGGATGCAGGCAAAATTGCATTCATTACGTCGCTTTATATTCTGTTTGTTCCCGTGTTCGGATTGCTTTTTCTTCGCAAAAAAGTACGTGCCATTCTCTGGCCGTGTTTTGCAGTTGGTTTGATCGGTATGTTCCTGTTGTGCATGGGGGAAGCTACACGTGGTATCAATATGGGGGATCTGCTGACCTTTGCTTGTTCCGTTGTGTTTGCCATTCACATTCTTGTGGTTGACAAATACGTTGACCGTGTAGATCCCGTTATGATGTCCTGCATTCAGTTCTTTGTGGCAGGTGTGCTGACAATGATCTGTGCTTTCATTTTTGAAGAACCGAGTCTCGAAGGGATCCGAGCCTGCCTCGGTGCGATTCTGTATGCCGGTATTTGCAGCAGCGGTATTGCCTACACCTTGCAGATTGTCGGGCAAAAATACACCGAAGCTACGGTTGCAACGCTTCTTCTTTCCATGGAATCCGTGTTCGGTGTCATTTCTTCTGCTCTCATTTTGCACGAAACCATGACCCTGCGCGAGGTGATTGGCTGTGTGCTGATGTTTGTCGCTATCATCGTTTCGCAATTGCCCGAAAAGAAAAAACAAGTTGTAAAAGTATAAAGGTGCTGCAAAAACAGCTTCTTTGTTTAGAGTATTCAGAGCCAAGTACAGTCTTTTCTGCACTTGGCTCTTTCGTATTTTTCGTGGACTTTTGATACAGCACCTTGCTGTTTTGATGTTACAAATTACGGTTTGTCGCTGACTTGCCGCTACCCCTTGTCGCCCCTGAAAGGGGAGATGTCTGCGTTAAGCAGACAGAGGGGTTTAGTCGGGAATATCAAACTTTATTAACCGACTTTGTGCAAACTTGATTAACCCCTCTGTCACTTCGTGACATCTCCCCTTTCAGGGGCGACAAGTATTTGAGAGGGAAATTTACTTTGATATCAGCCCGACAAACCGTAATTTATCAAGCAAAAAGGATGCTTTTGCGGTCTTCGTCTTTATAAAATATAATCGGTTATGCAATCATACCAATGCACATAGGTTTCGCCGTTTACGGTCAGCGTTTCGCTGTCGGGCAGAATATCTGTCCACAGTTTTCCGTAACGGTGATAGGCCCAGTCGTTACGGTTAAAACGCCGCCATAAAACGGTTCTGCCGTTTTGGTCAAGATATTGTTCAATTGCAATTATTCCTCCGTAATGCCCGATGTTGACAGCACAGACCGTGTCGTAAGTTTTGCCGCAGATTGTTACCTTGTATCTGCCCACAATGTCCGTTACCTCTTGTGTTGCATCGGTTGTAAGAACGGAATCGTTTTGGGTGATGATTCCTTTTGCCGTCATGTTGGTTTCAAAACCGCAGTTATCTTCACCCAAGCCCCAGTTGATGGCAAAAATATCGCTGTCGAGGAATGTAAACAAGCGTTTGACGCCGTTTTCGATGTGGCTTTCGGAAAGGTAACGGCAATGCGTGTCGGTCAGCTGTGCAACATATTGCCGCTGTGTTATTTTTTCCTTTCCGTCGGGTGTCGGAATGTGTTCGCAGGCTTCAATTTCGACCCCCTGTATGCCGTGAATTTCCGCTTTTTGGGTCACATTTGCAGATGTGTATTGTGTCAATGCCTTGTGCGGTTGCTCGTAGCATCCCCATGTGGTGTGACTGCCGACTTTTAACAGAATGCAGAATCCGCGCAGTTCTTCACAACGGACATCAAAGGGCGGCAGATCGGATTTTTCAATTGTGTAGGGCGGTAAAATATCGGGTAATTTTTTCATTTGTTTTTCTCCTTTCGGACGGAAGGGGTCGGGATATAAGTGTTTGAAATTTTTCTTCGCATAATGAAGCCTGCTTTTGACCGTGCCGACGGGAATGTTGAGCTGCTCGGCAATTTTGTCCTGCGACCAATCGCAAAAAAAGAACAAATACAGAATCTGCCTGTCTTTTTCGTTCAGTTGCTTGAGTGTTTCAAGCACCGCTTCCTTTTTTTGCCGTTCCAAGGGTGTTTCGAGCCAAACAAATTGAGAAAAGGATTCCGTTATTTGTTGTGTTTTTGCTTTTTTGCTGTAATAATCATTGCATTTGTTTGCGGCAATGCGCAGTAGCCAACCCTTGAACGCATCCCTGTTTTTCAATTGCTGAAAGTTTTTGTATGCCGCAATGCAGGATTCTTGTATAATATCCTGTGCATCAAAACTGTCGGAAATCCTGAAACGGACAAAGCGTTCCAATGAAATCATATTTTCGCGAAGCAAATTTTCAAATATATCCATTCAACCACCTCCTTTTTGCATTTTAAAAGCGCTTTCACTTATACAGACCGAAAAGAAAGAGAAAAGGTTCAAAAAAATAATACGGACAGAAAAATTCTATCCGCATTAAAGCATCAATTTATCGGAATAAATCGCTGTGTGTTCCGGTTCTTGTGAGATACAGAAACAAATCATTATTTGATATCTCATATATGAGAAGCCAGTCAGGTGCAATGTGACATTCTCTGCACCCGGCAAAATTGCCGGAAAGGGAATGATCTCGGTTTTTGGCAGGTAATGTTTGTCCTTCTGCAAGCAGTTGAATAATCTCTGTCAGCAAATTAAGATTATAACCGCGCTTTTGTAGATTTTTTAAGTCTTTTTTGAATTGACCGGATGGTTTGACAGTGTAAATCATGCCAATAAATCCTCCATCATCTGGCTAACATCAGTATAGGATTTGCCGAGTGATGGGTCAGCTTTCATTTTTTGTACTTCTTCAATTGCAGCAAGAGTTTCTGCATTTGGTTGACGATTTGCAATTATAAACGGAATGGATTGTTCGCGTACAGCCTGACGGACAAAAATGTTAAAGGCCGTTGAGAGATTAAGACCAAGTTCTCCAAAAAGCGTGTCGGCCTGTTTTTTTAAATTTTCATCCATTCGTATTGTTACATTAACATTGCTCATAAGAACACCTCCTGATATTATTATAGTTTATACTACTTATAAAGTCAATAATATTATGTGCATCTCATGTGCAAATAATTTGCAAATATTTTGCAATTGATGATTAAATTACATCGCTGTGTGCGATGATTGTTCCGAATTTTTCGGGATCAAAGTCCTTGCCGTTGATTTTTGCGCTTTTAACAAGCTGTTTTGTCTTGACATATTCCGCTTTGCCGGGGCAGAACGGGTACAAACCGAGTGTGCTGAAAACATACCACAGTGCCATCGAGCCGTTGTCTTCATCACCGGGGAAGCCGTCATCTTCATAAGAAAATACTTCATTGCACATTCTTTCGACCCAATAAGCCGTTTTTTCGGGCTGACCGTAAAGGGTGAAGAAGTAGGGGAAGTGGAACGACGGTTGGTTGGAAATCGCACACTGACCGAAATCGACTGCCGCCATTTCTGTCATTTCGTGGATTTCGCAGTTATAGGCATTGTCGATGTAATAAGGCGGTGTGCGGAACAGCTCGTCAAGTTTTCTGAGAACACCCTCGGTGCCGCCGAACAGTTCTGCAAAGCCTGCGGGGTCATGCTGTACGGCAAAAGTGCTCTGCCATGCACTGCCCTCGGTGTAATCAAGCCCCCAGTTGAAGGGATTGAAGTCGGGTCTGAATGCGCCGTCGGTGTGCTTTGCACGCATAAACGTGGTTTCTTTGTCGAAGATGTTTTTGTAGTTGCGTGCACGTTTTCTGTATTCGGTTTCAATTTCTTTTTCGCCGAGCAGTTCGGCAATCTGCGCAATGCAGAAGTCGCCGTAAGCGGCATCCAATGTCAGGTTGACACTCTCTTTCTGTTCGTCATAAGGCACATAGCCGAGTTTGCAATAACTCTCTGCGCCGTTTCTGCCGTAACAGGATTCGGGCGCATCGGTGGTGGCGTGCTTGATCATGGCGTTCATGCAGGCACGCATTTCGTCCTTGTTGAGAATGCCTTTTACGCAGGCATCGGCAAGCACGGCATCCACAAGGGTAGAGGGCATACAGCCGACTTCACCGGGGGCAATCCAACGGGGAAGCCATCCGCATTCGTCATAATCACGCAGGAATGAACGGCACATTTCGGCATATTCATCGGGGCAAACCAAGGAATAGAACGGATAACAGGTGCGGAAGGTGTCCCAGAAACCGTTGTCGGTGTAGCGAATGCCTTCTCTGACCGAAGAATCTGCAGGGCAGTAGTGCACGGTCTTGCCGTCTGCATCCACCTCGTCACAGCGGTGCGGATACAGGAATGCTCTGTACATACAGGAATAGAACGTACGGTTCTGCTTGTCGTCTTGTGCTTCAATTTCAACGCAGGCAAGGCGGTCTTCCCAAAGGTCTTCGGCATCTGCCTTGATTTCTTCAAAGGTTCTGCCGTCGAGTTCTCTCTTGATGCTTTCCATTGCCATGTCGTAACCGATCCAAGAAATGGCAAGCACGGCATTTGCGGTTTTGCCCTTGAGTTTGACATGGATAGCGGTGTTTTCGCCGTCAATCGCATTTCCGCTTGCGTTCTTATCGTTTTCGGTAATCAGTGTACCGTTTTTGTCGATGCAGTCCCCGTCAAAACGAACCACAAAATACTGCTTGAAGTTGATAGGTCTGCCCGAACAACTTTGCTGTGTCCAACCCGAAAGAACGTTGCTTTCGGGATCGAAACTGAAGAAACAGCGGTCTTTGACGGACAGGAAAGAGATATAATTGTCATTGTCTTCGTCAAATGCAAAACGAAGTGCCGCACCGTGCATGGTGGGTGTCAGTTCCATGTTGCAGCGGGAACGAAGGTAGCGGAACTTCATGTAATGCGGTTGCATTACGGCTTCTTCGGGACGAAAGCCCGACCATCTGTCTTCGCAGTCTGCAACGGGTTTTGTTTTCTGCGGCATAATGCAGACAGCACCGTGATCGCCGATCCAAGGGCTCGGTTGATGGGTGATGCGGATACCCATGAGAGAACGGTGCGACGGGTGATAATACCAACGCAGGTGTTCATCTGTTTGCGGGCAGAAACTGACCATGCCGAACGGAACCTGCATCAGGGGCAGTGTATTGCCGTTGGAAAAACGGTGCACGGATGCGGAGCCTTGTTTTGTATTAACCAAAGAAATTCGTTTCATTTTGTTTCTCCTTTAAAAAAAGAGGCAGTCGTTCATTGGCTGCCTCATAATTCATCTTTTATTCGGATTTGATTTCAATATGGTAGCCGTTCTTTTCAAGGAAAGGACGGATTCTGCCTGCATGATTGAGAAGCTTGCTGATGGACATATCGTGATTGAGTGCATCAATGATCAGCGATATGTACTTGGACATATCCACTTCACAGAACCACTTGCGTTCAAGAAGTTCCGGGGTGCGGTAAACAAGGTTGGTGGTGAAAACGCGGTCGATAAGACCTGCTTCAAATGCTGCATCAAACTTGTCAAGACCGTTGCAGAACAGACCGAACGCGGAGCAAAGGAAAATGCGGCGTGCTTTCATGTCTTTGAGCTTCTTTGCAACATCAAGCATGGATTCACCGGAGGAGATCATATCGACCACAACGATGACATCGCGGTTTTCGACATTGTTGCCGAGGAATTCGTGTGCAACAATGGGATTTCTGCCGTTGACAACGCGGGAATAGTCGCGTCTTTTGTAGAACATACCGAGGTCAAGACCAAGGACGGAGGAGTAGTAAATCGCTCTGTTCGTGCCGCCTTCATCGGGGGAGATGATCATAAGATTGTCTTTGTCGATCTTGAAATCGTCAATGTTGTTGACCATGGCTTTGATCATCTGATAGGTTGTGTAAACATTTTCGAAGCCCTTCATGGGGATTGCATTCTGCACTCTCGGGTCGTGGGCATCAAAGGTGATGATGTTGTCAACACCGAGGTTCACAAGTTCCTGCAGAGCGATTGCACAGTCAAGCGATTCACGGGCAACACGCTTGTGCTGTCTTCCTTCGTACAGCATGGGCATGATAACTGTGATTCTTCTTGCTTTGCCGGCTGTGGCACCGATGACTCTCTTGAGGTTTGCAAAATGATCATCGGGGCTCATGAAAACCTTGTGGCCTGCAATGTTATATTCAATACCGTAATTAAATACGTCACAGATAATGAAGAGGTCACTGCCGCGGACAGTTTCGTGGATGGTTGCTTTGCCTTCACCGGAACCGAAGCGGCTGAAATCACAATCAATCAGATAGGTGTCGCGTTTGTAGCCTGCAAAAGCAAGGCTGCCGGTATGTTCGCTTTCACGTTTGTCACGCCATGCAACAAGATAGGAATCGATCTTTTGTGCAAGTTCTTCACAACCGGGTGTGGCGATAATGCCGAGCGATCCTACGGGTATGGTTTCAAAATTGTCGGTATATTCGGGCATGGTGAAAACCTCCTCAATCATAATAAAGCTATTTTACACAATTTGTTTTCTACATTCAAGACTTGATTTGACATTTTTATTACATTTTCTTAATTGCACCAATATGGTCGCGTTTTTTTATCTTATTTTGTTGACTTTTGCCGTAGGATTTGTTACCATTTAACAAAAGAAAACACAGGAGTAAATTTTATGTCAGATTCTAATGTCGTTTTTAAGCCTGATGCAGCGAGATACGGTCGTACATTGACGGAAATGATCCGTTGTGCAACCGTTTCTTTTGAAGGTTTTCGTGATGAACAGACCTTTGTTGATTATATGAATTATCTGCAAAAACGCTTTCCGCTTATTTTTTCGCAATGCGAGGATTTGAGGGTCGAAGGCTGTATTTTCCTGAAATGGAAAGGCAATTCTCCGGAAGATTCCTTGGTTCTGATGTCCCATTCCGATGTTGTACCTGCAGAGGGGGACTGGAAATATCCTCCGTTTGGTGGTGTGCTTGCCGAGGGGAAAATCTGGGGCAGAGGTGCGGTGGATACCAAAAGTTCCTTCTGTGCCATTTTAGAAGCGGTTGAAAGTTTGCTTGCCGAAAACTTTGTGCCGGAAA
Source organism: Acutalibacteraceae bacterium (assembly GCA_045605525.1). Classification (GTDB taxonomy): domain Bacteria; phylum Bacillota; class Clostridia; order Oscillospirales; family Acutalibacteraceae; genus RUG806. Next base: position 12,636 of record JAZUQC010000089.1, read on the forward strand.
AGGATGTTTATATTCTTTCTTCCTTTTCCGAAGAAATTGCGGGGGACGGTGTGCCCAATGCAGTACAATGGATGAAAGACAACGGTGTTTGTGTCGACCTTGTCATTGATGAGGGCGGTGCCGTGCTTGAAAGCCCCCTTCCAATGCTCAAAAAAGATCTGCTTGCCATTGGTATCAGTGAACGCTCATCGGTTCGTTTTCTGATTGAAGCAAAAGCCGGGAAAGGCAAAAATGCACTGACAAACCTCTCTCAGTTTGTAACCAAAAAAGCCCCCTCGCTCGGCAAACAGCAGTTGACACCCGAACTTCGTGAACTGCTCAAACGAGTAGCACCCTTTCTGCCTGCACCTGCCGATAAAATGATTTCCAACATCGACCGTTTTGAAAAACCGCTGATTGCTTTGCTTTCCAAACTCTTGCCCGGTTTTAAGGCTATGTTCGGTCCCTGTGTTTCGTTTGTTCCCGCAAGCTCCAAAGTGACAGCCGACGTCAAAGCAGGTATTGCACCTGCCGTTGCCGTGGTTTCGTGCAATCAGTGTGACGACCTCGAAAAGGCTGTTCGTCTGTTTAAGGAATATGCCGAAAAGAATGATATTGCCGTCAAAGAACTCAGCCGCCGTGTCGCTGACGGAATTGAACCTCTGGACGGAGAAGGTTTCCAAAAGACCGAAAAAATTGCAAACAAAGTCTATGGCGAACTCATTGCCGTGCCGTATCCGATCGTCGGCAACACAGATGCCCGTCATTTTGTGGGCTTTGCCAAGAACTGTATCCGTATGAGTCCCGTCAGAATGACCTTTGCACAGATCGGCACATTCCACAATAAGGATGAAAATGTCAATTTTGATTCCCTTGTCCCTGCGGTTCTTTTCTACCGTGAACTGGTCAAAGATTTATAAAAACAAGAACGGACATGGCGATATGCATGTCCGTTCTTTGTATAAAAAAAGTATACAAAAAGCCTTGCACAAATTGTCAAATGTTGTATGCTTTTGCATCTTGTCACATAAAGCGAAAATTGTTAAAATAATATAGTATGTTTTTGAAGTAAGGAAAGGGAGGAAAAGGAATGATAAAAAAATTAGCCCGGAGTATTCGTGAGTATAAAAAACAGACCATTCTGACACCGATTCTTATGATCGGTGAAGTCAGTTGTGAATGCATTATTCCAATGATCACCGCAAAACTTATCAACTCTATTGAAGCAGGCTGCGGCATGGATGAAATTGCAAAATACGGTCTTTTGCTGATTCTTATGGCATTGGTATCGTTGCTGTTCGGTGCCTTGGCTGGTATTACCTGTGCCACTGCATCGGCAGGTTTTGCAAAGAATCTCAGAAAAGACCTGTTTTACAGAGTGCAGGGATTTTCATTTTCCAATATCGATCGTTTCAGTACATCTTCCTTGGTAACAAGAATGACGACCGATATCAGCAATGTGCAGATGTCGTTTATGATGATCATACGTACTGCTGTCCGTGCACCGCTGATGCTCATTTTTGCAACCGTTATGGGGGCCGTGGTCGGCAAAAAACTGGCACTTATTTTCTGCTGCATCATTCCTTTGCTCGCATTCGGTCTCGGTTTTGTTATTTACAAAGCCATGCCTTTGTTTAAAAAAGCATTCAAACGCTATGACAATCTCAACAATTCCATTCAGGAAAACATCAAAGGAATGCGTGTTGTCAAAAGCTTTGTGCGTGAAGAATACGAAAAAGAAAAGTTCACTGCCGCATCCGGTGCTGTTGCGGATGTGTTTACAAAAGCCGAAAAATTTGTTGCTTTCAACAATCCCTTTATGCAGACGGCTGTGTACACATCCATGATTCTGCTGAGTATTTTTACGTCCTATTTTGTAGTATCTACGGGCGGTACATATCTTGAAGTCGGTACACTTGCCAGCATGCTGACCTACTCCATGCAGATCCTTATGTCCCTGATGATGCTTTCTATGATCTTTGTTATGATTACCATTTCCGTTGCATCTGCAAAGCGTATCGTAGAAGTGCTTGATGAAGAAAGCGATATAAAGCAAACCGAAAATGCCGTGCGCGAAGTCAAAGACGGCAGTATCGATTTCGAAAATGTCAGCTTCAAATATTCCGCAAAAGCAGAAGTTTTTGCACTCGAAGATATTGATCTGAATATCAGATCGGGTGAAACCATCGGCATCATCGGCGGTACGGGATCGAGCAAAACAACACTCATTCAGCTTATTTCCCGTTTGTATGATGTTACACAGGGCTGTGTCAAAGTCGGCGGCGTGGATGTAAGGGACTATGACCTGACAACATTGCGTGATCAGGTTGCCGTTGTGTTGCAGAAGAACGTTCTGTTTTCAGGCACGATCAAAGAAAATCTTCGGTGGGGCGACCCGAATGCCTCCGATGAAGAGATTGAACGCATCTGTGCCCTTGCACAGGCTGCTGAATTCATTGAAGGTTTCCCTGACCGTTATGATACTTATATCGAACAAGGCGGCAGCAATGTTTCGGGCGGTCAGAAACAGCGTCTTTGCATCGCAAGAGCCTTGCTGAAAAAACCGAAAATCCTGATTCTTGACGACTCCACTTCCGCTGTTGATACCAAGACGGATGCCCTGCTGCGTGCCGCTTTCAGAAGTGAAATTCCGGGTACTACCAAACTTATTATTGCACAGCGTATTTCTTCCGTGCAGGATGCCGACCGTATTATTGTGATGGAAAACGGCAGAATCGACGGCATCGGCACACATGAAGAATTGCTCAACAATAATGAAATTTACAAGGAAGTTTATTATTCGCAGGTCAAGGGAGGTGAGGACGATGAGTAAGCCTGTGGGAAAACCCGTGCACGGCGGTAAAATGCCGCAGGGTGCACACGGAAAACCGAAAATGGACCCCAAACTCATCGGCAGATTGCTGAAATATCTCATGCAGGATTATCCTGTGATGTTGATTGCAATTCTTGTTTGTGTCATCCTCAACGCGGTGATCGGCGTTATGCCTGCTATCTTCATTGAAAATATTACGGATTACATTCTGCAAGGTCTTGCCATTGCAAAAGAAGCCGGCGGAATGGCGGCATGGGAAGCCATTAAGCCCGAAGTTCTCAAAACCGTCGGCATCATGGCTTGCATTCTGTTCGCAGGTGCTGTCTGTGCCGGTGTGCAGGCAAGACTGGTTGCGGTTATGACGCAGGGATTTCTGCACAAAATGCGTCTTCGTCTGTTCGATAAGATGCAGGCACTACCTATCAGATATTTCGATACCAATACCCACGGCGATATCATGAGCCACTACACCAACGATATTGACACACTCCGTCAGCTCATTTCGCAGAGTATTCCGAGCATTTTCCAGGCTGTTATCACAGTTGTGGTTTTGTTGGGTGTCATGTCTTATTTCAGCATTTCGCTGATGGTTGTTGTGTTTGTCGGTGTTATTGCCATGTCACAGGTCACAAAACGTGTCGGCGGTAATTCCGCAAAGTTCTTCATGCGTCAACAACAGTCTGTCGGTAAGGTAGAAGGCTATGTGGAAGAAATGATACACGGGCAGAAAGTTGTCAAGGTCTTCAACCACGAAGAAGCCGCAAAGCAGGATTTTGATGCCGTCAACGAAGAACTGTTCCGCAACATGGAAACCGCAAACAAATTTGCAAACGTTTTCGGCCCCGTGATGAACAACATCGGTAATATTTTGTATGTTTTAACGGCTTTTGTCGGGGGCTTGCTGATTACATCCGGCGGCAGTTATAACATTTCGATTCAGAATATCGTAACGGGCGGTACACTTGTTGCTCCGCTTGCCATTTCGGTTGTTGCATCTTACCTCGGTATGTGCAAGCAGTTTACCGGCAATGTCAACAATGCTTCGCAGCAGATCAATTCCATTGCCATGGCAATGGCAGGCGCACAGCGTATTTTCAGCCTCATTGATGAAGAACCCGAAGTCGATAACGGCTATGTGACCCTTGTCAATTGCCGCGAGGAAAACGGCAAAATCATTGAATGCGAAGAACGCACGGGCAAATGGGCATGGAAGCATCCGCACACCGCAGACGGCACGGTGACCTACACACTGCTTCGCGGCGATGTTGTGCTCGATAAAGTTGATTTCTCGTATGACGGTGAAAAAACGGTTCTGCACGATGTGGACGTTTATGCAAAGCCCGGCCAGAAAGTTGCTTTTGTCGGTGCAACGGGTGCAGGTAAGACTACCATTACAAACCTTATTAACCGTTTCTATGACATTGCAGACGGCAAGATCCGCTATGACGGCATCAATATCAATAAGATCAAAAAAGCAGATCTCAGACGAAGCCTCGGTGTGGTTCTGCAGGACACCAACCTGTTCACGGGCACAGTGATGGATAACATCCGTTACGGCAAATTGGATGCCACGGATGAAGAATGTATCAAAGCCGCAAAACTTGCCAATGCGCACTCGTTTATCACCCGTCTGCCTGACGGCTACAATACGATGCTCACCTCCAACGGCGCGAATTTGTCGCAAGGACAAAGACAGCTTATTTCCATTGCCCGTGCCGCTGTTGCAGACCCGCCTGTTATGATTCTGGATGAAGCAACGTCTTCTATTGATACGCGTACGGAATTGCTTGTACAGCAGGGAATGGACGCACTGATGAAAGGCAGAACCGTTTTTGTCATTGCACACCGTCTTTCCACGGTCAAGAATTCCGATGCCATTATGGTGCTTGATCACGGCAGAATCATTGAACGCGGTAACCACGAAAAACTCATTGCCGAAAAAGGCACCTATTACCGTCTTTACACAGGCGCATTTGAACTGGAATAAAAAATATAAAAGCAGGTTCTTCACGGAAAGTTGTGGGATGAAGAAAACAAATTGCGGTTTGGTGGGGAGTAGCCAATCACGGGGACGAGTACCCTGATTGACTCTATGATATATCCAAAACAGTCAATCTGGGTTCCGTCCCCTGATTGGCGGCGATGTTTTTGGATATTTATTTGTATTATTTTGTTTAAATTT
>JAZUQC010000090.1:0-50967 GCA_045605525.1 Acutalibacteraceae bacterium
CGAAGATTTTTTACAGAACGGATTTTTGGCGAGACAAGGCACAAAACGCAGAAAATCCTCGGCGGATTTTCGAGTATTTTAACGAAGGATCGGCGGAAATCCGCCTGTAAAAAACGGGTTCGGATTATACCCGTCACCCTAACCACAAAAGGATTGTACTAACCGTGCAATCCTTTTTTTGAAAATTTTTATTGCAAATTCGGAAAAATGATAATATAATAGAGCCATAAACAACGGAGGTGTTTTTGAATGAAAAAGATTTTTGCTGTTTTGTTGAGCGTGCTTCTTGCGTTCGGGTGTCTGGCAGTTGGTGCTTCGGCTGAAGATGCCCTGCATTATGTTGTGCTGGGCGATTCCATCGCTTACGGCTCGGGACTTACCAACCCCGTGCAGGCTTGTTACGGAAAAATTGTTGCCGATACCAACGGCTACACCTATGCCAACCATTCCGTACCCGGACACACAACACAAAACCTCATTAACCGACTGGCAGACGAAACCGTGCTTGCCGATGTCAAAAACGCGGACATTATCTCCATTTCCATCGGCGGGAACAATTTCCTGATGAGCAATCTGATGGGGCTGATGGCAGATGCACTTGTCAAAAAGGATTATTCCGAATTCGATGCCATTGCCGCAGGTTTTTATGAACAGTTCGGCGAAATCATGGACATCATCAACGAAAACAACGCCGATGCGGTCGTGCTGTTGCAGACCATTTATAATCCGCAGACGGGTCACCTGCGTGATGTTTATCAGCAGGGAGCAGACAGACTCAACGATGAAATGGTACGCTTCGCACAGGAAAATCCCGGTGAGATCGTCATTGTGGATGTGGCAACCGCATTGAGCGACACCATGGACAACTTTGCAGATGACGGCATTCATCCTTCGGCACTCGGCAATGAGAAAATTGCCGTTGCGGTGCTTGCCACACTCAATGAGCTGTCCCTCGGTACACAGACACAGCCCGTCATCACCGAAGCCGGACAGGATTTTCAGTTGTCCCCTCTATTCAGCGGTTTCCTGAACATTTACGCAAACTTTTTCCACTTTCTGGGTCTGATTTATGACTTCTTTGCAAGTCTGTTTGTTATGCCGCTGTAAGACATTAAAAAATAAAAGTGCTTTCACCGTTTTTGGTGAGAGCACTTTTTTCGATTCTTTTACAGTTCAATTCCCAACGCATCGGCAAGGTTTTTGCCGAGGATGCCTTCTTTGGCTTCTTCGGGAATGTCGAGGTTTTTGATGCGGTCAATGAATTTTTTGGTGTCTTCGGCATCGTTATAGGGAAAGTCAAGACCGAATGTGCTGTGATCGTTGCCGGTCTGCTTGATAACGGTGCGCAGCTCCTTGTCAGTCAGATGCCAGCCGCCCTGAATTTCTTCATCCTCTTCGCCCACGCTCGTCCAGCCTGCATACACCGTCGGATATTCTGCGGCACGGCGGTTGTTGCAGATGACGGCGAGGGCATCGCGGAAAAAGTGATAGCCGCCGATGTGTTCCATGCTGAAACGAAGACGCGGATAATGCCATGCGACCTCGTCAAACAAAAGCACGTTGTAGTCTGCGAGTCTGTGCCAGTGCAGTCCCGTGTGGAACGACAAAAACAGGCCGAGTTCTTCCGCTTTGGCATAGACAAGTCTTGCTTTGTCACCCATGATATTGACTTCCTGATATGCGGGGTGTATTTTTATGCCCTTGAATCCCAATGATGCAATGTATTCGACCTGTTCGGTGATGTCATCGCGGTCAAAATTGACCGTACCGAAACCGATAAGAGAGGGATCGTCCTTGATTTCATTATACAGCCATGTATTCGGGTCACCGGGAACACCGCAACGGTCATACTGATCCTGAAAACAGGTGAAGCAGACGGCTTTTTCAATGCCGCACGCAAGCATGAGCTGTTTTAAGTTGCGGATCTGTGCGTTGTCCTTCGCTCCGTCGGGGAACACGTGACAGTGGTTTGCAAACAGTTTATAAGCCATAAAACAGCCTTCTTTCGTTTATTTATTCAGTTTTTCGACTTCTTCAAAAATGTCTTCGTATTCGTCTTCGTATTTTTCTCTGAAATCCTTGATGAAATCTTCCAGATCATCAAAATCCATCTTCGGAACGGTGACGGGTTTGAGCACCTTGACTTTGCCGATGCAGGATTCGATTTCGCCCGTGTCTTCAAAGCATTTGGATGTGCCGCAGATGATGACGGGCACAAGCGGAACGCCCGCTTCCATTGCCATGCGGAATGCACCCGTCTTGAACTTGCCGAGTTTGTGCTTTTCGTCACGGCTGCGGGTGCCTTCCATGAAGATTGCCATGCTTCTGCCGTTTTTGAGGTTCTTGACACTGGTTTCGTAGGCTTTGTGCGAAGATTCCTTGTCCTTGCGGTTGACATAAACGCAGTCAAAGAACGAGAACCACAGTCTTGTCAGCGGGATCATACGAAGCTGATGCTTCATGATAAAGCCGGGCAGATCGCGGGAAACGCGCACGGTAACGGTGGTATCAAAAATGCTCTGATGGTTGCATGCATAGACCACGGGACCTGCGGACGGGATGTTTTCAAGTCCTTCAATGGTGTAAGTAAAACCTGCTTTCTTTTCAACGGCATCACAAAGCATATTGACTTTGTTGTCCACATACTTGTCGAATGCCTTGCGGTCTTTTTTGCGAAGATATCTTGCCTTGTAGGAATATCCCTCGAATTTGAAGAGCCAGAAGCAAAGGTCTGCCATCCAGCCGAATGTTTTTGCTGTCATGTTTTGTTCACTCCTAAATTAAATATCAATATTCACAAGCAGTTCCACCGGACAATGGTCGGAACCGAATATTTCGTTGTGTATGGAGGCCCCTGCCAGTTTGTCACGCAGGCTGTCGGAGGTGACAAAGTAGTCGATTCTCCATCCTGCATTGTTTTCACGGGCTTTGTAGCGGTAACTCCACCATGAGTATGCACCCGTGGTTTCGGGTTCAAACCAACGGAATGTGTCGGTAAAGCCCGAATCGAGCAAAACAGAGAATTTTTCTCTTTCTTCGTCGGTAAACCCTGCTTTGCCGCGGTTGGGCTTGGGATTTTTCAAGTCGATTTCCTTGTGTGCCACGTTCAGGTCACCGCAGAAAATGACGGGCTTTTGTTCATCGAGTTTCAGGATGTGTGCACGGAAGGCATCTTCCCATTCCTGACGGTAAGAAAGTCTTGACAAATCTTCCTTTGCGTTGGGGGTATACACCGTTACAAGGAAAAAGTGCTCGTATTCGAGGGTGATGACTCTCCCCTCTTTGTCGTGTTCTTCGATGCCGAGTCCGTAGGTCACGTTCAGTGCGGGCTTTTTTGCAAAGATGGCAGTACCCGAATAGCCTTTCTTTTCGGCATAGTTCCAATAAGAGGTGTAGCCGTCAAACTGCAGATCAATCTGACCTTCCTGCAACTTGGTTTCCTGCAGACAGAAGAAATCTGCATCGAGTTGATTGAACGCGGGAACAAAAATATCTTTGCCCACCACGGCACGCAAGCCGTTTACATTCCATGAAATGAATTTAAGCATAACACACCTCCTCATTATAGCAGTATATCAAATATTTTCCACTTTTGCAATAGAGCATATAAAAATTTAAATAAAAACCAACTTCCCAAAAATGAAAATTTATTAATTTGTTCTTCACGGAAAGTTGTGGGAGGCAGAAAACAAATTACGGTTTAGCGGTGAGTTGGGGAGTCAATCACGCCAATCAGGGGACGGAACCCAGATTGACTGTTTTGGATATATCATAGAGTCAATCAGGGTACTCGTCCCCGTGATTGGCTACTCCCCCACCAAACCGTAATTTGCACTTTCCTTAATCAAAAATCCCACAACTGTCCGTGAAGAACCAAAAAAGTGCTCCCACCCGACACGATGAAAGCACTTTTGTTTTAACTTATTTTACAACGATGTTGACGAGTTTGCCCTTGACATACAGTTCCTTGACAACGGTTTTCCCGTTGACAGCTTCGGCAACGGCGGGCTGTTCCTTTGCGAGTGCGATGGCAGCGGCAGCTTCTGCGTCGGCTGCAATGTTCAGACGGGCACGGATTTTGCCGTTGATCTGGACTACGATTTCAATGACATCGTCCTTGCACTTTGCTTCGTCCCATGTCGGCCACTGGGCAAGACTGAGCAGGTCGGAATGCCCAAGCTGTTCGTTGATTTCTTCGGCAACGTGCGGTGCAAAGGGGCAAAGGATGCGGATGAAGGTGTAAAGCTCGTCCTTTGTGAGGGTCTTTACTTCGTAGATCTGATTGAGAAGTGTCATCATAGCGGCGATTGCCGTGTTGAACTTCATGCTTTCAATATCTTCGGTGACCTTCTTGACGGTGCGGTGGAAGGCACTTTCAAGAGCAGGTGTTGCACCCTCGCCGTTGACCATGTTCACAAGGTCGGCAATTCTGTCGATGAATCTCTTGCATCCCTTGACGGAGCTGTCGGACCAGGGTGTTGCCGCACCGTAGTCGCCCATAAAGAGGATGTATGTACGCAGAACGTCTGCACCGAAGCCGTCGATGACCTCATTGGGGTCAACGGTGTTGCCTCTGGATTTGGACATCTTTTCACCGTCGGGACCAAGAATGAGTCCCTGTGCGGTTCTCTTTGCATACGGCTCATCCGTGTTGACTTCACCGATATCGTAAAGGAATTTGTGCCAGAAACGGGAATAGATCATGTGGCGGGTAACGTGTTCCATACCGCCGTTGTACCAGTCAACAGGCATCCAGTAGTTCAGCTTTTCGGGATCTGCCAATGCCTTGTCGTTGTGCGGATCAATATAACGCAGGAAGTACCAGGACGAGCCTGCCCACTGGGGCATGGTATCGGTTTCGCGTTTTGCATCGCCGCCGCACTGCGGACACTTGCAGTTGACGAAGGAGTCGATCTTTGCCAAGGGGCTTTCGCCGCCTTCGCCGGGTTCAAAGTTTTCAACCTCGGGAAGACGCAGAGGCAGTTCTTCTTCGGGAACAGCCACCATGCCGCACTTAGCACAGTGAACGATCGGGATGGGTTCACCCCAATATCTCTGACGGTTGAATGCCCAGTCCTTCATCTTGTACTGCACGCCTTCTTCACCGATGCCCTTTGCTTCAAGGACTTCGATCATCTTTTTGATGGAATCCTTTTTGTTGGTAAAGCCGTTGAGGAAATCGGAGTTAACCATGTCACCGTCGCCTGTGTAGGCAGCTTCTTCAATATTGCCGCCCTTGATGACTTCGATGATGTCGATGCCGAACTTCTTGGCGAAGTCATAGTCACGTTCATCATGTGCGGGCACTGCCATAATGGCACCTGTGCCGTAGCCCATCATAACATAGTCTGCGGTGTAAATGGGAATTTCCTTGCCGTTTACGGGGTTGATGCCGCAGATGCCGTCGATTCTGACACCTGTCTTTTCCTTGACAAGCTGTGTTCTCTGGAATTCGGTCTTTTTGGCACATTCTTCTTTATATGCATCAAGCTCTGCGATGTTCTTGATCTGATCTCTGTATTTTTCGATCATCGGATGCTCGGGAGCAATGACCATGAAGGTAACACCGAAGAGGGTATCGGGTCTTGTGGTGTAGATACGCAGGGTTTCGCCTTCATCGCCGCCCTTGACAGAGAAGTTGACAAAAGCACCCGTGGATTTGCCGATCCAGTTCACCTGCTGCTGCTTGATCTGCGGCAGATAATCAACCGATTCAAGACCCGTGAGAAGTCTGTCGGCATACTTTGTGATACGCAGATACCAGACATCCTTGGACTTCTGCACGATATCGGAGTGGCAGATGTCGCACTTGCCGCCCTGCGAGTCTTCGTTGGAAAGAACGACCTTGCAATGCGGGCAATAGTTTACGAGGGCTGTGTCACGGAACACAAGACCGTTTTTGAACATTTCGAGGAAGATGTGCTGGGTCCAGCGGTAGTAATCTTCATCGGTTGTATCGACGGTGCGGGTCCAGTCAAAGGAAAATCCGACACGCTTAAGCTGACTTGTGAACTTTTCAATGTTCTGATCGGTCAGAATTCTGGGGTGGGTGTTGAACTTGATGGCAGAGTTTTCGGTGGGAAGACCGAATGCATCAAAGCCGATGGGGAACAGAACGTTGTAGCCTTCCATTCTTCTCTTACGGGAAATGACCTCAAGCCCGGAATATGCCTTGATATGTCCGACGTGCATACCTGCACCCGAGGGATAAGGAAATTCTACAAGGCCGTAGAATTTAGGCTTTGAAAAATCGTCCTGCGCTTCAAAGATTTTTGCTTCTTCCCAGCGTTGCTGCCATTTGGCTTCACTTGTTTTAAAATCGTAGCTCATATCTGTATTTATCCTTTCAGGTTATTCACTGATCCAGTTTTCGATATCAACAGGCTGTGCATCGCCCCAGAGTCGTTCAAGGTTGTAGGTATCACGCACTTCGGGCATGAAGATGTGCACAAGCACATCGTAGCAGTCCAGAAGAATCCAACCCGTGGCTCTGCCTTCAATACCGCGGATTTCAATGCCTGCTTCTTCCAATTTGAATTCAACTTCTTCGGCAAGAGAGCGAACGTGGGTGTTGGAAGTACCGCCGGCAATGACAAAATAATCACCGATGGAGGTCAGGTCCGTAATTTTAAGCACCTGAATGTCTTTTGCCTTCTTGTCATCGAGTGCCTTTACGATGATTTCTAACTTCTTATCCATTTTCTTTCCTTCTTTCTTTATGGATACATATATCATTGAACGCATGGATGGTATCGGGATGCACGGGCAACAAAGCGTTGACCAGTTCATCGATTGTAAACCGCAGTCCTTCCTCCATGCAATATTCTAAACTTACTTTAACACGCTCCCGCATATCATCCACACCGGGGTAATTACGATCGGCGGAAATAAAATCCGCACAAAAGACAATTTTTTCAAGCAGGCTCATATTTGCTCTGCCCGTGGTGTGATAACGCACGGCACGGATGAATTCTTCATCAAAGCCGTATGTCTTCTGCAGATAGACACTGCCTGCCATGGCATGCCAGAGTTTGGGTGCATTGCGTTCGCAATCGGTCAGCACAATATTATTTTCTGCAAAAAACGCAAGGGTGTTTTCTTTGGTTTCGTTTTTGAAAATATCGTGCAGAAGTCCCGTGTACCAGGCTTTTTCTTCGTCTTCGCCGTACATTTTTGCCAATTCACGGCAGGTGTGGGCAACGTTGACACTGTGGGTAAAACGGTAATCATCCAGTCGTGCACGAAGATCTGCAAGATAGGTATTTTTATCGTAGTTCACTTGAAATTATTCCTCAATATAGAGATTGTGCGACTGTATATAGTCTTTGACATCCGGGTGCAAAAATGCACTTGTGTCCTCATTGTTTCTGATTTTTTCACGAAGAAGCGTGGAACTGACCACAAGCGGTGCAAAGGGTAAAATCAGAACATTCCCCGCATGCCGTAAATGGGTTTCGGCAAAATCCTCCAGTTCCTGCAAGGGGTCTTCATCACAACGCGAGACCGCACAAAGGGTGGCAAGTTTCAGAATATCCTGCCAACGGTACCAGCGGTCAAAAGACAAAAGCATGTCCGAGCCGATGATCAAAAACAATTCATCGTCAGGGTACTGTTCTTTGAGTGCAGTGAGGGTGTTGACGGTGTAAGACGTTTCATTTTTTGCGATTTCAAGGTCGCTGACTTCGTAGTTTGCCTCACGGAAAGCGAGTTCACACATACGAAAACGGTCTTGTGCCGTTACACTGCTCTTTTTGTCCGTTTTGAACGGCGACACAAACGCGGGCATGATGATGCACTTATCAAGATTCAGTTTTGCACACATGGTGTCGGCAAGATGCTTGTGCCCGCGGTGCACGGGATTGAACGAGCCGCCGTAAATGCCGATTCTCATTTCTTGCCTCTGCCGGCCCTGCCCTGACGGTTGCTTCTGCCGCCGCGGTCTTCACCGAAAGAACGTTCTTTGCGTTCTGCCTTTTTGGCAGGTTCTTTCTTTTCAAAAGCACGGCTCTTTTTGACGGCAAGCTTTTTGCGCGGGTCGGTCTTTGCCTTTTTGGGTTCGATCTTGTGCAATTCGGGATTTTCACGGTACAAAACCATGATATTGCCGATCACCTGCACCACATCCGCGTTCAGATGTGCCGCAATTTCGTCGGCGGCGGTGCGTGCATCCACGGGGGATGATTCACGCAGGATTTTGATTTTCATCAGTTCACGAAGGGCAATGGCACCTTCGAGCTGTGCCAAAAATTCAGGGGTCAGGCCGTTTTTGCCGACCTGAAAAATCGGTTCAAGGGAATTGGCTTTGCCTCTGAGTTCGGCTCTTTGTTTGCTTGTGAGCATGGGTTTCTCCTTAATATTCGATAAATTACGGTTTGTCGGGGATGTTGGTTGATTGCCGTAGGGAACGGATATTATCCGTTCCGATCCCATCTGACCATGTTGTTCCGGGAACCATTTTCATTTTTTTATTAAATTCAATGGTTACATTGTGCGTAATGAGACATTGGTCAGGGACGGAACGCATACTATGCGTTCCCTACACGCCCCGACAAACCGTAATTTATCTTGATTTTTACTTTATTTTTTCTGCCAGTTTTTCCGCAAAACTGCGCAGTGCGTTGCCGCGGTGGCTGATTGCATCTTTCTGTTCGGCGGAAAGTTCGGCGAAACTGCCGTTTTCGGTGTAGAAAATGGGGTCAAAGCCGAAGCCGTTGTCGCCCTTGGGTTCATAACCGATGTACCCTTCGCATTTGCCTTCGGCAACCAACTCACTGCCGTCGGGGAACACGCACACCACACAGCTGACAAAGCGGGCGGTGCGTTTTTCGGTCGGCACACCGTCAAGCTCTTTTACGAGCATTGCCATTTTTTCGGGATAAGACAGGTCTTCCCCGCCGTAGCGGGCGGAATACACACCGGGTCTGCCGTCGAGTGCATCGACCACAAGTCCCGAGTCGTCCGCAATGCAGGCAAGAGAGCTGTCTTTGCAACCGCTTGCGGCCTTGATTTTTGCGTTTTCATAAAAGGTGGTACCTGTTTCTTCGGCTTCAACAAGGTCAACACCGATTTCATCTGCCAACAGCACACGCACACCTAAGGGGGCTAAAATGCGTTGCAGTTCTTCGCGTTTTTTTAAGTTATGAGTGGCGATTAAAAAGTCCAAACAGACCTCTCCTCTTCTTTTCTTCGGGTTTCTTTTCAGCAGCCTGTTCGGCGGCAAGACGTTCTGCTTCTGCTTTTTCGGCGGCGAGTTTTTCTGCAGCTGCCTTTGCAGCGGCAAGGCGTTCTGTTTGTGCCTTTTCGGCGGCAAGACGGGCTTCGGCTGCAAGTCGATCGGCTTCTGCCTGTTCGGCGGCAAGTCTTTCAGCCTCTGCCTTTGCAGCGGCAATACGGGCTTCTTCTGCCGCTTTTTCAGCCGCAAGACGCTCTTCTTCTGCCTTTATTGCAGCTTCGCGTTCTCTTTGTGCTGCTTCAAGTTCTCTTTGAGCTGCGATTTCGCACTCTTCTTGATCTCCTTCGTTTCCGCTTTGAAGACCTTCTTCGCGGCTTTCTTCGTCAGTTTCGCGGCTTTCTTCGCTTCGATCTTCGCCTGTTTCGCTCTGCGTTTCTTCTGCTCCTTCGTCAGCCTGCGATTGCGTGTCAGTGCCGTCTTCGCCTGATTCACTTCCGATTTCAGAATAGACTTGGAGTATTTCTTCAAAAGCCTGCCTAAGCTCCCCGTCAGGATCGGGATCAAGGTCGTCAAGATGGTATTCTGTTGCTCCGTTTTCTTTGATGTACTTTTCAATTTCCGCATCCTCCTGTGTATGGTCTTCACCTTCCACGAACAAGCTCTTGGCAAAAGCGGCGGGATCAAACGGCTGTAAATCGTCGATGCCTTCGCCGACGCCGATGAACTTGACGGGCAGTTTGAGTTCGTTTTTGATGGAAAGGACAACACCGCCTCTTGCAGTGCCGTCCAATTTGGTCAGCACAATACCGGTCAGGTCCGCAACACCCATGAATTCGCGTGCCTGATTGACGGCATTCTGCCCCGTGGTGGCATCGAGCACAAGCAGAATTTCACGGTCGGAATAGGGCAGTTCGCGGTCGATGACGCGGTAGATTTTTGCAAGCTCGTCCATAAGATTTTTCTTGTTATGAAGTCTGCCTGCGGTGTCGCAGATGATGATATCACAATCTCTTGCCTTGCCTGCGGCAATGGTATCAAAAATAACAGCGGCGGGGTCTGCACCCTCTTTGTGCTTGACAATGTCAACACCGGCACGGTTTGCCCATTCGTCAAGCTGTTCGATGGCGGCGGCACGGAAGGTATCAGCCGCACCGAGAATGACCTTTTTGCCCTCTGCCTTATACATGGAGGCGAGCTTGCCGATGGTGGTGGTTTTGCCCACGCCGTTGACACCGATCATCAGCAAGATCGACGGAATGGTGATAAGCCCCATATCCTCGCCCCCGTCCAGCAGCTCTGCGATGATGTTCTGCAGTTCCGCTTTGATCTGATCGGTCTTTTTGATGCGTTCGGAACGCACACGGGAACGAAGTTCTTCAACCACCGTAACGGCGGTTTCCACACCGACGTCGGACATGACGAGGATTTCTTCGAGTTCCACAAACAGGTCATCGGAAAATTCGTCAAACGAATCGAGCATATCGTCGATGGCGCCTGCCATCTTGTTGCGGGTCTTGGAAAGCCCGAAGTTGATTTTTTTGAATATTGCCATTTATAATTCTCCTTTAAATAGGACTTAATTCTCTAATCCCAATTGCTTTGCCATTTCGGCGGTGTGCAGTTCAAGCAGTTTCGAAACGCCTTCTTCCTGCATGGTGACTCCGTAAAGCACATCGGCTTCTTCCATGGTGCCGCGGCGGTGGGTGATGAGAATAAACTGTGTTTCGTTGGTAAGACCACGCACGAACTGTGCAAAACGGGCGACGTTGACATCGTCCAATGCGGCTTCGACTTCGTCGAAAATGCAGAACGGTGCGGGTGTGACTTTGAGGATGGCAAACAGCAAAGCGATTGCACAAAGTCCCTTTTCACCGCCCGAAAGCAGGGACAGGTTGCGGACATTCTTACCGGGGGGCTGTGCCTTGATTTCGATGCCGCATTCCAGAATGTCGCTTTCGTCTTCAAGAATGAGTTCCGCCGAACCGCCGTTGAAGATCTGGGCAAAGGTCACTTTGAAACTTTCGTTGATCTGTGCAAAACGTTCGCGGAAACGCACTGCCATGTTTTCGGTCAGTTCCGAAATCAGACGAAGCAGTTCCGCTTTGCTCTTTTCGGCATCGCTGACCTGTTCGGACAGGAAGGTATAGCGTTCGCTGACTTCCTTATATTCTTCGATGGCGGCAACGTTAACACTGCCCAAAGCCTTGATGGCATGCTTGAGTTCGCTCAATCGCTTTTGTGCCTGCGAATGACTTTCCAGTTCAATGCCGAGGTCAGCCGCTTCTCGGCGGGTCATCCCGTATTCCTCATAGAGTTTGCGTTCAATATCCTGTGCATCACGTTCAATGGCGGCAAGTCTTTCTTCCAATCGGACAAGGTCTGCACCGACTTTTTCGCGGTCTGCGGTCAATCTTCTTTCTTCGGCACGGGAATTGTCTGCCGCTGATTCGGTACGAACACGCTGTTGGGCGAGTTCTTTGGTTTTGGTTCTGGCTTCGACCGCTTCTTCACGCAGTGCTTTGGAACCGTCACGCTGATTGCGTACATCCGAGCGAAGCAGAACGGTTTTCTGCTCAATGGCGGCGATTTCTTTTGCAAGCAGACTTCTGCGTTCGGAAAGTCCGTTCAGGCGGGTATTGAGCATTTCAATGCTTTCTTTGCGTGCATCAATATCCTTGCGGATCTCCATGATGTGCAACTGCACTTCGCTGCGTTCGGCTGTTAATTGTTCGCGTTGTTCGGCAAGGTCATCCCTGCCGCCCGAAAGGGTGTGCAAAGTTTGTGTGAGTTGCTGTTTTTTGCCGAGTAAGGTTTCATGCTGTTCATTGGCAAGGCGGATGGATTCTTTATAATAATCCGTACGCTCGGCGGCATTTTTCTTTTCGTCTTCCAATGCCTGCACGGCAGAGGATGCTTCATTGATACGTCCTTGCAGAATTTTGAGGTCGCTTTCAATGCGCAGTTTTTCTTCGTTTGCGCGCAGGAGGTCTGCCTGTGCACCTTCGAGTTCAGCATTAGCAAGCGAGAGGTCGGCATTTGCCTTTTTGACTTCTTCACTGCATTTTGCGATTTCACCTGCCAGCGCGGTGCTTTCGGTTTTCAGACGGTCGATTTCATTGGCACGGGAGATAAAGCCCGCATTCTGAATGCGTGAGCCGCCCGTCATGGAGCCGCCTGCATTGATGACCTGTCCGTCCAAAGTGACGATTTTAAAACGGTAATTATATTTTTTTGCAATTTCAATGGCACAATCGAGGTCTTCGGCAACCACGGTTTTGCCCAAAAGCGAGGAAATGATCTCGCGGTACTTATCATCACACGAAACGAGGTCGGGGGCAAGGCTTATAAAACCGTAACAGTCATAAAGTCCTTTTTCGTCCAGGCTTCTGCCCCTTACGGCAGACAGCGGCAGGAATGTCGCTCTGCCCGCGTTGGTGCTTTTGAGAATTGCAATGGCACGCTTGGCATCGTTTTCGGTTTCGCTGACGATGTCCTGAATGGCATTGCCCAGTGCCGTTTCGATGGCGGTGGTGTAGGCATCTTCAACGCTGATGAGTTGTGACAGCGTACCGTGAATACCCGTTAAGTTTCCTCTGCGAACTTCACGCATGACCGCTTTGACAGAACCCTGATAGCCTTCCATGCTCTTTTCGGTGTCTTCAAGAATGGCAAGACGGGACTGCTTTGCGGATAATTCAAGTTTCTTGTTTTCGTATTCTTCTTTTTTCTTTTCCGCTTTTTCTTTGCGGGAATTGAGTCTGAGTGTGAAACCCGTTACGGTGTTATTGAGTTCATTGACTTTTTCGTCCTGTTTATGCAGTCTGCCCTGCAGGACTTCCTCCTGCGTGTGCAGAAGTGCAATTTCTTCATTTCTGCGTTGCAGCTGCTCGGCAACGGCGTTCATTCTGCCTGCAATTTCATCGACCGAGCTTGCGGCGGAAGACACCATGATCTCCACTCTTGACAGTTCAAGAGAAAGTTGGTCAAGTTCACGGCTGACAGCGTTGTATTCGTCGGAAAATTCTTCGTCACGGCTTTTGAGTGCGGTCAGTTCCGCTTCAATGCCTTCGGCGGTACGGTTCTGTTGTTCCTCACGCTCACGAAGCGAGTCAATTTCGTGTTGTGATTCGGCTATGGTCTGCTCTAAATCCAGACGGGTCTGTTCTTCCCCTCCCAATTCTGCCTGCAAGCGGGAAACGGTATCGTCATTGTGGCGGATGTTCGCTTCGCCGACTGCCGCCTGTGCATCGAGTGCGGCGGCCTGTTCTTCATACAAAGATGCACGGTCACGCAGTTCTTCCATGCGAAGGGTGATGTTGCGACTTTCTTCGGCAGATGAGTCGATGGCTGCCGCGGCTTCTTCGAGAAGTCGGCAGATGTCATTGTATTGTTCACGGGCAACGGTGATGCGGTTGGACTGCTCACGAAGCTGATCCTGCGAGCGGTTGAGCGTTGCCAGCCACAGCCCGATTTCGAGTTCTTTTTTTTCTTCGGCAAGCACCAAAAACTTTTGTGCTTTGCGACTTTGTTCGGCAAGCGGACCGACACGGGATTGCAATTCGGTCAGGATATCACGAAGACGCACAAGGTTATCCTCTGCCTGATTAAGCCTGCGAAGTGCATCGGCACGGCGGTAGCGGTAATGCGAAATGCCTGCCGCTTCTTCAAACATATCGCGGCGGTCTGCGGATTTTGCAGACACCATGTCTTCAATTTTACCTTGGCTTACCATGGAATAGCCGTCGCGGCCGAGGCCCGTATCCATAAACAGTTCATGCACGTCGCGAAGACGCACGGTGTTGCCGTTGATCTGATACTGGCTTTCACCGGAACGGTAATAACGGCGGGTGACGGACACTTCCGTTTCGTCCGATTGCAGGGCATGGTCGGAATTATCAAGGCGCAAAGTGACTTCCGCAAAGCCCTGCGGACGACGCTCACGCGTGCCGCTGAAAATAACATCTTCCATTTTACTGCCGCGAAGGCTCTTGGTGGACTGTTCACCGAGAACCCAACGCACGGCATCCGAGATGTTGCTCTTGCCCGAACCGTTCGGGCCGACAACACCTGTCATGCCTTTATCGAATTTTAAGACTGTCTTGTCCGGAAAGGACTTGAAGCCCTGCATTTCCAATGCTTTTAAATACATTCGTTTTCCTCTGTTTCACCGTGTACAAACACACGGTATTTTTCTATGTTGACATCCGCTTTCACACGGCAGATAAAGCCTTGTTCGGAAAGTCGGATGAGGTTTTTTCTTTTTTGTCCCACGGCTTTTGAAAACTCTTTCGGGGACACAAAAACCGTGTATCTGCCCTGCGTTTTCCCGTCAAGGGCTTTGCACATTGCATTATAATAGATTTCGCCCTCGCACAGTTCGCCGAATGCGGGGTGAAAAACCCCTGCAAGGAGATTGCCCTGCACATCACCGCCTGCGTGAAGTCCCGTGCGGATAACACGGATGTTGTTTTCATAAAACAACTGCAACAGCTGTGAACAAAGTGCAACCGCTTCGTCCAAGGTCTGCGGACGGTATATGCCTTGCCTGTAAAGGTCGGCAAGGACGGTGTGCTCCAACACTGCGGTCGGATAAATTCGTACCGTGTCGGGCTGTAAACGCACAAACTCGGTTGCCGTGAAAAGGTCGGTTGCGGGGCTGCTTTTGTAAAGTCCCGTCATCATCTGCAAACCGACACCGAAGCCGTGTTTTCGCAACAATGCGACGGCTTTTTCGGTATCTTCTGCGGTGTGCCCGCGGTGGTTTGCCGTGAGCACATCATCGGACATACTCTGTGCACCTAATTCGACATTTTTGACATTGTATTTCTTTAAAACTGCAAGATTTTCTTCCGAAATGCAGTCGGGACGGGTCGAAATACGAACCCCGCCGAACTTGCCTTCACCAATAAATTCCTGCACCGTTTCAAGATAAAAAAGTTGTTTTTCTTGGGGTATTGCCGTAAAACTGCCGCCGAAAAAGGCAATTTCGCTGTGTTCGGGCAGGTAGCCGTCAGACTGCAAAGCGGTCAGACAGGCATGGCGGATTTCCTCTTTTGTGAGTCCCGCGATCTGCCCGGAAATTGCTTTCTGATTGCAGAATGTGCAGGCATGGGGGCACCCTTCATGCGGCACAAACAGCGACACATTGCGGTGCTTCATTCTGCACGCACACCCATCAGCAGCAGTGCTTTGCGGGCGGCATCCTGCTCGGCTTTCTTCTTGCTGGAACCCGTTCCCTCTGCAAGGCAGTTGGAATTGAGATGCACTTCCACCACAAAGGTGCGGTTGTGGGCAGGGCCGCTTTCTTCGACCGTGAGATAAGACAGTGCTTCGCCGGGGTTTTTCTGCACGATTTCCTGCAGTTCGGTTTTGTAGTCAATGAATTCTTCGGTCTGCTTGTCGCCTTCAATTATGTATGGCAGGCAGAATTTTTTGGCTTTTTCGATGCCGCCGTCAAGATAGATTGCGGCAAGCAGTGCTTCAAACGCATCGGCAAGGATGGATGCACGGTTTCGTCCGCCCGTCATTTCTTCGCCGCGACCCATGTGCAGATAGTTGCCGAGTCCGAATTGTCGGGCATAGCCTGCAAGTGCCTTTTCGCAGACAGCGGATGCACGGCGGCGGGTAAGCTGTCCTTCGGGAAGTTCGGGGTGTGCATTCCACAGATATTCGGCTGTAATGAACCCGAGCACCGAGTCCCCTAAAAACTCAAGACGTTCGTTGTTTTGTCCCGCCGTTTTTTCGTTGCAGGCGGAAGAATGCGTCAGTGCAAGCCTTAACAATGAACGATCGTGAAATGTGTAGCCGATGGCTTGTTCTATACTCATAATTGTTCCTTTTCGATATAAGCATCGAGTGCGGCAAGTGAACGGTCTGCAATGGCGGCGTACCGTTCGGCGCGATCTCTTATTTTTTCTCCGATGGGGGGCAACAATCCCATTGCCGCACCCATAGGTTGATAATTTTTTACACTTTCATCCGCAACATAAGAACTCAAAGCCCCGAGCATGGTGACTTCGGGCAATTGCAGAGGATCTTTTCCGTTTAAGTACCGCACGGCATTAAGCCCTGCTAAAATACCCGATGCGGCAGACTCCATATAGCCTTCCACACCCGTAATTTGCCCCGCAAAGAAAATATGCGGATGCTTTTTGAGCTGAAAACCGCTGTTGAGAAGCCGCGGGGCATCCATAAATGTATTGCGGTGCATAACCCCGAAGCGTTCAAACTTCGCATCGTGCAAAGCGGGGATCATAGAGAACACACGCTGTTGTTCCCCGAATTTCAAGTTGGTCTGAAAACCGACAAGATTAAACAAAGTGCCCTTGTCGTTTTCTTTTCGCAGCTGCACGACCGCCCACGGACGGTGACCCGTATTGGGGTCAATGAGTCCGACGGGCTTCATCGGACCGTAACGAATGGCATCCTTGCCGCGTTTTGCCAACACTTCAATAGGCATACAGCCCTCATAAACATCCTTTTTCTTGTCCACATCATGCAGATGTGCACCCTCGGCGGTGATGAGTGCTTCATAAAAACGCTCATATTCCTCTTTGTTCATGGGGCAGTTGATGTAATCATCCTCGCCGCCGCGGTCATACCGTGACTGTGCAAAGCTGAACGCGGGGTCGATGCTGTCTGCCGACACAATGGGTGCCGCCGCATCGAAGAAATGCAGTCCCTCTCCGCACAGTTCATCCAGCACGGGCGAAAGTGCATCGCTTGCAAGCGGACCTGCGGCAATGACAATACAATCGGCTTCGGGCAAGTCGTCCGCTTCTTGCCGCACGAGGGTGATGTTTTCCTCATTTGCAATGGTTTCGGTGACCAATGCCGAAAAACGGTCGCGG
Source organism: Acutalibacteraceae bacterium (assembly GCA_045605525.1). Classification (GTDB taxonomy): domain Bacteria; phylum Bacillota; class Clostridia; order Oscillospirales; family Acutalibacteraceae; genus RUG806. The sequence continues at coordinate 17,023 of JAZUQC010000090.1, forward strand.
TCAACCGCCAGTGCACCGCCTGCGGGCACTTTGGTCTGCTTTGCAGCATACACACAAAGAGAACCTAATTTTTCCATTTCCGCCTTGAGAAGTCCTGCGGCGGAATTGAGCCGTTCGGCTTTAAAGGAATTGGAGCAGACAAGCTCCGCTAAATTTTCACTTTTATGGGCGGGGGAAAAACGGTGCGGCTTCATTTCGTACAAGGTGACTTTCACTCCCGCACGGGCTAACTGCAAAGCCGCTTCCACACCCGCAAAACCGCCGCCGATGACGGCTGCTGTTTTATTCATCGCTTTCCGCCTTCTTGCCGCGGCGGGCTTTGGTTTCATAACCGCATCCCTCTTTGTTGCACTTGATGACACCGCCGCGGGTGCGGAACAAAGACGAGCCGCACTGCGGGCAGGATTCCTTGGTGGGGGTATCCCATGTCATAAATGTGCATTCGGGATAATTCGAGCAACCGAAGAAAGTATAGCCCTTTTTGGTCTTTTTGCCGATAACCTCGCCGCCGCATACGGGACATTTTGCATCGGTTTTTTCAACATAAGGCTTGGTGGTTTTGCAATCGGGATAATTCGGACAGGCAAGGAACTTGCCGAATCTGCCGACTTTGATAACCATCAGTGCACCGCATTTTTCGCAGGGGATGTCGGTCTTGTCTTCTTCAAGCTGAATCTTGACACCGTCCATGGCACTTTTTGCCTTGTCGAGCGTAGCCACGAAATCATCATAGAATTCGTGGAGCATCTTGACATAATCATAGCCTTCCTGCTCAATACGGTCAAGGTCGTTTTCCATGGTGGCGGTGAATTTGGTGTTGACGATTTTGGGGAACTGTTCACGCAAAAGGTGCGTGGTGGCGATGCCGAGTTCCGTCGGCTTCATCAGCTTCTGCTCACGCACGACATAGCCTCTGTCCACAATGGTGGAAATGATGGAAGCATAGGTGGACGGTCTGCCGACACCTGTTTCTTCGAGGGTCTTGATCAGACTTGCTTCGTTGTAACGTGCAGGCGGCTGGGTGAAATGCTGTTCATCCTTGAGTTCCTTGAGTTTGAGAGCATCGTTTTCGGCAAGCACGGGAAGTGCACCCGTTTCGGCATCGTCGGCATCGTTATAAAGCACGGTGTAGCCGTCGAAACGGACGGTATGACCGGCGGCTGTGAACAGCACATAGCGATCAGTGCCGGCATCGGCAGTGCCCACGGCACGGATTTCCGCTTTTGCGGTGTCCTGCACGCAGTTTGCCATCAGGGAAGCCAGAAAACGCTTCCAAACGAGGGAATATAATTTATACTGATCGGGAGTCAGTGAGGATTTTGCTTCTTCGGGAGTCAGGTCGGGCATGGTGGGACGGATGGCTTCATGTCCGTCCTGTGCATTGGAACTGGTCTTGAAATAACGCGGTTTTTCGGGCAGATATTTTTCGCCGTAGAGATTGCGAATGACTTCATTGCCGGCGGCTCTTGCTTCTTCGGAAATACGAAGCGAGTCGGTTCTCATATAAGTAATCAGACCGACCGTGCCTCTGCCTTCCACATCCACACCTTCATACAGTTCCTGTGCAACTTTCATGGTACGCTTGGCTGTAAAGTTCATGCGTTTGGATGCTTCCTGTTGCATGGTGGAGGTGATGAACGGCGGTGCGGGCTGTTTGCGGCGTACACCTTTTTTGAGTTCGGCCACGGTGTACTGTGCACCCTCCAGACGGGCGAGAATCGCATCCGTGTCTTCACGGGTTTCGAGCTTGATTTTACCGTTTTCATCACCCACAAAAGAGGCCTTGAAGGCTTTTCTTGCGGGAGGATTTGTGAGCATGGCATCGAGTGTCCAGTATTCTTCGGGCACAAATGCGTTGATTTCTTCTTCACGGTCCACAATCAGACGCACCGCCACGCTCTGCACACGGCCTGCGGAAAGACCGCGGCGGATCTTCTGCGAAATGAACGGACTTAAACGGTAGCCCACAAGGCGGTCGAGAATGCGGCGTGCCTGCTGTGCGTTGACAAGATCCATGTCGATCTTTTCGGGATGGGCAATGCCGTTCTGCACGCTTTTTTTGCTGATTTCATTGAACTTGACACGGTTTTTCTTTTTCATATCAAGCCCCAGAACCGTTGCAAGATGCCAGGAAATGGCTTCGCCTTCGCGGTCCGGGTCAGTTGCGAGAATGACTTCATCGGCTTTGGCGGCTGCTGCCTCCAACTCTTTGAGAAGTTTCTCCTTTCCCTTGATGATGGTATATTTGGTTTCAAAATTCTTTTTGACATCCACACTCAGCTTGGACGGATACAGGTCACGCACATGACCCATGGAAGCCTTGACTTCATAATCCGCACCGAGGTATTTTTTGATGGTTTTTGCCTTTGCAGGCGACTCTACGATAACAAGTTTAGACATGGACTTGATTTGGCTCCTACTCTGAAAATTTATTTTAAAGTGACTTTGCCGAACTCTTTGACGGCAAGACCTTTGAATTCAAGTTTTGAAATGGAGATCATCACCTGTCGGGCTGATAATCCCGTGGTTTCCACCAATCCGTCCGGGCTTTTGGGACCTTCGGCAAGGGCATTCCAGACGGCAAGCACATCCCCTTCAAGGTCTGCGGGTGCCGTACATTCACGGATGGCCGGCGGCGTATCTTTCTTTTTGTTTTTCGGTTGCACGGGCAGTTCTTTTTTTTCAATAACGGGCATTGCTTTCTGCGGGGTGTTTTCCTTTGCCGGTTCATCCCTTTTACCGTGCAGAAATTCTTCATACCCTGCAACGGGTTTTCCGGGCGGTTCGGGATGCAGAATCGCTTCATACCCCTGTGACCAATCGCCGTTGTGCTGCATTTTCAGCATACGCACGACCGTGGCGGCATTTTCAGCCGGAAGTGCTTTTTTTTCGCGGATCAGACGATCCGTTCCGCCGTAAAAAGAACCTGATACTGCGGCAGGAACGGCAAAAACCATGCGATTCATATGCAGAGCATCGCCCGCGGTGATAAACGAGCCGCTTTTTTCGGCGGCTTCGACCACAACCGTTGCCCGTGACATCCCCGCCAGAATGCGGTTGCGTGTGGGAAATGTACCTTTTGCGGGTGCCGTACCGGGGAAAAACTCACTGATGACCGCCCCTTGTTCGGTGACTTTGTGACGCATGGGTTCATTCTGCATGAGGTATTCATATCCGATGCCGCAACCGAGCACCACAACAGTGACTCCGTTTGCCGCCAATACCCCTTCGTGTGCCGCAGTGTCAATGCCGAGTGCACCGCCGCTGACCACAACGATCTGTGCTTCGGCAAGCTCCTTGGCAAATTGACGGGCAAAGCGATCACCGCCGACGGAGACTTTACGGGTGCCGACCACAGACACAAGCACGGGGGCATTGAGTGCCGTTTTGTTACCCTTGACATAAAGCACCATGGGATAATCGGGAATACACAACAACTGTTGCGGATAATACGGGCTGTCGGGTGTGATCACATCCACATCATACCGCAGGCAATCCATCATGACTCCGAAGGATTCGGACGGGCTGTGACGGCAGAGCTTGTCACACTGTTTTTCGCTCATCAGTCCGCTTGCAAGCCATGCTTCGCGACCTGCACAGTATAACTTTTCCGGATCACCGAACTGTGCTACAAGTTTACAGGCAAGGGGGGATGCAAACCCCAGTGTTTTCTGCAACCATATCCAGTATTCTGCACCCGCCATGCGGTCTTTACACCTCCCGCCTCATACTTTTCGGAAATTTATTTCAGGAACTCCCAGAGCAGAATGGCCGCGGCAGCGGCGGCATTGAGGGATTCTGCCCTGCCTGCCATGGGAATGGTAATGCGTTCATCTGCGGCGGCAATCACCGCATCGGACACGCCGTTGCCCTCATTGCCGATGACAACGACACAGCCCTCGCCTTTTTGCACACTCTGCACGGGTGCGGCATTGCCGTCCACAACAGAAGCGAACACACGCAAGCCTTTTTCCTGCAAGGAATGCACAAGGGCAACCGCATCGTCTGCCGTGAAAACCGCCAGCCGCAACAGCGAACCCATGGATGCACGCATAGCTTTGGGGCTGTAAAGATCACAACCGCCGCAAAGAAGCAAACCGTCTGCACCGAGGGCTTCCGCAGTTCTTGCAAGGGCACCGAGATTATCTGGATTCTGCAATCCGTCCGCAAGGGCATATATACCATTATACTTTATTTTATCTATATTGTTCGTTTTGTCAAGTGTTTTGCACACACAAAATACCCCCTGCGGATTTTTTGTGTCCGCAAGACGATCGGAAAGTGCTTCTGCGATCAGAAAGGCCTTATCTGCTGCCGTCTGTAACGCCGCACACTCAATCGTATATTTATGCATGGCATTTTCCGTCATGAAGGCTTTTTCGATTTTTATACCGCTTCGTACCGCGTCATAACAAAGACGGGCACCTTCCAACAAAAATAACCCATATTCACGCCTTGCATCCGCATTTTTAAGGGCCGCGGCGGCTTTGACGGTTTCATTATTTCGAGAGGTCAGAACTTCCATAAAAACATCCTCTGCTTACTCAATATAAAATGAAATTTTATGTAATTTTTTGCATCATATATCCATTTGAATCCACTGTCCGCAGACAGAAAAACCCATACCTTCGTACCATTTTTGTATGCCGCTGTCAGAACACGCAAGGCAGGGAATCTGTCCGTTTTTAAAGACACTGGCTACGGCGGCAAGGGTGCAATCCCTGCCGAAACCGCGATTGCGATATGCAGGAAGCGTTTTGACCGCACCGATGCACCCGTATTGTGCATTGCTGTAAAGCACGCTTGCACACGAAACGGCATCATCCGCATCAAACACCGCAAAACACTCGGTCAGACCGTGGCGAACGCGGTGCGACATATCTGTATACCAATCCGCATAACAGCGACGTTCGAAGGCTCTCGGTCTGTCTGCGGCAAGAACACGGAACAGCAGATTCAACTGCTCACTGCCGACAGATTGTGCATATACGGATTCGCCTGTCCGTGTCGGGCAATCCATCAAAACCCCTTGCGAGTGAATCGCAAAGGGTAATTTTTCCATATGTGTGCGTTCGCCGATCACCGTTTTTGCACCTGCAAACAGAAGCAATGCGGAAAGGCTGTCATAATCGGTTTCATCCGTACAGCAAACTGCCGCCGCACCTTCGGCAACCTGCACAACCCCTGTGATGAGATTGTTTTTTTCTTCATACCATGTACGCACAAAACGGTCATCCGCACCGTAAGCGGCAATGACAGTGTTTATGCGTGCACCGAAATAGCCCTTTGCACAGAATGAGCGTACTTTTCTGATTTCCTTATCGGATTCAATAAGTTTATACACCTGCAAGTTCCCCGATCAACAGTCTGACAAGTTGTAACAGACTTTCATAGTCACGCAGATCCGCAACGGACGAGCCGGAATGGATATAACGACAGGGCACATTGACAGTGAGAACCTGCACACCGGCACCCGCTTTGTGGATGGCACCTGCATCGTTGCCGCCTGCAACCATGGTTTTGGTCTGCACGGGAATGTTGTTCATCTTTGCAAGTTCCATGGCACGTTTGTAAAGTTTCGGCGGATAGAGGGTCGATCTGTCCATAAACGAAACCGCCGCACCATTTCCCTGGATGCAGACTTTTTTCTGTTCATCCGCATCGGGCAGGTCTGCCGCCGTTGTGCCTTCAAGCACGATTGCATAATCGGGTGCAACCTGAAAAGCCGCCGTGCCTGCACCGCGAAGACCGATTTCTTCCTGCACGGTGAACACAAAATAGGCATCTGCGGCAATTTCTTCGTTCAGCAGGGTGAGCAGTGCAAGGCATCCCATGCGGTCATCGAGTGCCTTGGAGCAGACTTTATGCGTGCCGAGGGTGATGAATTCTTCATTAAAAACGGCAACATCGCCCAAAGAAACTTTCGTTTCGGCTTCTTCACGACTGTCGGCACCGATGTCAATATACATTTTATCGGTATCGGGCAGGTTACCTTCTTCGCTTTTTTCGGTCAGGTGAATGGGTTTGATGCCCAACACACCGACCGTTCCGTTTTCAAAACGGACACACCGACCCGCAAGCACGGCGGGGGTGATACCGCCGACGGTGGTGAATTTAAGATACCCTTTTTCGTCAATATGAGTCACAATGACACCCACTTCGTCCATGTGGGCGGCGAGCATGACTTTGTTCTTTGCTTCCTGCTTGCCTTTTTTGAACACAATGAGATTGCCCAGGGCATCCGTTCTGTGTTCGCAGTCTGCGGGCAGATGTGCGATGATGTATTCTCTGATTTTGTCTTCATGGCCGGAAGTGCCGTCCATGGTGCACAGTGTCTTCAAAGTTTCAAGCATCGGTTCTGCCCCCTCTCATTCTGACATAAGCCGCCATAAGCTGTGCGGTGGCTTCAATGTCTTTCATATCAATGATTTCTGCCGCGGTGTGCATATTTCTCTGCGGCAGGCTCAGAAGTGCCGTTTTTACACCCGTGCGGGAAACGGCAATATCATCGGCATCCGTACCTGTGCTTCTGCCTGCCACTTCCACCTGGTAAGCAATTGTTTTTTCCTTGGCAAGCGACACAAGGGTATTGCTCATTTCTTTGTTTAAACCGGGTGCAAAACAGATCATGGTACCTTTGCCGAGATCGGCATAAACACCCGATGTGTCGGGGGCTTTTGCAAAACTGACATCAACGGCGATGGCTTCGTCTGCCTGCACACCGAAAGCGGCGGTTTTGGCACCGCTGCCGCCTGTTTCTTCCTGCGAAGCGAAGACGGCAATGATCTGACAGCCATGGTCAACATCCTTGAGAATATCAAGTGTACGAAGCACGGCAAGCACACCTGCACGGTCATCGGAAAACGATGCACACACACGGTCATTAAGAAGCGTTTCAAAACGGGGATTGACGGTGATTCTGTCCCCTGCATGAATGTATTTTACGGCATCTTCGGGAGAAAGTCCCGTGTCAGCACTCAGTTTGTCAAACGGCAATGCCTTGTTTTCATCTGCCTTGTCAAGCAGATGCGGAGGGGTACTGATGATGACGGCGGGAATGTCTTTTTCGCCGTGGATGGTGACCCGTTCAGCCGCAAGCACACGCCTGTCCGTACCGCCGCAGCGGTCAAAACGGACAAAGCCCGTTTGCTCGTCCACCGCCGTAACAATCAGCCCGATCTGGTCAAGATGGGCTTCGAGCATGATTTTCGGTCCCGTATTTCCGATTCTGCCGATGACACTGCCGAGTGCATCGGTGCGGATATCATCCGTATAAGCAGACAGCAGTTCTTTGGCAACAGCCGCCGCCTTGGTTTCGTCCCCCGAAACACCGACGGCTGTGGTCAATCGGTGCAGGGAATTGAGCATATCCATAAAATAACCTCCTTATTCACTGATTTCATCCAACGTCAACTCATAAGCACCCATGAATTCATCCATGAACAATTTCACTTCGGGCACATTCAGTTTTTCAATCGAAGCAAGGGTGCTTTTTTCTGCTCCGGTGAATTCGGCATTGCCTGCTTTGCGTTCCTCAATACACTTAACAAGGGCGGAAAGTTTGTCGGCGGCTTTCACGAGCTTTAAAAGTTCCTTGTCATCGTCTTCGGTAAGCAGAGGGTAAAAATCAGCCTGCAGATCTTCGGGCAAAGCCTGCAGAAGCCGCTGCTGCGACACCTTTTCCACCGCACCGAAGGCAGAACGGATATCGGGGCTGAAATATTTGACAGGGGTGGGCATATCGCCCGTTATAATTTCGGGCATATCGTGGTAAATGCCCAAAAGTGCCGCACGCTCGGCATTGTAATTTTTACCCAGTCTGCGGTTGCCGAGCACCGCCAAAGCATGTGCAAATGCCGCAACCTCAAGTGAATGCTGGGAAAGACTTTCGTGTGCGGTGTTACGCATGAGTGCCCAGCGGTTAATGTATTTCATTCTTGAAAAAAGTGCAAAAAAACGACTTGCCAAGGTGAATTTCTCCTTCTAATTTTATGAATGAATCTCTTCCGGTTTGTTCAGCGTACTCTCCAGCCGTTTTCCGTACCAGACGTTTTTATGTGCATAATCAACCCAGTTATCAGTGGAAGATCTGTTGATTTTAAGAATCTTTTCTTTGGGTTTTACCTGTGTGTAGTCCGCATTGAAAATATTCTCAAAATATTCTTTCCAATCATAAGAAATCCGGATCTGCTTTTCTTCTTTTCCGGGAAGTGCGATCATTTCTTTCTGATAATAAAACAGTTCCTCAAATAAATCCTTATCCTCGCAAACTTTTTTCAGATAAGTCTTGAGTTCATCAAAAACAACATCCAGCTCTGTGGCACAGCAAAGAAAAAGACCTTCGTAAAAGTCCCAGAAAATATTCCCGAACCGTTCATCCGCGAAGTGAAGATTGCCTTCCCCTTTCAGAAAAACATCAAAACTTTCACAGACAGTATCCAGAATCCGCTTCACAATCATACTTTCATTTTCAATCCACTTATAAAGATTCATATAGAAATCATAATAAGAAATTCCTTCGGATTTTCTGAGATAGATTGCAATATATTTCAGCAGCCCCAGACTGTGAAAACTCTGCACACAGATTGCAAAACGGGATGCTTCTTTCCACTGTGCCGCACTCATTGTGCTTGTTTCAACCACAATATCCGACCGGGATGCATATCTCATATCCGCATCAATGCAAGTGTGTGTCTGCGACAAAAGCGAGCGTTGCGTTCTGATTTTATATTTTTCAACAAATTCTTTGGTATGCATGATGGTATTGGGAAAAAATTCGCATCTGTAAACACTGATATTATTGTGTTGTCCCGCTTCGATGACTTCACAAAGTCCCTTGCAGAAACTTTCAAGTGTTTCGCCGGGCAAAGCCAGAATCAGATCGGTATAGGTATGCATTCCGTTCACACGATATTTTTCGACCTGATGTGCAAAACTGTGAAGAGACATATTTTTTCTGCCGATCTTTTCAAGCACCTCTTCGGACATACTCTGCACCGCAATGGAAATACCTCTGTTCAGACCTGCCGCTTCCAGTTTTTGCAAGAGTCTGAAAATAAGGTCATCTTTGTTTTTTGCGGCAAGGGTTTCGAATTTCTGCGGATAGCCGTATTTGTTTTTGCATTCGATTATATAATCCGCAATCGCTTCATCCCTTTCAAGAATTCCGAAATTGGAATCCGCACAAAAACAGTAAGAGATTGCGTTGGTTGCCATCCAGTCAATTTCGGCTTTTATTTTTTCAAGCGGAAATGTTCTGAATCCGAGTTTATTAGCCCCCCAGACACAATACACGCAGGAATACGGACAACCTCTGTTGGTTTCAAGCACCGTATCAAACTGCACACCGGCATATGCAGGATCGCGGATGATATAATCAAAAAGTCCCATTGTATACGGAGACGGGAATTGATCAAGACTGCATTCCATTTCTTTCACAGTCTGCACGGGAACACCGTTTTTTCTGTAAGAAATAACAGGAACCGTATCAAGCGTTGTTCCGTTTTCAAGTGCAACAAGCAATTTGTAAAAAGGAACTTCCCCCTCGCCGTGAATCAGAATATCGATAAACGGATAGTTTTCAAGATACTGTGTATCATCGGGAATCTGCACACCGCCGAACAAAATAATACAGGCAGGCCATTTCTCTTTCACTTCCCGTGCAAGTTCCAGATTGTACTCTATATTCCACATATAGTTTGAAAACGCAACCATAAACGGATCAACAAGCACCTGCAGAACATCTTCCACGGGATCTTTTTTAAAAATGAAATCGCAGAGCGTATAGTTCTGCCTGATCTCTTCGTGAGAAAATGAATATGCCGCAATTGTTCCTGCCGCATACGGCAGATGCATGGCCGTCGGTAAATTGGAGGAATTTGAAAATACGTTATTGGGTTGCACAAAGTATATTCTTTTCATCGTACATACTCCTTCTCATTGTCCGCAAAACAGCGAAATCCTCTTAGGGTGACGGGGGTAATCCGAACCCGTTTTTCTGAAACACCATTTCAGTATATAGAATAATACAAATCCGCTTTAAAGTCAAATAAATAATAAAAAAAGAGAGATACATCCTTCACCTGTGAGATACATCCTTCACCTGTGCGTGTTGACATTTGTTTGGGGAAGAGTATAATAGAAACGCACAGATTGCTTGCATGCAAACAGCGCATGCAGATGAGTATTGTTACTGACGGATGGATGGACGGTATGTCGGAGTCAAAAAAATTCACATCGGTTACGGTGTTTATCCTTGCACATAAGGAAACGAATCTTCTGCAACAGACAGTCAGAGAAGTTCTGATGCATGTTGAAGCGGATGACCTGGAAAAGATTATTATTGTTCTGAAATCAGACGATTGTCCGGCTTATTATGAAGCAAACAAGGATATTGATATATTCAAATCACAAAAGGTAGAAACATATATTCAGAAGTCACCCACATTGGAATTGTGCATCGCCGAATTGCCGCCGTTGGTTGAAAGTTCACATTTTGTAATCATGACTGCAGATATGGAAATGTATCCGAAAAGTGTTGCGGATATGGTTGCAACGGCAAAATGCAACCCCGACAAAATAATCTGTGCTACAAAATGGTTAAAGGATTCCGTAGTTGAAGGATACGGCTTTTTCCACAGGCTCGGCAGCAGGGCTCTGAATTTGTTTATCAGCATTCTTTTCAATAAAAACATAAAGGATCCCGTTACATTTTTCCAGATTTATCCTACGGATATTTATAAAAAAATGAATTTTGAATATTCCCGCAAAACTGTTTTTGAATATACGGTCAGACCCCTGAAAGCAGGTGTGGGATATATTGAAATTCCTACGGTATACAAAAAACGGACGGAAGGATATTCCAACTTCAATCTCGCTGTTCTGATCAACGGTGCACTCCGGTACATGACAACGGCTGTGAGAGTGCGATTCAAAAAAATGAGTTGAATATACACACATTCTTGCTGAAAAAGGATTGCTCTCAAAAGAGTACAATCCTTTTTTAAATTTTGATTTACATTTTTAATAACATATGGTATAATTTTTAATTAGAGTTTGTACTACACAAAAAAGGAATTTTTGTTTTTTTTGAGGAGAAACTGAAAAATGAAACATGAGCCGGAACTGACCGTGATGCTCACCTACGATGATCGCACCGTCCGTGATGCGGCACAGGTGTTTGAGCAGTGCAAAGACACAAAGGCAACATACTGGGGCTTCAAAGAGGAAGGATTGCCCGTTGAGCAGATGAAAGCCCTGTTTGCCCACATGAAGGAATGCGGCAAAAAAACCGTTCTGGAAGTGGTGGCCTACACCGAACAAGAATGCATGGCAGGCGCACGCCTTGCTGCGGACTGCGGATGCGATATTCTGATGGGAACCGTGTTTTTTGATTCTGTCAATGCTTTCTGCCATGAACACGACATCAGATACATGCCCTTTGTGGGGCATGTACATGAACGTCCGAGCGTATTGGACGGTGACATTGATGAAATTCTTAAAGAAGCAAAGCTGTGTATCGAAAAGGGTGCATACGGTGTGGATCTTCTTGTTTATCGCTATACGGGTGACCGTAAGCAACTTCTTCGCACCTTTGCCGAGCAGATGGATGCACCCGTCTGCATTGCGGGCAGTGTCAATGATTATGAACGCATTGACGAAATTCTGCATGCAGGACTTGATTCCTTTACCGTCGGCAGTGCATTTTTTGATCATAATTTTGAGGGCTCGTTTGCCGAACAGATCGACAAGGTCTGTGAACATATTCACGAAGTCTCCGCCAAGGAGGAGCAACCGGTATGATGCATCTGCTTTTCCCTTACGCTTACGTTGACAGCGTGTTTGCAATTGACTATGAGAAATTGCAGAACAAAGGCATCAAAGCGATTATTTTTGATATCGACAACACATTAGCCCACCACGGCAAGGATGCAACACCCGAGGTCGATGCGTTTCTGCTTCGCCTGCAGAAAATGGGGCTGAAGCTGTTTCTGCTGTCCGACAACGACACCGAACGCATTGATCGTTTTTTGCAGCATGTCGGGCACATTCCCTACATTCCCGAAGCGGGCAAACCCGCACCCGATGCGTTTTTAAAAGCGGTTGAATTGCTCGGCGTTGAAAAGAACGAAGTTGCTGTGATCGGCGATCAGATCTTTATGGATATTCTCGGTGCAAACCGTGCCGGGTTGCCGTGTATTCTTGTTAAATTCATGCGTTATCCCGAGGAAACAAACTTCGGAAAACGCCGTGCAGCAGAAGACAAGATTCTCAGTGTTTATAACAAGAGCAAAAAATACAAAGACCGTCTTGGCGATATTTTGATTGATTGATTGAGGTTGTTAAAAAATGTTTGGTAATAAATTATTTTGTGAATTGAGCCCTACGGCATATGCCATTTCCGTCAAAAAGGAAATTTACAAGCGGCAACTGACCGATAAGATGAGCGGTGAAAAGTTTGCAAAAACCAAAACGCAGGAAAAACTCCCCTTTGTGGTTGCAACGCATTGTTCAAACATGATCAAACGTGCACCCGGTGTGGATCTGACTTTGCAGTTCAACAAAGCCGAAAACATCCGCCTTGCGTGTGCAGGCATCAACGGCATTGTGGTCAACCCCGGCGAAACATTTTCATTCTGGCAGCTGGTCGGCAATCCCTCCAAAAAGAACGGTTTCAAGGACGGCAGAGTCATTCATCAGAATAAAATCATTGCGGGCACGGGCGGCGGTCTTTGCAATTTAAGCAACACCGTACATCTGCTCATTCTTGAAAGCCCGATGACCGTGACGGAATTTCACACCCATTCCGATGCACTTGCCCCCGACCCCGGCAAGAGAGTTCCCCTGAGTGCAGGCACATCCGTCAGTTACAACAATGTTGATTTCCGTTTCAAGAACAATACCGACCAGGCCATTCAGCTTCTGATGTGGTGTGACGGCGAAGAACTCAAAGCAGAACTGCGCAGTGAACGAGCCTTCGACTGGTGCTATGAAATTGTGGAAGAAGACCACCATTTTGAAAAAGAGGGGGAAAAGTTTTTCCGCGTTTCCAAGATTTTCCGTGCCGTCAAGAATCGAGAAACAGGCGAAGAAGTCGGCAAGGAACTTATCTGGGACAATCATTCCGAGGTCATGTTTGACTATGACCTGATCCCTACCGATCAGATCCGATAAATTTTACATACCAAAAAAAACAGGGGACTGCACTTGCAGTCCCTTTTGTTGTACTGTTTTTATTTATCCGAGGTGGTGGGCAACATTCTTTTCGTAATGTCCCGTATTCACATAGCCGTTTTGTGTCTGCATGCATTCGCCGAGCTTGCGGGCGATTTCGTCATAAGAATCGGTTTTCAGTTTTGCACGTTCAAAGCCGTCGCGACTGCCGTAAAGACACCAATCCGATTCCCACATGCCGTGGCCTGCGGCTTTGTAGGTCCACAGCATCCAACTGTAATTGAAGCGTTTCATGGACTTGAAGCAGCCTTCCCATGTGGTTTTCTGATGCGGAAAAAATTCACCCATCAGCATCGGCACATTGGGGTGCAGAATCTTCTGCAAAAACAGGAACAAGGCAAAAATGAAGTCGGAATTGTTATAAAAATGCACCTGATAAACCACATTATTCCAACCCTTGAACCATGTCGGCGGCAAAGCAAAGCCCGTCCAGATGCACTCCATGGTGATGATGTGATCGGCATCTGCCGCACGCACGGCATCGTAAAGGATGGTATAAATATATTCGTTGTTGATTCTTCTGTCAATTTCCGTTGCTTCCACGTCGCACATCGGCTCGTTGAGCAGATCATACATAGCGACCGCGGGATTGCCCTTGAAGCGTTCGGCAATCGCCGTCCAGAGTTCCACCGTCAGTGAACGGTAAAATTCGCCTTCTTCGGTCTGCTCGTAAAGACCGCAGGAACCGCCCTTGCCGTTATGCGGTGCATCACTCTGAAAACCGGGTGCACCATGCATATCAAGAATGACATAAAGTCCTCTTTCGGCACATTCGGAAACAACCCAATCCAGACGTGAAAAGTCCCATTCGCCGTTTTCGTCAAGAATCTTTGTTCCGTTGTCATCATAATAGAAGTTGCGGTACCAGAACGGAACACGGATACAATTGAAGCCCATTTCAGCAATCAGGTCAAGATCGTATTCGGTGAACCAGTTGTCCATATACGTATCCATCAGTGCATAGGCTTCTTCCAATCCGAAACGGTCAATGAGGGTTTCGAGCGAATCGTAATGATCGGTGGTTTCTTCATAGGGAGAAAGCCAGTCTTCCCAGATCATCCAGGAGCCGATGTTGACCCCTTTGAGGATCACTTGTTCGCCTTTTTGGTTGACGATTTTTGTGCCCTTGGTGGTCAGAAAATCATCCTGCGTAAAAGCGGATGTTGTTTCTGCCTGCACCGCTTCGGTTGCCATGGCAAAAACGGAAAACGGAATTGCCATCACAAGGCAAAGAGCCGCACAAAGAACTTTTTTACATGCCTTTTTCATTATACACTCTCCTGATTTTTAATCATCCTTGTCATTGAGGGCACTGTTGACCTTGCCTGCAGCACCTGCAAGTGCTTCTTCCACAACATCAGCCGCACCGCCGAGGGCTTCACCGACTACATCTTCCACACCGCCGAGAACGGTATCAAGGAACGAAGAACCCGTACCGGTGTAGCTTTCCTGCACATCCTCTGCATCGGCATCGGTGTTGTCGGCTTCGGTATCCGCTTCGTCAGCCGCCGTTGTGTCGGCATCTTCATCGTTTTTATCATTCTTCTCATCTGTTGCGTCTTCTTCATTCATTTCATCAACAACGCTGCCGCTATCGGGGTCATCCACGGTTACATTGTTTCTGTTGCCGCAGGATGCAAACACGGTGATCATGATGATTGCAAGGAAAAAGCAACCTAAAATAGCAAGAAAATTTTTCATTCAAAAAACCTCACAGTTATAATTCTTATTTTAATGTATCACAATAACTTCAAAAAAGCAAGTTTATAAATCAAATCTGCCTGCAAAATCCGCACTTGCACACTCGGTCAGCGGCAAACGGACAGACTTTCCTTCTGCGGCGGATTTATAGACGGCAAGCACGGTTTCAAGTGCATCCCTGCCTGCTTTGGCGGTAACATACGGCTGTCTGCCCTCCCGCACGGCGGCGGCAAAATCCTTGAACAGGCTTGTGTGCCCGTTGCCGTAGACATTGTCGGTTTTTTCTATCAGCCCGCTGAGATCCGATTCCGCATGCGGCATCTGCCAGACCTCGACGGTATTTGCAGACGTGCCGCCGAGTTTGATCATACCCGTATCGCCGAACACGGAAAGATGTTCTTCAAGGTCGATATCCGTGCAGTTGACCGTACCTTCGAGTGTGGCAACCGCACCGTTGGCAAACTTGAGCACCGCAACACCGACGTCTTCCGCTTCAATATACGGATGCTGCCTGCGTTCCGTAAAACCGAACACTTCCACCAATTCTCCGCCGAGCATCCATCGAAGAAGGTCAATGCCGTGAATACACTGATTCATCAGCGTGCCGCCGTCGGAAGCCCATTTACCGCGCCAGTCAGCCTGATCATAATAGCTCTTGCCGCGGCTCCAACGGACGGTGATCGCACCGTGGGAAATCTGTCCCAACCAACCCGCATCAATGGCTTTTCGCATTTCCTGCACGGCAATGTTAAAACGGTTCTGATGGCAGACACCCACCGTGACATTGTGCTTTTCAGCCGCCTCTATGATTTTCTCTGCATCCTGCACGGACATGGCAATGGGTTTTTCAATAAGGGTATGTACACCGCTCGCAATGCAATCGAGTGCCGCCGCCGCGTGCAGACCGCTGGGCAGGGCAATACTGACCATATCGGGCTTTTCTGTATGTAATAAGGTATTCCAATCCGTATAACGGGGCAAATTGCCGAATTCTTCGGTCAACGAAGCCCGCCGGAGCATATCATCAATGTTTTCAGAAGAACAATCGCAGAATGCAATGATCTCAAGTCCGTTTGCTTTTGCGGCTTTCAGATGATGCGGCGAAACACGGCCGCAACCGATGAGTGCATATTTCACGGATTTCCCTCGCTTTCGGTTTTTTTGTTTATATTCTATTTTATTGTATCATACTGAAAATAGAAAAGCAAGATGAGAAAAATATTAGCACTCTCATCATGAGAGTGCTAATATTTACAGTTTGGCAACAAAACGGTCATTTATTCGTAACAATATTGCGTTATATTATAATTGCCGAAAGGGAAAGATACCTAAGGTGATCCAAACAGGAGATGAGTCCCATGCACAACCAATCATAGCTTGCATATAGTATACAATATCAAAAACAAAAAACAATCTTACGGAGGTAATTTATTATGTTAGAAATCAGACCCGCAACCCGCAGAAATCTTTATGCAAATCCGTTTCGTCTTTTCGATGAATTTGACCGTGCCTTTTTCGGCAACACCTTCGGCAACCTGAATGCCGACACCGCATCCATCCGCACCGACATCACCGAAACCGCCGACGGCTACCTGCTCGAAGCTGAATTGCCCGGCTACGGTAAGGAAGATATTCAGCTGTCCGTAGACGGCGACATGCTCACCATTTCTGCCGAGCGCAAGAGCGAAACGGAAGAAAAGGACAGCGAAAACCGCGTCATCCGCAGTGAACGCAGATACGGAAGCTGCTCGCGCCGTTTTGACATTTCGGGCATCAACGCCGAAGAAATCGGCGCAAAATACGAAAACGGTATCCTCAGCCTGACACTTCCGAAAAAGGCAGTGGAAGTACCGCAGGCACGCAGAATCGATATTCAGTGATTTTCTCCTTCCTCACAGCGGGGGCTTTGCAGAAATGCAGAGCCTCTGCTTTTTTGGTTCACAAAAACGAGGCAGGATTATTGCAAGCAGATAAAATACGGTTTTTCATGCAATTTTTGTCGAAATGTGTTAGAATCATTTTCGGTTAATGCAGACCTTAAACGGTAGGCGGTTACCCTCGCAATACGGAGGGTGTTCTTTTCCCTCCGGAAAGGAGGGGATGCACATGGTAACATACGAAGCACTTTTCATGTTGTTAAGTCTTCTTATATCCTTGTCAACTCTTGTGTTTTATATGTGCGAACACATATTTAACACAAAAAAGAAATAACCGCCCCGATCCGCTAAATCAGGCGGTTATTTCTATCGCTTAACATTAGAGGTCAAACCGTCTATCGGTCTGCCTTGTTCACTTACATTATACCAATCTTTCTTCATTCTGTCAACACCTGTTTGCGGGTGTTTTTTGTGCCGCCGATCGCAATTCGGATCAAAAAAGGATTGACATACCTTGTTTTATCGTATATGCTGAAATCACAAAAACATAAAGTGAGGTTTGTTATGAAAAAGAATTTTGCAAAAATCACCGCTTTATTGTGTGCTCTGCTGTGCGTGGCAGGTCTTTGTGCCTGCAACAATGAAATTGAGTACAAGGATGTGCTTACCGATGCAGACTCTGTTCGCATCATGTCCTTCAACATCCGTTGCGGCGAATACAAAAGAAGAAAAAACATTGTTCCGCAGCTGATTCTTGAATATGCACCCGACTCGCTCGGTATTCAGGAATGCACCTACGAATGGTATCAGCAACTGCAGAAAAAACTGCCCGACTACGAATTCATCGGTGTGGGCAGAGATTCGGGTGATTTGAGCGAAGAATGCGGCGAAATTTCCGCCGTGCTGTTCCGCAAAGACAAATACACCCTTGTTGACAGCGGCACATTCTGGGTCAGCGAAACCCCCGAAGAAGTTTCCTTCGGCTGGGATGCCGCTTGCCGCCGCATCTGCACATGGGTCATTCTTGAAAATATTGAAACAGGTGAACAGTTTGCCCATGTCAACACTCACCTTGACCACGAGGGACAGGCAGCCCGCGTGAACGGTTCGAAGATGGTGGCAGACCATGCAAAGACCTTCGATATGCCCACGGTTCTGACAGGTGACTTCAACTTCAAAAAGGAAACCGACCTTTACAACGGCATCGTTGCTACAGGGCTTCGCGACACGCAGGACCTTGCAACAAGCACCATGAACGGCAAAACATACCACGGTTATAAAGGCGGCGAAGACGGTCTTCCCATCGACTTCATTTTTGTGAATGACAAAATAGAATCCGTTTCCGTTTACAAGATCATCCGCGAAAAATACAATCTCAAATACACATCCGACCACTATCCCATCTATTCGGATATGAAATTTTAAGGATTTTTCAACGGAATGACTGTTTTATCGACTTTGCGTTTCCAGCTTTTGAAATCTGCTTCGCTGTAAACTGCGGGAATCTGCTTATATACTTTTGCGACGCGGCCGCCCGACAGGGCGGCTTTTGCAGTTTTAAGCAGGGTCGGCAGATGAAAAATCCCTCTTGCCACCTTGCCGAGCATCTCTTTTACACCCGCATTTGCACCGCCGCTTGAAAGGTCTTCCGCATCGACAATGCGCTTGTCGAACAGCAGATCAAGTTTTTCGGGATTTAAATTCAGCAGCATATTTTTGAGAATATCCACACCCGGCAGATGTGCATGACGGCAGATGTAATCATAATTGTATTTCCACAAGGTCTGCGTGGTAAATGCACCGCCTTTGTCGGCAAGAATACATTCGTGCAACAGTTTTGCCGCACGGATGGAAATGTCGATACCGCAACCCGACATCGGATATGTCATGTAAGCACTGTCACCAATGGCGGCATAGCCGTCGCAGACCATCTTTGCCAACGGACGACGTACGGGAATTTTTCCGAATGTACCGCCGCGAAGTAAGTTTTCACCCAGTTGCGGGTGGTTTTTTCTGAAATTTGCCAATTCGGCATCCACTTTTTCCTGCCCGAACGGACGAAATCTGCCGAGCAGAATATCGGTGCTGTTTTCTTCTGTAATAAACCACGACATGCCAGGCTCTCCGCGATGCATCAGATACAGCTCGTAGGCATGGGGATCAGGCGGGATATCATCGGCTTTTTCATAAATGCCGCGATAGGCATAAAACACCTCGCCGTCGGCGTAAGTTTGCTCAATACCGCAAACATCAGGCAGACTTTTTCGCACGGGAGAATCGACACCGCAGGCATCAATGACGAGGTCGGCGGTGAAAACAAGACCGTCTTCGGTGCGAATGCCTGTCACACGGGCATTGTCCGTCACGGCAGAAGCAATTTTTGTATGCAGGACGAATTGCACGCCGTTTTCTTTTGCATAGTCTGTTAAAAGACGGGCGAGCAGTTTTCGCTCCATTTTTTCGGGCGGATTGCCGCCAAATGAAGTTTCGATCGGTGTTTTTTCGGACGGGGAATAATAACGGTTGTCGGCAAGAAAACCTTTCTGCGTTTCATCAAGAACCACCCCCGTGAGTTCTTCAACAAGACGGGTGGTATTGCTGTCTTCCCAGTCATAAGCGGATTCAACAGGATCATGCAGTGTATAAATCGTTACATTGCAACCGTCTTTTGCAAGCAATGCACCGACAGCAAGACCGCCGATGCCCGCTCCGGCAATGAGAATATTTTTCATAAAAAAACACCCCTTTCACGTTTTTATTAAATCAAATAAAGAAAAATTTGTCAAGACAAACAAATTACGGTTTATCGGGGCGTGTAGGGAACGCATAGTATGCGTTCCGACCCTGTCCGACTTGGTTTTTTATCCTGTAGGGGATGACGCCCTCGGCATCCCGCATGAGGGTAAAAAAATCATTGATTTGAACATTATTATTTGAAATAATACATAATCGATGCAATAAATGATATAATTTTGAAATCCAAAAACGGGTCGTCGAGGTGCCGACCCCTACCGAGGTGTGCGTATCACCTTGGCAGGACGGGGTCGGAATGCATACTATGCATTCCCTACGGCAAACAACCAACTCCCCGATAAACCGTAATTTATCATTCTTTTCAAATATTTAAAAAAATTATAAAAGTGTATAGATTTTGAAGGAAATATATGTTATAATTATTTTAATTATGGGCATTTTTTATGCTTTTGAAAGGAAGGATCCTTTTTGAATATCAATATCAACGGTATCGACGTCAATTACCTGCACTTCGGTGAGGGGGATGCGGTTGTGATGCTGCACGGTTGGGGTGCCAATGCACAGCTTTTTGAGCCCGCCGCACAGGTTATGGCACAAAAATACAGTGTCTATGCACCCGATTTTCCCGGGTTCGGCGGCACATCCGAACCTGCCGACGTATGGACAGTGGATGATTACACCGATTTTGCGGTTGCGTTCATTTCTGCACTCGGTCTTAAAAAAGTGATTCTGCTCGGTCACTCCTTCGGCGGCAGAGTCATCATCAAAATGGCAAACCGCAAAGATTTACCGTTTGAAATCGACAAGATCATTCTTACCGATGCCGCAGGCATCAAGCCCGAAAAGAGTGATACACAGCTTAAAAAAGAAAAAATCAGCAGAATCGGCGGTAAGCTCTTAAAGCCGTTCCCCGGTGTGCTCGAAAAAGTGCAGTCCATGACGGGGTCGGCTGACTACCGTGCCGCTTCGCCGCACATGCGAAAAATTCTCGTCAACGTGGTCAATGAAGACCTGACCGACCTTTTGCCCGGTGTCAAGCCCTCAACCCTGCTCATCTGGGGCGATCTCGACACCGCAACTCCGCTGTCCGACGGTCAGAAAATGGAACAGATGATGCCCGATGCAGGCCTTGCCGTCATGCACGGATGCACCCACTTTGCATTCCTTGAAAATCCCGTTCTGTTTGCCAATATTCTTCGTTCGTTTTTAAACATTCAATAAGGTGAGAGGAGAAAAAACATGAGTCCTGCATTGCAAATTCTGTACGGATTGAGCGTTCTGCTCGGCTATTATGCCGTGTTCCGTATGACATTGTCCAACCTGCACATGTTCCAGCTCAACGGCTATCGCACCGATACGCAGTTCAACTGGATGAAGAAAAACTTTTCAAAGTACATTGTCAACGTTCTGCTGATTCCCGTTGCGGTGCTGTTTGCATTTGTTGACGGCAGTATCTTTCCCATCCTTGCCGCAACGGTAGTGAACGTGCTGTACTGTGCCGTTCTGCCGAGTAACCGCAAGACGCAAGCCAAAAAACCGCTTGTGTGGACCCCCCGTGTAAAGCGCATGACCGCAACGGCTCTGCTTGAATACGCAATTTTCATGGGTGTATCGTTCTACACCCTTTCCACCGAAAAATACCTGCTTGCATTCGGCATCGTGGCACTCAATGTTGCCCTCTGCCCCGTTCTGATTGTGCTTGCAAACGGCCTGAATCAGCCGATGGAAAAAGGCATCAATGCCCGCTACACAAGAGAAGCCAAAAAGATGCTTAGCCGCTGCCCCGATCTTGACATCATCGGCATCACGGGCTCTTACGGCAAAACGAGCGTCAAGTTCTATCTTTACACCATTCTTCGCGCATGGAAAGACACGCTTGTGACCCCCGAAAGCTTCAACACCCCCATGGGTATTGTCAAGACCGTCCGCGGGGAACTGAATGCCATGCACCGCATTTTCCTGTGCGAAATGGGTGCAAAATGGGTCGGAGAC
This sequence comes from Acutalibacteraceae bacterium, assembly GCA_045605525.1. Taxonomy (GTDB): domain Bacteria; phylum Bacillota; class Clostridia; order Oscillospirales; family Acutalibacteraceae; genus RUG806. Next base: position 38,580 of record JAZUQC010000090.1, read on the forward strand.
ATCAAAGAATTGTGCGACATTGTGCATCCTGCCCACGGCATCATCACCGCCCTCGGAGAGCAGCACCTTGAATCGTTCAAGTCTGTTGAAAACATCCGTAAAACCAAATATGAACTTGCAGATGCACTGCCCGAAAACGGCAGACTGTATGTCAACTTCGACAACGAAGCCATCCGCAAAAATCCCCCCAAGCACAAATACATCACCTACGGCACAACGAGCGACTGTGACTGGTACGCAAGTGACATCGTCAGCACCGCCGACGGCACACAGTTCACCGTCAACGGTCCCGACGGCAAAAAATGCCGTTTTACCACCAAAATGCTCGGCATTCACAATGTGCTCAACATCACTGCCGCCATTGCCGCGGCTGACGGCTTCGGCATGCCGCTGGAAGAAATGAAAATGCCCGTACGCCGCATTGAACCCGTCAAGCACCGTATGCAGATCGTGGAAAAGAACGGCGTGACTATTATCGACGATGCGTTCAACTCCAACCCCGCAGGTTGCAAAGCTGCTCTGGAAACCCTCGGCGGCATGGACGGCATGAAGGTGCTTGTCACCCCCGGTATGGTCGAACTCGGTGCAAAAGAAGAAGAATGCAACCGCACCTTCGGTCAGCAGGCGGCAGAAGTCTGCGACATGGTGGTATTGGTCGGCGAAAAACAGACCCGCCCCATTCTGCAGGGTCTGAAAGACAAGAACTTCCCCGACGAAAAGATTTACATTACCGACGAATTCCTCGACGGTATGCAGAAGGTATATTCCGTATCGAGCGAAAAGAAAAAGATCGTTCTGCTTGAAAACGACCTGCCCGACAACTATTAAGCAAGGAGGAAAAACGAATGAAAATCAAACTTGCCGTTCTGTTCGGCGGTATGAGTGTTGAGCATGAAGTATCCGTTATTTCCGCTTTGCAGGCGGTCGCTTCACTGGACACTTCCAAATACGACATTTATCCCATTTACATGACCAAAAACAATGAATTCTACACCGGCCCCGATGCAGGTTTCATTGAATCTTACCGCGATATTCCCGCACTTCTCAAAAAATGCACCCGTTGCTTCTTCATCAAAGACGGCAACAAGGTAAAACTCATGCGTTATCCGCTCAAGAGATTCGGCAACAATGTGCTGACAGAAGTGGATGTTGCGTTCCCCATCGTACACGGTACGAACGTGGAGGACGGTGTTCTGCAGGGGTATCTGAAAACCCTCGGATTGCCGTTTGTCGGCTGTGACGTATTGTCCTCGGCTGTCGGTATGGACAAATACGTGATGAAGACCGTACTCATGCAGTGCGGTGTGCCCGTTCTCGATTGCATCCGCGTGAATGTGCGTGAATTTGCGGACCCCGATAAAATCCTTGACGAATGCGAAGCAAAGATCGGCTATCCCGTGATTGTCAAGCCTGTCAACCTCGGTTCCTCCGTCGGCATCAGCCTTGCAAAAGACCGCCGTGCACTGCTTCATTCGCTTGACGATGCGTTCCGTTATGCACCGCAATTGCTGATTGAACGTGCCGTCACCGACCTGACCGAAATCAACTGTTCGGTCTGCGGAGATGTGGATTACGCAGAGGCCAGCGAATGCGAACAGCCGCTGAAGACGGACGAAATTCTCAGCTATGCCGACAAATACACCTCGGGCGGTGGCGGCGGTGCCAAAGGCGGAAAGCTCGGTGCCAAGGGCGGAAAGCTCGGCGGCACAAAGGGCAGCGGCTCCAAGGGTGCGGGCATGGCAAGCCTGTCGCGTAAAATCCCTGCCGACATCAGCCCCGAACGCAGAGAAGAAATCCGCACCATGGCGGTCAAAGCGTTTCAGGCACTCGGCTGCAACGGCGTTTCCCGTATTGACTTCATGATCGACGGCGAAACCGACAAGGTCTATCTCAACGAAATCAACACCATTCCCGGCTCGCTTTCGTTCTACCTGTGGAAGCCTGTCGGCGTGGAATACAATGTTCTGCTCGACCGCATGATTGAACTTGCACTCAAACGCCGCAGACAGGAAGAAAGTTTTACCTATTCTTTCGACACAAACATTCTCGCCGTGGATCGCTCCTTTACTTCAACAGGCGGATCCAAAGGCGGAAAATTAGGTACAAAGGGATAAGTAAAAACCGTCCTCGCAAAGAGGACGGTTTTTCGACACTCTGAAAGGACTGCATTTGCAGTCCTTTTTTATTCTCCGGTATGCCAGCAACCGGCAGGAAGACTTACCATATGGCCGTCGGCATAGGTGAGGGTAATTTGTGTGATTTCGGCAGAAACGACCGCTTCATCACCCCAAAGATCTTTCCACACATAACCGGCACGTACACCTGCTGCGAGGTTGCTGATCGAACAGCCCATTGTGGTCAACAATTTGCCGTTTTTATCATACCCCGCGACCGTCATGTTGATTTTTGTAAGCCCTTGTGTATCGGTGTTTTTCACCGTCACAGCAAGATCATTGCCGCCGCTGTTGGCAACAACGGAAACCACACGAAGGCTTTTGCTTCTGACGGTGACGGTGACTTTTTCGCCATAGTCCACACCCGAACAGGTCAGCGTTGCAGTGCCCGCACCTTTGGCAGTAATGACATTGTTGCTGTCCACGGTAAGAACATCCGTATTGTCGGAAACGATTTTCAGGGAAGCATTCTGAATCACACCGGAAAGCTTGAACTGTTGGCCTTCATTGACCTGTATGGCTTCATACTTAAAACCGCAGAACTTTGCATCATCGGGAATAACGGTCACATTGAATGCAGCAGTTGCACCGCACGGGAAAGTACAGGTTATTTTTGCCGTTTTATTGGCAAGGGCACTGTATTCCTTGGCACAGCTGACAACACCGTCTTTTACGGTAACGGCACTGTTGGAAGATGTCCAGACAGCCTCAGCCGCTGTGATATCGGACGGCTGAATAATGATTGAATCTGTCAGTGTTCTCGTTTTGCCGACAGGCAGATAGAAATTGGTACGGTTGACGGTGAGTTTTTCAACTGCATGATTGACCGTAACAGTACAGGTTTCTTTGACACCCGAATTGGCGGTTGCCGTGATGACGGCTGTTCCCGTCCCCTTGGCGGTAACGACCCCATTGGTAACGGTTGCAACGGCTGTATTACTGCTGCTCCACTGAATGGTACGGATGGTTGTATCCGTGGGGAAAATAATGGCAGTCAGTTTTTTCTGCTCGCCGACACGCATGGTCATATTTGTTTCGGTCAGCAGAACCGATGTTGCCTTGACTGCATAGAACGCTTCCAGATTGACCGATACACGTAAAAGAAAACGTGCATCGCCTGATTTGATTGCCCCTTCCCCGTCTGCATCAAGGGCAAGCAACTGTGCATCGGTCAGATTTTTTTCAAGATCGACACTGCAACGAAGGGCAATACGTGCATCCCCGGCAGTAACCTTACCGTCACCGTCACCGTCACCCCATACGGAGATGGTTGCCGCAAACTGCACATTCGCATCCATTCCGTCGCCTTCATCCAGCACAAGCAAGGTCATTCCGGTGGCAAGCACATCGTCACGGGATTTGCCGTTGCCGTTTTTGTCAATCACCTGCATATTGCCGGCACTTGTCAGGCTGTCGATCAGCTTACCGACGGTTGTGTCCGGTGCAATGGCATACAAAATTTTTTCATCGGCATTGTATTTGATTTTTTTTGCTTCCGGCTTCAGGGAAATGCTATAATCCACATAGGGAACAGTGCGTTCTTCGCGGACATCGCAATGCAGACAATCACGCTTCTGTTTTTGCATTGTACCGTCTTCAGACACGGAAACGGTTGTCCAGCCGCCGAACGCATGACGGTGATTCACGGTTACGGATACAGGATTGCACAACTGCGTTTCACCGCCGTGCAGAGAAAAGGTGTATGCGGTTTCCGACACCTCTGCCTTGTTTTCAAAGGTCAGCGTTGCCAGTTTGACCATACCCTGCTGTGCACCTGCCGTGTTGTATTGATACGTAAAAGAAAGCGAACCCGCGGTCACACCTGTTGCGGTCAGTGTGCACTGACCGTTTGCATCATCGGTCGTAAGCTCCTGCAGGGCAAAAACACTGTCATTATATTGCAGGGTAAAGGCTGTTTGCTCGCGTTCATTCACATTCACATACAGATGCAGTGTGATCGGGTCACCGACCCCTGCGATAAGGGTTTCGGTTTCCATATCATTGGCGGAAACTGCCCAAAGAAGTGCAAAATCTTCATTTTCTGCGGGCTGTACCTGTGTTGCCGTTGCAGGCAGGCACAGAGAAACCAGCAGTGCAAGGGTAAAAAGAAAGGTAAAAAGAGTTTTTTTCATAGTTTTTATGCACCCGGGGAAATGGTTACTACTGTATTTTCGGTGATATTGTCGATGTTATAGATTGCGTAATAGAAGGCTCTGTCTTTGTTCTGGTCATAATCTGCGATCCATTCACTTGCGTAATTGCCGCCGATTTCGTTGCCGGGAGTCCACGTGACGGTTACATCCTGATTTGCATCATACTTGTAAACCACAAGAGAGATGTTGTCGCCACTGCCGACCTTGTAAACATTGCCGTTGAGTTCATCCTGCGTTGCACCCTGCAGAACGGTATAATCCAGCACACTGCTGTCGTTCTTGACGGTGACATCGTAAGTGACATTCATATCCTGCAGGAACGGCAGATTGATGCCCAGCAGATTCAGGATGAATCGAAGAATACGCATAATGAGATTCATGGTATTGGAGCTTTCCACAGTCTTGACACCGCTGACATTGATGGTGATGTCGGTGGTAACGTTCGGAACTCTGTACAGTCTTGCACCCGTGGCATCTGTACCGTAGCTGGTCAGCGTTTCGGGATTGCCCAGACCGATCTGACCGAGGACGGCAGAGGGATCAAAGCCGAGTTCATCCGCCAACGCATTTTTTCCTCTTGTAACGGTAACGGCAAGATTGTTGACAACGGTATCTTTACCAAGCACAAGGCGGAAGTCAAAGCTGTCACCGTAGTAAACGACCTGATAGTTGGTGTTTTCAAGTGTGCGGCAACGGTATTCCCCGTCTTCACCCTTGGGAAGATAGATAAAGAAGTGAGAACGAAGCAAAACTTCGCCGTTTTCACCACGTTCCACAACATTGATAACAATATCCTGATTGACAAGCACGGAATATTCACCCCTGACATTGGGTTGCACATTGACACCGTTGGCTCTGACAACAACCGTGGTCTGGTTGTATTTGGGAGAAGTTTTGACTTTGAATGTAACGATTTCACCGGCCTCAACAGCTATGCTCTTGGGCATTTTCTTTACGGTGTAGTAAACAGGATTTTCGGGAAAACCTTTGATGATATCTTTTGCAAGAAGATAACGGTCGTTTTCCGCATCATAAATATAGTCGTTTTCATACAGCCATTGGGGATCGGCAAGCTTTTCCGGATCATCTTCAAGAACATACTCGTATTCGCCGTCCTTGGATGTGGCAAACCAATAGCCGTCCTTATAATCATCGGAAGGCTGCGTGAACGAAACGGTATACATACCGTCACCGTCATCTGCAAGATTTGCACCGGGCAGCGTGCTGACAGAAAGGTCTGTTGCCGCCGCAGCGGGAATGCAGGCAAAAACGGTCATCATCAGTGCAAGCAGGACACAAAGCAGTTTTTTCATCGTTTTTTCCTCCGTTTGATAATTTTTTCTATATACAGAATACGGCAAAGACTTTGCCGATTCTTTTCAGACTTGTTAATTTTTTTACAAACCGACACTGTATCGCAAAACGGTTCTTGCGTCCCCTGCCGTGATTTTGCCGTCCCAATCGGTGTCGGCACACTCCGTCTGCAGGGCATCAAGATGTTCAAGCCCGACCGAAGCACGAAGCACCGCTCTGGCATCGGCGGCAGTGACAGCAGAATCACCGTCAATATCACCCATGAAAAGGTCGGCTCCGTAAAAATCAAAAGCACTGCCCACAGCGGGAGCAGGAGGTGTCGGTACGGCATCTTCACCCCGGCTTTCATCCGTCACAAAATAAAGGCCGGGTCCTTTGCTTCGGAAAGCAATGCAGGTGCGGTCATAGCTTGCGGTCAATTCGAGCAAGCGTTTGCCGACCTCGTCCACATAATAGACCTGACATTTTTCTCTTTTGAGCTGCATGCCCAACGGCAGACGGATGATAGCTGCATCGGCAGGATCAAAAGTGTGTCCGTCGGCATACAAAAAGTAGATATCATACAGTTCAAAATGCTTGGAGGTCTGCACAGACTGCTGCACATCCTCAAAAACCTTGCCCGAGGTGATGCGATCTGCCGAAAGATAGGCATTTTCGGGAAAGTTGTCCGATGCCCTGTAGGCAACGCTTGCTCCCGAAACGGTGTCGGTCAGCACATGCACCGTACCGAATTCCACGCGGGTACTCCACACAGCACTGAACCAACCCTCAAATGTGCAACGCAAATACACATTGCCCCCGTCGGGAATCTGCATTTTTCCGCCGGCACCGTCGGCAACACGGATCCAATCCACATTGTCGGTTCGCAGTTCATAACCATCAATCTGACCGAGGTACTGTGCGGGGGTTTCGAAGTGCACAACGGCATGGTCTGCCGCTTCTTCCGTGTAAGCCCAGGTAATTTCGGGCACCGAGACGGCATTTGCACACGGCAGACTGCAAAGCACAAGCAACATACAGACAAGGCTGCAAAAAAGAGCTTTCAGTTTATTCATCGTATCCGTTGGGGTTGTTTTTCTGCCAACGCCAACTGTCCTCACACATTTTGTCCACACCGCGTTCGGCTTTCCAGTTGAGCAGCTCATTGGCTCTGGAAGCATCGGCATAAGAAGTATCAATATCACCGGGGCGGCGTTCTGCAATGACATAGGGCAGCGGCTTGCCGCAGGCTTTTTCAAATGCATTGACAAGCTCAAGTACGCTGACACCGTGGCCTGTACCGAGGTTGAAAATTTCGGCACCTGCGGTTTTGAGAGCACGTTCGACCGCACGGACATGGCCGATGGCAAGGTCGGTAACGTGGATATAATCGCGAACCCCCGTACCGTCGGGCGTGTTGTAGTCATTACCGTAAATGCTCAGTTTTTCACGCTTGCCGACAGCAACCTGTGTGATATAAGGCATAAGATTGTTCGGGATGCCGTTGGGGGCTTCACCGATCATACCGCTTTCGTGTGCCCCGATGGGGTTGAAATAACGAAGGATACAGACATGCCAGTCGGGATCAGACACGCACAGATCCTTGAGAATGCGTTCAATGTAGAGTTTGGTTGTACCGTAAGGATTGGTGGTGTTGCCTTCGGGCATATCTTCCTTAAACGGAACGGGATTGGAGTCGCCGTAAACGGTTGCGGACGAACTGAAAACGATGCATTTGCAACCTGCATCGTCCATTGCCTGCAACAGGGTGACGGTACCTGCAATATTGTTATCATAATAAAGAAGCGGTTTTTTCACGCTTTCGGGAACCGCCTTAAGCCCTGCAAAATGAATAACGGCTTCGGGTTTTACTTCTGCAAAAACCTTGTCCAGCCCCGCCTTATCGCGGATGTCGCAGGTGTAAACGGGGAACGATCTGCCCGTGATCTTTTCAACGCGTTTGCAGCTTTCGGCATTGGAATTGCAGAAATTATCAAGAACTGCAATGTCAAAGCCTGCGTTGAGCAGCTCGACACAGGTGTGTGAACCGATGAATCCGGCACCGCCGGAAATAAGAATAGCCATAATGTATGTTCCTCCTGATATTTAGGGTTTATTATTCTGCATCCATAGTGATCTGCGAATTCTGTGCCTCGTGCTGACCGATTACATAATCGGTCACAAAGTACGAGGCGGCAAAACCGACAGCCATGGCAAGGACGGTAAACACAGCCAGCAATGCCTTTTTACCGGGGGTGAAAAGGGCAACGGGTTCGCCATCCTCATCTTCCGCTGCGGCTTTTTTGTGCATGGCTCTCACTTTTTCGAGTGCAAATTTGAACAGTTCTTCGGTGCAACGGTTCAGGAATTCGGAAATTTCCTCGCCATTGACAGAATGCACTTCACGAACATCGGTATCATCATCATCGGTAAATGCAAGATACACGCATTTTTCGGTCTGTGCCGTGGCTTCCGTGCCTGTAAAGAACGCACTTGTCATTGCCGCACCGTAGGGGTTGCCTTCGAGTTCACATGCGGCAATGGAAAGATTGGCGGCATATTCAACCGGCGGCAGATTGCCTCTTGTTTCTGCAGAAGGGGTGAAACGAAGCATCGGCAGAAAACCGGGGATTTTTTCAGCCGCATTGCGGATAAGCACGGCGGTTTTTGTGCCTGACACACCCATTTTTTCATTGTACGAATGCAATTCCTCACAGAGCTTGCCCATATAATAGCGGCAGGATGAGTCCGTCGGGATACGGCAACCGTAAAATTCATTGAGATACGGAATGACCTGCTGATTGAGAAGTGTCACGGTTCTGTCCTTGTGATGCGGCAACAGAATCAGATTCTGCTGCCCTGCCGTGACGGCAAAGCCCGCGTATAATCCGTCCCCCAGGCAAAAAATCTTTTTTCCCGGCGGTACGGCACAATGTGCGATCATTTCATCTGACCCCGAAAGGAAATCCCCGATGGTGTTACGGGTGTTTTTAGCAATTTCGGGCAAGGATTGCAACTGCAGATGCAATGCCTTTGCAAGCAGGCTCTTAATGTGTGCATAATCGGATGTGTCTGCAAGCAGAAGAACCGTATGCGTTCCCTGAAAACGGGTGGAAAATTCAGGCAACGCTTCGGTTACGGATTCGTAATAGGCAACTTCCTTACCTTTGGGAAGATAGCCGTTGAACATATACCGCAGCACATCACCGAGCTGTGCGGTATCGGAATTCCAACGGGCTCCGAATGTCAGAATTTTGATTCTTTTTTCCATATCGTTTTCCTCTCACACTACAGGATAGAAAAAGGGGTTCTTACAGGGTAATAACTATACCCGTCAGCCTAAACTGCCTTCGGGGGAATCCGATTCAGCGAGTTCTTCACCGCCGTCTTCTGGCTCACCGGGGATGAATTCGAGCTCTTGTGTTGCTTGCTCGCTCTCGGTCGGGTCTTCGGGCAAAGCCTCGGTGGGATCTGCAGCAGCAGTGGCATCTGCCTGCGTTGTACCGTCGGCTGCGGTGGTGCCCGTGACAGGCGTGGTGGAATTTTCATAGGTAATGCCGTAGTAGGCATTGGGATAAATGCAATCGCTGTTGACCGTTGCATTGGCGGTGTTGACAATCAAATCTTCGCCTGCACGCACCTGCCGGGCAAACACGGTCAGTCTGCCGTCCTTGAAAAGATCCTGATAGCAGGTGTAAAGCGTGAGGATATTGTCGCCTGTAACCACGTCCACATCAATATCAAACATGGAATGTGCACGGATATCGTCAATGAACGAAAGGAAGGTGTTTTCGTTGGTGAAATGGGTGTACAGATATTCAAATTCATCCGTTGTGGAGTCGGACAGTGTGACGGCAAAAACCTTCCAATAGGTCATACCGTTGAACAGGGTATTCACGGAAAGAACGGGTGCATTCTTATACCCTGACAGCTTCAGATAACGGGTCAGATTGTAGAACAGCAAGCCGTCGTGTGTATTATGCCCGTAGACGATGGTGTTACGGCTGAGTCCCGGAGTGCTCATATTGTTGCGGTAGTCCACAAAGGGGGTGCCGTATTTGGTCTGGTCTTTATAAAGGTCGCGGTAGAGGTAATAATCGTTGTCGTCTGCTTGCAGAATGACGGTGGAGATGTCTGCACCATCAATCTTGACCCAACCTGCCACATCCTGGTTGACTGCATACAGCTTTGCAAAGTCAGGGTTCAGGCCTTCGGGGAAATTGACATCGGGATATGCCGACTTCAGATCAGACCACAACTGTGCAAGTTCAACATCAGTCAGTTTATCAGCAAGACCTTCTTCATAGATACCGGTATTTTCAATTTTGGGCATTTCGCCCTTTGTTTTGAGGTAATTTACAAAGTAAATCGTACAGAAAATCAGACCGCCGATGAGCACAAGGAATGCAAGATCCATAATGATGCAGCTGATCATCTCACGCTTGGTCTGGCCTTTGTGCGGGGTGTTGCGGCGGATGAATGCTGCAAATTTTCCGCCTTTTTTCTTCTTTTCTGCCGGCTGTTCGTTTACATCCGGGTTATTTGTTTCGGGATTGTTGTAATACAATTCCGTGTCGCCTCCGTTCTCGTATTCATTGTAATCATAATCGTAATTATAATCGGAAGAATCGGTGCAATCGGATTCCTCCTGCGGTGCGTTTGCGGCATCGCGTTCAAAAATTTCGGTGCTGTCGTACAGGATTTCAGCAGCGGCAGACTGCGAGAAGCGTTCGGCAATGATCTGCTGTGCTTCCGCCCTGCGACGGCTCGCATCATCGTCTGCTTCATCGGAATCCACGACCACTCTGTCGGTATCAGGCAGATCAATAAGATCCTGTCGGAGCTGCTGCATCGCATCTGCAGCTTCGCGGCGGCGTTGTTCGCGGGAATCACTCAATTCCTCGTCGGTCATCATCCATTCACGGCTGCGATGCTGTGTTTTTTCGTAATCTTCGGAAAAGCCTGCGAAAACCTTTTCGCGTTCTCCGTCAGAAGCCGCATTATTTTGTTGGGCGGTTTTTCCGTTCGCGGCACCTGTATTATTTTTTGTTGCGGAAAAACCTGCCGGAAAAAAATCCGTACCCTGTTTATTCGTCGGCTGTGCGGGTGCTTTGGAATTGTGTCTGTCTGCAAAAGACACACTGCCCGTGTAGGGGGACGGCACCTCTTCATCGTCGTCATAAGAAGACAACGGATCAATAAATGCGGGATTCACATGCGGTTTGCCGTTGTTTGCAGCCTGCATGACGGGAACGGACGGCTGTGCAGACTGTGCGGCTTTGGACTGCTTGCCCTCTGCCCAATCCGCATCATACACCACGCGCGAACCTGCTGCGGCGGCATAGGCATTCTGCCCTGCATTCTGTTCGGGGCTTGCCTGTTGCTCGGCAGGATACTCGGCATAGCCTTCATAACCCGTGGGATACGGTGCATAACCGTAAGCCTGCGGATAAACAGGATACGCAGGATATGTCGGATAGGGCACATACGCCATGGGCTGCGGATAAGCGGGATACGCAGGATAAGCGGGGTACGGTGCATAGCCTGCAGGCTGGGGTGCCGAAATACGGTATCCGTTTACATCATATCTTGCCGCGGCAGCACGGTAATCTTCATTGATCATTTCGGGACTCATATCATAATTCTGCGACGTTCCCGATGACACCGTATTCTTCGGTGCGGCAACAGAGGGCTGTGCGGGCTGTTGCGGTACGGGTTCTTCTGCCGGTTTTCGTTCGGGAATGCTTGTCCCGTCTCCGGAATATCGTTTTGCCATGGTCGACCCTGCCGAACCGAGCACTTCCGCAAGAATTGCATCGACGGCTTCGTCGGAGGCAGGCAAATTCAACTCTTTTTCAGACATTTCAAAAACTCCTTACACCATACTCTTCTTATTGGTCGGGGGTATTTATGCTTATTCTATTTTATAATATCACACGAATAAAAATAAAACAAGTATTTTTATAAAATAATATATTAAATGCAACATATTTTTTTTCATCCTATCGCCTACGCCTTAAAACAATCTAAAAATCCGACTCTGCACGGAAACGAAACGGGATGAAAATAAAGTAAATTACGGTTCAGCGGGATAATTTACCTGTTTGTAAAGAACCGTTTTATTGTGACGAAGAACTAAAGATTCGCACCCCTTCTCCGTTTTTGCATAGTATGAACTGCGGGAGAAGGGATTCTTCCGTGATTGCTTGAAAAAAGGAGGCAATTATGGCCAAGTATCAATATTTTTGCGATGCCGGAAACGGTGACTTCTTTGATGGCATGCAGACGAATATCGTGCGTGAAGCTGATGGCGGATGCGGATGCGGCAGACGTCGCACATGCGGCATCGGCTGTCCCGATTATTACTGCGGCTGTGCAGTGCCCTGCTATCCGATCACTCCGACGGGGCCCACAGGTCCCGTTGATCCAACAACAGGTCCGACCGGTCCGACAGGGCCCACTGGTCCGACCGGTCCCACTGGTCCGACCGGTGTAGCCGGTGCTGTCGGTCCTACGGGTCCTGCGGGTGCAGCCGGTGCTGTCGGTCCTACGGGTCCTGCGGGTGCAGACGGGGCTGTCGGGCCTACAGGTCCTGCAGGTGCAGACGGTGCTGTCGGTCCTACAGGTCCTGCGGGTGCGGACGGTGCTGTCGGTCCTACAGGTCCTGCGGGTGCGGACGGGGCTGTCGGTCCTACAGGTCCTGCGGGTGCGGACGGTGCTGTCAAGTCGGAGGCCAAGCGGGCTTAGGAAGACAACCATGCTCAGCAA
>JAZUQC010000091.1:0-38267 GCA_045605525.1 Acutalibacteraceae bacterium
TTCCATTACGCACAATGTAACCATTGAATTTAATAAAAAAATGAAAATGATCCCCGGAAAAACACGGTCAGATGGGATCGGAACGGATAATATCCGTTCCCTACGGGATTTGACCGGGGCAGGACGGGGTCGGAATGCATAATATGCATTCCCTACGGCAAACAACCAACTCCCCGATAAACCGTAATTTGCACTTCCCTTAATCAAAAATCCCACAATTTTCCGTGAGGCCCCCTTTTTTGTTACTTGACAGAACTGACTTTGTGTGTTATACTTCAATGCATAAAAGCATCAATGCTTTTGTGTGTAAAAGTATTGATATGCGAAAGGAAAAATGCATTATGACCATTCCCGAAATTCTTGAACGCAATGCCAAACTCTATCCCGATGAGGTGGCATTGGTTGAAATAAATCCCGACCGTATTGCCGACCGCAATATGAATTGGCGGGAATTCAATCTCATTGAAACAGGTTCTTCCGAACGTTACCGCCGTGAAATGACATGGCGTGAGTTTGATGTCAAAGCCAATCGCATTGCCAATCTTCTGCTTACGAGAGGAATCAAAAAAGGCGATAAGGTTGCTGTGCTTCTGATGAATTCACTGGAATGGCTTCCGGTTTATTTCGGCATTCTCAAAACGGGAGCCTTGGCAGTGCCGATGAACTACCGCTATGCGGCTGATGAAATCACTTATTGTCTTGACCTTGCCGATGTTTGCATGCTTATTTTCGGGCCTGAATTCACCGAACGTGTACAAGCGGGGCTTGGCAATATGCCCACCGTAAAAACACTGTTTTATGTCGGCAGTGATGTCCCCGATTTTGCGGAGGATATGCTGCGTTATATGACTTATTGTTCCACCACTGCACCCGCAGTGGCACTGACCGAAGAAGACGATGCCGCAATCTATTTTTCTTCGGGCACAACGGGATTCCCGAAAGCCATTCTGCACGCACACAAGGCATTGTATCATTCCTGCCTTGTCGAACAGGCACACCACGGACAGACCCACGAGGACGTATTCCTTTGCATTCCGCCGCTGTATCACACGGGTGCAAAAATGCATTGGTTCGGCTCATTCCTGGTCGGTGGCAAAGCGGTTCTTCTTCGCGGTGTCAGACCCGAATGGATTCTGCGCACGGCTTCCGACGAACAGTGCACCATCGTGTGGCTTCTTGTGCCGTGGGCACAGGATATTCTCGATGCCATTGAACGCGGAGAGGTAAGCCTTGCCGATTACAAACTTGACCAATGGCGTCTTATGCATATCGGTGCGCAGCCCGTACCTCCCTCGCTCATCAAGCGTTGGATGGAAGTATTTCCGAATCACAGTTACGACACCAACTACGGTCTGAGTGAATCCATCGGCCCCGGTGCATTGCATCTCGGCTGTGAAAACCTGCATAAAGTCGGTGCAATCGGCATTCCCGGTTTCGGCTGGCAGGCAAAGGTGGTATACCCGGACGGCACGCAATGTGAAACCGAAGAAGTCGGTGAACTCATTCTCAACGGCCCCGGTGTTATGAAGTGTTACTATAAAAATGAAGAAGCCACAGCCGACAGCATCAAGGATGGCTGGCTGTATACGGGTGATATGGCAAAGGTCGATAAGGACGGCTTTGTGTTCCTGGTTGACCGCAAAAAGGATGTTATCATCACCGGTGGTGAAAACTTATATCCCGTACAGATCGAAGATTTCCTGCGTGCACACGATAAGATCAAAGACGTTGCCGTTATCGGACTTCCCGATGCCCGTCTCGGCGAAATTGCCGCCGCCATTATTGAAGCAAAAGAAGGTATGTCATTGACCGAGGAAGAAGTCAATGCGTTCTGCACAGAACTTCCGCGTTACAAACGTCCCCGTAAAATCATATTTACGCAAGTGCCGAGAAATGCCACCGGCAAGATCGAAAAACCGAAACTTCGTGAAATGTTCGGTGCCACCCGCCTTGTGGAAACCGTAACGAAAGGGTGAAAAAAATGAAAAACAACCGTTGGCTTCGCTTGGGGCTTGGTGCTTTCGCACTGTTCTTTGCCGGAATCATTTATGCATGGTCGGTGATCAAAGCACCTTTTGCCGCTTTCGGTTGGTCAGGTTCGCAATTGGGTCTTAATTACACCATCACCATGAGCATGTTTTGTCTGGGCGGTCTGTTTTCGGGTTTGCTCAATCAAAAAATCAGTTCAAAGATTCGCATGGCTGTCAGCGGTGTGCTTGTTGCAGGCGGTTTCTTGCTGACCTCTACGCTCACGGCTGAATCCCCCGTGATCCTGCTGTATCTCGGTTACGGTATCATGGCGGGCCTCGGTATCGGTGTTGTCTATAATGTTGTTATTGCCCTCACAAGTGCATGGTTCCCCGACAAAAAGGGCGTGTGCTCGGGTGTTCTGATGATGGCATTCGGTTTCAGTTCCTTTGTACTCGGGAACATTGCCGCCAAATTGTTTAACAATGTTAATGTCGGTTGGAGCAAAACGTACCTCGTTTACGGCATTCTCATCGGGGCGGTGCTGATTGTCTGCGGTCTGTTCATCCGTGCTCCGAAGCCCGAAGAACTGCCTGCCGTCACCAAAAAGGTGAACACCGAACAGCGGGACTTTACCGCCGCCGAAATGCTGAAAAGACCCTCTTTCTGGCAGTTGTTCCTGTTTTTCATTCTGTTCTCCGCTGTCGGCAGTGTCACGCTTGCATTCGGTAAGGATATTCTGCTTTCGGGCGGCCTTTCAGAAAATGTGGCAGTCACACTGGCAAGCCTGCTTGCCATCTTCAACGGCTTCGGAAGACTCGCATCGGGAGCCGTCTTCGATGCACTCGGCATCCGCAAAACACAGTACATCACCTCCGCCGTTGCCATTGCTGCTTCGGGGCTTGCATTGCTCGGTGTCGCAACCAAGGTGTCGGCACTTGTGGTCATCGGTGTTGCTCTGTGTGCCTTCTCTTACGGCTTTTCTCCGACCGTTTCGGCGGCATTCTCCAATGCTTTCTACGGCCCGAAGAACTTCTCACTCAACTATGCTCTGCTCAATCTCATCCTCATCCCGTCCGCATTCTATGCCACCATCGCAGGTAAAATCGTGGACGCAAGCGGCTCGTTTATCGCCGTGTTCGCCCTGCTGCTGGTCTGCTCGCTTGTGGGATTGGTTGATAACCTCACAATCAAGAAAGCATAAAACTAAACATAACCGAAAGCACATCGCAATCAAGCGGTGTGCTTTTTTAAATGTTTAAAAATGTATTGCAATTCGTTATACAAATGGTTATAATATATATGAAAGGTGGAATGAGTATGGCAGCAAAAACTGCAAATGTGCTTGCCCGTGTTGAGCCGGATGTGAAACAGCAAGCGGAAGAAATTATGTCGCAACTCGGTATTCCCGTGTCTGTTGTGATCAATATGCTTTACAAACAAATTATTATGAAAAAAGGAATTCCTTTTTCTTTGTCTTTGCCAAGTGCACCTGCTTCTCTTGATGAAATGGATAAGGCTACCTTTAACACCATGATGGAAACCGGTCTGAATCAAGCAAAGAACGGCGAATCTCTTGATGTCGGGGATGTTTTTGCCTCACTTCGCAAGGAGATTGCGAATGGATGAATACAAAGTAAAAATCACTCCGCAGGCAAGTGCACAGATGTTTGAAATTTTTATTTACATCAGTGGTGTTCTCAAAGAATCCGGTGCGGCAACAAGATTACTTGATGAACTGGAAAAGAGGATACTTTCTCTTTGTACGATGCCGAAAAGAATTGCTCTTGTGGATGAAGAACCGTGGAAAAGCCACGGTATACATAAAATGCCGGTCAAAAATTTTCTTGTTTATTTCTGGGTGAATGATGAACTGAAAGAGGTACATATAACCGCAGTCATTTACGGCAGAAGAGATCAACGAGAAGCACTGAAACAAATGGATATTTAATTTAAAGATGTCCTGAAATCATTAAACAAAAAATATGCTGAATCTATAGCATAAATAAAAAGGAGATAGGTTATCTTGAAAGAAATTTTCTTTTCCAATCTGCCGGCGGGCATTGCCGTGATCGGTCTTGTGACTTACTTTTTCGGTATGGCAATCGTGTTTATCACCAATCCCATCAAGAATGCGGAGGCTTTTGCCGTCAAGCCTGTTGATAATGCAGGCAAAACCGAAATCCGTGTCTATTACGGCGGTATTTCCTTTGCACTGGGTGCCTTTTTGCTGTATCTTACCATTGCGTTGAAAACGCCCGTTTATTCGCTGGTCGGCGGTCTGTTCTTTGCCACCACGGTGCTTGTCACAAGAACCATTTTCCTGTTTGTGGACAAGGGCTGGAAATGCCCCTATACAAAATTGGCAATTCCCGCTGAATCCGCTTTTGTGGTTGCACTGTGGGTCTGTTTTATTCTTTCCAAGGTTTTATATTAAAAAAATAGGTTGATTTTATCCTATAATTTGCATATAATAGTTATGAGGTGATAAAAAAATGATGGTGAATACCAATTGTCTTGTTCCTATGACAGATGCAAATCAGAATTTTTCTAAAGTTGTACGCATGGTTGATGAAAGCGGAATGGCTGTTATTCTGAAAAACAACAAGCCGAGGTATGTTATTGTTGATTTTGATGAATATGAGGAAGTTTCCAAAATCATGCAATTGCGTAAACAAAAAATAGAAGAAACTGCTGAAAAAATACTTGCTGATAATATGGAAGCTTTTCTGGAGTTGGCAAAATGATATTATTGTCTGTTGAAGAGATTGTTTCTTTGCATGGAGAGTTAATTGAAAAAACCGGAGGAAGTCATGGAGTGCGTGATTACAATTTGTTGGAATCCGCTGTTTTCAGTGCTTTGAACGGCTTTGAAGGTTATGAAGTATATCCTTCTGTTGAAGAAAAAGCAGCACGGCTTATGTTTGCATTGACCAAAAACCATGCATTTACAGACGGAAACAAAAGAATTGGTGCTTTTGTTATGTTGATGACATTGCAACTCAACGATAGAATGTTGAATTATAGTCAAAAAGAATTGATTGAACTCGGGTTGTCTGTTGCAGACGGCACTTTTAACTATGATGACATTTTAAATTGGATAAATTCACATTTGAAAAAGTAGGCATACAGATGAAAATTCTGCAGCATTTTAAAACCATCACCGCCCACCGCCATGCCGTCATCCGCCATTGTGCAAAGGTCGGCATTCTGTGGCAGGGACTTCGGCATGATCTGTCCAAATACAGCCCTGCGGAATTTCTGACAGGTGCAAAGTATTATGCCGGCGACAAAAGCCCCAATGTCAATGAACGCATTCTGAACGGCTATTCTGCGGCATGGATGCATCACAAAGGCAGAAATAAACATCATTTTGAATACTGGACGGATTTCAGCATCCCCGAACAGCGTATCGTGCCCGTTGAAATGCCCTTAAAATACACCGTCGAAATGTTCTGCGACCGTGTGGCGGCATGCAAAATCTACAAAGGGGATAAATATACGGACCGTGCCGCACTGGATTATTACAACAACGGCAAGGATTACCGTTCCATTCATCCTGCCACCGCGAAGCTTCTTGAAAGCTGGCTTGTGATGCTCAGCCTTGAAGGCGAAGAAAAAACATTCGCCCACATCCGTGAACTGATGCAGGCGAACAAAAAGCATAAAAGATAAAAAATTACATAACCCCTCGTTTGTAAAGTCCCGTTGTTCGTTTGAACGGCGGGGCTTTTGGCGATTGACATTTTTCGACAAACGGAGTATAATACCCACACGAGCATTATCAAGCTATAAGCGGATACGCGGTTGCATTCTCGCCCTCGGAAAGGGGGCATGTGATATGGAGTATGTTACCTACGAAATGCTTTTTGCATTTACAATGGTACTTATTGCAGTTGCAACACTTACAATCAATTCACATAAAAAGAAATAACCGCCTCGTCTCCAAATAAGGCAGTTATTTCTTAACAACGATTTGGAGGGCGTAACCGCTTATCGGTAACGCTCTACCTTGTATTTATATTATACAGGGGGAAGTTCTCTTTGTCAATACGACAGAGGGAACTTTTTTGTGCATACGTTTTTTTGTTTTATTGTACTCCTCGTTTGTAAAGTCCCGTTGTTCGTTTGAACGGCGGGTATTCTTCATTCATAAAGGATTTTGTTGCAATGCGGCATTCTTCTTTGGTTTCCGTTGTGAAAACAAGGCTCACAAAATCCGTCTGCGGCAACATCTGATCACCGAGATAAAGCGGTACACTGTTGAGCAGTGTTGAAAACCTTTTCTGTTCACACAGTACGGGAAATTCAATCCCTTTTCGGTCGGTCAGCACTCTCTTACCGTCACAGCCGAAACAGCCGTTCGCACTTTTCATCGGGCATGCACGGAGCCGCATCAGCGGCAGTCTGCCGTAAACAAGAAGTCCGACGGGGATTTCATTTTCCATGTCATACATCTGATTATCGTGGCATTCAAAGGACATACATGCACTCGCAAGCCCTATTTTTGCATACTGCGAAAGGCTTTCGGAATTGAAAATATTCAAGCCCGTGCCGCCGTGTGCGGTCAGCCCCAGTTCGTCACACATGTGCACCGCACCGATATTGTCGCACACCGCATCGACAATGCCGTTCTGTGCAAGCCGAGATAAGATGGAAAGGGTCTTTTCTTCGTCTTCGGGCCAAATGAGTGCGGGAATCTGCACAAACAGGTTTTCACCGAAACGGTCAATCAGCCCCGGATTGCGGTCAATCACATCCATCGGCAGAACAATCTGTGCTCCGTCGGGAATGTGGAAAATCTGTTCCTCGCTTGTAAAATGCAATCGCAGTCTTGCTTTGGCGGGTTTTGGAAGAATGGCTTTTTCTTCTTTTAACTGCGGGGTGAACGCATGGGGGGTTATTTCGGCACGTTTGTCATACAGTTGTTGTGCGGCATCCCTGCGTACGGCATTGAGAGCCGAAGCGGGCAACATCAGTCCGTCATCCAATGTGCAGTCAAAGGCGGTCATATAAAACGGTGTTCCGCCGAGTTTGGACAGAGAACGGCATGCGTTTTCTTTGTCCAAAGGACGGTTGAGAGCCGTCTGCGGAATTTCTCCCGTGGCGGTCACGGTATGCTCGCCGTCAGACAAGGTGAACGAGCAGGGGAGTCCGTTTTGCATTGTAAAAACAGCCGTTACGGGCACAGCCTGCCGTTCGGCACGGTATAAGTTTGCCAACTGCCCGAACACCGTCGGCATGGCGGTCACATCTTCCTTTGTGCGATAGCCGAACATGGTCACATCGCGTTTTCCAGTCAGATATCCGTCCGTGAAGCCTGAGCGCGAAAATACGTTTTTCAGCGTTTCAAGGTCATAACTTTCGCCGTTTACAGCCGCTTTGCAGGCAGACACCGCCGCCGCAACATATTCGGGCCGCTTCATTCTGCCCTCGATTTTAAAGGATACAACCCCCGCTTTTTCCATGTCCTGCAGGTGTGCAAGCAGGCTCATGTCTTTTAAAGAAAGTGCAAAATGTCTGCCGTGGGGATTCACAAAATCAAGGCGGCAGGGCTGTGCACAAAGTCCGCGGTTGCCGCTTCGGCTTCCGAGCAGAGCCGAATAATAGCACATGCCCGACACACTCATGCAGTGTGCACCGTGCACAAAGGCTTCAATTTCACAAGTGACACTGCTTGCAATCGCCTCAATTTCTTTTAAAGTCAGTTCTCTTGCCGTTACAATGCGCTTGAAACCCATTTCTTCGAGCTGCTTGGCACCCGACACATTGTGAATGCTCATCTGCGTGGAGGCATGCAAAGCGAGGGTGGGACAGCATTTTTTTACAAGGTCGACAACGGCCAAATCCTGCACAATCACCGCATCTGCCCCGCTTTGTGCAATGGTCTGTAAGCCGTTTTGCACTTCTTTCAGTTCCGTGTCGGCAACCAGAGTATTAAGTGTCACATATACTTTCACGCCGTACGCATGGCAGTATCGTACAGCTTCAAACAGTTCCTCACCATTAAAATTTTTGGCATTTCTGCGAGCATTGAGCGTACTTGTGCCGAGATAAACCGCATCCGCACCGCTTCGCACAGCCGCCTGGAGTTGTTCGGGTCCCCCTGCAGGGGCAAGAATTTCGGGCATTTTACTTGTCCTCCGTCCCATTTATTACCCTTATTGTACATTTTCGGCACACTATTTGCAAGTTTTTTGATATAGAAAACTGCTTGCATTTGCAGTTTTCTATATCAAAAAACACCTTTTCGCCCCAAGATTGGGGGATGAGGGGTTGAAGTACAATATTTTTTTTATTTTTCCTCTTGCATTTTCCGAAAAAATAATGTAGAATATGAACCAACGACCGAACATTTGTTTTATTGAAAGGAAGATTTTCGATGTCTGATAAGAAAAAAGCTCTTGAAACCGCGATTGCACAAATTGAAAAACAGTACGGCAAGGGTGCCATCATGCGTTTAGGACAGACCAACGCATTGCAGATCGAAGCCATTTCTACGGGTTCGATTACGCTTGATGCCGCAACGGGTATCGGCGGACTTCCCAAGGGCAGAATCATTGAAATTTTCGGGCCTGAATCTTCCGGTAAAACGACTCTTGCCCTGCATGTGGTTGCCGAAGCACAAAAAGCAGGCGGCGAAGCCGCTTTCATTGATGCCGAACACGCATTGGATCCTGTCTATGCCGCAAATTTGGGTGTTGATGTCGATTCTCTGCTTGTTGCCCAGCCCGACAACGGCGAACAGGCACTTGAAATTGCCGAAGCACTGACCCGATCGGGTGCACTCGATGTCATTGTTGTGGACTCCGTTGCCGCTTTGGTTCCCCGTGCCGAAATCGAAGGCGAAATGGGTGACAGCCATGTCGGTCTTCATGCAAGACTCATGTCGCAGGCTCTGCGTAAACTTGCAGGTGCGATTTCACGTTCCAATTGTATTGTTATTTTCATCAATCAGCTGCGTGAAAAGGTTGGTGTCATGTATGGCAACCCCGAAGTCACCACCGGCGGCCGTGCACTGAAATTCTACGCTTCCATGCGTATTGATGTTCGCAAGACCGAACAGATCAAAGCTGCCGGCAATGATTTTGTCGGCTCGCGTACCCGTTGCAAGATCGTCAAAAATAAGGTCGCCCCGCCTTTTAAACAGGCTGAATTCGATATTCTGTTCGGTACCGGTATTTCTAAAACAAGCGAAATCCTTGAACTCGGTATCAAGTTTGACATCGTGCAGAAAAGCGGTTCGTGGCTGTCTTACGGTGAAGAAAGACTCGGGCAGGGGCGTGACAATGTCCGCATGATGCTTGACAAAAACACCGCTCTGCGTGATGAAATCGAAGCCAAGATCCGCAATCATCCCGAATTCATCAGCAGTATGCGTGCCGATGTTCTGCCTTCCGGTGCAGATATTCCCGAAACCGATGAAGACGGCGAAATCATTGAGCCCGTAGCACCCATTGCCCCCAACAACGGCAGAGTGCCTAAGATCAAAATTGATATCACCGCTGACTGATGATCGTTTCAACCACCACCGCCAAAAGCGGTAAAATCAATATTTTCACCGACGGAGAATTCCGTTTTTCCGTGCCCGCCTCGTTTTGGTTTGAAAACACGGTGCGTGATGGTGACGAAATAAATGAAGAACAGTTAGCTGCCTTGCAAGAGGCGGCTGACTTTGTTTTTGCATATGACAGTGCCCTGCGGCTTTTGTCGCAACGTGCACACTCCGAAAAAGAATTGTATGACAAACTCAAGCACAAATATAAATCCGCACCAGCAAGGCAAGCGGTGGAAAAATGCCGTGATCTCGGACTTCTGAATGACGAAAAATTTGCAGAACTTTTGGCAGACGAACTCGTAAGACGCAAACATTTCGCCCCGAAAAGAGTCGAAAATGAACTCATCTCCCGCGGAATTGACCGTCATATTGCCCAAACTACCGCGGGAAGTATTGACATTGACGAAAAATTGAGTATCATGGATATAATAGAAAAATTATGTCCCGCCGACGGCAAACCCGATGCAAAGACAAAAAAACGCATTATCAACCGCCTTTTTCGTCTGGGCTATGCACCGCACGATGTGTTCGATACGGTGGAGTCGTTGGGATGGAATACGCAAGATTTTTAAATAAGGATTTTGAATATGCAGAAAAAAATCGGTTTTATCTCTCTCGGTTGTCCGAAAAATCAGGTGGACAGCGAAATGATGCTTGCGAAGCTCAGCGATGCAGGCTATATTCTCACCGATACCCCCATCGGTGCGGATGCTGTCATCATCAACACCTGCGGATTCATTGAAGAAGCCAAACAGGAAGCCATTGACAACATTCTCGAAATGGCACAACTCAAGGAAGACGGTGACCTCGGAAAAATCATCGTGCTCGGCTGTATGGCAGAGCGTTACCGCGATGAAATCTTAAACGAAATGCCCGAAGTGGATGCCGTTGCAGGCCTCGGTGCAAACGGACAAATCGTTGAATTTGTCAACAATGTGTTTGCGGAAAAAGAAGAATCCCGTTATCCCGCAAAGGAAGAAATGCCGCTGGGTGATCCGCGTATTCTGTCCACACCGCCGCACTGGGCATATCTGAAAGTAGCCGACGGCTGTTCCAACCGTTGTTCTTATTGTGCTATTCCCGACATTCGCGGTCCGTTCCGTTCCCGTCCGATGGAAGACATCGTCAAAGAGGCAGCTTCCCTTGCCATGAACGGCATCAAGGAACTCATTCTCATTGCACAGGACACCACCCGCTACGGTGAAGACCTGTACAATGAAAAGAAACTGCCCGCACTGCTGACAGAACTCAACAAACTCGACGGCATTCGTTGGATTCGTCTTTTGTATTGCTATCCCGACCGTATCACCGATGAACTTCTTACGGTTATGCGTGACTGCGAAAAGGTGCTTCCCTATATCGACCTGCCTGTTCAACATGCTGACGGCAAGATTCTTAAAGCCATGAACCGTTCGGGTGACGACAAGCAACTGCTCGCATTGCTCGAAAAAATCCGCTCTTATTTACCCGATTGTGTGTTGAGAACAACGCTTATTACAGGTTTCCCCGGGGAAGACGAAGAAGCGTTTGAAACACTCGCAGACTTCGTGCTGAAAGCCCGTTTCGACCGTCTGGGTTGTTTTGCGTATTCCGCAGAAGAAGGCACTCCCGCCGCCGAAATGGAAAATCAGATCGACCGCGAAGTTGCTCAAAAACGCGGTGAATCCATCATGGATCTGCAATACCGTATTTTCACCGAAAAGCAGGAAAGTCTTGTGGATACCGTGCAGACCTGCATTGTCGATGCTTATGATTCATACAATGATGTGTACATCGGCAGAACCTGGCGCGATGCCCCCGAAATCGACTCGACCGTGTATTTTACCTGCGACTATGAACTGACCGACGGTACGCTTGTGCAGGTTGAAATTCAGAAAACGGAAGACGTCGATCTTGTTGGCAGAGTCATTGAACAAAAATAAGATTTGAGGAAATGCAATGAATTTACCCAATCGCCTGACCGTACTGCGTATGGTCATCACCCCCATTTTTCTGGCGGTCTTTCTCGCCGAATCCATTCCGAACCACTTTTTGTGGGGACTTCTGATTTACGGTGTGGGCTGTTTTACCGATTTTTTGGACGGTAAAATTGCCCGCAAGCAAAACATTGTCACCGTGTTCGGTCAGTTTGCCGACCCCGTGGCAGACAAAATGCTCACCACATCGGCACTGCTTGCACTCATGCAACTCGGCCTTTGCAGTATATGGATCATTCTTGTGGTGCTTGTGCGTGAGTTTGCCGTCACATCCATGCGTCTGATCGCTTCTGCACAAGGCATTGTGATTCCCGCCAACATCTGGGGCAAGCTCAAAACCGTCACCCAGATGGTCTTTACCCTTGTTTTCCTGCTGTGCGCACACCTGCGTGATTGCGCCATCATTCCCGAAACATTCAATTTGCCTCTTGTTTCCAACATTGCGCTCGGCATTACCGCCGTGCTCGCGGTGCTTTCCGGTATCATTTACATCAAGGATGCTGCAAAAGTCATCGACATCAATGCAAAATAAAGGAGAAATGCTTATGCTTCGCCGTGACAAAGTCAACTATTATCTTGATCTTGCAGAGGTTGTTTCCAAGCGCACCACCTGTCTGCGCCGTCGCTACGGTGCGGTTATTGTGAACAATGACGAGGTTGTTTCCACCGGTTATGTCGGTGCCCCCAGAGGCCGAAAAAACTGCACGGATCTCGGTGTGTGCATCCGTCAGAAAATGCAGATTCCGCGCGGTGAACGCTATGAGCTGTGCCGCAGTGTGCATGCGGAAGCCAATGCCATTATCAGTGCCCCGCGTGACAAGATGATCGGCGCAACACTGTATCTGACCGGTCAGGAGGTTTCCACGGGCGAATATGTTTCCAATTCCTGCTGTTGCTCGATGTGCAAGCGCATGGTCATCAATGCAGGTATCGAAACCGTTGTCATCCGTGACGACAGCGAAAACTACCGAGTGATTCCCGTTTCTGACTGGATCGAAAACGACGAATCCCTCGAAGGCACACGCGGGTATTAAATAAAGGGCAGTCTGTTATTTTTGACAGACTGCTTTTTTATTATATAGGAAACTGCGTTTCCGTAAAGCAAAAAAACATTGCAATTTTTATTTATTTTTGATATAATTTAATTAAAGTATGTAAAAAATGCTTTTTACAATTTATCAAAGGGGGAATCTTTGTATGAAAAAAGTGCTCAGTATATGGCTGGCGGTAATTCTTATTGCGGTGAATATTTTACCGATCACATCCTTTGCTGATGTTGCCGCGGAGTATGTAATTGATGTCAGCACAAGCAATGAATTTTCAATTCCTATAGGAACAGACAACAAAACCTATGTTCTGACGGGAACCAACAAAGATGCTGAAGTTTATATCAGCCGTGACTGCAACATTATTCTGCGCAACGCAACGCTCAGACGGATACGTATAAATTACGCAGATTCTTACACGGTAAATATTACCCTTGAAGGTGAAAACACCATTGATCAGTATAACTGGGCAAGTCAGGGTGCTTTGGAAATTTACAGCTCGCATGTCACCATAAACGGCGGTGAAAATGACAGTCTTTATGCAAAATCTCTTACTTTTTCTGCATACGGCCCGAGCTGGAACGGAGGCTCCCTGACCGTAAACGGCGGTAATATTACCTTTGAATCAACAAGTGCAAGCGGCGGCTCTCCCTTGCAGGTTAAATATATTCAGAACGGCGGAACCGTCAAGGTAATAAGTTCTGCTGATTTTAGCTTTATGTATGAACTGTATCTGAATGCGGGAAGCCTTGAAATTCTGCATAATGCTTCATACAGAGGTGCCTTCGGTGACTATGTTAAAATCAAAGCAGGTGCTTCAATGAAGCTGTCAAGTCCTTCAAAAGCATTTGACTTCTATGGATTGATCGGGCTTGCCGAGGATGCTGCAATAAGTGATCATCTTGTTGTCAGATTTGATGAAAGCTCCGATTTTGTTGCACTTGACAAGCTGAATACGATCCTCAACGGCAAAAATTATGCTCAGATCAAGGTTGAGAGCCACACCGAAAATTACGAAAACGGTGTATGCGGAGACTGCGGTGTTGTATGTACACACGATACAGACGATGGCACCTGCGGAGTATGCTCAAAGTATATTTATAAATTTACCCATCAGCCCACCGATAAAGAGCCTTATGTTACTCTCAATAACAGTACCGATGCGGTATACCAGTGGTACAAAATGTCGGATACAGCCGAAATTACGGACAGCGATGAAATTTATCTCTGGTCAGATTTTTTCGGTGAAGAAAGCGAAGAAAGCAGCTATGACAGTAAGTTTGGCTGGTCGCCTATAATATTATATGATTCTGACGATTATGTTGACTATATTATTGCAGATTTTAAGGCAGGAGATACAGTTATACTGGAATTCACATCACCTGTTTACCTTGCATATATGTCCAACATTGCAGAAGAAGCCGAGGTAGAATTTACTATAGACGGAAATATTGCAACAGGCATTGTTGAAACCGACGGCGCTTATGTAGTCTGGGCTGAAGCAGAAGGCACAAAGCCGTCTGTAAAGATATACAGGGGTGCGATAGCAATCAATGCTCTGTCGGGAGAAACATCCGCCACCCTTGCCAATCCCACCTACGGTGCATATTATTACTGCGAGGCAACTGCAGGTGACGGTACTGTGCTGGTCAGCAGATTTGTCGACTTTTCTTACAGAATCACCCATCATCCCACGCCTGCCGAGATGTATGTCACGCTCAGCGTGGACGCGGGAGCGATTTATCAGTGGTATAAAGGTGAACGGGGACTTACTGAAATAACCGATGACTCCGTAACCTATCCCTGGTCAAGTTTTGATGCTCCCTTTGAGGTAGAAAGCACTTACAGTGCCGAAAACGGCTGGTCGGCAATAAACTTTAGCGAAGAAGGAAACGATTATACCGATTTATACTATATTATTGCAGATTTTGCAGCCGGCGATGAGGTAACATTGGAATTCTCATCATCTGTTGATTGTGTCGAACTGTTTAATATGAAGTCTGACTTTGTTGCATGCGACATTGACGGAAACATTGCAACCGGCATTGTTGAGACCGCCGGTGCCTACGGCATTTATGCATCAACGGAAAATACAATCCCGTCGGTAAAGGTATATAAAAATGATGTGTTGTATACGGCTGTTGCAGGTGCAACCGGATCGGCATTTACCCCTGATGAATTCGGAAGATATTACTGCGAGGTAACATTTGCAAACGGAGAAAAAAAGAAATCCAAGGCAGCGGATATCGGCTGCTTCCATGATTTTGAAGCGCAGGTAATCGCCCCCACCTGTACCGAGGACGGTTATACAGCCTATACCTGTTCAATATGCGGTGAAGAGTATGAAGGCAATAAGGTTGCGGCACTCGGTCATACGCCGGTAACGGATGCTGCCGTGGCTCCCGACTGCACACAAACAGGTCTTACAGAGGGCAAGCATTGCTCGGTATGCGGTGCGGTTACCCTTGAACAGACTGTGGTTGCGGCACTCGGGCATGATGAGATTTTCCATCAAGGACAGACTGCGACCTGCACGCAAAGCGGTTGGTGTGATTATGTGACTTGTTCAAGATGCGATTATACAACATACCAAGCAGTTGATGCTTCCGGTCACAGTTGGGTTGATGCAACCTGCGAGGATGCAAAATACTGTCGTTTATGCGGAGAGGTTGACGGTGAAGCCCTTGGTCACGATAGTGTGAGACATGAAGGGAAAGAGGCAACCTGTACGGAATGGGGTTATTATGAATACGAAACTTGCAACAGATGTGAGTTCTCAACGTACTGCGAAATTCCCCCATTGGAACATAAATGGTATGCTGCAAATTGCACAAGGGCAGAGTTCTGCGAGAGATGTCGTACAACCAGAGGTGAAGCACTCGGCCACGACTATGAATGGTGCGAAGCAAAGGCTCCCACCTGTACGGAATTCGGTTGGAAGGAATATCAGGCTTGTAAGAGATGCACCTATACAACAATAGAATTGATCTCCTCTCTCGGATATGATTCCCATGATCTCATTTCTCACGGGGCACAAGCCCCCACTTGTACCGAAGTTGGTTGGGATGCGTATGAAACCTGTTCAAGATGTTCGTATACAACTTATGTTGAAACAGAAGCAACAGGTCACAGTTGGAGTACAGGATCCTGCACGACACTGCAGGTTTGTTCAGAATGCGGAATTACGGGTACGCAATACGCACATACATGGGTTGATGCAAGCTGTTCAGCACCTAAGACTTGTTCCGAATGTAATGCAACCGAAGGGGAAGCACTCGGTCACAACATGGTATCTCACGAGGCTCAGGCTGCTACTTGTACGGAAAAAGGCTGGATGGCATATGAGTCCTGCACAAGATGTGACTACACAACAAAAGAAGAAATTGACGCACTCGGTCATGATCTGAAATTCGCTGCCGCACATGAACCCACTTGTACACAATACGGATGGGAAGAGTATGAATATTGTTCAAGATGTTTCTATACGACCTTCCAAATAAGCGAAGCACTCGGTCACAGTTGGGTTGATGCAACCTGCACTGTTGCAAAAAAATGTTCCGCATGTGAAATAACGGAAGGGGATGCCCTCGGTCACAACATCGTGTCCGGTACCGCACAGACACCTACCTGTACGGAAAAAGGTTGGGATGCATATGAATTCTGTACAAGATGCGACTACACAACAAAAGCAGAAATGGACGCCCTTGGTCACGATGAAATTGAACACGCTGCAAAAGCAGCCACCTGCACGGCGAGCGGTTGGGATGCTTACGTTACCTGCTCGCGTTGCGATCACTCGACTTATACGGAAAGTCCCGCAACCGGTCATCTGTACGGCGAATGGATTGCCGAAATTCCGGCAACTTGCATGGCTGCCGGTACACTCGGTCACTATACGTGCAGTGCATGTTCTGCAAACTTTGATGCTGAAAAGGAAGAACTTGCTGACCTGACCATTGCTCTGAATGCATCGGCTCACGAATGGAATGCAGGTGCAATTACCGTTGTCGCCGGTTGTCATCAGATGGGCATCAGGACCTATACCTGCTCACATAATAATGCACACACCAGGACCGAAGAAATCGGTTACGATGCAAACAACCACTTCAATACCGTGCAAACCGATGCCGTGTCGGCAACTTGTACCGCAGTCGGTTACGATGCCGGTGTTTACTGCAAGGATTGTGAGGCTTATGTTTCCGGTCACGAAGAAATCAAAGCCCTCGGTCATGCGGAAGAAAACCGTGCCGGGCAGGAACCCACTTGTTCCGAAATCGGTTATACCGCAGGCGTGTACTGCACAAGATGTGAAACATATATAAGCGGACATGAAGAAATCGAAGCGCTCGGTCACGATGAAATAAAGCACGCTGCAAAAACAGCTACCTGTACGGCAATCGGTTGGGATGCTTATGTTACCTGCTCGCGGTGTGACTATACAACGTATGAAGAGATCCCGATGGCGGAACATGACTGGGCTGAGGCAGAGTGTTCAATTCCCTCGATCTGTTTGACTTGCGGTGTCGAATCAGGCAATGCAATCGGGCACAGCTATACCGTATTTGTTGAAACGGTTGACAATACCTGCACAAAAGACGGCTTTACAACCTATAAGTGTGTTCGCTGTACCGAAACCGAAAACAGAGACATTGTGCCTGCTGCACATCTGCTTGAACAGACGGATGCAAAAGCAGCTACCTGCACAGAAATCGGTTGGAATGCTTATGTCACCTGCTCGCGGTGTGATTACAGTACCTATGAAGAAATCGAAGCCCTCGGTCACGGTTGGAGTGAGTGGACAGTCCGTACGCCTGCCACGCAGGAAAGCGACGGTGAAGAATTCCGCACTTGCAGCACATGCGGTCAGGAAGAAACCCGCGTGATAGAAAAATTGCCGACATCGTCGGATGAACTGGTCATTGAAGCAGAAAACGGTGTTGCAAAAGTATCAACCGACGGATTCGTGGTTGCAAAAAGCAGCAGCACGGTCGGCCAACTGCTTGCCGCATCTAACGGTACGGTTGTACTGACCGCAAAAGGAGCAAGAGCAGATGATGCGGCAAAACTTGCTACGGGAATGAAGCTGGTCATTCTCGACGGCGAAACCGTGGTTGACAGCATGGAAATTGTTGTGTTCGGTGATGTTGACGGTGACGGAATCGTTAATGCCTCCGACGCAAGAATTGCACTTCGTATATCCGTAAAACTTGAAAATTATGCGGAAGATTCCTGCTATTACAAAGCTGCAAAGGTTGATAGTAAAAATAAAGTTTCCGCTGCCGATGCAAGAATGATTCTGCGTGCGTCAGTCAAGCTTGAGGATGAAAAATCCTGGTTCACAAACTTTACAGGCTGAGTGCTGTAAAAACAATACGGCATAACAAATGCAAAACCGCCTCATTCTTACGGAAAGAGGCGGTTTAATGATGCCTTTCGGTGCACAAACAACCCGGCTTTTTAACGGGGGACAAAAAAGACTTTCGTAAAGCAAAAACGGGTGCTCGCAAAGTCGCCCGAAAAATAAGAAAACGTTTTTTTCTGGTTATATGTCCCGCCGAACGGAAAGTAAACTTTCCTCGGCGATGGACGAAACGAAAACGGTCGCCGCGTTACGGCGAAGCCGTTTTCTTGTGCAAAAAGATGTTAAAATCATGGACTTTTTGAATTTCAATCCGAAAACTTTGAAAAACAGATAAGTTTTTGGAATATAAATATTTCTGAAAACTTCTTGACAGAAAGGGAAATGTGTGGTATTGTATAGGTGTGCTACCACAGATAGCACAGTTGAATCTCAAAAGGAGGTAAATGAATGACACATTCTGTTCATTCCGCGCGAAAGCAGTTTTTTGTCACCTTTGCAAAAACGCTCAAAAAGAATGCGTTCCACACCGTCTTGCTGTTTTTGTTCATGCTCGTTTCGCTCAATGCGTACAATGTATCGGTTCAGTATGATAATGTCTATTATATGCTTGATACCATCTCACAGGTCAAATACATTGTCGGCGGCATGTACATTGACTCTTTTATGATTGCAGTAACCTGTCTTGTGCTCGGTGTTTCGGCAATTCTTTTGTCGGTTTACAATTTCCGATTTATGCACACCAAAAAGACCGTCAATGTCTATTACAGTTTAGGGATCAGCCGTGCGACCCTGTTTGCAGGCAAATTTGTCGGCTGTGTGGTTTCGCAGTTGATTGCCGTTGCATTGCCGTTTCTCATTTGCGGGGTATACAATGTATACTTATACGGCGCAAGCCCCGAACTTTGGCAGGCGATTGTGTATTACGGGGCGAGTATGCTCGCCGTTTCTTTGTATCCCTTTGCGGTGTGCGTGCTCTGCATGACCTTCAGCGGCTCTACGGTTGAAAGCCTTGTCTGCGGCGGTCTTCTGACCTTTGCCCCGTCGGCTTTGTATTACGGCACCTATCTTTTCAGCGAGCTGTTCCTGTCGGGTGCAAAGTTCTTTACATTCGTACGCTTGAAAGGATTTGACGATGTGCGCGTCGAAAGTGCCTTCGGCGGCAGATTTGTCTTTGCCGATTTCCTGTATCCCGTTACCAACTATGACTTTGGTGATGCACTCGCACAGGAAGTCACAAGACCGGCACCCGAATTCCCGTCGGTCGGCTATCCTGTTTTGTATCTCGGTTTGTTTGTGCTTCTCGGTGTTGCGGCACGGTTCTCGTTTGTATACGGCAAAACCGAGCGTGCCACATTTTTGGGCTCCTGTCCGCGTCTGATTGCCGTTACCGTGTTTGCACTCGGTTCCATCCTGATTCCCGCAGGGGCATTGATTGTCAGGGAATACGGATTTACCGTGATTGCAACCGCTTTCTGTGCAATTTTGCTTATCGGTGTTGCATTCGGCCTGTTTGTCGGCATCATTGCGATTCTTCTTCGCTCCAAAGCAAAAATAAAAGCACAGCTTCGCACGGGCGGCATTATGGCGGCGGCACTGCTTGTGTTTATGTTCATCTTCATCACGGGCGGATTCGGCTTTGAAAAGCGCATTCCCGCAACCGAAAAAATCACCGCCGCAGGCATCACATTTACTTCGGCACCCGGCGTTGTCAGTCACAGCGGTTATTACATATACAAGGGTGACAACCGCGATTTGTATGAAGGTCATGAACCGGATATTCAGGGTGACCGTTTCTTAGAAGCTTATCTGCAAACCGAAGGCATCTGGGGCGAAGGTTCGTTTGTGTATTTTGAAGATGAACAATCCATTGAAACCGTCCGCAATATTCACGAACTGCTTATCAACGATCGTCGGAACACCTATAACAGCAGTTATTACGGCTCTGTGATGGTGTCCTATAAACTCGCAAACGGCAGGGAACTGACCCGCATTTACAACCATACCCCCATTGAAGCCATGGTGCAATTGCAGGGCTTGCTCGATACGGAAGACTACCGCGAAGCTGTTGTTGCAGAGTTGATGTCCTATTTTGACGGGTATGAACATAACAACCTGATGCTGTTTTCCAAAAACTGCACAGCCATGACGGATGTGGTACTGGAAGACAAGGACCGTGCTGTGCAGAAAGATTTGTTCAATGCAATCCTTGCAGACATCCGCAACGGCAACCTGCCGTTGGATTTTGAGAGCGACACGGCACCCTTGGGCTATATCACCCTGAATCATTTTGATGAAGGCGATTACAAACGCATCAAAGAGCCCGTTTATCACATCACTTATTCTTATGATTATCCGTTTGTGCCTGTCTTTTCTTCCATGACCGAAACACTCGCCGTTTTGCAAAGCGTGCAGAAACTGCAGTATTTTGAGGATGTCAGAACCCCCGTCCACGCAAGAATCTATGAAAATCCGCTGAATAATGAAAGCAAAGAAGAATTGTTTGCACGCAAGCGTATTCAGACCTTGCAGTTCAACGGTTTTATTGCAGACCCGGATTATTACAGCGAATTTGACCCGGAAAGTGTCATGCTCGTTCCCTTTGACACCGTCACGGTGGAAGACCCCGCACTTCTGAAAGAACTTTGTGAACAGACTTATTTTTCTTATTTTGTCAATGAACCCGGCTACTTCGTGCAGTTGCATTACAGTGACGAAGACGGTCGGATCACGGATGCACTCGTCTATGTACCCGCAGACAAAATGCCAGCTGCACTTAAATGAAAACAAATCTCAAAAAAATAGCAAACTACTACCGCAACTTACCCAAAAACGAATGGAAGGAACTGCGAAAAAGCGTTTCGACCGTGGAATACATCTTATGGTGGCAACTGCGTGTGATGATGATTTTTTCCACCCTGATGGTGTATAAAGAATACCTCGAAACGGGTGAACGATTCGACATTCTCATTCAGCTCATTGCCAACACCGTTGCCGCATTCAGCGTGACACTGCTGCGAGTGATTTTTCCTAAGCAGATCTTTCTCGGACGTGTTCCGTATTCTGCAATGAAATACGGTATGGTCATTATTCTGCTCGGCTCTTACTGCGGCCATTATCTCGGCTATTGCGGAAAACCCGGCTACGACACCTTCCTGCACGTCCTTTCGGGATTTCTGTGCGTGTTCATCTGCTACGAAGCCGTCATAAAGGGATTGCAAACGCAAAACAGACCCGTTTCGGGATTCATTGCATCCGTCATCGGCTTCGGCATGGGCTGCTTTGTTATCATCGTTTGGGAAGTTTTTGAATTTGCGTTTGACTACTATACGGGTACCTACCTGCAGGACTATGAATTTCAACCTGCTGCCGACTATATGTTCTTCCGTATGTTCGGAGAACCCGTAAACGCATCGCAATATCCCGTGATTGATACTATGATCGATATGGTCGTAGCTGTACTCGCGAGCATCCCCGGTGCCGCCGTACTGTGGTCCGTTGTGGCACACAAACAGAAAAAAGAAGCACCTGCTTCTGCAATACACCCCGCATCCCCCCAAATTGAAATTACAGGAGGCGATGAAAAATGCTCCACATTGACCGACAGAGCCGCGTGCCTGTCTTCGAGCAAATCAAAAATGAACTGATGACCCTCATTTCCTTGGGTGTTCTTACCCCCCACAGCAAACTGCCGTCTATCCGTCAGGTTGCGGCAGAAACGGGAGTGAACATCAACACCGTCAAAAAAGCCTTTTCCGAATTGGAATCGCACGGGGTCATCTATTCCGTTCCCGGTACGGGCAGCTATGTAAGTGCCGATGCCCTTGCCGATGAAAACTTACGCAGAACCGCTTTTCAGGAAGTGGAAACGGCAGTGCTTGCCGCCAAAGCCAAAGGAATTGCATTGGCTGAGGTGCTTTCAACGGTTCACACGCTTTACGGCGAGGAGGTAAACAACAATGCTTGAAATTAAAAATGTTACCAAACGATTCGGAAATTACACAGCGGTGGAAGATCTTTCGCTGACCGTGAAAAACGGCTCGGTTTACGGCCTGGTCGGCTACAACGGTGCCGGCAAGACCACGCTTTTGAAAACCGTGGCAGGCATTTACCGTGCCGACGGCGGCAAAGTGCTGATGAACGGGGAAGACATTTTCGACAACGCAAAACAGAAACAGCATCTGTTTTTCGTGCCGGACGAGCTGCATTTTGAACCCTACACCACGCTTGAAAAAACTGCAAAATTCTATCAGTCCTATTACCCCGATTTCAACAACGAAACCTTTGTCAAACTGACAGACCTTTTGGGGCTTGACCGCAAGGCAAAAGTGTCTTCGTTTTCAAAGGGTATGCAGCGGCAGGCGGAAATGGCAATTGCCCTTGCCTGCAATCCGCAGGTGCTTTTGCTCGATGAAAGCTTTGACGGTCTGGACCCCGCAAAGCGGAATCTGATGAAAAATATGCTTCTTGAATATGCCGCCGAAAAGGAAGCGAGCATCATCATTTCTTCGCATAACCTGCATGAATTAGGCGATATGTGCGACCACATCGGCCTTATCAACGGCAAAAAAATCGTGCTCGATGCTTCCGTGGACGACCTTTCGGGCACTCGTTGCAAACTGCGCGCCGTGTTCAGTGAAAACAAGGTCGAATCCGATTTTGCACACATCAATTACAAAAAAGTGGAAATCGACGGCAAAATCGTGGTGCTCACCATCAACAAAGCACCCGATGTTGCGGAAGACCTGCTTCGCAAGATGAATCCGCTCTTGGTGGAACGCTTTGTAATGAGCGTGGAAGAGATATTCTTAGACGAAATGGAGGAAGGCGATTATGACTTCAAATCTATCTTCGGCTAAGCAATTCCGTACATCCTTTTTGCAGTCCTTAAAAAAGTTCAGTTTCCACGGTATTCTGGAGTTTTTGCTGCTTCTTCCGTTTTTTGCGGACATTCATTCGATGTTCAGAAATCAGGAGATGTACCTGAGCGGGCTTTCAGATTCTGATTATCTTGAAGCTTATGTCTTTGCACTTAACCGACATATGAGTACGGAAGAAATGGGCTATGTCTGCCTTGCGGTCGGGCTTTCTGCCATGTTCCTTGCTTTGCACTGCTGGCGATTTCTGCACGTCAAAAAAACACTCAATGTCTATTGCAGTTTAGGTGTGTCAAGAAGCACCCTGTTCTGGTCTCGTTTTGCCGCGTGCGCGGTACTTCTGATTACCCCTGTTGTGCTCGTTTTTGCAGGCCTTCTTGTTTGTAATCTGATATTGTTCGGCTCAAGCCCCGAACTGTGGACAGCAACGGGCATTTATACCCTTTCTTTTGTTGCCATTGCTGTGTTTGCATTTGCCATGACCACACTTGCCATGTGTGTATCAGGTGCAAGCGTTGAAAGTTTTCTGTGTTCGGGCTGTCTGATTGCCCTGCCCGTCACCCTGTTTTACGGGGTCAAATACCTTGCCGCCGCCATGCTCAAGGGCAATGCTGTTGAACACTGGCTGCACAATGTTGCAACAGGCGAAACCATGCACAATGGCTCGTTTTTGCCCGATTTCTCTTTCCTTGATTTTTTCCTGCCCGTTTCCGATTACCGATTCAGCGACGGTTTTGAATGGTACAAGATGGACGGCGAATGGATGAATCCAGGCTGGTCTTACCCCTTGGTGTGGCTTGCCGTCGGTGCAGTGCTTTGTATGTTGAGTTTCATCTGCTTCAAGCACCGTAAAAATGAAAACGCAGGCTTCTTGGGTAAAAATCCCGCTCTTGTGGGTGCGTCCTGTCTGAGCCTTGCATTCCTGCTTGCCATTCCTGCCTACTTTGTGATGGACACGGCAGATATCCGCATTCCCGGGCTCGGTGCTGTGCTGATTGCACTCGGTACGCTTATTCTGTTGCTTGTGTATACCATCATCATGGCAATTCTCTTGCGCGGCAAAAAGACACTTGCCAAAGCCATGCCTGTTGCATTGTCGGTATGTGCCGTGTTTGTGATTGTCTGTGTCATCTTCCAAACGGGCGGTTTCGGTTATGAAAACCGCATTCCCGACAAAGAAAAAATAGAAAGTGTGTCCGTTTCGTGCGGCGGCTATCCGCAATTTGCAGATGCGGACAGTTCTTTCTATGAAAGTTATTACGGCGATTTGTGGTATGAAGACAATGAACTGCACAACCGCACGGACGAACAGTTTGCGGTCGATCATCTTTCGTATTTTTATTCCGACTCTGCATCGCTCATCTGTAATCTGACGGATGAAAAGGACATCGACGCCGTGCTTGCTGTGCATCGCAGTATGCAGGAGGCAACAGACGAGGATCTTGCACTGTTCGGATACCCCGTTGCATTTCAGTACAAGCTCAAAAACGGCAAAACCGTCACCCGTTATTACGAAAAAGCCACCCCCGAGGTTATGGAAAAACTTCGTGATTACGAAAACCATGAAGATGTGAAAACCAATTATGTGCATCAGTTTGATGACATTTATATTGAAAATGTATCACTGATCGCACCTGCCGCTTCGTCTGTGACGGTCATTCCGTGGAATATTCTGGAGCAAGGGTTTGAAACGGATCTTCGCAAGGCTTTGGTGCAGGATATCAAAGACGGCAACATGCCGATCTGCCGTTTTGACAATGTCGCACCGCTTGGTTACATCTCGCTCAGCGGCAACATCCGCAGTTATGACCAGGACTATGAATATAGCTACGAATATAATGGCGGCTATGACTATGCTGATATGGAAGTGCCCACGGCTGTGTATTATGAGGATATGTATGTCGGTCCCGAATTCTCCGAGCCGAAGACCTTTACCATCGCACAGTTGAGTAAGGACTTTGAATACTGCGATTTAAACAATATCTATCCCGTTTACGCAGGTATGAAAGCCACCGTCGCCGTGCTTGAAAAATATGAGCTGCTGCAATATCTGAGCGTTGCCGAACAGCCCGTGGCTGCTAAACTTCTGCGTACTCCCTTTGCCGACGGCAAAGCGGAAAACGTCGGCCATTTTCGCAGTCAGTACTTCAGAGGCACCTACCTTTTCCAAGAAAATATATCATTCTCCGACATTATGCCCGACGGCAAATTCACGCAGGATGCAACGGTGCTTGCAGAACTTGTCAAAAATTCATTTTTGCACTATCCCGTCACGCAGGACGGTTGCTTTGTGGCATTTGAATATGCAGACGGTACCTCGGTGCTGACCTATGTGCCGATTGAAAATGTGCCGGAAAATCTGTGCTGATTTTTCTTGACAGATCCGAAAAAGAATTATATTCTTTATAGAGAGGTGATGCGCAATGCTCCAAAAACTGAAAAAACTGCCCCGAAACCGTCCGATCGAAAATCTGCCCTTGGGCGGCATTACCGCCAATATGCTGCGACTGATCGCCATTCTTCTGATGATCAGTGACCATGTGTGGGCAACATTCATGTCTTTCGGCAACTGGATGACGTATCTCGGCAGACTCGCATTTCCCATTTTTGCGTTTCAGTTGGCAGAGGGTTTTGTACACACCAAAAATGTAAAAAAATATGCTCTGCGCCTCGGCATTTTTGCGCTGATTTCCGAATTGCCGTTCAATCTGTTTTATTCCAGCCGTTGGTTTAACCCCTATCATCAGAATGTTTTGTTTACCTTTTTGTTAGGGCTTGCTGCCATGGTGGTGCTCGACAAGATGAAAAAAGACCGTACTGCAAAAACAATCGGTCTTGGTGTCCTGTTTTTGGTGCTCATCGGCGTCGCTTCGGTTATCACATTCCCGGATTACGGCTTCACGGGATTTATTACCATTCTTCTGTTCTATATCTGCCGTGATTTTCCGTTTGCATGGCTCGCACAGCTTGTCGGCATGGTGCTCATTCACATTGTTTTCTTTGAAGGCCAGGTGCTTCCTTTTGAACTGTTCGGTCACGCCTTTGAATTCCCGACACAGGGCTTTGCCGTGCTGGCACTTCTTCCCATCTGGGCTTACGGCGGTAAGAAGGGAAAATCGAACAAGTTTATCCAATACGGTTCCTACGGTTTTTATCCCGTGCACATGATCATCCTCTATCTCATCCGCTATTTTGCATAAACAAAAACCTGCACTTTTTGACAAGAGTGCAGTTTTTTTTCTTGACAAATATCACGGTATCGTGATATTGTAATTCAGTGAGGTGACACAATGTTTCACAAAGTAAAAAATGTTTTTCCCTTGCCTGATTACAGACTCAGTGTGCAGTTTTGTGAGGGTGTTACAAAAATATATGATATAAAACCGCTGTTTGAATCCTTGCCTGTTTTTAAGACTTTAATTGAAAATCCTGATTTGTTTTACTGTGTTGAAACGGATGTGGGCGGCTACGGTATCGTATGGGAGGATGAATTAGATCTTTCCTGCGATGAACTGTGGGCAAACGGAACACAGATTGCAACTCCGTTTGACGGGTTGATGGCATTTGGTGATGCAAGCAGTCTTTGGGGGCTGCATGAAAGCACCTTGCGCAAGGCTGTCGCATACGGAAAGCTTGTAAACGGTGTGGATGTCTGCAAATTCGGCAAACAATGGGTGGTGTCCGTGCAAGCCATGCAACGCGAATACGGAAACGCACAAAAAAAATAAAAGCAGACCTGCACTTTTTTTACCAGAGTGCAGGTCGTTTTCTTTATATTATATAAGATCCGCGATTTCGAGAATGAGTTTTTCGCTCTTTTCCCAGCCCAGGCACGGGTCGGTGATGGATTTGCCGTACACTTCGTCGGTGCCGATTTTCTGATTGCCGTCTTCGAGGTAACTTTCGATCATGAAGCCCTTGACCAGTTTTGCAATGTCCGCATTGTGGCGGCAGGAGTGCAGAACTTCTTTGCAGATGCGGGGTTGTTCAAACCACTTTTTGTCGGAGTTTGCATGGTTGCAGTCGATGATGGCGGCGGGGTTTGCAATGCCCGATTTGGCATACATTTCGCACAGCATTTCAAGATCTTCGTAGTGGTAGTTGGGCATTGACTGTCCGTGTTTGTTGACAAAACCTCTGAGAATAGCGTGTGCAAGGGGGTTGCCGCTTGTTTCCACATCCCAGCCTCTGTAAATGAAGGAGTGGCTTGCCTGCGCGGCTTTGACCGAATTGAGCATAACGGAAAGATCGCCTGCGGTGGGGTTTTTCATGCCGACGGGAACGGAAATGCCGCTTGCAACAAGGCGGTGTTCTTGATTTTCGCTTGAACGGGCACCTACGGCAACATAGCTCATCAGGTCGCTTAAATAGCGGTGATTTGCAGGGTAAAGCATTTCGTCCGCCGTGGACATTCCCAACTCCGTCAGCACTCTTGTGTGCAGTTCACGGATGGCAAGAATGCCCTGAAACGGGTCGGGCTTGTTGTTGGGATCGGGCTGGTGCAGCATTCCTTTATAGCCTTCGCCTGTGGTGCGCGGTTTGTTGGTGTAAATGCGGGGAATGAGAATCAGTTTATCCGAAACCTTTTCCTGTACTTCCTTCAGGCGGGTACAGTATTCAAAAACAGCATCCGCACGGTCAGCCGAACACGGGCCGATAATGAGGATTTTTTTGTCCGATTCCCCTTTGAAAACAGCAGCAACTTCGGCATCAATTGCTTCTTTCTTTTGCGTTGCGGCAAATGAAACGGGGAACTTTTCTTTGACCTCCATCGGAATGGGGAGCTTGCGTTTGAAATCCATAGACATAATAAATATACCTCACTTTCCGTACTTGTTTGTTAAATATCCGATTGCTTGTGCATAACCGTCAAAGCCTTGCCCTTTGATCTGTTTTTCGGCATACAGCGACACAAAGGAATGCTGACGGAATGCTTCGCGTTGGGAAATGTCGGTCAGGTGCACCTCCACGGTCGGAATGCCGACCGCCTTGAGCGCATCTAAAATGGCGACCGAGGTGTGCGTGTAGGCGGCAGGGTTGATGACAATGCCGTCAAAGCACTTGTATGCGGATTGGATTTTATCCACGATCACACCCTCGTGGTTGGACTGAAACAGCTCCACTTCGTTGCCGAGACTGTTTTCTTTTATAAACTCACAAAGGGCTTTGTAATCCTGTTTGCCGTACAAAGTGGGCTCACGAAGTCCCAATAAGTTGAGATTCGGCCCGTTGATCACAAGAATTTTCATCGTATTACCTCCTTGAAAGCGGTAAGAA
This sequence comes from Acutalibacteraceae bacterium, assembly GCA_045605525.1. GTDB lineage: Bacteria > Bacillota > Clostridia > Oscillospirales > Acutalibacteraceae > RUG806. The sequence continues at coordinate 28,062 of JAZUQC010000091.1, forward strand.
TGTTTTTAGCCGTTATGGTTGCATCGGTGTCACATTGCACTGCAATGTCGCAGAAGTATTCATACAGGGGTTTTCTTTCCTCATAAAGTTTGAAAACACCGCTTTGCTGCGACAGGGGCCTGCCGTCCGTTGCAAGCAGGTTCACATCCCGTTGCAACCAGATGACTTTGCCGTTCTGATGCAGGCAATTGTAGTTTTCTTTTGTTTTGATTACACCGCCGCCCGTGGCAAGCACGAGGCCGCTTTTTTTTGCATACTCGCACACCGCTTCGTGTTCAAGTGTGCGGAAGTGCACTTCACCGTATTTTGCAAAAATGTCGGGAATGGGCATCCCCGCTTTTTGCTCGATTATTTCATCTGTATCAACAAACTGCCTGCCCGTCATTTCGGCAAGGGCTTTGCCGGCGGTGGATTTTCCGCACCCGGGCATGCCGATAAGAATGATGTTTTCGCTGTCCGAAGCGATTTTTGCGGTGATGCGGTCAATTTCACTGTCGTCAATCTGCGTGTTTAAAAACAGTTCGCAGGCCTTTTTTGCCTGTGCACAAAGCATGGAAAGACCGTTGATGCAGGGGATGTGCAATTTTTGTGCATCAAGCAGCAACTGTGTTCTTGCAGGGTTGTAAATAAGATCAAGCACCCCTTCAAGAACGGGAAACACGGTCAGGTCAACAGGGGATATGCCTGTATTCGGATACATTCCGACGGGCGTGGTGTTCACAATCACAGCCGCATCTTTGTGGCGGTCAAGGTTTTCGTAATTATCTTCACCCGAACGGGAGATGACAACCACATCTGCACCCATGTCTTTGAGTACCGCACAGACCGTGACGGAAGCTCCGCCCGAGCCGAGCACAAGACATTTTTTGTTTTTTACCGCAATACCGCTTTTTTTAAGCATATACAAAAAACCGAAATAGTCCGTGTTGTCGCCTTTAAGCCCCTTTGCGGTGCGGGTAATGGTGTTGACCGAACCGATTTTCTGTGCTTCTTCGGAAATTTCCGCCAAAAACGGCATCACTTCTTTTTTGTAGGGAATGGTCACATTGGTGGCATCAAAATTGCCGTTTTGTAAAAATGCACCGACCTCGTCGGGTTCAAGTTCAAAAAGTTTATATTCATAATCGGCAAGTTCTGCGTGAATCTGCGGCGAAAAACTGTGTGACAGTTTGTGCCCGATTAAGCCTGCCCTGAAATTTTCTGCATGTTCCATAATTTTATCCTATCTGTTCAATATAACTGCCCAAATAACGGAACTGCTCGCTTTGCCGTTCGAGTTCTGCCAGCACCATGGGCAGTTTCGGGGAATAGACCGACACATCGAGGTCAAGATAAAACAAAAATTCAAAATCGCGGTCGGGCAGAGGACGGCTTTCCAATTTTGAAATGTTGATTCCGTGTGCAAAGAAGTGTGAAAGAAGCACATACAGTGCACCGGGTTTGTGCGGTGCAATCATCATAAGCGTGGTCTTGTCTGCACCGGGATAAATTTCGGGTGTGCGTGAAATGCAGATAAATCTTGTGTGGTTGTTTGCATTGTCCTGTACGCTTGCGGCAAGATTCACAAGACCGTACAATTGTGCACAATCACGTGAGGAGAGAGCCGCCACATCGTTTCTGTCGGTTTCGGCGGCAAGCCGTGCCGCCATGGCGGTGTTGGGACACGCGGTCACTTTGATCTGCGGATTGGCTTTTAAGAAAGACGCACACTGGCTGATTGCCTGCTCATGCGAGAACACCTCGCGGATCTCTTCAAAGCGTACCCCTTTTTTAACAAGCAGGTTGTGGTCGATTTTCAAACGGAATGACCGCACGATGTAAAAATTCTTTTTCAGCATCAGGTCATACACCTTGCCGACCGATCCTGCCGTGCTGTTTTCAAGCGGTAACACACCGTAGCGGCATGTGCCCGATTCAATGGCCTCAAAAACACCCTCAAAGGTCGGGTAGTATGTAATCTGCGGCAGTTCAAACAGATTTTGTGCCGCAATCTGTGAATAAGCACCCTCAATGCCCTGACAAGCCACTTTCGCGGTTGTCGGAAACAGCTTCGGGGTGTTCTGTTCGGCTTTTGCAAGGATTTCACCCGTCTGTGACTGCGTGCCGAGCAGTTTTTCCTGATAGGATCGCGACAGCGACATAATGGTGGAATACAGCACCCTGCTGTAGTCGGCAAAATCCTCCCCCGCAAGTGCGGACACCTTTGCCAGTTTTTCACGTTCACGGGCACCGTCGTACACGGGTTTTCCGTTTGCACGTTTATACTGTGCCACGCCTGCACTGATTTCCATTCGCTCCTTGAATAACTCAACCAGTTGGCGGTCCACTTCGTCAATGCGTTGTCTTAATGTATCTAAAGATTGCAATTCATTTTCCATTTTTTTCACCCTCAGTCGAGTAACAGATCGCACACCGCAATTGCGGCGGCGGCTTCCGTGACGGGTACGGCTCTTTGCACAATGCAGGGGTCGTGCCGTCCTTTTATTTTTAAAGTTGTGTTTTCCATTTTGGAAAGCGACACCGTGGCTTGTTCTTTTGCAATGCTGGGTGTCGGCTTGAATGCGGCCCTGAACACAAGGGGCATGCCGTTTGTCATCCCGCCCAAGATGCCGCCGCAGTTGTTGGTTTTGGTATATATTTTCTGTCCGTCCGTTTCAAACGGATCGTTGTTTTGCGAACCGAAAAGCGAAGCACAGCCGAAGCCGTTGCCGAATTCCACCCCTTTGACGGCGGGGACGGAATAAACGGCGGCGGCAATTCTGCTTTCAACACCTGCAAACAGGTGTTCCCCCAAGCCCACGGGTAATCCCGTAACGGCACATTCAACAATACCGCCCACGGAGTCGCAATCTGCTTTTGCCTGCAGAATAAGCTCCTGCATTTTTTGTCCTGCCTGTTCATCGAGCACGGCAAAGGGTCTGTCGGCAAGAAGTTTTTGTTCCGTTTTGCCGACCTTGCAAAGGTCGAACGGAATGTCTTTGATGCCGCCGATGCTGTGAATGTGGGCAAACACTTCGATGCCTTTTTCCTGCAGATATTGCTTGCACAGTGCACCTGCCACACACAGCATGGCTGTGAGTCTGCCCGAAAAATGACCGCCGCCGCGAAGATCCACATCCTGCCCGTATTTCTGTATGGCACAGAAATCGGCATGGGACGGACGGGGCGTTTCTTTAACGAAAGAATAGTCCGACGAGTGCGGATTGCTGTTGTAAATTACGGCATGAATGCGGCTGCCGTCGGTTTTGCCGTTTGTCAGCCCTGACAGAAAAACAGGTTTGTCGGCTTCCTTGCGTGTGGTTGAAAACGCATTTTGTCCCGGTGCACGGCGGTTCATGAAGGATTGCAAGGCATCTTCATCGACCTGCATGCCCGACGGAAAACCGTCCAAAAACAATTCGATCTTTTCGTCGTGCGAGCCGCCCTCTATGTAAATTTTTAAATTGTTGCCGTATGGGGTGAGCATTTTTATTCCCCTTTCAGTTTGTCGAAATCATCCCAGAATGCGGGATAGGATTTTTCTACCGCTTGTGCTCCCGAAAGTGTAATATCCGTGTCGCACAAAACGGCGGCAACGGCGGCAGACATGGCAATGCGGTGATCGTTTGCACTGTCCACACACGCACCGTGCAAGGGCTTTTGCCCGTTTATCAAAAGACCGTCTTCTGTGATCGTCACATCCGCACCCAAAGCACACAGCAGGTCTTTTGTTGTCTGCAAACGGTCGCTTTCTTTCAGGCGAAGCCGTTGTGCATTGTAAATGCGGGTCGTTCCCTTTGCCGCACAGGCTGCGACTGCCAGCACAGGCACAAGGTCGGGAATTTGCGATGCATCAATGGAAATGCCGTGCAATTCGGATGCAACGACAGTGACGGCATCGGCTTTTATTTCAATTCTTGCACCGAATTGTTTGAGGATTTCAACAATTTTTTTGTCACCCTGTGCCGATTGAAAATCCAGTCCCGTGACGGTGATCGGTTTTTTGCCGAAACTGCCTGCACACAGAAAGAATGCGGCATTTGACCAGTCACCTTCCGTATGCAGTTGTGCATCTGCCGCGAGAATCCTGTGTTCAACCGCAAACCCGTTTTCCGTCTTTTGCAAGGCGGCTTTGCATTTCTGCAACGCACGTACGGTCATGTCGATATACGAGCTGCTTTCAATCTTCCCCGTGAGGGTCAGTGTGCCGCCGTGGCGGGTCAGCATAAACAGCATCCCGCTTATGAACTGCGAAGACACACCTGCATCAATGGTGAAGTCGTGTCCCTGCAAAGTACCGCTTACCGTAAGGAGATTGCCGTTTTTTTCAAAACAGATACCGTGGTTTTCGAGTTCTTCTTTTAAGGGGGACAGCGGTCGGTCAGGGAGTCTGCCTTCCATTTGAAAGACCGCCGAAACGCCCAATCCGCACACAAGCGGAATTAAAAAACGTAGGGTCGAACCCGATTCTCCGCAGGGTAAAATCGCATTGCTGACGGGTTGCCGAATCGGTGCAACGGTGTAAATCCCGTTTTCATATGTAATGGAAGCCCCCAACGCACAAAGGCAGTCGGCGGTCGCCTGAATGTCTTTGCTTGTCTGCGGGCAGGTGATATTTGTTTTTTTGTCGCTCAAAGCCGCACAGATGAGCAGTCTGTGTGCCTCGCTTTTGGAGGGAATTGCATGAATTTTTCCGCCGAGAGGGCGATTGTCAATTGTTTTTGTCATGTGTTATCCCATGCCTTTATAAGAAATGCAGGTAAGTCTTCAATGGCTGTCTTTTTCAGTTCCGATCTGCCCGTTTGGGTCGGAATAACGAGGGTAATAAAAGAGCCTTTTCGTTTTTTGTCTTCCAACGCCGCTTCGCAAAGCTGTTCACAGGTAAACTGCGTTTTTGTCGGCAGATTGTATTTTTGAAGTAAATTGAGCAGGGTGTCCAGTGTTTCCTGCGGACAAAGAGTTGCTTTGACGGCGGCTTTTGTGATCAGTACCATGCCGACGGCAACGGCACTTCCGTGCGAAACGGTATAGCCGGAATGCAGTTCAATACCGTGTGCCAATGTGTGCCCGAGATTCAGAAGTTGTCGGCAACCGTTGTCGCGTTCATCCTGTTCCACGATGTCACGCTTGTCTTCCACGCAAAGGGTGATGATATCGGTTATGTCCGCTTGTTTTTCAAGTTTTTCAATCAGTTCGGGACGGTTGATAAAGCCGTATTTGATGACTTCCGCCATGCCGTCGGCGAAAATTTCGGGAGTCAGTGTGCCCAGTGCGGACGGGTCGCAGAGCACAAGGCTCGGCTGATAAAAAGCACCCGCTAAGTTTTTGCCGTGTTGCAGGTCCACCGCCGTTTTGCCGCCGACCGAGGAATCGACCATGGCAAGAAGTGTGGTCGGCAGTTGCACAAAGTCAATCCCTCTTAAAAAGGTTGCCGCTGCAAAGCCCGTTAAGTCACCGACCACGCCGCCGCCGAGGGCAACAAGCAGGTCGCTTCTTGTGATGTTGCAGTCTGCAAGATATTCCCACAGGTTTACAAGATTGGCGGTGTTTTTGGAGCTTTCACCCGGGGGAATGAGGAATGTATGCACACAAAAGCCTGCATCCTGCAAGGATTGCACAACGGTTTCGCCATAGATTGAAAACACCGTTTCATCCGATACAAGCACACAGGAGCATGCTTTTTTTACCGTCAGAATCTGCTGTCCTGCTTCTTTGAGCAAGTCGTCTTTTATGCGAACTTCATATTGTTTTGAAGCGTTGACCCTTACCGTTTTCATTGTTTCACCTTCCCGTTGCCGTCTATGTTTTCTTTGGCAATTCTGCCGTCACGAAGCAGTGCCTTCAGGCGGGGTGCATCCTTGTCTGCAATGGCATCACGGTATTGCGTGAGTGCATTTATGATGGTGTCGAGTTCAAAGTTCAGTGCTTCGCCGTTTTCAAGAAACAGTTGTGTCCACATTTCCTCATTCAACCATGCAACCCTTGTCATATCCTTGTAAGAGCCTGCCGAAAAACCGCCGTGGCGTTCGGCCGTGGGACTTTTGATGTAAGCGTTGGATACAACGTGTGCAAGTTGTGAAGTGAATGCGATCATGCGGTCGTGGTCTTTTGCCGTGGTGACGGAAAACCGACCGAACCCGGCAGGAGCGAGCATATTTTTAACATTTTCAATCAACATTTCGTCGTCAGATACGGGGGGTACAAGCACCATCGGTGCCCCCTTGAACAGGTTGGAGCGGCTGTATTTGATGCCAGAAAACTGTGTGCCCGCCATGGGATGGCCACCGATAAACACAAAGCCGTGTTCTGCGGCTTTTCGGAATCCGATCTCGCACACGCTTTCTTTGATGCCGCAAAGGTCGATGACGGTGGTGCTTTTGCTGATCTTGCAGGCATTTTCGTTGAGCCAGCCGATGGTTGCCTGCGGGTACAGGGCAATCATGAGCAGATCGCATTTGTTTATGTTGTCCACGGTCAATTCATCGGAAATAATGTCGGCAAGTTTTGCGTAGCCGAGTGTGGTTGTATCACGGTCGGCACCGAGCACCGTCCAGCCTGCCGCTTTGTAGGCACTCGCCATGGAGCCGCCGATGAGTCCCAGTCCGACAATGCCGACGGTGTATTCTCTGTCTGCGGTGTTCAGGGCGGTAGCCATGCTTTTGAACGGATCGGAAACCCTTTGTACGGATTCCACCATTTCAAGGCTTTCAATCAGTTCAATATCCACATTGCTTGTGTTGCCGATGAGTCCGACAATGGTCTGGTAATTACCGCGGGAAATGTGTATGCCCAGACCTTGCGAAGCCAGCCAGTCGGTCAGGTTTTTGAGTTGTTCGTCGGTTGTGTTGTGTTTGAGTACTGCGATCATAGTAAGCAACTCCGTAAAATGATGATAAAAATAAAATCAGCCGCAGGTTTTTCACTGCGGCTGAAGAAAAGTAGTGTTAAAACTTGCCTTTGCGGTACAGCGAAAAAACCTTTACTTTTTGTCGTTAAAGTAAAAGTAAAAAAAGTATGCTGTTGCAAAGGATGTGTGTTTCATAAAGAACTCCTGTTTTGTTGTTGCAAAAAGTATACCACCGTGAAAAATGTTTGTCAAGATGTTTTTGCAATTTAATGTGCTAAATTTTTAAAATAATAAATTATGCTAACAGCATTCGGTCGTTTGCAAACGTGCCGTCGCTTGCAAGTTCGAACTTCTTGAGCAGGTCCGCAACGGTCAGATTCTGTTTTTCTTCGCCTGCAACGTCAAAAATGATTTTGCCTTCGTGCATCATGATCAGGCGGTTGCCGAGACGCAGCGCATCTTTCATATTGTGTGTGATCATCAGGGTCGTCAGTTTTGTTTCGTTGACAATGCTTTCCGTAATGTCAAGCACCTTTGCGGCGGTTTTCGGGTCCAAGGCGGCAGTGTGTTCATCCAGAAGCAGGAGTTTGGGCTGCATCATAGATGCCATCAGCAGGGTGACGGCTTGACGCTGACCGCCCGAAAGCAATGCAACTTTGGTGGAAAGACGGTTTTCGAGGCCGAGGTCGAGGCGGGCAAGCATTTCTTTGAATTTTTCGCGGTCTTTTTTTGTGATTGACCATGAAAGCCCTCGGCGTGTGCCTCTTTGCTGTGCGAGTGCCATGTTTTCTTCAATCCACATATCAGCGGCAGTGCCGACCATGGGATCCTGAAACACGCGGCCTATGTATTTTGCACGCCTGTATTCGGGCAGTTTGGTAACATCTTTGCCGTCAATGATGATGCGTCCGTCGTCTACACCATAGGTGCCTGCGGTCACGTTGAGCATGGTTGATTTGCCTGCACCGTTGCCGCCGATAACAGTCACAAAATCGCCGTCGTTCAGAGTCAGCGAAATGTTGTTGAGTGCAATTTTTTCATTGACCGTGCCTGCATTGAATATTTTGGTTACATTTTTGATTTCTAACATTTATGCCGCCTCCTTGTGCTTTTTCATCGGATGTGAAAAGTATTTTTTCTTCAGATACGGAACGGCAAGGAACACCGCAACCACCACTGCCGAAAGCATTTTCAGAAGGTCGGTGTCAAGGCCGAGGAAGATGACAACCTGATAGACGATGTAATACACAACACCGCCCAGCACAACACCCAGCAGACGAATGATGAAATTGGGCTTGAAGCGTGAAACGAGTGCATCGCCGATAATAACAGCCGCAAGACCGATCACGATGGCACCGCGGCCGTCGTTGATGTCTGCTTTACCTGAATACTGTGCAAGCAGTGCGCCCGAAAATGCAACGATGCCGTTGGAAAGAATCAGCCCGATGCACTTGTTGAAATTGGTGTCAATGCCCTGTGCTCTTGCCATTTTTTCGTTGCATCCCGTAGCCCTGATGCCCGAACCGAATTTAGTGCCGAAGAACCAATACAAAACGGCGATCAGCATAACACAGAAAACAGCAAGAATGATCAGTGCTTCATTTTTGCGAAGCTGTGTAATCAGCACATCAAAGGTACGGGCCGGCAATGCCTGATTGGCTTTGCCCATGATTTTCAGGTTTACGGACCACAGCATAAGCTGTGTCAGAATCCCCGCAAGAATGGCGGGAATGCCCATCGCCGTGTGAAAAATGCCCGTCACAAGCCCTGCCGCCATACCTGCAAGAAATGCCATGAGCATCGCAGGCCACACATTCCAGCCGTTTGCCATCAGCACCGCACAAACGGCCATGCCGGTTACCATCGAGCCGTCTACGGTCAGGTCTGCAAGGTCAAGAACTTTGTATGTAATATAGACACCGATTGCCATAATGCCCCAGATCAGGCCTTGGGCAACGGCACCCGGCAACGCATTCAATAATGCACCCATAAATATCCTCCTGTCAAAAAGTGCCGCCTTTTACAGCGGCACTGTATGGTTGTTTTAATATTTATGCGAGGGGTTCGTAATCTTCGGGAACGGTGATGTTCAGTTCCGTGCAGTTTGTTGCATTGTATTTCTTGACGGGGTTGTTGTCGTATTCGATCGGCATGGTGGAAATGTCGGCTTCACCCTTGAGAATCTTTGCAGCCATGGTACCCGTGGTTTTGCCGAGTTCATAGTAGCTGATGGAAAGGGTTGCAATACCGCAACCGGAGCAGATTCCGGATTCACCTGCAATGATGGGCGTGCCGGTAGGAAGAACAACGTTGTTGATGGTTTCGGTGCAGGAAGCGGCGGTGTTGTCGGTGGGGATGTAAAGAGCATCACAAGCGGCAGCGGCGGCTTCGGCAACCTGTGCTACGTCGGAAGAAGCGGAGAATGCAAAATCTTCAACCGTCAGGCCTTTGCCTTCAAGGTATTCTCTGACAACCTTGACCTGGTATTCGGAGTTGGGTTCTGCCGAGCAATACAGCAGACCGACCGTCTTTGCATCGGGAACAAGGTCAATGACCATCTGTGCCTGTTCATCAAGGGGAGCAAGGTCGGAAGTGCCCGAAATGTTGCCGCCGACAGTGCCGTCGAAATCGGTCAATTCAAGGGCTACACCGTATTCGGTGATGGATGTGCCGAGAATCGGAATATCAAGCGTTGCATTGGCGGCTGCCTGCAGAGCGGCAGTTGCGTTTGCCATAATCAAATCCACTTCTTTGGAAACGAAGTCATTGACGATGGTTGTACAGGTGTTGGCTTCGCCTGCGGCATTCTGCAGAATGAATTCAACATTTTCGGCACCCAATTCATCGATCAAAGCATCCTGAAAACCTTGGGTAGCGGCATCCAGTGCTTCGTGGGGAGCAAGCTGGCAGATACCGACCACAAATTTTTCGTTGTCCTCGGTTGCATCACCTGCGGAAAGAACATTACCCGCAGAAGCGGCATCGGTAGCTTCATTTGTCGGGTCAGCGGTGTCGGTTGCACAGCCTGCAAGCAAACTCATGCAAAGAAGAGTGCAAAGGAAAAGGGAAACGAACTTTTTCATAATGATTACCTCTCTTTAGTGCTTTGACGCTTTTAAGTTTTTATGCTATATCACTTTTAAGCATCAACGCTTTTATGTGATGAAGTCATTATAATCCCATTTTTTCCGTTTGTCAAGAGGAATTTTCAAAAAAATGAAACAAATTACGGTTTGGTGGGGAGTTGCGGTTACGCACAGCCCGCCCTCCTCCACCCTTGTCGCCCCTGAAAGGGGAGATGTCTGCGTCAGCAGACAGAGGGGTTCAATCGGCTACATCAAACTTTATTGACCAAATTTGTACAAACTTGGTTAACCCCT
>JAZUQC010000092.1:0-1683 GCA_045605525.1 Acutalibacteraceae bacterium
GAATGGAGCAGAACCCGATGAGTTATTTATCGCACAAATTATGAAAAACCTCCCGGAAGACTGAAACGAACAGCGGAGGCTTTTCGGTTTCCCGGAACGGTGATTGCGGAAACCGCTTGGCGGCAGGAGAAATCTTGCCGCCTTTTTGCGTTTCAAGTGGCATCGTTGTTTGGAAGATGCCTGTTTCTCTGCTTTTTTACACGGTATGTTTGAAAAAACTTTTTCCGATGGTATATTAAACGGAATAATACAGGAGTTAATTGTGAAAAAACATCCCTTCCTCTTTTATCTGGCATCTCTTTTACTTTTCGGTTCAAATGGAATAGTCGCAAGTTTTGTAAAACTGCCAAGTACAGAAATTGTTTTCTGGCGAACTGGTTTGGGAGCATTATTGTTGATATTACTTCTATTCTGTATAAAATACAAATGTGTGTTCCGAAAAGAGTATAAACAGCTTCCGTTTATCATTATTTCCGGAATTGCCATGGGCGGCAGTTGGATGTTTCTTTATGAAGCATACCGGCAAATCGGAGTATCAACGGCATCGCTGCTTTATTATTGTGGCCCGGTTATTATTATGATCATTTCTCCACTGCTGTTCAAAGAACGGTTGACGATAGTAAAGATTGTCAGTTTTCTAATCGTTTTATCGGGTATTATTTTACTGAATGGAACATCGGCTCTTGCCGGTGAATTCAGTACCGGAATGTTTTATGGACTTGCTTCGGCAATGCTTTATTCTGTGATGGTGATATTCAACAAAAAAGCAACACGGATCACGGGATTGGAAAATGCAACGATTCAATTGTTTGTCAGTTTTCTGACCGTTGCGGTATTCCTGTTGTTCCGAACTGATAATGTCTGGCTGCCGCCTTCAAACTCCTGGATCGCATTAGTCTTGCTTGGCTTGATCAATACCGGTGTTGGATGTTGGTTTTACTTTGGTTCTATCGGCAAATTACCGGTGCAGACAGTCGCCGTATGCGGCTATCTGGAGCCGCTGTCTGCTGTGATTCTGGCAGTTTTGCTGTTGGGGGAACCAATGACATTATGTCAAATGATCGGAGCTGTGCTTATTGTCGGCGGCGCAGTCATGGGAGAAATCCGGTCCAAACAATTTGTTTCCAATAAAAACAATGGAGATAAAAAGCCCTTGTGAAGCGGTTTTGTGAAAAAAAACTTCACAGAATTTTTGGCGAGAGTTGAAAAAATGGTCGGCGTTTTCGTAACTTCCCCCGCCAAACAATCATTTTTCCTCCCCTTTTGCCGTATTGATGGACTTTATCAGCATAACTTGGATTTGAGAACAAACATTGTCTAATTCCTGATATTTTGCTTCATCAATATAATTTGTTTTTAAGAGAACTTCCAGCCAGTAACTTGTTTCGTTGGCTTCTTTGAGGGCGATTTGCAGTTTGGCAATAAAGTCCGGCTTGCCGTGGGCATATTGCGCTTCGTGGATGTTTGCTCCGATACTGGTTCCGGCTCTGCCGATTTGATTGGAAACAATCGTTTCGTGCTGACTTTTCAGGAATTTCACCAGATTGAGAATCTGCACAGCAAAGTCAATGGAAAGTGTACGCAATTTGCTTTCAGCCATAAGATGATCTCCTTTCGGAGTTTAATATAGCATTGCAAAAATAGAAATCAAGGCGGCACCGCCGCCGTTTAAGCGAAGCACAA
>JAZUQC010000093.1:0-9403 GCA_045605525.1 Acutalibacteraceae bacterium
AGTGACAGAGGGGTTTTAACGGCAATATCAGACTTTGTTAACCAAGTTTGTGCAGACTTGGTTAACCCCTCCGACGGCTTCGCCGCCACCTCCCCTTTCAGGGGCGGCAAGTGTTTGAGGGGGTAATTTTCATTGATAAGCACCCGACAAACCGCAATTTAACGCTAAAACATATCTTCTGTTCATTCAAATTATTTTGATAGCAATTTCCGTTTTTTTGTGCTATAATGTTTTCGGGAAATAAATTTCTGTTGCAAAACACAGAACAAAAGGGGAATTGCTATGAAAAACAACGCTTACAAGTGGTATGCAGGTGTGCCGCATTGTCATACCGTGGCTTCCGACGGTAAACTGACACTTGAACAGGTGATCGCAAAAGCCAAAAAGAATAAACTTGATTTTCTGATGATCACCGACCACAACGAAAACTGCAAAGAAGATTTGCCCGTTGTGGAGGGATTGACCCTTATTTACGGTGCGGAGCTGACAAAACACGGCGGTCATTGCAATATGTGGGGTGTCAAGGATGTTATTGACCTTGAAGACTATAAAACCTGCGAAACCTATGAAGACTTCCTGCGTGTTAAAAATAAGGCAAAGGAACGCGGTGCGGTCATCTGCATCAATCATCCGCATTGCAAACAATGCCCTTGGCGGTGGGAACTGAATGCCGCCGATGCGGATGTGCTCGAAGTCTGGAATGCACCGACCCATTATGACAACCTCGAATGCACCCAATGGTGGCATGAACAACTGCGTGCTGGGCATAAGCTTCCTGTTGTCGGCGGCAGTGATTATCATCAGGATTATGTTATTACCAACATGATCGCCTGGCCTGTTACCTATGTGTATGCCAAATCCAATTCCGCCGAAGATATTCTTGATGCCATCGTCAAGGGTCGCACCACCATCAGTTTTGCCCCCGGCACAACGTTTATTGATATTGAATGTGGGGAACACGGACTCGGTGATACCGTGAAAATCAATGATGACACATCCGTCACCATTAACGTAAAAAAAATCCGCAAGAATCATACCCTGATCGTCTTTGATGCCGACGGTGTGTGTTTCCGTTACAAAGCCGCAAAAACAGGGGATTACGCCGTAACACTTCCCGTGAAAAAAGAAGGTTTCATTTGTGCCCATACGGTATTTGAACCCGGTTTTCTTTACAGCAAGCTGCATGACTATGCACTCGCATCCCGCATTCCCGAACAAAAGGGCATGAAGTTGCCGCCGCTGATTTTCGCACAAAGCGGTGCAATTTATTTTGAGAAATAAAAAAACAACGAGCCACCAAAAAAAAGTGGCTCGTTGCTCTTTTTTGTATTTACTTTTTACCGAGTACGGGCATTGCAGTCATGCGAAGTCTGCTGCAGCCGTAGGGTTGCAGTTCGATTTTCGTAACTTCCGAAATTGGTGTGGTTGACTTCGGTATTTTTCTGCAAACTGTTTTGTAGGGGAATTTCAGTCCCCAGTCAATCTGTTGCATTTTTGCTTTAATGGTCACGGGTGGTTCCTCTTGCGAGAACGGATATTGGCCGATTTCGTTGTATTTTACCTCAAACTCCGTGCCTGCAAAAGCGTAGTTGAAGTCTGTTTGCGGAATAAACTGATAATCGCAATAGGGGAACTTGCGTTCCACACCGAAGCGGGTGTATTCGTGCATTTTCTTTTCGTATTTGATCGGCACACTGAACAGCAAAGAACCCATCTGCAAAGCAGAAAGCCCATGCGGTCTGTTTTTGAAAAACGGTGTTGCACTGAATTCGATGTCAATTTCCGTTTTGCCCTGTTTTACGGCAAATGCAAGGTCTTTTACTTCGGCACTTTCGCCGTTGACTTTTAAGTTTTCGGCAAAGGACGGAATGCGGATGACAAAGTCAAACTCCTTGTCCGATTCAATCGAATAGTGCATTTTGTTCTTGAACGGATATTCGGTTTCAAGTTTAATCGTAATGCCGTTGCTTGTCAGTACGGACGGGAGCATCACGGAATTGATAATGGTATTGTCCTTGTGCATGAATGCGGAAACGGCAAATTTCGGCCAACCCTGATTGAAGTTTGCCGTGCAGCAGCCGAAGTTCGGTTCCAGACCGAACAGGTGTGCATCGGATTTGTTTGTGCTGAACGGAGCCATGGGCATCGTGCGCTGACACGCAATCTGATTCACCATTTGTACATACTGATGTGTCCACATATCCTCACTGAGTGTGGCAGGCAGAGCATTGAACGCAAGCACTTCAAGTCTGTCTGCCCATTTGTTGTCGCCTGTGACGGCAAACAGATGCTCATACGAAAACATCTGCTCCACAACGGCACAAAGCTCTGTTCCTCTTGCGGGGTCAAGACCCGACAGCACTTCGTCACCCGTAAAGCCTTCAAAGACTGTGCCGTTGTAACGGTCGAGAATTGTGCGCAGTTTTTCTGCATTGTCGGTGTAATTGTCACCCAATAATTCGTGCGAAACGGCTTCACTTTTGAGCATCATGGCAATGTTCACGATGTGGGTGTGGAATGTCCAGGCATGCGTCGGTATTTTCCAGAATTTCACAGCATTGTTGTAATCATATCCCTGTTTCCTGAGGATTTTTGCAAGATCCGTAATCCATTCTTCCTTGTATCTTGCATACAGAAAATTGAGTGAAATGAAGGTTTCAAACCATCTGTATTTTGCCCAGCCGAACAGTTTGATTTTTCCGCTTTTGAGCAGGACATAATAGTTTTGCATGGCTCTGTAGATGACTGCGGGAATCCGCTCGTCACCTGAGCAATCGTAATACACGGTCAGTGTTTTGCAGATGAGTTGCAGAGCCCACGTATCGTATGTGGCTCTTCTGGCATTTTTACACGGGCAGATCCAGCCGTCACTTTGCTGTTGCGATACAATGGCGTCAATGTATTTTTTGACCGTTGTGATCATTTCGTCATTTTTTAACAGGTAGGCAAGCGGCACAAAACCGTCAAGCCAGTAGGGAACACGTTCCCAGCCTTCACGGTTGCCGCCGACCCATTTGCTGTCGCGGATATCGGGCCAGATTTTGTGCAAATTACCGCTTAACCCTTGTGCCTGAATTTCAAGCTGACGGCGAAGCCACCCCTCGGGTTTTATTTCTTTGGTTGTGTAAAACTGCCATGTGTTCATGATTCTACCTCACAGTCTGTGATTTTTTGTTTTCTTCCGCATCAAAGCCTTTGCTGAGCAGGAAGCACAGAGGACTTTAGCACCGGTACACACGCGATGCCTGTCGCAAAGAACATTTTTTTATACCGAAAAAAATAGTAACAGATTTGCTTTGTTTTGTCAATTTGCAATGCATCCGTAAGCGGATAAAAAATATGAATGTGTTCCATACAAAACGAAAAAACTTCGGATTTATTGATACAATCAGAAAGTTACAACTTGACAACAACTGCCATATGTAATATCATTATCATGTATATTTATGTGCCTGTATGGGCATATTTTAAAAAATACATTCAGAAAGGTTTATGTTTATGGGTTCTCATCTTCCCGGGATTCACACCCCGCACAGAAAAGGTACAAAAGATGCTCCCGTTGTCCGTATTGATAATGTGCAGACCGTAACCATTCCGATGTCCATGCATATCGGCAAACCTGCAAAACCTGTTGTCAAAGCAGGGGACATGGTGAAAGTCGGCACAAAGATCGGCGAAGCTGACGGTAGAATTTCATCAAATATTTATGCAAGCGTATCGGGTAAGGTTGTCCGGCTGATTGATTTTCTTCTGTCAACCGGTGAAACCACCACCGCAGTTGTTATTGAATCCGACGGCGAAATGACGGCAGAGGAAGTGTCTGCACCTGTTGTCAACAATCAACAGGATTTCATCGCTGCCGTAAAACAGAGCGGTGTTGTCGGCCTTGGCGGGGCAGGCTTTCCGACCCATGCCAAACTGGATGTGCCTGCCGAAAAAATTGATTATTTGCTTATCAACGGTGCGGAATGTGAGCCGTACATCACAAGCGACTCCGTAACCATGCTTACCCGTTCGGATGATATGCTGTATGCTCTGAAAGCAATGAATCGTTATCTTGGTGTAAAACAGTTTATTATCGGACTTGAGAAAAACAATAAAAAAGTGATTGCGGCTATGAAGGAACTGGCGGCATCCGTTTCCGATTTTTCGGTCAAGGTGCATGTGCTTCCCGACAAGTATCCGCAGGGCGGTGAAAAGGTTCTTGTATATCACACAACGGGCCGAAAAATCCCCGCAGGCAAATTGCCGATTGATGTCGGTTGCGTTGTTCTGAACAGCACTTCGGTCGCGGCAATCGGATCATTCCTGCGTACAGGGATGCCATTGGTCAAAAAATGCATCACCGTGGAAGGCGGTGCCGTAAAGCATCCGCAGAATGTGATTGCACCTGTCGGTACGCCGTTGAAGGAATTGTTTGATGTTTGCGGCGGTTTCAAGGAAGAACCCGTCAAAATCATCTACGGCGGCCCCATGATGGGTATTACCGTTCCGAATGCGGATGTGCCCGTTATCAAAAATACAAATGCGGTTCTTGCCATGACGAAAAAAGAAGCAAAAACGCCCAAAGCCACCGCCTGTATCCGTTGCGGTGCCTGTGTCAACACCTGTCCTTTCGGTCTTGCACCTGTCAATATTGCAGAGGCTTATGCAAAAGAAGATGCGGATATGTTGAATGATCTTTCCGTTCAATCCTGCATGGAATGCGGTTGTTGCAGTTTTGTGTGTCCTGCAAATCGTCCCCTTGTGCAAATCAATAAATTGTCCAAAAAACTTATGAAAGATCATTCGGCAAAGGAGGGTAACAAGTCATGAGTGCGTTGTCTACTGTTACGGTCTCTCCGCATATCCACGGCGGTAAATCCACCGGCGGTATTATGAGAGATGTTTTGATTTCCTTGCTTCCCGCCACCATTGCAGGTACGGTTATTTTCGGCTGGCGTGCATTGGCAGTGGTTGCCGTTTGCGTTGTTTGCTGTGTCGGCTTTGAAGCACTCTTCAATCTTGCAAGCAAAAAAGAACAGACCATCGGCGATTTGTCGGCAGCGGTTACGGGTTTGTTGCTGGCACTGAATCTTCCCGTGGATGTTCCGCTGTGGCAGTGTGCGGTCGGTTCTTTGTTTGCCATCATCCTTGTCAAATGTCTTTTCGGCGGAATCGGTTCTAACCTTGTAAACCCCGCTATCACGGCGCGTGTATTCATGTTGGTTGCATTCAGTTCTTTGGCTGTGCCGTCGTTCCCCGCGGATGCGGTTTCTTCTGCTACGCCGCTTTCGGCTGAAACCATGCCGTCCTTGCTCGATTTGTTCCTTGGCAACCGCGGCGGTGCAATCGGTGAAACCTGTATTCTTGCCTTGCTTCTGGGCGGAATTTATCTTCTTGTCCGCCGTGTTATCACCTGGCATATTCCCGTGTTGTTCATCGCAACCGTCTTTGTTTTCTCTTTCTTCATGGAAGGCTTTGATGCGGTTGCGGCATTGTCGCTCATTATGTCCGGCGGTCTGTTTATCGGTGCATTTTTCATGGCGACCGATTATACCACCTCTCCCTATACCCCTTGGGGAAAGGTTATTTTTGCAGTCGGTGCGGGGCTTCTCACTTGCTTGATCAGATATTTCGGAACATATCCCGAAGGTGTTTCATTTGCGATTCTGTTTATGAATATTCTGAATCCTTACATCTGCAAATGGACAAAGCGTAAGGTGTTTGCGGCAGGAGGCGAAAAATAATGAAAACGAAAATCAAGAATCTTGCTGTGTTTGTCTGCATCTGTTCAGTAATCACCTTGCTGCTTGCAACAACCAATTTTATTACGGCACCCATTATTGAACAGAATCAGAATGCCGCCGCCAATCAGGCACTCATGGAAGTTATGCCCGATGCACAAGGTTTTGAAGTGACTGATATCAGCACATTTACTTTGCCCGCCACCGTAAGCGAAGTAAACAAGGAAACATCGGGCCTCGGTTATGTTATCAAACTCATAACAGCAGGTTACGGCTCGGATATGATTATTATGTGCGGTGTTACATCCGATGGTGTTGTCACGGGTGCTGTGTGCCTTTCTTCCAACGAAACCCTCGGCAAGGAAAAGACTTACGGCGAAAACTTCAAAGACAAAGATGCCGCAGGGGTTGAAGCGGTTGACATTATTACGGGTGCTACCAAAACAACCGAAGCCTATAAAAATGCAATCAAGGATGCACTGAATACGGTTGTCATTCTCGGCGGCGGCTCGGTGGATATCCGCACCGAAGCAGAAATCCTTGCCGATAATCTTTCTGCCGCATTCCCCGACGGAGAAGGCAGTTTTGAAAAGATGTTTATGGTCGAATACCTCGAAGGCATTGATTCCGTTTACACTGCAACAAACGGAAAGGGCTTTGTCTTTGTGGTCGGTGAACAGTTTGTCGGTGTTGATACCGACGGTACGGTCGTGACCGAAGGAGTCGAAGATGCAACACTGTTTACAAATGCACTTGCTGTTCTCAAAGCAAGCATTACGGAAGATATTGACCTGACTGCATATCCCGATCTTGCAAAATATGTGATTTCGGCAAAGAAGACCGCTTCGGGTAACTTCATTCTTGAAACCAAGGGTGCAGGTTACGGCATCAAGGGCGGCAATGAATATCATCCCGCCTCGGGTGAATATATTATTGTCCGTGTTGCTGTTACTGCAGACCTGCAAATTATTGATTGTATTACCGTTTCCGAAGCTGAGACCGATGGGCTCGGAGATGCTTGTGCAAACGAAAGTTTCTACGGTCAGTTTGCAGGAAAATCGGAAGAAAATTATAAAGAAATTGATGCCATCAGCGGTGCTACCATGACCACTGACGGTTATCTGCAGGCGATTGAACGCGCCTTTACTGCGATAAAAACATTGAACGGAGGTGCCGCAAATGAATAAAAGCTCTTCGGCTTCGGTTTTGCTGAACGGTATATTGAAAGAAAACCCTGTTCTGGTGCTTATTCTCGGCACCTGTCCCACATTGGCGACCACAACCACTGTAGACGGTGCGTTCGGTATGGGTATTGCGGCTATGGCGGTTCTTATCTGCTCAAATGTGTTTATCTCAATCCTTCGTAAGAAGATTCCCGAATCCATGCGAATCCCTTGCTACATTGTTATCATCGCAGGTTTTGTTACCATCGTTAAAATGCTTGTGCAGGCATTTTTGCCCGATCTGTATGTCACCCTCGGTGTGTATCTTGACCTGATTACCGTTAACTGTATCATTCTCGGCAGAGCTGAAATGTTTGCAAACAAGAACCCTGTTGTTGCATCCGCACTCGACGGCATCGGCATGGGGCTCGGCTTTACACTTGCACTGACCCTGATGGCCACCATTCGCGAGGTGTTTGGTGCTGCATCTTTTGCAGGTATTGCAATTCCTTTCCTTGAAAACTACAAAATCGAATTCTTTACCAAAGCCCCCGGCGGATTGGTTGTGTACGGTTTGCTGATTGCTCTTATTTATACAGTCACACACGGAAAAGCACCTGTCAAAAGATCCTTCTCCTGTGAAGGCTGTCCGAATGCCGGCAATTGCAACAGTGCGATGTGTGAAAAGAAAGGAGCTGAAAGCTGATGGAAGCCGCTAAAATTCTGATTGTTATTCTTCTTTCTGCCGTTTTTGTTGATAACTATGTTCTCAGCAGATTTCTGGGTATTTGTCCGTTCCTCGGCGTATCCAAAAAAATTGATCAGGCAGTCGGTATGGGTGTTGCGGTTACCATTGTTATGCTTCTGGCAACAGCCGTAACCTATCCCATTCAGCATTTTGTGCTCGATACATTGAATCTCGGCTATCTGCAGAACATTGCGTTTATTCTTGTCATTGCAACGCTTGTGCAGATTCTCGAACTGTTGCTCAAGAAGTTTTCTCCCTCTTTGTACAAAGGTCTCGGCGTGTATCTGCCGCTGATCACCACCAACTGTGCCGTATTGGGTGTCACAATCAATAACATCATTGACGGTTACAATTTTGCAGAATCTATGGTCAGTTCTCTCGGTTGCGGTCTGGGATTCCTGCTTGCAATGGTTCTTTTCTCGGGGCTTCGTTCCAGAATCGATGATTCCAACGTGCCTACACCGTTCCGCGGACTTGCCGTGACCCTCATTGCCGCTTCGTTTATCTCTCTTGCATTTATGGGATTCAGCGGCATTGTAGAAAATATTTTTGCTTGATAAGAGGTGCTGACGATGGAAATATTGATTGCATTTCTTGTGATGTTGGCTGTTGCTGTTGTTGCAGGTGTTTTGCTGACCGTTTTTTCTCATTTCTTCGCAGTTGCAGAAGATCCGCTTAAAGCGGAAGTCCGTGCATGTTTACCCGGCATCAACTGCGGTGCTTGCGGCTATAAAGGCTGTGATGACTATGCCGCGGCTCTTGCTGAGGGCGGTGTTAAACCCAATCTCTGCATTCCCGGTGCACAGGCTGTTGCCGATCAGATCGGTGCAATTCTCAATATCGAGAGTGAACCGTTCAAAGATGTTGTGGCTTTTGTGGCTTGCAACGGGCATTGTGAAGCCACCTTCAATACGGCAGAATACAAAGGCATAAAAACCTGTTCTGCCGCCTCTATGGTGTACGGCGGAACCAATTCCTGCAGATACGGCTGTCTCGGATACGGCGACTGTGCCAATGTCTGTCCTGCTGATGCCATTTGTCTTGCAGACGGTATTGCACATATTGATACATCCCGTTGCTTGGGATGCGGTCTTTGTGCAAACACTTGTCCGAAACATATCATCCATATGATTCCGCAGGAAGCCAAAACGGTCGTTATGTGCAGCAACAAGCAGAAAGGTGCCGATGCCAAAAAGGCTTGCAAAAATGCTTGTATCGGTTGCAAAAAATGTGAAAAGACCTGTCCGCATGGTGCAATTAAGGTCATTGACAACCTTGCGGTTATTGATTATGAAAAATGCATCAATTGCGGTGCTTGTGTGAAGGAATGTCCCACGGGATGTTTAAAAAACGTGTTTTTCCCTGATATTCCCGATGACGTCAATACCGAAGAACTGATCAAGTGATATGAAAAAAGAAATCCCCAAAAAGCACCGTAATGATATCATTCTGATTGCTTGCGTGTTGCTTGTTGCGGCGGTCGGACTTGTGTATCTGAACTTTTTTCGCAGTGAAGGAAATACCGTCACGGTCACGGTGGACGGAACCGAATACGGTGTGTATTCTCTTTCGGAAAACAGAACAGAAGATATTTACACAGGGGGAGATAACCAACACCATAACCGCCTTGTCATCAAAGACGGGAAAGCATACATGGAAGCAGCAAGCTGTCCGGACGGTATCTGTGTTGCCCATAAGCCTGTTTTTCGTGACGGTGAAAGTATTATTTGTCTCCCGAATCGCGTTGTTGTTACGGTTGACCTTGC
>JAZUQC010000094.1:0-105396 GCA_045605525.1 Acutalibacteraceae bacterium
CTTTAATTCTATTATCTCTTTTTCATATTCTTTGATATGTCTGTAACTTCTGGACATAAAATTTCCTCCTATGATAGATATCTTAATTCTACCATAGGAGGGTTCTTTTTTCTATTGTCCGTTTTTAACGGTTCTGTTCAAGAAATGTCCGGGGTGTATTTTATTTTACCTCGAAATATTTAAACAGGAGTTCGTATTCATTTTCCAATCCGACACTGATTCGAAGTAGCATGCGGGCATCTGCGGCGGTTAATGAGTCGTCATAATCAACATCCAAGCGATGCAGATATCTGTAACTGATGTCTTCAAGTCCTACGGAACATCGCAGTGCTATTCTTGCATCACCGCTGTCGCACCCCGTTGCCCCAACCGCATCATACATATACAGAGATCGCAAGTGAACATAATGACTGTCACCGCAGACGGTACAAGTGTAAGTTGCAGATCCCAAAGAATAGTCAGTCGGGTACGTGTGTACGGTTCTCGAATAAATGTGATCGCCGAAATCGGCAATTTCAAAACGCAGTAAAACATCGCAGACCTGACAATGGGTTGTAAAGTTGCCGTTAGTAAGGCAGGTACCGCTTATTTTTTGTGTAAGGCCGCTGACATGTCCAAGTGAAGGGATTGTTGATTTGTATGCATCAGTATTGCAGGATGTACAAGAAACAACTTGCAAACCGTCGGAATCACAAGCAGGCTGAACGGTGGTTTTCGTATTTTCAAAAACGGGCTCCTGTAAAAGACTGCTGTAATTCAGGCTGATCCATCCATAGATATTGTTGTATTGAGCATAACCCCAATTGCCGAGTGTATAAAAAACCTCATAAGTATCACCGGAAGAAACATAGATGGTTGTGCCGGAAGGATTGGTGATGGAGGTAAACGAGGTGGCCGGACCGGTTCGGATGTTCATTGTGCTGTTTGCTCTGTAAACAGCCGGAGTCATGTTGAATTTGTGACTGCAACCTGCGATATCCGAAAAATGACGCACAGATTGAATTTTGTTGCAATCAACACAATATGTCAACAAGGTCCCCCCCGTAGATTGAATGGCATTGAATGCAGACAGGGTTGAACTATCGGAAGACAGATCGTAATATTGTGCCGCACTGAATGAAAAGGTATCATTCAGATTAAAATCAACTATATTGTTTGGCACAAATACCTGCTTTTCGGAATGAGCAGTTTGCGGAAGTAATTCTGTTTTCAGAATTTCACCGCAGGTTAAGCAGGAACTGCTCTGCAGCCCATCGGACGTACAGGTTGGATTCTGCACAATTACAGGGGATGCATACTGATGTACATGGCCGTCACTGCCTGTTGAATCACTACCTTCGAAACCGTTGAAACCGTATTGCTTGATGAATGTCGGATAATCTCTGTAGCAATAGTTCATATCAAGTGATCCGGATGCATTGTATCCGTCAACTGTACCCGTACTTGTGTATTGCCACAGATCATATCTGCCTGTGTAGGAAACGGTTGAATTGTACTGTGCGTACCAAAAAGCTCTGTTGTTCAATACAGCAGGATCCACAACGTTGGTTATGAAGTTGTAGTTTGTGTAAACACCGGCATAGTATCCTGCATTTTCAATGGTGGAACAAAACGCATTGACAAGCATATTGTTTAATGCTCGTCCGCCGTTAAAATGCGGTTTTTGACTGTCTTCGTCATAATCTTCCAGATCAAAAAATATTGGGAGATCAGCTACGAGGTGATGTTTTTTGATCATATCAAGGCAATATTGTGCCTCCTCGACAGCACCTTCTCTTGTCATGGCATAACTGAAAAAATAAAAACCGACATTCATACCAACTGCTTTTGCGGCTTGATAATGTTGTAAAAAGTATGTGTCTTCATAAATGCTTCCCGTACCGTCAGAGATTGCATAACGACCGGCAAGACGAATAATAACACCCGTTACACCTGCGGCTTTAATTTTTGTCCAATTGAAGTTTGCAGGATTCTGGAATTGACTGATATCAAGCACTGCGCTTGTTGCATCATTGGGGGTCACAAGCTCACGGATATATTCGCAGTGTGCAAGGGAAACCCAGCCGTCAAACCCCTGATAACAGGTTTTGCCGTATTCGTTGCTGACTTGCGTGACGATCAGATGTGTACCGATGGGTATTTGCACGGCAACAGTATTTGTTGTGTCTGTATAAACCATGGAAGCGGAAGATGATGCACCTGTTCTGACATTCAGCACACTTGTTGCTTCATAATATCCGGTTGTTGTGCTTGCGGAAGATCGCAACACAAAGTAATCACGTGCTGCGGAGGATAAAGAGCAACACAATGAAAGAATGAGTGTGAAAATTATCAGTCTATGTACCTTTTTCAAGTGATCACCTGTATGTTTTATAATTCGTTGATTTCTTTTAATAATTCTTCTAATAATTGACCTTCGGAAACCTTGCGAAGAATTTCACCCTTTTTGAATATAAGTCCGCAACCGTCACCGCCGGCAATGCCGATGTCGGCCTCTCTTGCCTCTCCGGGACCGTTTACAACACAGCCCATAACAGCAACCGTGATATTTTTTTTGCAGTCCTTGAGGGCATCTTCAACTTGTTGTGCGAGTTGAATCAGATTGATTTTGGTTCTGCCGCAAGTCGGGCAGGATACAATTTTTACACCGGCTTTTCCAAGTCCGACTGCTTTCAGAATGTCAAATCCGGCGGCAATTTCTTCAATTGGATCGGCTGTTAACGAAACACGAATGGTATCGCCGATGCCATCCATCAATAACGCACCGATGCCTGCTGCGGATTTAATGAGTCCCATACGGCTGGTACCCGCCTCTGTTACCCCAACATGCAACGGATAATTACATTTTTCAGATAACAGTCTGTATGCATCTCGCGTTCGTACAACATCGGAAGATTTGATTGAAATGACAATGTTGTCAAAGTCAAATTTCTCAAGCAGGGAAGCATGATACAATGCACTTTCGACCAAAGCCTCCGGGGATGGAGAACCATATTTCTGCAGAATATGCTTTTCCAGTGAACCGGAATTGACACCAATACGAATCGGAATATCAGCCAAACTGCAAGCATCGGCAACAGCTTTAACGCGATCATCAGAGCCAATATTTCCGGGATTGATTCTGACCTTATCAACACCTGCCGCAATACTTTCAAGTGCAAGGCGGTAATCAAAATGAATATCAGCTACCACGGGGATTGAAAGATGATCTTTCAGTTCGTATACCGATTCGACGGATTTTTGTGTCGGAACGGAAATACGAATGATCTGACAGCCTGCCTCCTGTAAAGTAAGTGCCTGTTGCAAACAAGCCTGCTTATCTTCGGAATCGGTATTAAGCATGGATTGCACAGCAATCGGATGATTACCGCCGATGAAAATATTACCTATTTTTGTTTCTTTTTTTACAATTCTCATAATCAATTCACAATCAGGTTTTTAATATCATTGAAACAAATCAAAGCCATCAGTGCGAGCAACAAAATCATGCCGATCGCATGAACCAACGCCTCAAATTTCTGGGGAACGGGCTTTCTGATAATCATTTCAATGAGCACAAAGAATATTCTGCCGCCATCCAGTGCAGGGAGCGGTAAGAGATTGACAAGTCCTATGTTAACCGTGATGAATGCCATCAGGAAAAGCATGGATGAATAATCTTGTTCTGTAAGTGCCTGTGACGCGGTTTCAGCGACAATATTGACGGTACCGATAGGGCCGGAAAGATCATCAAGACCATATTGACCGCCGAGCATATCAATCAAACTCAGATAAACGAGTTTTGCCATGGCTGCCGTTTCTTTTACGGCATAGAGGCCGCAGTTGAGCAAAGTTACTTCATTTTGCGTAACTGCAAAATAGGTGGGGGACTCTGTGTTTGTATCGTCAAAAATGAAATTTTCAACAATAATTTTTTCACCACTGCGTTTTACAGTCAGGTCTGCACCGTCTTCTCCGCTTCTGTAAAACAAGCAGTAGGAAAGATCTCTTGTGGAATAAACTCTTGTTCCGTCCACCTTAATTATTTCGTCACCGACCTGCAGACTGTCCTGTGTTGCAGCTACCGTGTCGGAAATATAACTGATTTTATTGGAAAGAACTGTGCCGTCCGAAAACAGCATAACGGAAATCAAAACCAGACCGAGGATAATATTGAGCGTTGCACCTGCTGCAAGAATGATCAATCTTTTCCATGGTTTTTTGCTGCAAAATGCAGATTGATCTTTCGAATCCCCGTTTTCACCTTCCATTGCACAAAATCCCCCGATCGGAAGCAAACGCAGCGAATATTCCGTTTCACCGACACCCGCAGGAGGATCGGTTGCTTCGGCTGTTTTATCATCTGATTCTTTAGTTTGCCTTTTTTCTTTTATCAAGGTCGGGAGAAAGCGGATTTTCTGCCCTTTTCTTTTTTTGAACAGAGCAGGTCCCATTCCGATTGAAAATTCATTGACTCTGACTTTGAACAGTTTGGCGGTTATAAAGTGCCCGAATTCATGCAGTGTGATAATGATACCAAAGAATAAAATTGCCAATAAGATCGGCCACACTTTACCCCATATGAGTTGTATATTTATTGCTAACGGAAAAACTGACAACGTATATCACCTCATATACCGACGTGGTGCAGGACCTTTTGCCGTGCTTCACGGTCGATATTTTCAATCATTTCTAAAGTATATGTTTTTTCTGCACAATCAATGCTGAATGCAGTTCTGATCAGTTCACTGATTTGCAGGAACGATATTTTTTCCTCGCGGAAAAGCCTGTTCGCTTCTTCATTAGCTGCATTGACCGCTGTCGGATATAGGCCGCCTTTCATAAATGCTTCGCGGCAGATGGACAAACAGTCAAATGTTGCTTCGTCAGGTTCAAAGAATGTCATCTTCGCAAGTTTTGCAAAGTCTATGCTGTCGGACGGCGAATCAAATCTTTTCGGATATGTGAGTGCATATTGAATCGGAATTCGCATATCGGGAACACCCAATTGTGCAACAACAGCACCGTCTGCAAATTCAACGGCAGAGTGTAAAATACTTTCACGATGCACAATAATGTCAATCTGATCGGGCCTTACATCAAACAGATGGCAAGCCTCAATTAGCTCCAGACCTTTGTTGAACATGGTTGCCGAATCAACTGTGATTTTAGCCCCCATGCTCCAGTTCGGATGTTTAAGTGCATCACGGATTGTGACATTCTTCAAGTCTTCTTTCGTTTTACCGAAAAACGGACCGCCGGAGGCTGTCAGAATGATTTTTCTCAAGCCGCCGTTTGTCGGAGAAGCAGTAAGACATTGAAAAATGGCAGAGTGTTCACTGTCTACCGGCAAAATCTTTACACCGCTTTGTTTTGCGGTGTTTTTAACAAGATCACCGCCGGCAACAAGTGATTCCTTGTTTGCCAATGCCAATGTGATTCCGTGCTGCAAAGCTGACAAGGTAGGACGAAGTCCTGCCATGCCGACAATTGCATTCAGACAGATATCATTTTCGGCAAGGGCCGCACATTCGCAAATGCCATCTGTGTTGCTGAGGACTTTTGTTGCGGTATCTGCAACACGAATCCGAAGATCATTGGCAGATTCTTCGTTTGCCATTGCTGCAAATTGCGGTTTGCAGCGGCGAATCAGCATTTCCATTTTTTTGCTGTCCGTGTTTGCGGTCAGTGCGGTTGCCTGATATCTTTGCTTTTCAATTACATCAATCGCTTGTATGCCGATTGAGCCTGTAGCTCCGAGTATAGCTATTTTTTTCATAATACATCACATAACTTAAGTAAAGATGAAATGACCGAGATTGTATTTGATCAATGTGCTGACTGTGATATAGAGCAGCGGGATGACAAACATGGAGCTGTCGAATCTGTCCATAACGCCTCCCGTGCCGGGAAGAAGATTGCCGAAATCCTTGATGCCGTTCTGTCTTTTGATGACTGATGCCGCAAGGTCGCCGAAGATGCTGACGATTGAAAGGATAACAGCGATAACAAACGTGAAAACATAGCCAACTTCAAGATGGAAGAAATGTCTGAAAACAGCAAGCAGAATCATGCAGAGTAAAGCATTGCACAATACGCCGCCGATTGCTCCTTCAATGGTTTTGTTCGGGCTGATTTTCGGACACATTTTGTGCTTGCCGAGTAAACTGCCTGCGAAGAATGCCATGGCGTCCGTCATCCAACAACAGAAGAAGGAGAAGAGCAGGAAGAACATCCCGTAGGACTGCTTACCTGCAAATAATGTTTCATCAGTTCTGTAAATGTCACGCATGTAGACAACGCAAGAGAATCCGTAATGCAGGCAGATACTCATCAGAATGCCGGTTGCTGTTGACTTAAATTCCATATTTTCATGCTTAATTACCATCATTGTCAGAATAGCAACAACATAAACAGTAATAAGGGCGGCGGCAGGTAAATTTACATGTTCGATGTAATTTGCGATAATGGGGCCGGCAGCAGTAAAAAGCAGTGTGATGGCCATGAATCCTTTATTTTTTACACCGAGTGCATGTTCGATTTCATAAACACCGATTGCCGCGATGGTGCTGACACAGATTGCAAAAATGGGAACAGGAAGAAATGCACTGCTCAGCCAAAGTAATGCGACAACAAGGGCAATCAATGCGGGAATAACTTTTTTGGACATAATTTATGTTCCTCCGAAAAAATATTTAATAAACCACAAGAAGCGGACGCCGAGAAACGTCCGCTTGAAGAATTCTTATATGCCGCCGAAACGACGGTGCCTTTTTTCAAAATCAGCCAAAGCCTGATCAAGGTGTTCTTCCGTGAAGTCAGGCCAGAGAACATCCGAAAACCAGAATTCCGAATAGGCAGACTGATATGTCAGAAAGTTGGATAAACGCAACTCACCGCTTGGACGGATGATGAGGTCAGGGTCGGGTTGACCACCTGTGTATAAGGCATCAGATATCATCTGTTCAGATATATCGTCAACAGTTATCAAGCCGTTTTCAACATTTTGTGCAATGGATTTTACAGCCTGCAGAATTTCCTGACGGCCACCGTAATTGATGGCAAGATTCAGATGCACCTTTGTGCAATTTTTTGTCTGTTCCTCTACAAAATCCATAAGATTACGCAATTCTTCCGACAATCCGCTTTTGTCGCCCAAAAAATGAAGCCGAATGCCTTTTTCAATGTTTTCATCAAGTCTGTCGATCGCTTCAGTCAGAAAACTGTCAAACAGGTGCATAATCGCATTGACTTCCGCTTCGGGACGATTCCAGTTTTCGGTTGAAAAAGCATAAAAAGTAATATAGCGTATGCCGAGATTGCCTGCGTATTCGCCGATTCTGCGAAATGTTTCACTGCCTTGCTTATGACCTTCACTGCGTGCAAGTCCCCGTTGTTTAGCCCAACGTCCGTTGCCGTCCATGATTATACCGAGATGTTGCGGCAAAACGGAAAATTGTTTATCTTCCATTCTCAGATTTCCATAATTTCCGCTTCTTTTTCGGAAGCGATCTTTTCGACCTGTTTGACAAAATCGTCGGTGATCTTCTGTACTTTTGTTTCGCCGTTTTTCAGATCATCTTCCGTAATTTCGGAAGCCTTCTTCATGGCTTTAAGTTTTTCAATGGAATCTCTGCGGATCTGGCGGCATGCGACCTTGCTTTCTTCTGCCGTCTTCTGCACATCTTTGCAAAGCTGTTTACGGCGTTCTTCCGTGAGGGGCGGGAAGTTCAGGCGAATGACTCGCCCGTCATTCTGCGGATTGATACCCAGATCGGAAGCCTGAATGGCTTTTGCAATGGCATTGAGAACAGAAGTATCCCAGGGCTGAATAGTCAGAACACGTGCTTCGGTAGCGGAAACGGATGCAACCTGTTGAATGGGTGTTGCAGTTCCGTAATAGTCAACCGTGATTTTGTCAAGCACTGCGGGGTTTGCACGACCGGCACGGATGGTTGCATATTCCGCAATAAGTGCATTGATGGTTTTGGTCATTCTTTCTTTTGTTGCGTTGAAAACAGAATCCATAATTATTTCCTCCGAATATATTATTTGACAATAGTTCCGATATTTTCACCGTGAACGGCTCTGTAAATATTTTCAGGGTCGCTCAGGTTGAAGACTAAAATAGGTAAGTTATTGTCACTGCACATGGCAGCGGCAGTACTGTCCATAACGCCGAGATGCTTTTCAAGCACTTCAGCCTGTGTAAGCGTGTCATACTTGACGGCATCCGCAAATTTGCGAGGGTCTTTATCATATACACCGTCAACATTGGTTGCCTTGAACAGAATATCTGCATTGATCTCAATTGCACGCAGGGACGCAGCTGTATCGGTGCTGAAAAACGGGCTGCCCGTGCCGCCGCCGAAAATAACAACTCTTCCGCGATTCAGGTGATGTTCAGCCTTGTTTTTGCTGTATGGTTCGGCAACTCGAACCATATCAACACTTGTCATCACACAGGCTTCACAACCGACCTGATGAAGTCCGTCGCACAAGGCAAGTGAATTCATGACGGTCGCAAGCATACCGATGCTGTCGGCTGTAACTCTGTCCATATCACCGCTGGTTCTGCCGCGCCAGAAGTTGCCGCCACCGACAACAATGCCAATCTGTAAACCTTCGTCTGCACATTTTTTTACAACAGAACAAACCGAACGGACGGTATCATTGTCAATTCCTTTTCCGGCTGTGCCGGCAAGAACTTCACCGCTTAATTTTAATAAAATGCGTTTATACTGTAATGCCATGATTGCCTCCATACATTTTGTCATATTATATAATACTTTATTTATGGGCTTTTGTAAAGCATTTTTTTGTTACTTGACTAATTTTTTGCTTTGTTGTATAATGTATCTACTTTATAGTAAAAAATGTCTTTTCAGAAAGGCGGACAAGTTTTGGTAACCGATCAATTTATTCGTGAAGTTTCGGAACAATTTTTGATTCCGGGCACTTTTGTAACTTTTGAACCGATTCACACCGGGCACATCAATAATACTTATAAAATCGTATATAATATCGACGGATGTGAAGTTTCTTATATTCTGCAGAAAATCAACCCGCAGGTATTTAAAAATGCCGAACAATTGATGGAAAATATCGTCAGCGTTACTTCTTTTGTCAGAGATAAAATCATTGCCGGCGGCGGAAATCCTGAACGTGAAACCCTTTATGTCAAACCGACGGCAGAGGGGAAAAATTATTTTGTCGACCATGAAGGAATCGCATGGCGTCTTTATAATTTCATAGACAATGCATTTTCGCCCGATTCTGTTGAATCTCCCGAATTGTTCTTTGAAGCTGGATACGCATTCGGTAATTTTCAGAATCTGTTGTGTGATTTTCCGGCTGAAAAACTGCATGAAACCATTCCGATGTTTCATAATACGGCAAATCGCTACAAAAATTTGTGTGCATCCATCGAAAAAGATGTTTGCAATCGTGTTGCACTTGTGCAGGATGAAATTGCTTTTGCTCACGCAAGAAAGGAAGACACTGCAGTTCTTGTTGACATGATTGCCGATGGTAAATTGCCCTTGCGTGTGACACACAACGATACAAAACTGAATAATATCATGTTTGACAATGATACAAGAAAGCCCATTTGTATTGTTGACCTTGATACTGTTATGCCCGGCTTGTCCCTTTATGATTTCGGCGACAGCATCCGTTTTGGTTCAAATACGGCAGCGGAAGATGAATTGGATCTTTCAAAAGTAACATGTGATCTTACTTTGTATGAAGCTTTTGCAAGAGGATATCTGACAAGTGCCGGTAACAGCCTGACTGCAACGGAAGTTTCTTTGTTGCCGTTTGCATCAAAACTGATGACATTTGAGTGCGGCATGCGTTTTCTGACGGATTATCTTGACGGTGATGTTTATTTTTCAACCAAGCATGAAGGACATAATCTGGAACGTTGTCATACGCAATTTGCACTTGTTGCGGATATGGAAAAGAAATTTGATCAAATGCTGGCAATCACCGCAAAAGCATACAGTGAGATCTGCGGAAAAACCTTTTAATTGAAAATTTTTATGTCGGACCCAAGGTCCGGCATATTTTTTATGTTCCGCAACAACCGCAGTGTGTAGGGAATGAATCTTCATTACAATCCGTTCCGTCTGCATCAGGCGGGAAAAATTCAGATACGGGGAATCGGATGCGTCTGAATGCATCACAAGGATCTTCCGTATTGCAGGTACATTCTTTTTCCGGGACGCAAAAGCTGTAAGCGGGGATCATCAACTGTACATCTCTTTCCAGTTGAATGATGGAAAACAGACCGATGGTTACACGAACGGCTCGTGTGTTTCCGCTTTGTACGAATTGTCCGCAGAAGCATCTGCGAACCGAATAGGGGACACATCCCATATCCGAAATATTATTGCAACAATCACAGGGATGACAAAGACGTGCATCCAGACAAATCGGCTCAGCGACCTGCACCTTTGCACGCGGATTTGTTCTTGTCGGCGGCAGAAGCTTGTCGATATCTTCACACACATATTCGGATGTGAAAACTTTTACACTGCCCTCACTGCCGTAAAGGATACATTTTTTTGTGAACATGCACAAACCGCAGACAGTTTCAGCTTGTGCACAATTTGAAGGAAGACAGTCAATTGAAATTCGGAAATAATAAGTTATATCAACTGAATAGAATCCTTTGTTGAACGGAACTTTTTCGACTTCCGTAACGGCATTTATGACCTCACAATCGCGGCAACGCACAGAAACAGCCGCATCCACAATCTGTTGTGCAGCATCTGTGAAATATACACGCAAATCACTCAGACAATCCTTATCAGCACAGGAATCATAGACACGGCTCGTATCAATACAGACCGCTTCATTGATCTGCCGTTTGCATTCCTCAAACGGTTTTTCACTGATATTTCTGTTTTCAGACATGAAAAACTCCTCCCGAATGAAAAATTGAAATTGCATGAATTTCAATATCATTCTATGGAAGGAGTTGTGCTTGTGTTACTTAAAATTGTGAGAAGTCAAAAGACTGCGGTGTTCCGTTTTCTGCCGCTGATTTGTCAGCAAGAAATACAGCCAGATGTCCGGCAACGGAATTTTCAATTGCTGTACATTCAACGGAAACTTTACCGTCTCTTATGTAATCAACAAAGTCACGGATCAGACCGATGTCGCCGCCGCCGTGTGTATCTTCCGAGAAAGTAGCAAGTTCCACATCTTCGTATTTAAAACCGGTCGGGCTATCTGTTTTTATAGTTTGCAGATGTAAAGAACCGCCTTCAAAATCGCCATACATTTCACCCTTTGTGCCGACTACATGAATGGTTCTTGTGGAGCGTGCCGTGCCGCCGATCATATTGTGGGTGGCAGTTGCCCCGTTTTTGAAATTGAAAAGGACAGACTGATGGTCAACCACATTGTTTCCGCTTTTATAGATGCACTTTCCGTACGGACTGTCTCCTTTGAGCAGGTTTGCCTTGTCTTCCATTGTCGGTTCATGGTCAAGTCCTTCAAGGGCATCCCATACATACATAGCCCAGCGACGAGGGTGATCAAGATAAATCCGTTTTGCGGAAAAATCACAGGAATCAACAAGCGGGCAATCAACCAGACAGCGTGTGCCTGCCTGTCTGGGGGCGTTTTCGGGCTTGAACTGGAATATGCTGCCGAAACTGGATACAGTTGCAGGAAGTGTTTCACCCATGAGCCACATCAGAATATCAATATCATGGCAACATTTAGCCAGCAACATGCTTGTTTTGCAGATGTCGGAATTGCCCCATTTGCCGCGGACGTATGAAGTGGAAAGATGATGATAACTTACCATTTCAGATGTCTGAATGTTTATAATGTCACCAAGAACTCCTGTTCTGATTTTTTCCTTTATTGTTCTGTAGAACGGAGAATATCGAAGAACATGGCAGATCATAACCTTGTTCTTGTGTTTTTTGACCGTTTGCAGCAGTGTCTTCATTTCTTCCATGTTGACGGCAAAGGGCTTTTCCAATAACATATCATACCCCGCCTCCAGCAATGGAAGGGAAGTTTCAATGTGTTGATGGTCCATTGTGCCGTTGATAACGGCATCTGCAAATTTCGGCACGGCAGCCATTTGCTGTGCTGTTTCAAAACAACGGTCTTCGCCGAAACCGAACATTTTCATTGCTTTCTTGCGACGATCGGGATTCGGATCGGCAATGCCTACGATCTTCAGAGCAGAAGGATCCTCAATTGCCAGTTGTGCATACGTAAAGGATCTGTGTCCTCCGCCGACAATAACAGCGGTAACCGGTTTTTTGTTTTCCATAGCATCTAACCTCTAAAATATAACTCATTATAGTTATACTCAATTAAAGTGCAAAAGTCAATCGGCAGTTTGAATTTTTTTTGTAATTCGGAATTCGGAGAACTGAAAGCCGATCATCGGTTCTGTCATTTCAAGTTCAAGACAGCCGTTTACAAAAATTTCTTTCGGTAAGTCATAGCAAACGGCGGCATACCCGTCAGGCAGCATTTCCTTTTCAAAATCTTCATTGCGATAGCCGCCGAATTGTTTTCCTTCATAAATCGTAATGCCGTTTGCAACAACTTTGTGATGTCGTGTCATTGTATTTGCAGGCTCTTTGAAACTGAATTGCAACACATAATCGGTATCAGATGCAAATCCTGCACACTTGCAGGAGAATGAGAAATGATCATATAATTTAAACATACAAACCGGAATGTCACCGGTGTTGATATGGGGCCTGTCTCCCTGAAAGTTCATGTAAAAATCAGGTTTTTGTTGCACGCCGAGTGCATGTAATTCATGAAGTGCAAATGAGAAATAGTATTCATCATGCTCAACCTTATTTCTCTTTGCAAGCTTTTGCAGAATGTTAATTCTTTGTTGTGCATCTGTATTTTCTGTTTCTTCCAACTTCTTCAACCACCACAGGCGGTCTGTAATCGGCAGGTCGATCGTATCCAACACCGCACCGCGTTCGGGATTATCGGCACAATAGGTTTCGACATTCAGCTGCAAGCCGATTTGATTGAATAATTTTTCTGCCAATGAATCAATGGTTCTGCGTAAAGCAAAATAAGTTTCGTTCATCGGTTGAATAAGAATGGCTTTTGCGGCTTCAATGTCACCGCGTAAAATTTCATTGATTGACTGCTTTACCTGTAATGTTTCCTGCAGGAAACGCCTGCGTATCAACACATCGCAACAAGCACGGAACAGAAGACAATTATAACGCCAGTTATCGGACAGTTTCGGATTTGCATTGCAAAGACCGATAATCAATTGTAAAGTTGTTTCAATGTGCGGATTTTCTGCCGGATTACCTTCCCAGTTTTTCTCCAGTGCAAGAATTGCATCAGCAACTGCAGCGGCATTTGTGCCGACAAAGAACAGTCTGGCATAATCTTCAAGAATATCGCGAACCGATTGATCCGGGTTCATATCGAGACTGCTCCAGATAAATTTGTTTACATCGTCATTGATACCTTCCGAATAACTCACAGAACCGATTACATAGCCTCGTGTGTGTTTATGTATACGACTGTATTCGGTCGGTCTGGGATTGATACACTCACGGCTCATACAGGTGGTAAGTGCATAATGCCAATCGTCACGATCAAAATGGACGGGATATTCACAACGCACATTGTGCGTGATGTCGGGATAAAGTCGGATTTTATATTCGGAAGGCAGGCGCTTGCGAAGTACATCCAGATCAAAGGCTTTGTTCGGTCCTGTAATGACACCGTCGACAGCATCATCATTTTTTTGCAATGCCGCCAGAAAATCCTCTCCCCACAGCGGCATGCCGTGCGGTTGTTGTGCAGACGGCCACAATTGGGCTTGCGGATGATGTTTTTTCAGAACTTTGCGAAATGCCCGACAGCGTTCAAGTAACTCATCCGGTTCCAATTCCCCGGGGTCTCCGCCGGGCGGAAATACAACATTCAGCCGGGGGAGACGGGCAAACAATTTATCCCGACGTTCGACTGCTGTTTGTGCATCGTCTTCGCAATTGGGCATCCACAATGAAACATCAAGATCCCATTCATCTGCCATACGGGATGCTTCAATAAGGAATTCTTCTTCATCATACTTCATCAGTCGGTTGCGTCTTGATATAGCTCTTTCGTACGGAATATGTTCAACCGTGTTGCAACCCATTAAAAGCAGATCACGGTAATATCTTTCATATTGTTCATATGACCACGCATCATAGGTATTCGGCGTGGTTCTGTAACCAAGCTGGTGACCGCGGATGCATTTATCGGGATAATAATCGCCGTCGATATAATCTGTTAATACTATATAAGCCTGTGTAAAAACAGCTTTTCTGAAAAACTGAGCACATGCAAACAAAAGACCGCGAAGTCTGTCTGCGGTAAAAATTAATGATTCTTGCGTTCCGGTAATATTGAAGTGATCGGATTCTGACTGATTATCGGTAATTCTGAACGAAATACAAAACTTATTTTGCTCGTCAATTGAAGGACGAACACCGCTTCGCAGTTCCAGTTCATCAGCAAAAAATAACGCCGCTTTTTTTTCTGCTTTACTTGTTGCTGATAATGTTATATCGTGTAAGTCAAATCTGTCCATGTTGTAACCCCCTTTTCAGCTTCAGTATAACAATGTTTTTTTGGTTAAGCAAGTAAATTCTGTGAAAAACACAAGATCAATGAAAAAAAATGTTAAAAGATCAATGAAAAAAATGTTAAAAATATCTTGATTTTGCTGAAAATATTTTGTATACTATACCTGTAGTATTATTGGAATAGGAGGAATTTAACATGAACAACTCTGCACCTGCAACCAATAACGGCGATACTGCCAGAAACGAAGAAGGCCTGATTACTCCCGCAAACTGGACGCAGTTTCTTATGGCTCTTTTTGTTCGTTTGTTTGAAATTATTTCCGGCTTGTTAGGTTAAATTTCAGAAAAATCAGCAAAATTTTATGTACAGTAAAAACCGCCGAAACAGTATCGGCGGTTTTTTCTTTCGCTTTTTATAAAAAATGTTGACTTTTGTAAAAATATGCGTTATATTCTTTTTATATTAGCACTGCCATACGGCGGAGAGGGGCTGCATAATTGGAAAACAACGTTATCATTGATCTCAAAAACATTTCCATCTCCTTTGATGGTGAACAAATCTTAAAAAATATCAATTTGTATATACGTGACGGCGAATTTATCACATTCCTCGGCCCTTCAGGTTGCGGCAAGACCACGACCCTGCGTATTATTGCGGGTTTTTTGGAGCCTGATGAGGGAGATGTGATTTTCGACAACAAGAGAATCAATGGTGTTCCTCCTCATAAAAGAGAGGTTAACACCATTTTTCAGCGTTATGCTCTTTTCCCGCATCTTAATGTTGCTGAAAATATTGCATTCGGTCTGAAGTTGAAAAAGATGTCCAAGAATGAAATCGACCAAAAAGTATCCGACATGCTGGCACTTGTGAATCTGAAAGGGTTTGAACATAGAAACATCAACTCTCTTTCCGGCGGTCAACAGCAGAGAGTTGCCATTGCCCGTGCCCTTGCTGTGGATCCCAAAGTTCTTTTATTGGATGAACCCCTTGGAGCTCTTGACCTGAAACTGCGCAAGGATATGCAGAATGAACTGAAAAAAATTCAGCAAAGACTGGGTATCACATTCATTTATGTTACCCATGACCAGGAAGAAGCACTTTCCATGTCTGATACCATTGTTGTTATGGACAGCGGTAAGATTCAGCAGATCGGCAGTCCTACGGATATTTACAATGAGCCGAAGAATGCTTTTGTAGCCGACTTTATCGGTGAGAGTAATATCGTTGACGGCATTATGAAAGAAGATAAGGTTGTTGAATTTTCGGGTCATATATTTGATTGTCTTGACGGCGGCTTTGCAAAGAATGAAGCCGTTGATGTTGTTGTACGTCCCGAAGATGTTGATGTTGTTGCCGTTGAGCAAGGAATGCTCACCGGTAAGGTAACATCCGTCACATTCAAAGGTGTGCACTATGAAATTATTGTAGATATCGGCGGTTTCTTATGGATGATCCAATCTACCGATATACAATATGAAGGCTCCGAAATCGGTCTTGTGATTGAACCGGATGCCATACATATAATGAAAAAATCCGAATATTCGGGAACCTTCGGTGATTTCTCCAGTTATTCTGACGAATTCGATGAATTGTCCGACGTAAATGCAGGAATTGATGCGGAGGACTCGGATGATGAGTAAAAATGTTACAATCGGAAACAAAAAGGTGACCGTAACTCCGTTTGCATCGTGGATGGTTGTGTTTGTGTTGGTTCCCATGGCATTGGTTGTATACTATGCCTTTACCACCGCAGACGGTTCATTCACCCTTGAAAACTTAAAGTGGATTTATACATATCGTTCCACAATGTTCCTTTCGTTGCAATTGGCATTTATTGCAACGGTGATCTGCCTTCTGCTTGCATACCCGATTGCATACAGTATGTCGAGAGCAAGTGAAAAAATTCAACGCAATGCGACTCTTATTATCATGTTGCCCATGTGGATGAATTTTCTTGTGCGAACCTACTCGTGGATGACAATTCTTGAAAATAACGGACTTATCAATTCTGCACTGCGTTCGGTTGCAGGTTTGCTCGGAACGGAGTTTGACGGATTCCAACTGATAAACAACCGCGGTGCAATCGTTCTCGGTATGGTTTATAATTTTTTACCGTACATGATTCTGCCTATTTATACCTCATTGACAAAGATCGATAATTCTCTTCTTGAGGCTGCAAGAGATCTGGGTTCAAACGGTTTTCATGTGTTCAAGCGTGTTATTCTGCCGTTGAGCGTCCCCGGCATCATTTCAGGCATTACAATGGTGTTCATCCCGTCTATCAGCACATTCATTATTTCAAGAATTCTCGGTGGTGGTAAGGACTATCTGATCGGCGACCTTATTGAGGATTATTTCCTCGGAAATTCCGGTGTGGTGAACTATAATGTCGGTGCCGCACTTTCGATGGTGCTGATGGTTCTTATTATGATTGCAACTTTTTTAATGAATCGTTTTGATAAGGATGCAAAGACTTCGGGGGGTGGCAGAATATGAAGAAATTCCTGAAAGCTTATAATGCACTGATCCTCGCATTTCTTTATCTGCCTATTCTTGTTGTTGTCTTTTTCTCTTTCAATGCAGGCTCATCCAGAGCAAAGTTTGAAGGCTTTTCTTTACAATGGTATGTTGAACTTTTTCAGGATGAACTCATTTTACAGTCCCTTTATTATTCCATCATTATAGCCGTATTGTCTGCTGTGATTGCAACACTGATCGGGACACTGGCTGCAGTTGGCATTAACTCCATGAGAGGATGGAAGAAATCCGCACTCCTGAGCATAAACAATATTCCTGTTGTGAATCCCGAAATTGTTACTGCCATTTCCATGATGATTCTGTTTGTGTTTATTCTTTCTCATTTTAACGGAATGGAAATGGGCTTCGGTACACTGCTGATCTCACATATCACATTCAATATTCCTTACGTTGTATTGTCGGTACTGCCGAAACTCAAAGGGATGGACGAGAATATTTATTATGCCGCACTTGATCTCGGTTGTCCGCCTGTGAAGTCTTTTATGAAGGTGGTTATTCCGCAAATTCTTCCCGGCATTATTTCGGGGCTCATCATGGCATTTACACTTTCGCTGGATGATTTTGTTATCAGTTATTTTAA
Organism: Acutalibacteraceae bacterium; assembly: GCA_045605525.1. Classification (GTDB taxonomy): domain Bacteria; phylum Bacillota; class Clostridia; order Oscillospirales; family Acutalibacteraceae; genus RUG806. Next base: position 17,693 of record JAZUQC010000094.1, read on the forward strand.
CTCGGGTGCTACATTCCAGACTCTGCCCGTAACCATTTACTCCATGACAAAAAAACCCTATTCGCTGAAGTTAAATGCACTGTCTACGTTGCTGTTTGCGGTTATTCTTGTGTTGATGGTTATTTCAAACATCAAGAAACCGGAAAACGGAAAAAAGACAAAAAGATAAGGAGGAAAAGAATGAAAAAGAAAATTGTTTCCCTCCTTGCCGTTGTTCTGTTGCTGTGTTGCATGGTTTCCTGTACCCGCACGCAGGGAAGTCAGGAAGGTAAGCAAAGCATCAATGTATACAACTGGGGTGAATATATCGATCAAAGTATTCTGGATGATTTTGAGGCACAGACCGGTATAAAAGTGAACTATACCACGTATGCAAGCAATGAAGAAATGTATTCAAAAATTGTCAGCGGTGCCGCTTCGTATGATGTAATTATTCCGTCGGAATATATGATTTCAAAAATGATCAGCGAAGATTTATTGGCTGAACTTGACTTTTCAAACATCCCAAATTACAAGTATATCGGCGATGAATACCGCGGACTTTCTTATGACCCTGATGAAAAATATTCAGTTCCTTATACATGGGGTACGGTTGTCATTGTTTACAATACAAAGTTTGTTGACGCAGAAGACGTTGCTGATGAAAGCATTGATCTGCTGTGGAATGAAAAGTATGCAGGCAATATTCTGATGTTTGACAATCCTCGTGACACTTTTGCATTGGCACATATTAAGCTCGGTAATTCCATGAATACAACCAATCCTGACGATTGGATTGCTGCTGCTGAAGAACTGAAAAAACAGAAACCGCTTGTGCAGGCTTATGTAATGGATCAGATTTTTGATAAAATGATCAACGAGGAAGCATATATCGCCGCTTACTATGCGGGGGATGCCATGACGATGATGGAAGAAAATGAAGATCTTGCCGCTTATGTGCCCAGAGAAGGTGCAAATATGTTCTTTGATTCCATGTGCGTTTTGAAATCTTCGCAGAACAAAGCAGCCGCTGAAACGTTTATAAACTTCATGTGTGAAACAGATATTGCCGTACGCAACGCAGAAGCAGTATGGTATGCCATTCCGCATACTGCAGCATACGAAGCACTGGATCCCGAACAGAGTGAAGATCCGCTTGTTTACCCGCCGCAAGAAGTTCTTGATAAATGTGAGGTATTTATCAATCTCAACAAGGAAACTCTTGTCCTGCAAAGTGAATTGTGGATCAATCTGAAAACACAATATTAAAACGATCTCCCGGTATCAAAAAATATCGGGAGTTTTTTCGCACTTGTGACAAGTTTTTATCAGATGTTGAGGATGCAACACAATGGCTTGTAATGTTGCATTTGTGAATAAAATGAAAATAATATTAACAAATCGTTAACATAAAGTTTACGCTTTTCATGTATTTTATATTAGATAATGTTGCCATCGTTTTGCAGGTGTTTTTGGCTGCAAGGAACAATTTATTCTGAAACGGAAATAATTAAGTTGCAGGTTTTTATGATGACGATTCAAACAGTAAAACAACTTTTACAACACTCCATTTCTCAATTTGCAGAAAAGGATTTTTGCAGATTTTTGCAAAACAATGAAGTCAAAAGTAAAACATATCAGCAATTTTTTAATGATTGTGCTGCAATGTGTTACTATATTCGCGAAAAGGATGCCGCCCGCCGACATATTGCTTTTATCGGCAAAACCAACTATGAATATATTGTTTGTCTGACTTCGATTATACTGAGCGGTAATGTTGCAATTCCGTTTGCACCTGATATCACTGTAACAGAAGCAATACAGCTGTTTTCCGATGCAGATGTTTCTGTGTTGTTTTGTGAAGAAGATTTTCTGGAAAAAGCAAACCTGATAAAACAGGCATATCCGCAATTGACCGAAATTCATTCATTGGGTGACAGCTATTGGTATGAGCAAATTTTCCGAACTTATGCTGATTATAAAACGGATGTTGATCATGCTGAACAGCAAACAAATCCCGATGATTGTGCCATGATTATTTTTACCTCCGGCACAACCGGCAACCGAAAAGGTGTTATGCTTTCCAATAAAAATCTGGTGCATAACTCTACGTATAATGCATATCGCATGGACGATGATGATGTCAGTTTTTCAATTCTTCCCATGCACCATGTTTTTTGCTATGCCTGTGATGTTCTGAAAACAATATATGACGGCGGTACACTGTGTCTGAACGGCAATCTTGCTGATTTATATAAGAATCTGCTGATTTTTGAACCGACAATCATGCGTATTGTTCCGGCTGTCTGTAAATCCATACTGACTAAAATTAAAATTATTGAAAAGCGAAATCCGCAGTTGTCAAAAAGGGAAGCTGCCGAACGGATCGTCGGTAAAAATTTCAGGCGCATGATTGCGGGGAGTGCTTTTCTGAGTGCTGCAATCATTGATGAATTTGAGAAATACGGTATTTGTGCAAGACAAGGATATGGTATGAGTGAATGCAGTCCGCGTATCACGACGTCGGATTTCAGTGATACATGCAAGTATTCAAACGGTATTTTACTGGGGATTGATGAAGTGCGCGTCGAGGATGGTGAAATTCAGGTCAAAGGCGATTCCGTTATGCTCGGTTACTACAAAAAACCGCAGGAAACGGCAGCTGTTTTTACCGAGGACGGCTTTTTACAAACGGGAGATCTGGGTTATATTGAAGACGGACATGTTTATCTGGTTGGCAGAAAGAAAAATCTGATTATTTTATCAAACGGAGAAAATATTTCACCGGAAGAAATTGAAAACCGCTTTTCCGATTACTCTCTGATTCGTGAGATTCTTGTGTTTGCCGATTGTGACAGTATTGTTGCTGAAATATATCCGAATATTGAACTGTATGGCAATCTCACACCGGAAGAAACAGAAGCAGAAATCAGTAAAATCGTGGATGAAGTTAATTTGTCTATGCCGACAGACCGTCAGATTCAGGAATTTCGAATCAGAAAAATTCCTTTTGAAAGAACAACAACGGGTAAAATCAAACGGACATCTTTTTATTTCGGAACGGAAGTAAAGTAAAAAAGTCAAATATAGTGAAACGGCAGGCCGGATCAGCGGTCTGCCGTTTATGTTTGCGATGTTTCTGCTGTTATTTTTCGGATGCTGACCTCTTTTATAGCTTCCTTGAGTTGCGTTGTCCACGCTGACCATAATACATTTTCTTGTCCGTATGTCAGGTTGTCGGTATATTCATTTTCGAGCCATGTTGAAAGCGGCGCTTCATTATGAGAAATCAAAGCTTCCATATTGTCGAGAGCCTTGAATAGTTTTGCTTCATGTGTTTGCATTGCATTCATTTCGTCAAAAAGGGAAGAGAGTTCATCTCTGAATCCGCAAGGCAATTCTGAAAGCAGATATTTTACAGCCTCATTTTCCTTCGTTTCATCATGATTGGTTTTCAGAAATGCCGGAATATCGCCCGTAATCGCTTCACCGAAATCATGAATCAGTGACATCTTGATTACTTTGTCAATGTCGATATCCGGGTATTCATCCGTGCAAAGCATTGCCATCACTGCAAGCCGCCAGGAATGCTCCGCAACAGATTCCTGCCTGCCGGAAGATGTCCAAGAGTGCCGCAATGTGCATTTCAGTTTTTCAATTTTATTTAAAAAAGTTATAAAATCAATGTGGTTCATGTAAACCTCCGAGAATGGTTGAAACACCTTCCGAAACAAGGTCGCTTGCGATTTCCATTCCGCCGTCAATAAGTCCGTTTGCGACACCTTCTACCATGTTGCCGAAAATTTCATCTCCTGCGGCTTGAATAGAGGCACCCAATCCTTGCACAAACAAACAAAGAAATGCAATGAAAAGAATGACAAGAATAGCGAGAATAATCAGGGCTGCAATTATAATTTTTTTCTTCACAATACCACCTTCTTGTAGAAATTATATATCATTTTTTTCATTCGTTCAACCATTATTTTTAATATTTCTATTGAATAATAAAAATAAAAGTTGTATATTAAATAAGAAAGGGTGAATTATATGGCTCTTGTTACTTTAAAACAGTTGCTTGCGGTTGCACAGAATGAAAATAAGGCAATCGGTGCATTCAGCGTAGGCAATATGGAAATGATTATGGGTGCCGTTCAGGCTGCTGAAGAAATGAACACCCCCATTATTTTGCAGATTGCTGAAAAACGCTTGAAAAACTCACCGCTTGAACTGATGGCACCGATGATGGTGTCTGCCGCAAAAAACAGTAAAGTCGATATTGCAGTGCATCTTGACCATGGGCTTACAATTGAATGTGTAAAACAAGCTCTTGATTACGGTTTTACGTCTGTTATGTTGGATGCTTCGCTGTTGCCGTATGAGGATAATGTGAATGCAACAAAAGATGTAGTTGTAATGGCACAGAATTACGGTGCAAGTGTTGAAGCGGAATTGGGAGTTGTCGGCGGCAATGAAGGGGATACGGCAGAACACATCATTGCCTGCACGGACCCTGTTGTTGCAAAAGACTTTTGTGAAAGAACAGGCATTGATGCTTTGGCTGTTGCCATCGGCAATGCACATGGTAATTATCCCGTTTTGCCATCTTTACGGTTCGATATTCTTGAGGAAATTCAGGCGATTGTCAAAACACCGCTTGTTCTGCATGGCGGAACGGGAATCACGGATGCAATGTTCAGAAGTGCCATTTCGCTCGGTATACGCAAAATCAATATTGCAACCGCAAGTTTTGATTCCCTTGCAAAATATGCAAAAGAATATTGCAACAAAGCAGAATCTGCAGATTATTTTAAACTTTCATCCGCTATGATCGAAGGTACTGCTAAAAACATAAAGCGTCATATAGAAATTTTTAATAATCAAGTTTGATAAAAACGGTAAGGAGTATAAGATGAAGTACATTGAATTTCCGCAGAACAAAAAGTATGATCTGATCCTGCTCGGTCGTGTTGCCGTGGATTTTAATCCTGTTGACTACAATTGTCCTTTGAACGAGAGCACAACTTTCAAGCGTTATCTCGGCGGTTCTCCTGCAAACATTGCTGTCGGTCTTGCTCGTTACGGCAAAAAGTGCGGTTTTTTTGCACGCGTTTCCGATGACCAGTTCGGTACCTTTGTAACAGACTTCTTCAACAACGAAGGCATTGATACTTCCCGTATTGTCCGTTGCAAGAACGGCGAAAAGATCGGTCTTACGTTTACTGAAATCAAATCTCCGACCGAAAGCAGCATTGTTATGTATCGTAACGAAGCGGCTGACCTGAAACTTGAATGTGCGGACATTGATGAAGAATACATAAAAGACGGTGCAGCTTTGTTGCTCTCCGGTACGGCACTTGCTGAAAGTCCCTCAAGAGAAGCATCACTGAAAGCACTTGCACTTGCCAAAAAGAACAATATTCCCGTTATTTTTGTTATTGACTACCGTGCATATAATTGGAAATGCGAAGATGAGATTTCCGTTTATTATTCACTTGTTGCATCGCAAGCGGATATTATTGTCGGTTCTCGCCCCGAATATGACCTGACCGAACGACTGATCGGTCTTGACGGTACGGATACCGCCTCAGCCGCCTATTGGCAGAATTGCGGTGCTAAAATTGTTATTATCACCCACGGCAAAGACGGATCTACAGCATACACAAATGACGGAAAGAGTTATTCCATCAAACCGTTCCCCGTAAAACTGCTCAAATCCTTCGGCGGCGGCGACGGTTACACCTCCGCATTCCTTTACAGTTTGTTTGAAGGCAAGGAAATTATCGACTGTCTTGAATTCGGCAGTGCGGCTGCGGCTATGCTTGTTGCAAGTCACGCTTGTTCGCAGGATATGCCCAATGTCAAGCAGGTTGAAGAATTCATTGCGGCAGAAAAAGCAGAATACGGCGAAATGGTTGCTCGTGTATAAGAGGTATGCACTATGCTTGAAAAACTTGAATTCAATGAACTGAATGAAAAACTGCTTTGTGAAATCGACGGTAAAAATGCCGACATGAACATGACGATATTCGTCAAAAAACTGTCCAAAGGCAGTGTTTTCGGTATTACGGACAGCAAATGTGAAACAGCATATTTGCTCCTGAAAGGCACACTTGTTTTTAAATGGAACGGCAATGTTGAGTTGGCACAAAGAACCAATGCTTTTGAAAAGAAACCGTATTGCTTACATGTTCCGAAGAATGTAAAAGTTGAAATTGAAGCTTGCAGTGATTGTGAATTCATCGTTCAGCAGGCTGAAAATGATACCATATTTGAGCCTGTGTTCTACAAGCCCGAAGATGTTTTATATCAGGAATTCGGTGTCGGACAATGGAATGGTGCAGGGCACCGAGTAGTTTCCACCATTTTTGATTATGATAATGCCCCGTATTCCAAAATGGTTCTCGGCGAAGTCTTTAATAAGCCCGGCTGTTGGTCGAGTTATCCGCCGCACCACCATCCGCAACCCGAAGTTTACTATTATCAATTCAATCCCGAGCAGGGCTTCGGTGCGTGCTTCAACGGAGAAACCGCTTATAAGAGCGAACATGGCGATGTTTGCTTTATACATGACGGGGAGGATCATCAGCAGGTAACTGCCCCCGGTTACGATATGTATTATGTGTGGATGATTCGTCACATTGACAATGATCCTTGGTATAAGACCACACGTTTTACGGCACCCGAACATGAGTGGTTATTAAAAGACGATTATTCCAAATAAAGAAAGGACAGATTGTATGGCAATTATGACAATGGGGCAAGCACTTGTCCGCTTTCTTGACAATCAGTATGTCAGTTTTGACGGCAAAGAAACAAAATTTGTAGACGGCATTTTCACCGTTTTCGGTCACGGTATTGTTTGCGGTATCGGGCAGGCTCTTGACGAAAATCCCGGTCAGTTGAAAGTCTATCAGGGCAAAAATGAGCAGGGTATGGCTCATGTTGCCGCTTCGTTTGCAAAACAGCACAACAGAAGAAAAATCATTGCATGTGCTTCTTCCATCGGTCCCGGTGCTTGTAATATGATCACAGCAGCCGCAACGGCAACCGTCAATAACGTGCCGTTGTTGTTGTTCCCGGCCGATACATTTGCAATTCGTCAGCCTGACCCTGTTTTACAGCAGTTCGAACAGCCGTATTCGCTGGCTGTTACGACGAACGATGCTTACAAACCCGTTTGCAGATACTGGGACAGAATCACAAGACCCGAACAGTTGATGAGTGCCATGATCAATGCCATGCGCGTTCTGACGGATTCTGCCAACACAGGTGCTGTCTGCGTTTCCATCTGCCAGGATGTTGAAGGTGAAAGTTTTGATTATCCTGAATCCTTCTTCAAAAAGAGAGTTCATAAAATTGTTCGCACTCCCGCTTGCGATGAAGAAGTTGAAGACATTGCACATATTATAGCCAATGCGAAAAAACCTCTCCTGATTGCAGGTGGCGGTGTTCGTTATTCCGAAGCCGGTGAAGCTGTGGAAGCATTTGTTGAAAAATACAATATTGCACTCGCAGAAACGCAGAACGGTAAAAGTGCAGTGCTTTCTTCACATTCCCACAACCTCGGCGGTGTCGGCGTAACGGGTAATGCGGCTGCAAACATGATTGCAAAAGAAGCAGATGTTGTTATTGGTGTCGGCACAAGATTTTCCGATTTCACAACTGCTTCCAAATCACTTTTTCAACATCCCGATGTGAAATTTGTCACCATCAACACTGACCGTTTTGATGCATACAAAATGGATGCAATCAAGGCAGTCGGTGATGCAAAAGCAACACTTGCAAAACTGGATGCGGCACTTGCAAAACTGAATTATAAAACCGCATATACAACCGAAATTGCAGATGCAAAAGCAGTATGGGCTGCAGAAATGGCAAAACTTTCCGCATACACTGTTGACGATTCTTTTGAACCGCTGATTGCCGCTCGTGATGAACGCTCCATTCCTGAAATGCAGGAAATGTACGGAAAAGGTCTTACACAGACACAGGTGCTTGCTTACATTCGCGAAAACATTGCTGATGATGCAATTGCAGTTGCTGCCGCAGGCAGTCTGCCGGGTTGCATGCAGAGAATGTGGACAAGTGATGTCAGAGATACATACAACATGGAATACGGTTATTCCTGCATGGGCTATGAAATTGCAGGTGCACTCGGTTCCAAGTTTGCTGAACCCGACAGGGAAGTCTACGCCTTCTGCGGTGACGGCAGTTATCTGATGCTCCATTCCGAATTGGTTACAAGCATTCAGGAAAATGCAAAAATCAACGTACTGTTGTTTGATAACATCGGTTTCGGATGTATCAATAATCTGCAGATGTCCAACGGCATCGGCAATCTTGCAACTGAATTCAGAAAACGTGATGAAAACGGCAACCTGCTCGGGGAACTTATGCAGATCGACTACGCAATGAATGCTGCCGCTTACGGTGCAAAAACCTATACCGTCAAAACCATGGAAGAACTTAAATTTGCACTTGAAGACAGCAAAAAGCAGACTGTATCCACGTTGATCGACATCAAGGTTCTTCCCAAGACCATGACCGACGGCTACGGTGCATGGTGGAACGTCGGCATTGCATCCGTTTCAGGTAAAGAAAGCGTGCAGAACGCTTATAATAATAAAGCAGAGAACTTTAAGAAAGCGAGGAAATATTGATGTTAGATAAGAACAAAGTAAAACTCGGTATCGCTCCGATCGGTTGGACGAATGACGACATGCCTGATCTCGGCAAGGAAGTAACTTTTGAACAGTGCGTTTCCGAAATGGCACTGGCAGGCTTTACCGGTTGTGAAGTCGGCAATAAGTATCCTAAAGATCCCGCAGAACTGCATCGTTATCTTGATATCCGCGGCATACAGGTCTGCAATGCATGGTTCTCCACCTTTCTGACCACAAAGCCCTACGAAGAAACCGAAAAAGGTTTTATTGAACATATCACATTCCTCAAGGCAATGGGTGCTAAAGTCGTTGGTGTTTCCGAACAGGGACACTCCATTCAGGGTACCGATTTGTCCGTATTTGATGATAAATATGTAATGAACGATGAAGAATGGAACGCACTTTGCACAGGCCTTAACAAACTCGGTAAAGTCGCTAAAGATATGGGAATTGCACTTACTTTCCATCATCACATGGGCACTGTGGTACAGACCGAAGCCGAAATTGACCGTCTGATGGAAAATACCGATCCCGAACTGTTCAGCCTTCTGTTTGACTCCGGTCATCTTGCTTACTGCGGGGAGGATTATATGTCCGTTCTTAAAAAGTATGCAAAGCGTATCAAGCATGTGCATCTGAAAGATATCCGTCCCGCTGTTGTTGCAAAGGTTAAGGAAAATCATCTGAGTTTTCTGCAGGGTGTCAGAATGGGGACATTTACCGTTCCCGGCGACGGTGCTATCGACTTTGCCCCGATCTTCCAAGTCCTTGACGAAAATGATTATGAAGGTTATGTTCTTGTTGAAGCAGAACAGGATCCCGCTATTGCCAATCCCTTTGAATATGCGGTGAAGGCAAGAAAATACATTGCTGAAAAAGCAGGGCTGTAAGGAGTTATAAAATGGCTGAAATTTTAAAAGTATTTATCAACGGTCAATTTATTGAGTCCAAAACGGACAAATATTTTGACGTTTACAATCCCAGCACGGGTGAAATCATTGCAAAGGCCCCCTGCTGTACCGCTGAAGAAGTACAGTATGCCGTGCAGACTGCTAAAGCGGCTTTCCCCGCGTGGAAAAAGACCCCCGTTGTAAAAAGAACGCAGATTCTTTTCAAAGTCCGTGAACTTCTCATTAAACACATGGACGAACTGACTCATCTTGTTGCCGAAGAAAACGGCAAAGCATGGAAAGAAGCCGAAGGTGATGTTCTCAAAGCAAAGGAAGGTACTGAAAATGCATTACAGATTCCCACGCAGATGATGGGGGATTCCATTATGGGCACATCCGTCGGTTATGATACGGTTCTGTATCGTGAACCCCTTGGTGTTTTTGCAGGCATTATTCCTTTTAATTTCCCCGCCATGATTCCCATGGGCTGGATGGCTCCCAATTGCATCGCCGCAGGTAACTGCATGGTTCTGAAACTGAACTCCCAGACCCCGAAAACCGCTCTTCGCATAGCAGAACTTTATAAAGAAGCCGGTCTTCCCGATGGTGTTCTGAATCTCATTACCTGCTCAAGAAATGAAGTTGACGAAGTTATTCTTGACAATCCTGACATCGCAGGGATTTCATTTGTCGGTTCCACTTCAACCGGCAAACACATTTATGCTCGTGCCGCCGCTTCCGGTAAGCGAGTGCAGTGCCTTTGTGAAGCAAAAAATCATGCCCTTGTACTTGAAGATGCACCTGTTACCCGCACAGCAGCTGCTATCATCAACTCCGCATTTGGTTGCGCAGGAGAACGCTGTATGGCTTTGCCTGTTGTTGTTGCACAGGAATCCATTGCAGATGCACTTGTTGCTGAAATCGTTCGACTTGCAAAGAATCTGAAACTCGGTGCAGCGTATGATAAGGAAACAGGCCTTGGTCCCGTTATTTCTGCTGCACACAAGCAGAGAGTCATCAATTGGATCGAAAAAGGCATTGCAGAGGGTGCAAAGATCGTTCTTGATGGCAGAGAATACACGGTTGCCGAAGAACTGAAAAACGGCTTCTATCTCGGTCCGACCGTACTTGATTATGTTCCCCATGATTCCGAAGTCGGCAACTGTGAAATCTTCGGGCCTGTGCTCAGCATCAAGCGCGTTAAAGACTTTGAAGAAGGTCTTGCCGTTATGAATGCCAATCCGTTTGCAAACGGCTCGGTTATCTTCACACAGAACGGTTATTATGCAAGAGAATTCACAAACCGCACGGATGGTGGCATGGTCGGTGTTAATGTCGGTATTCCCGTACCCGTCGGATTCTTCCCGTTCTCGGGGCACAAGCAGTCTTTCTTCGGTGATTTGCATTGCCTCGGCAAGGATGCCGTTCGCTTCTATACGGAATCAAAGTGCGTGACAACCCGTTGGTTTGATGAAGAAGAAATGAAAAAAGAAACCGTTTCCACATGGGACGGCACAATATAAAAACATAAAGGAGTATAATGCTATGATCAATATCGGTATTATCGGTGCAGGCAGAATCGGTAAGGTTCATCTTGAATCTATTACCTATCACGTCAAAAATGCACGTGTCAAGAGTGTTGCTGAACCCTATCTCAATGATGAAACAAAGGAATTCATCGAAAGTATGGGTGTTACTGAAATCTACTCGGATTACAAACAAATTCTTGCTGACCCTGAAATTGATGCTGTGTTGATTTGTTCTTCCACAGATACGCATGCTTCTATCTCCATGGAAGCCATTGCAGCAGGAAAGCATATTTTCTGTGAAAAGCCCATTGACCAGTCCATTGAAAAGATTGAAGAAGTCAAAGCCGCACTTGCCGGCACAAAACTGAAATATCAGGTTGGTTTCAATCGTCGTTTTGACCATAACTTCGCTGCTGTCCGTGCTGCAGTCAATGCAGGCAAAATCGGTGATCCGCACATCATCAAAATCACGTCCCGCGACCCTGCACCGCCCAACCCCGCTTATATTAAAGTTTCGGGCGGTATCTTTATGGATATGGCGATCCATGATTTTGATATGGCCTGCTTCCTCGCAGGCAGTGATGTTGAAGAAGTCTATGTTGCTGCTACCGTTCTTGTGGATCCCGCAATCGGTGAACAGGGTGACTTTGACACTGCAATTATAACCCTTAAAATGGCAAACGGTGCACTTTGTGTCATTGATAACTCTCGCCGTGCTGCATACGGTTACGATCAGAGGGCAGAAGTATTCGGCAACAAGGGTTCTGTTGCAAGTGCAAACGACACGCTGTCCACTGCCATCATTTCCGATGAAAACGGCGTGACAGGTGAAAAACCGCTGTACTTCTTCCTTGAAAGATACATGCAGTCCTATACCACTGAAATGTTCGATTTTGTGGATGCTATTGTCAATGATAAGGATGTTCCTTGCGGCATTGATGCAGGGTTGCAGTCTGTTAAGATTGCTCTTGCGGCAAAGAAATCCGCAATTGAAAATCGACCTGTAAAAATGAGCGAAATCTGATTGTATTGCATATAGAAAATCCCGTACCTTGGATGGTGCGGGATTTTTTTCAGTATATTCGATTATTCAACCGATTTGAGGGACATTGCCATATCTATATGCTTGAGTTTTCTGTTGACAATGGTGTTCACAAGTGCCGCAAACGCAAAAGTCAGAATAACGGCAATAAGATAAGAAAACCATTCAATTGTTCTGCCGAACATAACCGTATCAATTTCGGCATAGGTAATCAAAAGATAGTGCAGGAAGATTCCGAGGCCCATGCCAACAGCAGTGCCGAATGCAGTCAGAATAACATTTTCTTTCAGAACATAGGCGTGGACTTCATTATCAAGGAAGCCTAACACTTTCAGCGTTGCCAATTCTCTGTTGCGCTCGAGAATGTTGATGTTGGTCAGGTTATAAAGAACAACAAATGCAAGAATCAATGCAGACAGGAAGAAAACAGCAACAACCGCTGTCAAGGCATTTGTGATTTCAGCAAGAGAATCATTGACATCGGATGTGAAACTGACAGCCTGAATACCTTGTTGACTCATCAGCTTTGTTGCCATCTGCCCTTTGATGGATGCAAGTGTTGATTCATCAGCAGAACGAACTGCATCTGTCAGATTACCGAGACAATAGTTGTAAGACGGATAGGCACCAAACAACTCGGCATAATAATCGGGAGAAATGTAAATGTAATGGAATGTGTAGTTTTCTACAATTCCCGACACAAAGATTTCATATGTTTTTGCATCGGAAGTCTGAATAAAAACGGTATCCCCGACCTTCGTATTGGTGTCTTTTGCAAACTTTTCAGAAATTAAAGCACCTGCGATGGAAGGCACATAGGTTTTTCCCGTCGAGCGATTTTGCAGGGTAATGTAATCTGCAATTAAAGCAGGATCTGAGGGGGAGATCAGATAAACATCAATCTGTGCATCCGTACGCAGTGAATATCCCGTAACCGCTTTCATAGAGATCAATAAGGTGGAACTGACTGAATTTGAATTCGCTACAGTTTTATATTCGCCCGATGTGCCGTCCTGTGCTGAGTCGAACATGACCTGAAAATCATAGTGAGAAATAGCATTATCGCCATACTGCTTGGAACGAATAGCAGATACGGAGTTGTACATACCAAGACTTGCAAGCATCAACGCAGAACAGCCGGCAATGCCGATCACCGTCATAAACAGACGCTGTTTGTTTCTGAACAGATTGCGGGCTGTGACCTTGTTTGTGAAACGCATTCTTCTCCAGATGAAATTGATTTTTTCAAGGAATATGCGTTTGCCTGCTTTGGGGGCTTTTGCACGCATGAGCATGGCGGGTACTTCCGCAAGATCACGGCGTAAGGCAATCAGTGTTACAACCAATGTGCAAAGCAGGGAAATTATAACACCGATTACAGCACTTCCGATCGGAATGGTATACTGCAACGCTGGGATGGTAAACATGATGCTGTATGCTTTGAATATGGCAAACGGAAAAACATACATACCCAGGGCAATGCCGAATGTACATCCAAGCACACAGGCGGAGAGTGTATAAATGATGTATTTCGAGGCAATGGTACCATTGTCGTACCCCAAAGCTTTAAGTGTGCCGAGCGTCGTTCGGTCTTCATCAATCATACGGGTCATGGTTGTCAAGCAAACCAGAGCTGCAACGATAAAGAAGAAAATCGGGAATATGTTTGCCAGCACTTCGAGGTTTTTGGTAGTGGAACTGAAACTCGAATAGCCCGGCGTATCATAACGATCATAGATATTCCAATATACATTGTTCAGGCTTTCGAGCAATTTTTTTGCATTGTCGAGTTGTTGCTGATACATCCCCGTTTCATTGGTAAGTAAGCCGTTGAGTTGAGCATTTGCCGATTGTAACGCAGCCTGTGCGGTGGTCAGATTTGTTTCAACTGTTTCGAGCTGATTAGACAGCTCCGTAATCATCATCTGTGTTTGGATTTTTTGCAAGGATAACTGAAAATCCGAACTGGTGATTTCCGTACCTGCAGATGATAATTCCTTGGAATATTCCAGCAGTTGATTGTAGGCGGTTGTCAATTCAATTTCAGCAGCGTCCAGTTGTTGTTTTGTGGCAGTTAATGTAATATTCGCGGATGAAAGTTCTGATTGCATCTCATTGAGCTGTGTTTCGATGGCTGCAAGTTCAGCTTTCTGAATAATCAGTTCAGCCTGATACTGCTGCAGAATGGGATTTGCATACGCCGCTAATTCAGAGGCAAGTCCGCCTGTTGTGGAACCCATGATATCCTCAAACAATCCGGGATACGTAGTTTGAAAGAATTTGTTGATTGCAGCCATTTCCTCACTTGAAAAATCACCGTTTTGTCGATTTTCAAGCATGGTGAGGACACCCTTTGTTTCGGTGATCATCGCTTCAGTAGTGGCTACTTGCGTTTGTGCTTGCGTGTATGAATTGCGGGCTGTATTATACTCCTGCAGATTTGACGAATATTCCGCATACGCTGTGGTATAAGCAGCATTCTGCTCGGCATAAGCCGCAGAGTTGGTCTGATACTGTGCAAGCAGCGTGTTGTATTGGGTCAGATTTTGATCATAGTCTATGCGATTCAGAGCAAGTTCTTCTTCTGCATCCGCAAGTGTCACATTGTAAGTTTCCTGTGCTTTGGCGAGCTGTTCGGTCAATAATTTTTTGCTTTCTTCAAGCGTTGTAATGGTGTTTTTCAATTCCTGAAGCTGTGAGCCGGCTGCAGCTGACGCATCGGAAAGCAGATTTTCGGCTTCTGCAATTTTGTCCGGCAGTGTCTGCTGCAAGGAAGTTGCCCTCGCTTCAAGTCTTGAGGGAGCAATTGCTTTGATCATTGCGAGATAAGGTGCAATATAATTACGATATTCATTTGAAAAGGCATCATAAGCATCCGATCCGGCAATTTTTACATACAATTCCGTATAGTAATCCTGCGTAAAAACACTGTCAGGAACGATGATAAAAGTACCGACCTTGCCACTGCCGATCAGTGTGTTACCTCGTTCAAAAGAAATATAGTAAGGAGTTTGCATGATACCGACAATCGTGAATTCGGTTTCCTTTAAAGAGGCTCGCAAATCTTCATTATCTCCGACCAGTGTAATAGTACTGCCAATCTGATAACTGTCGGGGGTTGACAATGCACTGGCATCAACAAGGCATTCATTCGGTGCATCAGGATATTCTCCCTCTAACAACATCGGACGATTCATATAGGCGGCTTCATTGACACCGTAATTGATGTAATTGGCAAGAAGTCCCGTGTTGATTCCGTAAACACGGGTACTGATCTGCGTACCGTCAATGTCTTTCTCAATTTCGCCGTTAACTAACACAAGTGCGTCTTTGAATTTCTGACCGATAACCGCTTCAATATTCGGATCAATATTGCGGATCGCCTGTATATCTTCATCAGTAAGTCCGATAGAAGATTGCACGCGAATATCCATCAGGTTGCAGGTGATGAAGTAATCCTGTGCCGTCTGACGCATATCAGGAGCAGTTGCTTTTATGCCTACAAAAAAAGCAAGACCTAATGCTATAATAATAACAATTGAAATAAATCGGCTGAAACTGTGTTGAACCGAACGCAGAATACTTTTCAAGTATGCTTTCGTCAAGAGCAGTTCACCTCCGTAAAATCATTTTTCATTCCGCTTACCATTCAATCTGATCAACCGACAGCGGATTGTCATTGACTGTAATTCTTTGTACACGACCATTTCGCATGGAAATTACTCTGTCGGCCATCGGCGTCAGTGCCTGGTTATGGGTGATGATTACAACTGTCATACCGGTCTCTTTGCTTGTTTCTTGCAAAAGTGACAATATCTGCTTGCCGGTAGCGTAGTCCAATGCACCTGTCGGCTCGTCGCAAAGCAACAGTTTCGGATTTTTTGCGAGAGCACGGGCGATGGATACGCGTTGTTGTTCACCACCTGATAACTGTGCAGGGAAGTTGTGCAGACGGTCTCCAAGTCCGACACGTTCAAGAACACGGGTCGGATTCAATGCCTTATTGCTGATCTGCGATGCAAGTTCAACATTTTCCAATGCAGTAAGATTCGGCACAAGGTTATAAAACTGAAAAACGAACCCCACATCATGTCGCCTGTACAATGCAAGATTTTTACTGTTGTAGTTATTGATCAGCTCGCCGCCGACACGTACTTTGCCGTCATCACAGTCATCAATGCCGCCGAGAATGTTCAGTACTGTAGTTTTACCTGCACCGCTCGGACCTACAACAATGCACAGTTCGCCTTGTTCTACAGAAAATGTAACACCGTCAAGAGCTGTAATGACAATCTCTCCGGTCTGATATTTTTTGTAGACAGAATTTAATTCAATAAAGCTCATAATATTTCTCTCCACTATAATACTTCATTTTATTATACTATATTAAATTCATTTCGTCAATACCGTAATGTTGGCAAAAAAATGTAAGCATATTCAAAACAATGAATAATTATACATATAATTAATATTGACATTCATGATTGATTGCATTATAATGATAATAATTAAACTGTTAATAAACTTAAAAGAGGTATCATATGACTGTAACAAAAGCACCTTTCGGCACCATGCCTGATGGCAGGGAAGTGTTTGAATTCACACTTGAAAATAACAACGGAATGAAAGTGTCGGTTCTTTCTTTGGGCGCCACCCTCAGATGTATTATTCTGCCTGATAAAAACGGCAATGAGCAGGATATTCTGCTTGGGTTTGATACTGTTGCTGATTATCTTGAAAAGTCTTCTTATCAAGGTGCTGCCGTCGGTCCGTGTGCTAACAGAATCGGTAACGGGATGTTTGAAATTGACGGTCAGACTTTTGAAGTCATTAAAAACGAAGCCGATAAAAACGGCAATGCGGTGACTTGTCTGCATGCAGGCGGAGAGTTCAGTTTTGAAGTCTGGCAAAGTATTATTACAGATTCCGATTCTGTTGAGTTTTTCTACACCAGTCCCGACGGTCTAAACGGATTTCCCGGAGAAATGAAAGTGCAGATTACGTACAAGCTCGGGCAGAACAATGATCTGCATATTACATATAAAGCAATCAGCAATCGAAAAACGCCGATCAATCTGACAAATCATGCATATTTCAATCTTGCCGGCTATGCAAATGGTGATATTCTTTCACATATCCTTCAGTTGAATTGCAGTCAGATTACCCCTGTTGATGAATTGAGCATTCCAACCGGTGCTTTGATGACTGTCGACGGTACTGCATTTGACTTCAGGGAAGCGAAGGCCATCGGTAAGGACATCTGCTGCGATGAAGAACAATTAAAACTTACAGGCGGTTATGATCACAATTTTGTTATCGACGGTGCTGACGGAACATTGAGAAAATGTGCTTATGCGTATTCCGAAAACAGCGGGATTGCAATGCATGTTTATACAACCATGCCCGGTGTGCAGTTTTATGCCGGTAATTTTCTGAAAGGGGAAGCTGGCAAAGCGGGAATCCCAATGCAACATCGCAGCGGATTCTGCCTTGAAACGCAATATTACCCTGACAGTCCGAACAAACCGACTTTTCCGAATTGTATATTTGCGGCGGGAGAGGAATTTGCCGCTGAAACCGTTTATACTTTCGAAACGCTTTCCGAATAAACAATTGACAGCATCTGTTGCATTTTGCGACAGATGCTACTATTTTATTTATTATATATTGATATTTTGATTGACTTTTCTTACTATAGCTGTTGACTTTTGCAGGCTTTTGTTGTAAAATCAATATAATTATTGTAATTTTTATCGGGTTCGAAAGGAGCCGTCTTATGAAATACAGAAAATCCGTTCGCTTTTTTACTGTTGTTTTATGCTTTTTGCTTGTTTTTGCAGGTGGAATATCTGCCGCTGCTGCAATCGCAACTTTTGAAACACAGTATAATCATGATCAAATCAATAAATCGTGGCTGACGGATCTGACGGTGAAGGAAAGCCTGACGGGCATCAGTGATATGGTTACCAATGTAACATTGGTGGCACAGCCGGAATATCCTTACACCGAAACCCCCGATTCATTTAATGGTGATGTAAAAGATGCATGCAAATTATATGAGCTCAATGAAGGTTCAGCCAGAGCAGCTTATATCTATCTTTTTGAAGTCCTGAACAACAATTCTTTTGTTATTGAGAAGGATACCTCAGATATTGAGATCAAGCAATATCTGATCGATCTGGGTATTGTTTATCCTGACAATGCCGATGCCGATACGCTTGTTATGGCTCGGGCACTGTATGTAATTTTAAAATCCGGTTCATTGGATTCATATTTGCAAGGTGGTAAAATTCCGGCAGGCACTGCACTTGAAACAGCGGTTGTCAGCTATATGAGTGTTATTACCGGAATCGATATGAATGCAATCAAAGAGTGGACCACGGTCAGTGATCATCTTTCATTGGATGAATACATTCTTGCTATGTCCAAATACACACTCTGGAGTGCAGGTTACGATGTGTCCAAGGATATGGCGGAAGATGAAGTTTACCGTCTTGTTGCACTTATGACAATCCGCAAACAAGGCATTACAGCACCGGATAATATTTCTTTCGATGAAATCAAAATCCGTTATCTGGCAGCTATGCTCGGCACACGTTATGATGTTTCCTGCAATGCGGATGACCTTGCCGAAGCTGTCGAACAGGATTGTGTGGCTTTTTATCTGCTTCAGTTAATGGGACAAGATGCACAACTTTCTCTGCGTGCAGACAGCATCTCTTTTGAAGATGCTTTTATGAGTGTTGCGGAACATACGGATCGCTTTGATATGGAAACCGGTGAATTTTATGCAGATGTTTATAATTATACCGCAACTTTGAAATATAAACGCACTTCCATCTGGCTGTATCCGATAAGTTATGTTTGCAACAATGAAAATAATGCAAAGATGATAAAGATAACTGCCAACGGTAACATAATTGAAGATGGCAATTTCAACGAAATCAAATTGAATCCGAATCTTGATTCGCAGATTATTACAATCAAGTGTGTTTATGATTACAATGCAGAAAAATTCACATCCACATATCATCTCAAAGTTGTACAAGGACTGATTTATTCCGACTCTGTACTCGTTGAAGATCCCGATATCAATGATATTTTCAGCGGCAACTATGAATTGGACGATTCTCTGTATGCCCCCGGTTACATACAGAATGACACCGATCTCGTCGGCAGCATACTCGGCTCAATCGGTCTCGGGGTCGGTTTTGGAGATTTGTTGGATACTTTCACTTCTTCCGGTGTCGGTAATTCGACTGTCAGCGGCAGCATTGCCGGCATAACACCTTCTGTGAATAATTCCGTACCCGGCTTTACTTCCATGATGGAAAGCGGTTTTCTGACGGTGTTACCCTCGGTCGGCACGGTTGGCAGCAGTTCAGGGGGGCTAAAAGATACCTCCATCACCATGTCTGTTACATCTATGGAATTATTCAGCGGTGCTGCTCATGCTGAAAAAAGTAATACGGTGCTCAGCGGTATCGGCGGTCTTGAGTTATACTCCGTTGCTGAAACGGTAGGGACGGCACTGCTTGCCGGTGGTTCTGCGGCAGAAAATGTTGTCTCGCCGATGGTTGGTGCAATGGTAAATGATGCGATTTTTGATGACGGCGATACAGTTATCGGTGCTTCCGTTTCTGCGGATGTCGACACCGGCAATAACACTGCTTATGTTTCCGCACTTTCAGATAAAGCACTGGCAGTTTATTCAAACGGCGATGCAAGCGTTGCAGGAAATATAAGTCTTGATCAGTATCTTTCACATCAACAGCCTGCAAACGGTGCACAAAGCAATGAGCTTGTTGAGGGCAATGTAACTGTTGATATAATAAAAGATCAAAGCAGTTCATCCGTCGTTTTTGTAGTTGCTGCTTCATTGGCAGCGATTGCCGGTGTTGTTTTGATAGCGGTATCAAAACAACGTAAAATTTCTTACTGATAATGTTAAAGGGGGCGGATTCAAATGAATGAAAAAATAATGATTGTTGATGACGATCCCAATATATGCGAATTGTTGCGACTGTATCTGTCAAAAGAGGGATATGCAACTGAAATCGTATACGACGGACAATCTGCCGTTGAACTTGTATCAACAATCAAACCGCATCTGATTCTTCTGGATGTTATGTTGCCGGAATTGGACGGTTGGCAGGTTTGCCGAAAAATCCGTGCAACTTCCAATGTTCCCATTATTATGATTACCGCAAAAGGGGAAACTTTTGATAGGATTCTCGGCCTGGAACTCGGGGCTGATGATTATATTGTCAAACCGTTTGAAACAAAAGAAGTAGTTGCACGAATCAAGGCGGTATTACGTCGTGCCAACAACATAACTATTGACCCGATAAAAGAAGTTCACTATGACAAGCTTTCTATCAATCTTACCAATTATGAGATGAAAGTGAATGGTGTGCAGGTTGACACGCCGCCAAAAGAACTTGAATTGATTTTTCATCTTGCCAGCAATCCGAATCGTGTGTTTACAAGAGATCAATTGCTTGACGAAGTTTGGGGATATGAATTCTACGGCGATTCACGCACGATAGATGTACATGTTAAAAGACTTCGTGAAAAACTGGAAGGTGTTTCCGATGAATGGGAACTGCGTACGGTATGGAGCGTCGGTTATAAGTTTGAACTGAAAAAAAATTGACAATAATAATGTGAAAAAAAATAACAGCCGGTTTGTAATCGGCTTTTATTTTTACAACAAGGAGCATAAAAATGAAATTGATAAAAAACAGGCGTACTGTCAGCATTTTTGAACATTATTTTATGATCCTGACCTGCCTTGTCCTTTTTTGTCTTTTGATTTCTTCCTTATCCTTAATGCTTTTTGTTGCAACAACGTGGTCGGATGATCTGCAAAAAAAACTGACAGACGGATGTAGTTATCTGATTACTGAAATCAAACTGAATGAGAATGAGAATTTTTATTCCAACGATGAACTGAACAATTTGTTGATCAGTTTGCAACATGCATCCGATGCGGAAATACTGATTTGCGATGAAAGCGGAAAAATTATAATGTGTGCAGATGAATATGAAAAACAAGGTATGGCTGATTTTCCGTTTGTCTGCAAAAAACATGCTGATGCTGTATTTTCTGAAGCAACATTACAGGCTGTAGATTCACAAACGCACGGTTATCTGCACAAGGGACCTGTTGATATTGACACAACGCAAGATTATATTCAGGTCGGTTTTTCCGTTGCTCGCGCAGACGGACAAAAATATTATCTTTTTGCTGTTCAGTTGCTGAGCGTTGGTTACCAACCCTATATCACACAATATCTAAAAATGACTATCGGAGCAAGTTGCGTTGCTGTTATCATGGCTTTCTTTTGTTCACTTGCCGTAACATACAGAATTGTTCGTCCATTACGCAAGATGGCAGAGGCGACAAAACATTATGCCGCAGGCGATTTTTCATATCGAATCCGCAATGTTGCTCGCTATGAGGAATTTAATGAGTTATCAGCTGCATTTAACCTGATGGCAAAAAATCTGGAAGAAAACGAAAAGTCCAGAAAAAATTTTGTTGCAAATGTTTCTCATGAATTAAAAACACCAATGACAACGATCAGCGGCTTTATTGACGGCATTCTGGACGGTACGATTCCGAAAGAGGAAACAGTACATTATCTGAATATTGTTTCGGAAGTTGTAAAACATCTGTCCGGGCTGGTTATTTCCATGCTCAATATGTCAAAAATAGAAGCAGGAAAAGTGGAGCTTGATTTTTCTGAATTTTCTCTCGATCAATTGCTGATTCAGGTATTTATCGGGTTTGAAAAAAACATAACGGACAAAAATATAGATATTGTTGGTATTGACAAATTGGATGCTGTCAGAATTCGGGCAGACGAGGCCCTGATCCGTCAGGTTGTATATAATCTTATTGACAATGCTGTTAAGTTTACACTCAGGGACGGAACGATTAAAATTGATTTATCAGTGGAAAAGCATAATGTTAAATTAACCATTGCAAACACCGGAAGCACAATTCCGCAAGATGAATTGAACAGCATTTTTGATCGTTTTTATAAAGTTGACAAGTCCCGCGGTCTGGATGCATCCAGTTTTGGAATAGGATTACACATTGTCCGCAGTATTCTTGAAATGCATGGCGGCACAATTCAGGCAGTATGTAAAGATGAATATACAAAATTTGTTGTTCACCTGCCGTTATTTAATAATGTTTAAAGTTAACAGATAATAATAATTGATATAATTCAGTGATTACAGAAAGGGGTATACAGATGTACGATCCTGAAAATATGCAAAATCCTCATGAAGACAATGGTGCAGTTACCAATGCTGAAAAAGAAAATTTTACTCCGATAAACGCACAGGACGATTCTCACAATGAAGATGACATGCGTGGTGCAATTGATCCTGCAGTCGAATCGCAGCAAGAGGCGACTGCTGTGCAGGCTGAACCTTACGTTGAGGATTCCGACGTCGTTGAAACGATAGATGATATACCTGCTCGGGCTTCCGCAGTGCATATTGCTGATTCCGACTCTGCACAACAGCAATCTTTTTCATATGCACAGCCGAACTACTCTTACTCACAGCCAAACAACGTAAATCGTTACAATCAGCCGCAGCAAAATGCGTACGCATATCCGCAAGATCATGCTGAGCCTGCATCTAAAAAGAAATCAAAAGGGAAAGTTGCATTTTTCGCCATCGCCTGCATTTTGCTTGTTTTTGCTGTTGGTGTATTTGCAATTGTGCTGACCGGCGGGAGTGATACCGGAATCAGCAACGGAAACGGTTTGAGCGATGTGCCGCACATATCCGCTGTTTCATCTGCGGATGCAGATACGGATGGACTTTCTGCTGCAGAAGTATATCAGAAAGTTTTTAAAAGCTCAGTCAGTATTCTTGCTTATCAGCAATCAACAGGTGAGCTTGGTGTGCTGGGCTCCGGTGTAATTTGTCAGGAAGATACAAGCAATAAGTATACTTATATTGTCACCTGTGCCCACGTCATCAATGATGCTGATTACAATATCAAGGTTGAGCTCTGGGACGGGACCGTGCATACGGCGGAAGTTGTCAATTTTGATGACAGTAATGATATCGGTGTTATTCGTATTCGTACTACCGGTTTGCAAATTGCCGAATTCGGCGATTCCGATGAAATTCAACCCGGTGCTACCGTATATGCAATCGGTTCGCCTTACAGTTCCAAATTCGCAGGCACATTCACCCGTGGCATGGTTTCGGCAGTGAATCGTCTTGTGACAACGCAGACCAGCTATCAGCTTTGTTGCATTCAGCATGATGCACCGATCAACCACGGTAATTCAGGCGGTGCACTTGTCAATGCATACGGTCAGATTATAGGCATCAATGCACTGAAAATCACATCCGAAGGATACGAAGGACTTGGTTTTTCTGTTCCGTCTACGACAGTTATCAAAGTCATCAATTCTATCATTGAAACAGGTCTTGCACCCAAAGCACCGAAACTCGGTATTTCTTATGTGCAAGCAATTTACTACAGTCAGTTCCTGTCTGATCTGATCGAAAAAGAAAATCTCCCCGCAGGCTCCATTGTTATTGCTGATATCAATGAAGATTCCAGTCTTTACAACACTGAATTGAAAGTCAACGACATTGTTACTGCTGTGAACGGTCAAAATCTTACAACACCTGATCTTCTTGTTCAATTGATTCAGAATTCCAATGTCGGTGACTCGTTTGAATTGAGTGTTGTTCGCATCATCATGAACGAAGACGGTACGGATTATGTTGATATTGAAACCTTTACAGTGACCGCCACTTTGGTCGAAAAAACAGATGCCGACAACGGTGCAGAACAAAATGAAGCACAAGAAGATTTCTATGAATATTTCGGTGACGACAGCGGCAACTACGAAGATTTCTATGAATACTTCTATGACTATTTCTACGGCGGTGGAAATTTTGAAGGCAACGGCGATGCACCGGAGGGGGACAATCGCTTCACTATTCCCGAATAAATAATGATGTAGAAAAAAGCGGCAGAATATGAGCACTCTGCCGCTTATCACTTATTGCTATTCGGTTTTCTTTAATGTAAAACTGCCGTTTTTTAATTCTGCTGCAAGTTCCGTTGCTGTAAAGACTTCTTTTTCAAACCAAACTCCACCCCGGGCAAGGTCTTCATATTCGTGAAAATCGGAGCCTGAAGTTTTGATTTTTTCATTGCGAGTTGCCCATGTGTCGGCAATTTCATTGCGGGAATCATGCCTTTTGTTTCCGTTATAAACTTCGTATCCGTCCAGATATTCCGGTCGCATAATGGTCATTGAATTGCGCATAGGGTGTGCCTGCACAATCAATACACCGTTTCGGTGTGCAATCTCACTGCATTCACGCAGGGAAGTGCTGTTAAGGTGCGGATTGTCATACAGGAATTGCTCTGTGATTCCAAGCAATAAATAGTCATTGTCATTTTCAGGAAAGCGAATCTCTGCACCAAGCAACACATGAAAATCCTGCGTTGCATGTGCTTTTGCTGCGCGGTATCCTGCAAGAAACGCATCAACATAATTCTTCCAATCCGTAATTGGTGTGCCTTTTATGCCGCCGGAAGTAAAGTGATCTGTAATCACAACGCCGCTGTAATTATTTTCTTTTAACAGTTTAACAACGTCTGCTGCACAGATTTTTCCGCAGCCGCTGACTTCAGATGTGTGGCAATGTAGTTCATACAGATAACTCATTTTGTTCAGTCCTTTGTTTTTTCTTTCATTATAAAACTACATTTTACTTATGTCTACTTTTTTTTGAAAAAGAATTGATAAATTTTATTTTTTTTGCTATTATATATTTCAAAAAAAACAAGAGGGGAGTATCATGCGAGAGAGCTACAAAACAACAATTTGCGGTGTTACGGCATCATTGGCATTGGTCCTGATGCTGTTGACATATATCAATCCCTTTCTGACTTACACGAGTCCGCCTTTTGCAGGTGTGTTGCTGATTCTGATTATGATTGAGGTCGGCTACGGGTGGGCATTCGGCACATATACAGCAATCAGCCTTTTGGCTTTATTTTTACTGTCTGATAAAGAGGCCGCTGTTATGTTTATTTTGTTCTTCGGATATTACCCTATGCTGCGTTCAGTTTTTGAAAAGAAAATCAAACCGAAAGCCATCCGATATATTCTCGAATTGCTTATTTATAACATTGCAATTGCTCTGTCTGTTGTTGTCTGCATGTATGTCTTTGGTGTTGACTATGACGACTTCGGAGACTTCGGAAAATATTCTCTTTTGATTACCGCTGTTTTGATGAATGTCATTTTTATGCTCTATGATTTTCTGGTTGATAAACTGATTTTTGCCTATCATTTGCGGTGGCAGAAAAATCTTCATAAAATTTTTCAAAAAAAATGAAAATAGGGCTTGATTTTTTCAAAACAATTGTGTATAATACTTGAGCAACACGGAGAGTTGTCCGAGA
This sequence comes from Acutalibacteraceae bacterium, assembly GCA_045605525.1. Lineage (GTDB taxonomy): Bacteria > Bacillota > Clostridia > Oscillospirales > Acutalibacteraceae > RUG806. Next base: position 43,264 of record JAZUQC010000094.1, read on the forward strand.
TGGTCTAAGGAGCACGACTGGAAATCGTGTAAACGCCTAAAACGTTTCGAGGGTTCGAATCCCTTGCTCTCCGCCAAAAAAGGATTGCTATCTTGACAAGATTGCAATCCTTTTTTACTTTCATTTGATGAAGAAGGAGGTATTTTAATGTTTCTTTCCAAGAAAAAAAGAATGCGGAACTATCTTGATTCAATTGAAAAGGAACAGTGGTCTCCCTTTGAAATCATACTTGACCATTATTTAAGTGGCCAATTGCTCAATATTCTTGCCGAATATGACATTTCAAAGCTTTCTTGTTATATAGATTTCCTTGATGATTACAAGTGTATAAGTGTTCAGGGAAAGCATGGGGCATATTACATTGACTTGCAAATTGAGCAGAAAGAATTCAGTATTGGCTGTGATCCGGTTGAACCAGATGACCACAAGTATTTTCCTCTTGAATCTCCAGAATATTTGTATTCCGTGGTCAGCGCCGAGATAAAGTCACTCAAATAGATTTGATTCTAACGTTACGAAATTTAACGATAACCTTGTTTTTGTTAAAATGACAATCTTTAGCAAAAAAAAAGACATCGCTTATGCGGTGTCTTTTTTTTATCACATCCGAGGGATTCATATTGATTAGGTTTTTTCGAACAAAGAAGTTGCCATGATATCTAACTTATAAAAGAAAACATTGCAGGGATGGTTGCAACTTGCCATACCTGCAATGCTTTTACCTTGTCTTGATGTTGAGAGCTTCTCTTTTTACGTTCTTGTAATCCAGAAGCAATTTATTCTCACCGCTGTCAATAAGCATAGTCGGTGATTTTCTTTTTGCTTTGCAGAATTTACTGTCATAGCGGTCAAAAACTTTTTCAACGGGGGAGTCGTTTACAGTATACTCACCGTCATAGGATGCAACGATTTTACCTGCAAGCGTATTATAGTAAACTTTATTGCCATTGAATTGCACTGTGTTTTTGCAGATTCGCTCTTTGAATTGTTCGAATGTTTCACTATCAGCATCAGAAAGTTCGGTTATGTATGCATGATATGTACCGCCGTATCTGCACAGATCGAATTCACTTTTGAGCGTACAACTGTCAGGAAAAATTCTGCCTTTGTGCACACCTTTTGCAGATGCAGTATCAAAAGGCCTGTATTGCAATCTGCCGTTTGCTGTCAGTGAAACAAATACACCGTTTTTTCTTGCAAAAACTCTATTTTCCAGAAGTTCAAATTCATCATAGAAATCTTTTGGCATGTAGGCATGCGTCATATCGGCAATTGCTGTTTCGCCAAGCCGCTTTTTATCAGGAAGTTTATAAATGGTTATGTTAACATTTTTGTGTTGTACACTCATAGGGCGTCTACCGTTGCCGATCCAATAACCGGGGGACGAACCGTATCTGCCGTTCCCGTTGCCGGCCGGGTGCGTGGTGAACAGCGTCAGGGTTTCGCCGATGTTTGCAGTCCATTCATGGTCCTGTGCTCCGCACATATCCACATCCTTACAAATATCAGTAGAAAGACTGTAACGTGCTGTGCGGTATGTATAAACATTGCCTTTGCCCGTTGCAATACCGTGTGGCACAATGTTGTGTTTTTCGGCAAACTTTTTCCAGTTAATTGCCTTGAAAACGGTCAGATTCAGAAATTTGAAATACCCGAGAAAAGAGTTTCTGTACATTTTGTTTTCTTTTAGATATTTCAGAGTGTTGTCGATAACCTGATGGTTTGTAAATGTTTCAGCTCCGAACTGTGTCATGATCTGATGCGGTTCACAGCCGATAAATCCTTCTTCCCGCATATCCATCGCAGATAGACCGCAACCCATTTTGGACACGAATGTTTCTTTGGACAGAGCCACATCCTTAATTGCCTCCGGTAAAACATAAAGACCTTTCTTAACAATATCCGTAAAGCACAAAACAATGTGGTTTGGCGTTTTGGAAAGACTTGCAGCGATTTCATTCTTTTCTCTTGCGGAAAGATACGGATCTTTCAACACTTCCCTTACACCATCAGAACCCCACAGAATATTCATTGCACTCTGTATGCTGTTGCCGTAAAAATTACCAGCCTTGTTGTTTCCGTACATTCTTGAACTGACAGCAACAAAACGGTTGTTTACACTGTTAAGGGCAACATCAAACCACAGAACATCCATGATTATTTTCATTTGTTCCACAGGCTTTTCATCTTTTGCGTATGCAATGAAATTTGCCATCGGGGCAATATCTTCAGCAAGATAATTGTTACTGAGGTATTCAGCAAAACCAAAGTTAAAACGTTGTTCCATCCATGCATCAATACGGACTTTTGCCTTTGCCATATGCTCTTTTCCTGTCATTTTGTTGTTGCTGAAAACCGCATCCGGCCATTCCTGTCCTGCAAGGTACTCACTGACTGCAAACAGAATCTGGTGATTTTCCGACCAATAGCACATGCTGTCGTCACCGGGTTCATCCATGAAGTATTTGAAGTTCAGAAACGTGTTTTTGATAAGCACCTTGCATTTTTCATTCAATACATTGCCACAGTCTTTGTAGATTTTAAACAGCATCTGTGCTCTGAAATCAGCACAATCAAATCGCCTGCCCATGTAGCGGCTCTGGTGCTCAAGCAGTTCGTATATTTCTTCGTCTGTAAAAATATTTTTCGTTTCTTCACCGGCAAGGAAAAGGTATAAGTCTTCAAAACTTTTACCGTTCACGGAAGTTGAATACAAGTCTTTTTCTTGATCTTCGGGGAGCTCCTGTGCGGGTGTCTGTGCGAAAAGATAAGCAATTTCAATTACAGTCAGAAATACAACTGCACCAAGAATGCCGAGAATAATATACAGAATCGTCATTATACTCCCTCCGCGTTTTCTTGTTTATGCCATCCTTTCGAGCATGTCAAGCGTAACTTCATATTTCATTTCCTCGCCCTTGTTAAAACGTTCCATTTCCTCCATCATATAATAAGCCATTCTTTGCGGTTCATTACCGGTACTGCCTGCGATGTGCGGGGTCAGTACGGCATTCGGGCACCAGAACAGGGGATTGATGTACGGGAAAAACTCCTTTTTAAGTACATCCGCAACAAAGGTTCTTGACGGATGGAGAAGAAGAGATAAAGCAAGGGAATACTCTGCAACCTGTGCACCTCTGCCCGTGTTGATGAAGGTTGCGTGCTTTTTCATTTTTTTAAAGAGGTTATAGTTGAATATATTTTCAAGTTCCGGCTTATTGGCAAGATGATTGCTGATAACATCACATATGCTGAAAAGTTCTTCAAGACTTACAAGAGTAACACCAAACTGCTTTGCTTTTTCTTCGCTGACAAACGGATCATATGCAAAGACCTCAACATCAAGATCCTTCAATCTTTCAGCGACCATCTGGCCGATTGCACCGAGTCCGACCAGTCCTACCTTGCAACCGAAGTTGCCCGGTGATGAATTTGCAAAAACAAAGGAACGAGGCAACAGGGAACGATAATATTTTGCAGACTGAAAATAACCCTTTGATGCCAGTGTTATCTGCGCAAAGGTATATTCGGCAACAGGGAGGGCATTGGCGGCAAAGGCACTGGAAACCCTGATTCCGCTTTCAAGGAAAGGTCTTGCAAAATATTGCACGGTTCCTGCAGCGTAAAACACTGCTTTGAGTTTCGGCATATATTCACGGATTTCTTCTTTGGTGAATTTCGGCATTCCCCATGTTGCAAATGCAATTTCGCAATCGGAAAGAAAGTCTGCGTTTTCCTTTAAGTTTTTTCTGTTGATTTTTTCGGACAGTTCACCATACTCACCGAGTTTTTTCAGCACCGTATGTGTGTAAACTTTTGAAAACTGTATCTGATTTGTACCAAACAGGGCGATTTTCATTGGATTTTCCCCACCTTTTCTTTTATTTTCTGTATGTCTTTTATCATATTTGATTTGAACCCCAGATAGCTGAATAAATATGTGTATTCAATAAGAAGATTACCGTCAAAACCGACGGATAAAATTTTATCTAAAAGTGCATCAATATAATCGGGCTTGTATTTCGGAAATTGTTCCCGCATCTGTTCAGAGAAAGAAATATGCACACTTTCCAGATAAGGAGTCGTTCGCTCAATTCTGTCAAGGTCATATTCTTTTCGACGATAACGGGACTGAAAATATGTTTTGAAATTATCACGGTCAATATCTTTGCAAATTTTCAAAAAGGCATCCGTATTGTTGTTATAGGTATTGTCGTGACATTCGGGGCAGACGGTGAGGTTGTATTTCACCGCAACTTCGCAGATGTTTTTCGCATCTTCAACAAGGGAATTATACATATCGGCGTCAGTCAGTTCACTGTCGTTTTTACCCAGCCATACACGTACAGCGGATGCACCCATTGTTTTTGCAATTTCGCAGATTGTCTGCCATTCTTCCGTCTTTTTACTGCCTACGCAATAATAACTGCCGTAAGAGCAAATCTTGATACCGGCTTCATCACAAAGTTTTTTTGCCAGTTTCGCCGAAGCGATATCTGTTACATGGATGTCGCCGCCCCATTCAATGCAATCAACCTTCGCCTGTGATGCAATATCAACGATTTTATCAAGTTTTCTTATCTGCCTGAAAGATGTGGATGTAAAACCGATCTGCATAATGTGCCTCTCATTATCTTTTTTATTTCAAAGAAAATTATATCATCCGATCAAACAAAAAGCAACTATAAATCGAATGTTCGCAGTTTGCCGATTGTATGACAAATAATGTTTACAAATTATACATTTTTAACTGATCATAATTTGTTATAATGAATACAAATAATAGGAAAGCGGTGTTATCATGGCAAAATATCTTATTGTAAATGCTGATGACTGCGGCATGTGCGAGGCTGCCAATAAAGCAGTTTTTGAATTGCTTGAAAGTGGATTTTTAAAATCAACAACCATTATGATGCCTTGTGCTTATGCTGAAGATGCAGTTCGTTATTCAATCGAACATCCGGAATTTGCTATGGGGATCCATCTGACAGCAACTGCCGAGTGGCAGGATTGGCGTTGGAAGCCGTTGACGGACGGAAAAAGCCTTGTGGATGAAGACGGTTATATGTGGCACAACTGTATACAGGTTACAAAAAACGCAAAATTGGATGAACTTGAAAAAGAGGTCAGAGCTCAAATTGACAAGGCACTGAAGATGGGTATGAAACCTTCTCACATTGACAATCACATGGGCTCGCTTTACGGTCACATCGGTCTTCGTTTTGAATTACTGAAAATGACACTTAGGGTCTGTGGTGAATACGGCTATGCTTATCGACTGTACACAAAAGCAGACAAGCGTGTGCAGCCTGCCGATACACCGTATATTCTCCATTACATTTCTTCCTTGATAGGCAAAAAATGGGGGAAGAAATTCAACGTACTTATGCCTGATTATCTTTTATTCCCGAACTGGACAAAAGAAATGCGTCAGGGAACTTATGAACAATACAAAAAGCACATCCTGAATATCTGGACAAACATTCCCGACGGAGTAACAGAAACCTTTGTGCATCCCGCACTTGAATGCGATGAACTCAAGAACATTACCGGTTCGTGGCAGGATCGAGTATGGGAATACCAACTGATGAAGGATCCCGAAACGCATCAATACCTCAAAGATCACGGAATAGAAATGATCAATTATCGTGATTATATCGCAATGCAAAAATAACAGCAGTTTTTACAAAAATATTTTCATTTTCTTGTTAAAAAGTACTTGCAAAATGAAAATGTTTATGTTATAATTTTCGAGCAAATCGCACGCAATCGGATTTATGCAGTGTGCATTTCGGTGTCTGCATAAGATGAAGATTGCGGAGGTGTAACAAAAGGAGGAAAAAACAAATGTCAGTAGTATCCATGAAACAGCTTCTCGAAGCAGGTGTCCACTTTGGACATCAGACCCGTAGATGGAACCCCAAAATGGCTCCCTACATCTTCACCGAACGTAACGGCATCTATATCATCGACCTTCAGAAAACGGTCAAAAAGCTTGAAGATGCATACATGTTCGTTCGTGAACTCTCCGCTAACGGCGGCGACATTCTGTTTGTAGGCACCAAAAAGCAGGCTATGGATTCCATTAAGGAAGAAGCAATCCGTTGCGAAATGCCTTTCGTCAATGCACGTTGGCTCGGCGGTATGCTTACCAACTTCAACACTATCAAAAAGAGAATCAAAAGACTTGAACAGCTCACAGCTATGGAAACAGACGGCACATTCGATCTGCTTCCCAAGAAGGAAGTTGCTAAGCTTAAACTTGAAAGAGAAAAGCTTGAAAAGTTCCTTGGCGGTATCACCGGTATGAAGAGACAGCCCGCTGCCATGTTCATCGTTGACCCCCGCAAGGAAAGAATTGCTGTTCTTGAAGCTAAAAAGCTTCACATTCCGATCGTTGCTATCGTTGATACCAACTGCGATCCCGACGAAATCGACTACGTTATCCCCGGCAACGACGATGCAATCAGAGCTGTTAAACTGATTGCAGGTGCTATTGCTGATGCTGTTATTGAAGGCAGACAGGGTGAAACCACTGCTCCTGTTGCTGAAGAAGCTGCAGAAGAAACCGCTGATTTCGCAGAATAAGAAAATTTATATCAGACGCCTGTACCCGCGGTGCGGGCGTTCTTTTAAAATTTAAGGAGGATAATAATTATGGCATTTACCGCAAAAGACGTACAGGCTCTTCGTGAGAAGACCGGTGCAGGTATGATGGATTGCAAAAAAGCTCTTGTCGAAGCTGACGGCGATATGGATAAGGCAGTTGACGTACTGCGCGAAAGAGGACTTGCTATTGCTACCAAAAAGGCAGGCAGAATCGCTGCAGAAGGCGTTGTTCTTGCATACAATGACGAAGAAAAGAATATCGGTGTGCTTGTTGAAGTAAACTCCGAAACTGACTTCGTTGCAAAGAATGAAAAATTCCAGAAGCTTGTTCTTGATGTCGCAAAGACCATCGTTGAACAGAATCCCGCAGATGTTGATACTCTGCAGACCCTCAAACTTGCAGGTACCGATGAAACCGTTCAGGAAGCTTTCCAGAATGCCGTTCTTTCCATCGGTGAAAACATGAAGATTCGCCGCTTCGTTCGCCATGAAGGTGTTGTTTCCACATACATCCATGCAGGCGGCAGTGTTGGTGTTATGGTCACTTTTGACTGTGCTGATGAATCCTACAAGGCTGATGCTTTCAAAGCTATGGGTAAAGATGTTGCAATGCAGGTTGCAGCTATGAATCCCCAGTATCTTGAAGGTGCAACAGTTCCCGCTGATGTTATTGATCACGAAAAAGGCATCATGATCGCTCAGATGAAGGAAGATCCCAAGATGGCTAACAAACCCGAAAAGGTTATGGAAGGCATCATCGCAGGTAAGATCAACAAGTTCTTCAAAGAAGTCTGCCTTCTTGATCAGGCTTTTGTTAAGGATGACAGCGTTAATGTCAGAACTTATGTTGCGAACACTGCAAAAGAACTCGGCGGTGCATTCACTGTTTCCGGATTCTACCGTTTCGCTAAGGGCGAAGGTCTTGCAAAGCGTGAAGACAATTTTGCTGACGAAGTCGCTAGCATGATGGGCAAATAATTAAAATTCGGAAGCGGCGCAATTACTGCGCCGCTTTTTTAATATGTATATATTCATTTGCAATACGCATATAAATGAAAAAACTTTTTAAAATGGTGGTATTGCAAATGAATGTACACAAAAAACTGACCGGTATAACCCTTATTTTATCTGCATTCTTTTTTCTTGCACTGATTTTTATTGCGAATCAGGAAAGTACTTTTCCGGTCACCACGCCGGTTTACGGGATTCCTGTTTTAATTATAGATGCCGGGCATGGCGGGGAAGACGGCGGTGCAATCGCTATTGACGGAACCATTGAAAAGGACATAAATCTGCAAATCGCGTTACAATTGCAATCCTTTTGTTCTTTATTCGGAATTGACAGCATTATGATCCGCACAACCGACACGGATCTTGCCGATCATAGTCTGCCAACAATCAGAAAAAGAAAAGTATCCGATATCAATGCACGTATGGAAATATTAAATAACAATCCACAGGCAGTCTATGTCGGCATTCATCAAAATCAGTATGATGATGCATCCGTCAACGGTTTGCAGGTTTTTTATTCAAACGGATCAAGCATCAGCAAGCAAGTTGCATCATCGGTACAGAACTATACTTCCTCAAAGCTGCAACCTTATAACACACGCAAAATAAAAGCTGCAGGAGAGGATATATATCTTCTGCATCATGCACAATTGCCTGCTATTATGGTAGAATGCGGTTTTATTTCCAACGAAAACGAATGTCAGCTTTTAAAAGATCCTGCCTACGGCACCAAATTATCCCTGTGCATAGCAGGTGGATTGATTCAATATTACACTACAGAGAGGGTTGCTTGAATGGCTTCCAAGGTAAAAACAATTTATGTTTGCAGCAGTTGCGGCTGCGTAACGCCAAAATGGTGCGGTCAGTGCCCTGATTGCGGCGAATGGAATACAATGAATGAGGAAATTCGTACGCCGACTGCCGGGGCACAAAAATCAATCAGTAACAACATGCAATTTTCTGCGGCAAAACGTTTGTCGGAAATAACAGAAGAAGATACCACACGATATGATACCGGAATCGGTGAATTGAATCGTGTGCTGGGTGGCGGTCTTGTAAAAGGATCCCTTGTTTTGATTTCCGGTGATCCCGGAATCGGAAAATCGACCATCCTGTTACAGGCATGTGAAAACCTCGGAAAATCACATAAGATTCTTTATGTGGCAGGTGAGGAATCTACACATCAGATTAAAAGCCGTGCTTTACGCCTCGGTGTAAAAACAGATAATCTGTACATTCTGTGTGAAACCGATACGCAATATATCTGCGAATATATGCGTTCGGAATCGCCTGACATTGTTATTATTGACTCCGTTCAGACACTTGCCATCAGTGAAATTCAATCACTGCCCGGCAGCATCTCGCAAGTCAGAGAAAGCACAAATCTGCTCATGCGGGCGGCAAAAGGTCTGAATATTCCTGTTTTTATTGTAGGTCATGTGAATAAAGACGGCAACATTGCAGGACCCAAGGTGCTTGAACATATTGTGGACTGTGTTTTATATTTCGAAGGAGAAAAGCATGTTTCATGCCGAATTTTGCGTGCCGTTAAGAATCGCTTCGGTTCTACAAATGAAATCGGCGTGTTTGAAATGTGTGAACAAGGCTTACTGGAAGTTACAAATCCGTCCAAAATGCTTATTTCAGGCAGAGCAAAGAACGCATCCGGTTCATGCATTACTTGCACGATGGAAGGTTCACGCCCCATTCTTGCCGAGGTGCAAGGACTGGTAACCACATCCGGGTTCGGAAATCCGCGTCGTATGTCCACAGGCTTTGATTATAACAGAACTGCGATGCTGTTGGCCGTACTTGAAAAGCGGGCAGGCTATTTCTTTGGTAACATGGACTGCTATGTCAATGTTGCAGGCGGTCTTCGGCTGGACGAGCCTGCTGCAGATTTGTCGGTTGCAGTTTCATTGGTTTCAAGCATGAAAGATACAATTGTACCTGAAAATATACTTATTTTCGGTGAAATCGGTCTTTCCGGCGAAGTTCGATCTGTTAACAGCTGCGAACAACGAATCCGTGAAGGAATTCGCCTTGGTTTTGAAAAGTGCATCATTCCTTATCATAACAAAAAACAGCTGTCGAAAAATTGGGGTGAGCAGATTGAGATTATCGGTGTTCGGACTGTCCGTGAGGCGGTCATAGAAGCAGGCGGAAGTTTTTGATGAATTTTGAAATTATTTCGACCCCGCATTTGCCGACAGGGAAGGTCAGTCATTTACTCTGCGGATCAATTACAAAGGAATTGCAAGACTCGTTATTACACTACGTCGATTCAATCCTATACACAAAAAGTGAAGCTGCGATTGAAAGTGCATTGCAGAATCATGCGGACCTTTCAGCATGCCCGCTGCCTGAAAACAAAATAATCATTTCAAAATCGCAATCAGATTTAAAAGAAAAATTGATTTCGCTCGGATTTTATGTTATAATGCAAGATGATGTCAGTTCACCATATCCAGCGGATTGTTTGCTGAATTTCATCAATACTGCCAATTATTTGATATACAACAATGTTATTCATGAGCATGCGAAATATCACTTGCAAAATAAGACCTTGCTCGCAAAGCAAGGTTACATAAAATGTTCAGTAGCACCGATTGCAGAAAATGCTATTCTGACAGATGATGCAGGTATTGCAAAAGCCGCACAACAGCATGATATGCAGGTTTGTTTTGTCGAAAAAGGGGATATTCAATTATCCGGATACGCCTATGGCTTTATCGGTGGATGTTGCGGGAAATTAAGTGAACACACCTTAGCATTTTGCGGAAATGTGGAATCGCACCGCGATCACAAAAAAATAACCGAATTTCTAAAACGGTATGAAGTTGAAGCAATCAGTTTGTTGGATTCACAATTGATGGATATAGGAAGTTTAATACCTTTAACACAAAAGAAAGGTTGAAGAATATGAGAAAGAAAGTTATGGATGCAAAAGCCAACAGATGTGCAACAATTGTAATTGCCATATTGAGCATTGCAATTATGCACATTATTAAAAAGTACGGCAAAGAACAAAAGGACTAAATTTTTTAGTCACAGCAATGTAAAGGGAACCATAAAAAGCCTCTGCTTCTCTCTTGACGGTGATTATACAAAATCAATATTTTGTATAATTCAGGGGAGGGATTTACAGCTAAAAAATAAGCATTACAGGCTTTTTGTTCTATTATATTTGCTTTGAAAGGAATTTTTAAACATGGCCATTGACCGCAGCACTTTACCGCAGTTATTGCGTGAATTTTTGATTGATCTGAATGTTGTCAAGAATAAATCCAATTTAACAGTTGAAGAATATGCTTCTGATCTGCGTACATTTCTCTTGTATATCGCATCAAGACAAATCGGTGAAAAAGATTTTTCAAAAATAGCCATCACGCATTTTACAGCAGATGATTTTGAAAAACTTACCAATATAGATGTTTATGAATTTCTGGCATTTTGCAAAACCGAACGCAAAAATTCCGCAAAAACGCGAGCCAGAAAATTATCATCCATCAGGATGTTTTATCGCTTTCTTGCCAATCGGCATTATATTGCTTCAAATCCGATGTCCAATCTTGAGTCACCGAAGATTGAGAAAACTTTGCCTAAATTCTTGACACTTGAACAAAGCATTGATTTGCTGAATTGCATTGACGGCCCGAACAAAGAACGCGATTTTTGTATAATAACTTTATTTCTGAATTGCGGCATGCGCTTGGCTGAATTGGTTTCTTTAAATTATAATGATATTTCATATACCAATAATTCTGTATATGTTATTATAACCGGCAAAGGCAACAAACAACGCATGGTTTATTTGAATCAGGCTTGTGTTGACGCTATTGCATCTTACATGCGTGTGCGTCCGAAAGACGGCGTGATCGATAAAAATGCACTGTTTCTGAGTGACCGCAGGCAGCGAATCAGCCCCAAAACAGTGCAACATCTTGTTAAGACATACCTTGAAAAAGCAGGCCTTGGTGACGGATATTCCGTTCACAAATTAAGACATACCGCTGCCACATTGATGTATCAGCACGGGCATGTGGATACTTTGGCATTAAAAGAGATACTTGGACATGAAAGTCTTGCGACAACGCAAATTTACACGCATGTATCTGTGCAACAATTGAAAGCTGCCGCTGACAGCAATCCCTTGGCATCTTTTAAGACAACAAAATCAGAAGACAAAACGGTTGAAGATAGCAGCGACAATTGACATGCACACTCCCCCGCTGCAAATCAGTAAAAAGATCAGAATGTATCGCTTCAGATATATTCTGATTTTTGTTTTTATAGCCGTATTATAAAAATAGTTATAATATAGATCAGAGCTGAAGAATACACTTTGAACACATGCTGCTATCTGAGCGATGCTGTAAAAAACGGAAGAAAGAATGTAGCATAAAAAGAAAAAAAGTATATTTTCACCGTTTTGCTGTCTGAAAAAAACAATTAAATATGTGGCAAGTGCATAACCATATACGAACAACAAAACTATTGTAAACGGTTTGCCAAGCATGCTGAATCCGTTCAAGAAAAAAAGAAGCGAACACAAAAGATTGATCAGAAAAACGTATTGCACGATATTCTGATATCTGAATATTGCTTGCATCAGTGCACTTTGCAGTTTCTCATCCGACATATAAACTGTATTTATGACAGCCAACAGCAATCCCATAAAGAAAGCAGTCAATAAATAAAATAACGGCAAGCTGTTTTTGACGGATTCACGTATATGTTTCAAGTCGTAAGTTTTATTGATCATCATTTTTTCATTCTTGTTTTTCTTTTATTGGTTCAGATTGGCACCAATGATGCCGCCGGGAATCCCGATAATGACTGAAAGTATAAATAAAGCATACCCGATTGTGGCAATCTGTGCAGCATTGGCAATTACTGTGATCAACATTACAACAAAGGTCAGCAGAAAGGATGTCAGCAAGCCGACGATCAGCCCTTTCATATTGCGGTTAGTATAAGCAGCGATCAAAGATGCGGAAAAACTTGAAATCAAAAGTGCGATAATGAAAAAATATTTTATGTTATTCAGATCCATATTGCTATTCGCAATAATAGCAGCAGAAATGGCTGATAAAATCAAAAACAGCAAAAAACCGATTATTGCACTTGTGATGATTTTTCGAACAGAACGGTCGGATTTAGATTTGATTTTTCTTTCTTTTGACATAAAAAAACACCTCATACAAAATGTATGAGGTGTCGGACAAATTTATGCTCTTATTCTTCGGAAGATGTCATGGGTTCTTCAACAGGTTCACCCTTCTTGCGACGCTTACCTTTTTTTCTTTCTTCCTTTTCAGCAGCCTGTGCAGCTTCCAGAGCTTTCTTTTCAGCTTCCGCTCTTTCATTGCCGGTATTGTTGGTCTGAATAGCCCAACGCATAAGTTTCATCTTGGTACGGTCTGCACCGGTTTCAATAACAATAGAATCTTCCTTAACAGTAACGATTCTGCCGACAATACCGCCGATGGTGGTGATTTCGTCGCCGATCTGCACGGAATCGCGAAGCTGCTGTTCTTCTTTCTGTTTCTTCTTCTGGGGACGAATAGTCAGGAAATACATACCGATAACCATGACGCCCATAAGGACAAACATCATGATGGAACTGGATTTCTGTTCTTCAGGAGAAGCAGCAGTGGTGTTTGCTGTCATGCAAAGAGTATAAAGGTCTAACATTTTTTTTCCTCCGTTAATAAATTCCAATGTATTATACACGAAACAAGCATAAAAAGCAATAGTAAATAATAAAATTTATATGCGTTTATCGAGAATAACGCGGTATTTTTGATAAAATTCTTCAAAAGTGCCATTATCAAGGTTTTCACGGATTTTTTCCATGAGCGTATTATAAAAGTATAGATTATGCATAACGCAAAGACGCATTGCAAGAATCTCTTTTGCTTTTATCAGGTGTCTGATATAAGCTCTTGAATGTGAACGGCAAACGGGACAATCGCATTCACTGTCGATCGGGGACATATCTTTTTCATATTTTGCATTGTTCAGATTGATAACGCCGTTCCATGTGAACAAATGGCCATGGCGGGCATTTCTGGACGGCATAACACAGTCAAACAGATCCACTCCCCTGTGCACCGCTTCGAGAATATTTACAGGCGTGCCAACCCCCATCAGATAACGCGGTTTGTTAATCGGCATATAAGGCTCAACAGAAGAAATAACACGATACATGTCTTCCGCCGGTTCACCTACAGCCAATCCGCCGATCGCATAACCATCAAGATCTAATTTTGCTATGTTGATCATATTCTGCACACGAAGGTCATCAAACACACAACCCTGGTTAATGCCGAACAACATCTGTTTTTTGTTGATTGTATCGCAAAGCGCATTCAGTCTTTCATGTTCATCTTTACAACGATATAACCAACGTTCTGTTCTTTCGCAGGATTTTTGGGAATATTCATGCGTGGACGGATTCTCAACGCATTCATCGAAAGCCATTGCTATGGTGGATGCAAGATTAGATTGAATACGCATGCTTTCTTCGGGGCCCATAAAAATATGTCTGCCGTCTATATGTGAATTGAAAGTAACGCCTTCTTCTTTGATTTTTCTCAACTTTGCAAGAGAAAAAACCTGAAATCCGCCGCTGTCGGTTAAAATCGGTCTATTCCAACCGGTCAACCTGTGCAGTCCACCCAACTCTTTTATGGTTTCATCCCCTGTTCTGACATGAAGATGATAGGTGTTACAAAGCATAACCTGACAACGGATTGTTTCAAGGTCATAGGCAGACAAACCGCCTTTGATTGCAGCCGCGGTGGCAACATTCATAAAGCCGGGCAATTCTACCGTGCCATGCACAGTTTCAAATCTGCCACGTCTTGCATTCCCTTCTTTTTTTATTAAAGTGTACATTTTATATACCTCTTAAATTGAATCTGAAATATAGCAGACATCTCCGAATGAGAAAAATCTGTATTTTTCCTCAATGGCAGTCTTATAAGCATTGAGAGCATTTTCTCTGCCGCAAAAAGCAGACACAAGCATAATGAGAGTGCTTTCGGGCAGATGGAAATTGGTGATCAAGGAATCAATGCATTTGAATTTATACCCCGGGTAAATGAAAATATTTGTCTTATCGGCACAAGGGCGAAGACAGCCGTTTTCATCTGCACAGGATTCCAGTGTTCTTGTGCAGGTAGTACCGACTGCAATTACCTTACCGCCGTTTTGCTTGCACGAGTTGATTTTATCTGCCGCATCTTCACTGATGGAGAAGTGTTCATAATGCATTTCGTGATCTTCGATATTTTCGGCCTTTACAGGGCGGAAAGTGCCGATGCCGACATGCAAGGTTATATAAGCAATTGAAACGCCTTTTGCTTCAATTTTCTGCAATAATTCGGGAGTAAAATGAAGTCCTGCGGTCGGTGCAGCGGCAGAGCCTTTTTCTTTGGCATATACGGTCTGATACCGTTCTGCATCATTAAGCTTTTCGTGAATATAATGCGGCAGGGGCATTTCACCGATTCTGTCGAGTACAGAATAAAAGCTGTTACCTTCATACCTGAACACTGCAATGCGGTTACCGTTTTCAAGCACATCAACAACATCGCAACGCAAAATGCCGTTGCCGAATGTAAACGATGTTCCTCTTTTTGCTTTTTTTCCGGGGCCGGTTATAACTTCCCATGTATCATTTCCCATATTGTGCAGCAGCAGGAATTCCACTACGGCACCTGTATCGGTGCGGGTTCCGTAGATTCTTGCAGGCAACACACGGGAGTTGTTGAGCACCAAGCAATCACCGGGGTTGAGATAATCAATGATGTCATAAAAATGTTTGTGCGCCAATTGTTGTGAATGTTTGCCAATAAGAAGCATGCGGGAAGTATCACGCTTTTCAAGCGGCACTTGGGCAATAAGCTCTTCGGGAAGATCAAAATAAAAATCAGATTTTTTCATTTTATTACCAACTTAAAAAAAGGATTGACATACCGCTTTTGCGGTGTTAAAATACATTATACTTTTTTTCCCTGCTTTTTACAACAGGAATTTTGCATTTTGGGAGGAATATTTGTGGATAAGAAGTATAAAGTCGGTATAATCGGCGCAACCGGTATGGTCGGACAGCGTTTTATTTCGCTTTTGCACGATCATCCGTGGTTTGAAATCAAAGTTCTGGCAGCCAGTGCACGCTCTGCCGGCAAAACTTATGAAGAAGCCCTTGGCGGAAGATGGGTCATGACCACTTCCCTGCCCGAAAATGTCAAGAATCTGACTGTTCTGGATGCACAGGCTGATATGGAAAAAATCGCATCTCTTGTTGATTTTGTTTTCTGTGCAGTTGATATGAAAAAGGATGAAATCAGAGCTTTGGAAAATGCATATGCAAAACTTGAATGCCCGGTTATTTCCAATAACAGTGCACATCGTTTCACTCCTGACGTTCCGATGATCATCCCCGAACTCAACTACGACCACGCAAAGGTCATCGAAGATCAGAAAAAAAGACTCGGCACAAAGAGAGGGTTTGTTGCCGTTAAGTCCAACTGCTCTCTGCAGAGTTATGTTCCCGCGCTTTATCCGCTCGACGAAAAATTCGGCGTGGAAGATGTGCTCGTTTGTACCTATCAGGCCATTTCCGGTGCGGGCAAGACTTTTGAACGTTGGCCTGAAATGATCGACAATGTCATTCCCTATATCGGCGGTGAAGAAGAAAAGAGTGAACAGGAACCTCTGAAGATCTGGGGTAAAGTTGAAAACGGCGAAATTGTTCCGGCAACATCTCCGAAATTCACCGCACAGTGCCTTCGTGTTCCCGTTTCCGACGGTCACATGGCTGCTGTTTTTGTGCGCTTTAAGAACAAGCCCTCCAAGGAAGAAATCATCGCTGTATGGGATAACTTTTCTTCCGTTCCTCAAGAACTCCAACTTCCCCATGCACCGAAAAAATTCCTCAACTACTTCACTGAGGACAATATGCCGCAGACCAAGCTGCACAGAGATCTTGAAGGCGGTATGGCAGTTTCCGTCGGCAGACTTCGTGAAGACAGTCAGTATGATTATAAGTTCGTTTGTCTTTCCCATAACACCCTTCGCGGTGCCGCAGGCGGCGGTGTTCTGCTTGCTGAACTGCTCTGTGCACAGGGATACATCGAACCTGTAAAATAAAATTTGGGAGTGTCTTTTTTTGAAAGAAATTCTTTTTGAGGGCTCAGCATGTGCACTTGTCACACCGTTCAAACCCGATACAAAGGATGTTGATCTTTCAAAATTGGAGGAACTTTGCATTTTACAGATCCGTAACGGGACACAGGCTCTTGTTGTCTGCGGAACGACCGGTGAAGCAACAACGCTGACTTATGAGGAGCGTTGTGAGTGCATTCGCACTGCGGTTGAAAATGCAAATAAAAAAATTCCGGTCATTGCCGGAACGGGTTCAAACAATACGGAAACGGCTGTTCGTTTATCCAACGAAGCCGAAAAAGAGGGAGTTGACGGTTTATTGATCGTCACTCCCTTTTATAATAAAGCATCGCAGGACGGAATTATAGAACATTATAAATATATCGCAGAAAGGGTTTCCGTGCCGATCATCGTTTATAATGTACCATCACGAACAGGCGTTGACATCAAACCGCAAACCTACGCACAACTTTCAAAAATCAGAAATATCGTCGGCATAAAAGAAGCAAACGGTAACATTTCTTCCGTAGCTGAAACATTATCTGTTTGCCCGGAAAATATTGCCGTTTACAGCGGAAATGATGATCAGACTATATCAATCATGGCACTCGGAGGAAAAGGCGTTATATCGGTTGCCGCAAATGTAATTCCGCGTACGATGCGAAGTCTTGTGGATCTGTGTAGAAATGAATATTATAAACGTGCCGCTGTGTTGCAAAAAGAAATCACACCGCTTGAAAAAGCGTTGTTTGCAGATGTGAATCCGATTCCTGTTAAGGAATTGATGTCGCTTTGCGGATTTTGTGAAAATACGGTTCGTTTGCCGTTAACAAACTGCCGAAAATCAGTCAGGGATCTGCTGTCTGCTTTTGTTACGACAATCCCGAAAATGTATTAAAAAAAACAGCCCGCTGCTTATGTCAGCGGGCTGAAATTATTTATTTCTGAAGATTGTCTTTGAGAGTCTGGAATTCTTTCAGAAGATCAGCAGGCATCTTGTCACCGAACTTTGCATAAAGTTCTTCAATACCGGGAACTTCGTCAGCCCAAAGAGCATTATCAACAGTCAGGATGCTTTCAAGTGTTTCAAGAGAAACTTCATCTTCAATGCCGGAAAGGTCGATATCCTTTGCAAAAGGCACATAACCGATGGCAGTTTCCTGTGCATCAACTTTACCTTCGCAACGATCAAGAATCCAGTTGAGAACTCTGAGGTTATCACCGAAGCCGGGCCACAGGAAGTTACCTTCGTCATCCTTGCGGAACCAGTTAACGTTGAAGATTTTGGGAGCCTTATCAGCATCAAGAGTCTTGCCGATATCAAGCCAATGCTGCCAATAATCAGCCATATTGTAGCCGCAGAACGGAAGCATTGCCATGGGGTCGCGGCGAACAACGCCGACAGCACCGGTAGCGGCAGCTGTGGTTTCGGAAGCCATGATGGAACCTACGAAAACACCGTTGTTCCAATCGCGGGACTGATAAACCAGCGGAGCGAGTTTTGCACGTCTTCCGCCGAAAACGATCGCGGAGATCGGCACACCCTGCGGATTTTCAAATTCACTGCTCAGGCAGGGGCAGTTGACTGCAGGTGCAGTAAAGCGGCTGTTGGGATGTGCGCCCTTGTCGGCACTTTCTTTGCCGTTCCAGGGATTGCCCTTCCATTCAAGTGCATTTTCGGGCGGATTCTTGTCAAGGCCTTCCCACCACACGGTGTTGTTGTCGAGGTTCAGTGCAACGTTGGTGAAAATAGTACCCTGCTTGGTGGATGCAAGTGCATTGGGGTTGGACTTGACATTGGTGCCGGGAGCAACGCCGAAGAAACCGTTTTCGGGATTGATTGCATACAGTCTGCCATCGTCACCCTTACGGATCCAGGAAATATCATCACCGACGCACCATACTTTGTAGCCTTGTGCAAGATAGCCTTCGGGCGGAATCAGCATAGCGAGGTTTGTTTTGCCGCAAGCAGACGGGAATGCGGCACAGATATAACGGACTTCCCCCTTGGGATTCTGAACACCAAGAATGAGCATGTGTTCTGCCTGCCAGCCTTCTTTCCAGCCCTGATAGGAAGCAATACGAAGTGCAAAGCATTTTTTGCCGAGCAAAACGTTTCCGCCGTAACCGGAGTTAACGGAAATGATGGTGTTGTCCTGCGGGAACTGACAGATATAGCGTTTTTCTTCGTCGATCTGACAACGGCTGTGGAAGCCTCTTACCCAGTCTTCGCTGTCACCAAGGACATCGAGAACGGCCTTGCCTACTCTGGTCATGATAACCATGTTCAGAACAACATAAATGCTGTCTGTCAGTTCAATACCGACTTTGGAGAAACGCGAGCCGATCGGGCCCATGGAATAAGGAATGACATACATAGTTCTGCCGATATAACTGTCACGGGCGATATCATAAAGCATTTTGTAGCATTCATCGGGATCCATCCAGTTATTTGTGGGGCCTGCTTCTTCTTTTGTCTTGGTGCAGATGAACGTTCTGTGTTCAACACGGGCAACGTCATTGACAGCGGTTCTGTGAAGATAGCAATCAGGAAGAAGTTCTTCGTTGAGTTTTGTAAGTTCCCCTGTGGAGCAAGCAATTGCACGCAGTTCTTCGATCTGTTCTTTGCTGCCGTCGATCCAGACAATATTGTCAGGCTTGACAAGTTTGACTTTGTCATCGATCCATTCAAGGACCGATTTGTTGGTAGTTAATGCCATACAGAATACTCCTTTATCAAGATAATTTTTTTACAATTCAATATACCATAATTTACCTGCTTTTGTCAATCACAGAAGCGGTAAAATTGTATCAATATTGTCAATTTCACAAGTAGCTTTTGCATTCAATGATAAATCGGCCAGATGTCCCGCCTGATATTCATAAAAAGCCTGTGCTCCGACCATTGCGGCATTGTCACCGCACAGATTCAGCGTCGGATAAAACAATTGTACACCTTTATTATTGCACAGTTTTTGCATTTCACAGCGCAGAATCGAATTGGCTGAAACTCCGCCTGCAAGAACCACTGTATCAAATCCGAATTCATCAAGTGCCAATTCTGTTCTTTGTGTCAGGCAATGCACAACAGCATGCAGATATGAAGCCGACAAATCTTTTATATCAATATTCTCTCCTTTTTGCTGTGCATTATGAAGCAGATTGATAACACTTGTTTTTAACCCCGAGAAAGAGCAATCATAAGGGGCATTATCCACCTTGGGATTCGGAAAAACAAAAGCTTTTTCATTGCCGTCAGCGGCCGCTTTGTCCATATGCAATCCGCCGGGATAGGGCAATCCCATTGCACGTGCCGCTTTGTCAAGTGCCTCCCCTGCCGCATCGTCCCGCGTTGCACCGATGATTTCAAAATCAGTATAGTCTTTCACTTTTACAAAAGACGTATGCCCTCCCGAAACCACCAATGCAAGAAACGGCGGTTTCAACTGCGGGTGACAGACATAATTTGCCGCAATATGCGAGCGAAGATGATGAACGGGAACCAGCGGTTTATCAGCAGAAAAAGCAAGCCCTTTTGCAAAGTTGACACCGACAAGCAATGCACCGATAAGTCCCGGGCAGGCGGTTACGGCAATTGCATCAATGTCTTTCAATTCGGTTTTTGCTTCTTCGAGTGCCGATGTCACAACCTGAGAAATGGCCTCACAATGTCTTCTGGAAGCTATTTCCGGTACAACACCGCCGTATAATTTATGTTCTTCAACCTGCGAAGCCACAATATCGGAAAGGACTGTTCTGCCGTCTTCCACAACGGCGGCGGCTGTTTCGTCACAGGATGATTCGATGCTTAAAATTTTCATGTCATTTCCTCGTTTAAATACAGTGTATAAAGATATGCATCTTCCGTTGGTTTTTTGTAAAAATCCGGTCTTTTTCCGTTGCGTATAAAGCCGTTTTGCTCATATAAAGCGATGGCTCTTTCATTTGAAACTCGCACTTCCAACCCAATAAACAAAGCACTCATCGACTTTGAAAGTGCAATCAGATGTTGCAACAAGGCTTTTCCGCAACCTTTGCCTTTATATTCATCTGCAACGGCAATCGTATACAAATTGATTTCATCACAAATATCGCCTGCAACATAATAACCGATTGCTTTATTATCTATGCAGATAACATAAAACAATGTATTATCCGCGTTCACTGCATCCGTTAAAGACTTTTCTGACCATGGCTCGGAAAAATTTTGTGTTTCAATCTGCACACAGATTGCTACATCCTCTTGCGTTGCGGCTCTGATTTCTAATTCTTTCATAATCATCCTTTTGCATCATACCATGTTTTGCCAATGTGTACATCCACAGACAGCGGCACGGAAAGTTGCATGGCGTTTTCCATTTCTTCTTTCAGAATTGATGCAGCCATTTCTGCGCAATCCAACGGTGCTTCAAGTATCAGTTCATCGTGCACCTGCATGATGAGTTTTACCTGCGGTAATTCTTTTTGCAAACGTTCAAAAACGCGGATCATGGCAATCTTAATGATGTCTGCGGCTGTTCCCTGAATCGGCATATTGCGTGCCACACGTTCGCCGAATGCACGCATCATACCGTTGGACGAACGCAATTCCGGCAGATAACGCCGTCTGTGCAGCAAAGTTTCGGAATATCCGCATTCTTTGGCAATCTCAATACATTGATCCATGTATGTTGCCACACCGTGATAGTGTGCAAGATAATTTTTAATATATTGATCTGCTTCCCGGCGTGTAACACCGATATCTTTTGCAAGAGAAAAGGCACCGATGCCGTAAACAATGCCGAAATTGACAGCCTTTGCACGTGAACGCATAAGCGGTGTTATCATATCAATCGGCATATTGAAGACCTGCGAAGCGGTCACGGTATGAATATCAACACCGTCCGTAAAAGCTTTGCACATGTTTTTATCATCGGCAACGGCCGCCAATACACGCAATTCAATCTGCGAATAGTCAGCATCAATAAGCACATTGCCTTCATTGGCTTTAAAAAATTTACGCATTTCTCTGCCCAGTTGGGTGCGAACGGGTATATTCTGCAGGTTCGGTTCGGAAGATGATAGTCTGCCGGTTCGGGTTTCCGTCTGATTCAGCGTTGAACGAATACGGCCGTCGGAATCAATCAATTTCAGCATTCCTTCGCAATAGGTGGATCTTAATTTTGAAAATGCTCGGTAATCCAGAATTTTTTGCACAAAGGGATAATCAACGGAAAGCGTTTCTAAAATTTCCGCATTTGTCGAATATCCTGTTTTGGTTTTTTTTCCATGCGGCAGTTGCATTTTCTCAAAAAGAACTTCACCGAGCTGCTTGGGGGAGTTGATGTTGAATGTGCAATCAGCTTCAGCGTATATTTCCTGTTCGAGTTTTAAAATATCAGCATGCAAACGATCACCGAATGCGGCAATACCGGCAGAATCCACACAAAAACCTATTGTTTCCATGGAGGCGAGTACACGGCAAAGCGGCAATTCAATATCATACAAAAGGTCAATCTGTCCGTTTGCCGTCAGATTTTCTTTGATTTTCTCGCATAAGATAAGGAAGTGTGTTGCATCCTCAATCAAAGTTTTGCTCTCTTCATCAACATCCTGCAGGTCCGATTGTGTGGGAAAATTCGGAATGTTCATGGTAATGCACTGTGTCTTGATGGAGTAATCGGATGCATTCGGGTTGATCAGATAACCGCCCAATTGAATATCCATACGGATATTCTGCACATCAACATCATTTGCAATACACCATTTGTGCAGTTGTTTGGCATCATATACATATTTTTCGATATCTTTCGATTCAAGAATCTCCTTGAACGCAGAAAAAAACGAAAGATGTTGTGCAACACAAACGCAAATGCAATCTTCAAAACAAAAAACCGTTGTTGCCACGGAATTATCTTTGAATAAGTTCAGAAATGCGGCTTGTTTCTCATTTTTGCAACGTTGCAAAACATCGGCAATATCAGCAGAGATGATTCGGATGGGTTGTTTTGCTTGAGTTTCTTCATCTACCTGTTGTGTGGCTTCAAGACCGAGTTTTTTTATAAATTTTACAAGTTCATGCTTTGCAAGCAGTTTGTACAGCAGGGCTTTATCTGCTTCTTTGGACTTGTATGCAGTCGGATCGTTTTCAATCGGCACTTGAAGGCAGATTTCACCGAGTTGACGACTCAAAAATGCACTTTCTTTTCCGGCTTCCAATTTTTTACGGACATTATCAGTCAGTTTCAGAGTGTCAAGCTTCTCGTATAATCGTGCAACACTTGCATATTGTTTGATCAGATCGCCTGCCGTTTTCGGACCGATTCCTGCAACACCCGGAATGTTATCCGAGGTATCACCCTGCAGGGCTTTAAGCTCAATCATCTGCCACGGTTCAACACCGTATTCTTCCATCAGTTTTTGCGGTGTGTAATGTGTCAATACGGTCTGGCCGCCTTTGGTTGCTGTCAGCAATACCGTTACATTATCCCGCACAAGCTGCAAAGAATCGCGATCCCCTGTTGCAATGTAACAATGGTCAGTTTCTTTGCACCCTGCGGACAATGTGCCGAGAATGTCATCCGCTTCATACCCTTCCAGTGAGATAACATGATATCCGAATGCACGAAGCAATTCTTTGACAGGTTCAAGCTGCTCGTGTAATTCAGGCGGCATGCCTTTTCTGCCCGCCTTGTAGGCATCAAACATCTTATGACGGAATGTCGGTGCTTTCAGGTCAAAAGCAACTGCAACACCGTCCGGTTCAACCGATTCCGTCAACGAAAAAAGCATATTGAAAAAACCGAAAATTGCATTCGTATAATGTCCGTCTTTTGCTGTCAGGAGTTTAATTCCGTAAAACGCACGGTTTATGAGGCTGTTTCCGTCAATAACAAGCAGTTTCAAAAAAAATCCCCCAAATCTGTTCCAAATTTACCTATTTTAAGTATAACACAATTCTTTTCAATAATCTACTTTATTTTTTTATTTTTATGTGGTAATATGTCTGTAATTCTTTGATAATGGTGACTAATATGAAAATCGGAAATATTGAATTGGATGCTTTTGCAGCCTTGGCACCGATGGCAGGGGTTGCGGATATTTCGTTCCGTACACTTTGCAGAGGATTCGGTGCGGCTTATACAGTCGGCGAAATGGTCAGCGCAAAAGGCATTCAGATGAAAGATAAAAAATCGGATGAACTTTTGTTGCTCGACGATGCAGAACATCCGTCCGGAATTCAGTTATTCGGCGACGACCCTGAGGTCATGGCGCATGCGGCTGTGCATGCCTTGCAATATCATCCTGAGTTTATTGATATCAATATGGGATGTCCTGCACCGAAGGTCACAAAAGGCGGTGCCGGCTCTTCGTTGATGAAAAACCCTGCCCTTGCCGGAGAAATTGTAAAGGCAGTCACGCAGGCTGTGTCAGTTCCTGTTTCTGTTAAAATCAGAGCAGGTTGGGATAAGGGACATATCAATGCCGTGCAAATGGCTGAAATTGCAGAAAAGAACGGTGCTTTTGCTGTAACCGTACACGGAAGAACACGCGATCAGATGTACAGCCCGCCTGTGAATCTTGACATTATAAGGGATGTAAAAAAAGCTGTTTCAATTCCGGTAATCGGCAATGGTGATATTACAGATGCAAGATCCGCAGCACAGATGTATGAGGCAACCGGCTGTGACTTTATTATGATCGGCCGAGGGGCTCTCGGGAGACCCTGGTTGTTTTCACAGATCAACGCATATCTTACCGACGGCACCATTCTGCCTGATCCTCCTGTTACCGAACGGATGATGATTCTTATACGTCACGCACAGGATATCTGCAATCGTAACGGTGAAAAACACGGTATCTGCGAAGTCAGAAAGCATGCATTATGGTATACCAAAGGTTTGCACGGAGCGGCAAGATACCGACGTGAATTGAGCACCTTGCAATCGCTTGAGGAGTTACAGCAATACGCATTTTTAATTGCAAAAGAAAATACTTGAAAAAGGACCTGCACGGACATCTTTTTGCAAGCATATAAATGTTGCAAAAGATGAAGTGCAGGTGTTTTGTTTTTGATTGAAAATATTCTTTCATTATTGTTCTCAAAACTTGTTTTTCTTGCTTTGCATATTGACAGTCCGGGCATTTTTCCTCCGGCTTTAAAAGCCGATGAAGAAGAAAAATTGCTGAAACAGATGCGTAACGGCGATGAAAAAGCAAGAAAGAAGCTGATAGAACACAACTTGCGACTGGTTGTGCATGTTGTAAAGAAATACTATACAACAGATTGTGAACAGGATGACCTAATTTCAATAGGAACACTCGGTTTAATTAAAGCAGTCAATACATTTCAACCCGACAAAGGTGTGCGTCTTGCAACCTACGCGGCACGTTGCATTGAAAATGAAATTCTCATGCATTTCAGAAGTTTAAAAAAGAGCATGCATGATATTTCTTTGGATGAGCCAATTGAAACAGACAGCGAAGGCAATCCGCTGACACTGATGGATATTCTGTATACGGATGATACTGTTTTTGAGGACATAAACAGAAAATCGGACTGCCTGAAAGTGCGGCAGTTTGTCTCTGAACTTGAAGATGAGCGAGAAAAAACAATTCTTACATTACGCTACGGATTAAACGGAAATGAGCCTATGACACAAATTGAAGTCGGCAATCTGCTGGGAATTTCCCGTTCTTATGTCTCAAGAATTGAAACAAAAAGCCTGAAAAGGTTAAAAAGACGACTTTGCAATGAATGATCAGATTATGTGTTTTTTCAGGAAGTCCGTCATTTCATTGTTTGTAACTATGCTTTCAGGATACCACGGTTCAATAATATTAAAAACATGCGGCAACGCATGATCTTTTCCCTTTTCCCAGAAATGCAACATATACGGAATCTGAAGTTCATCCAGCTTTTTGCAGAATTTTTTGGTTTCACTGCCGATAAAATCCTGTTTGCTGCTTGATAAATACATCGGCGGCATCTTACATTCTGCAAGCAATTGCGTTGCGTCACAATAACGATTCTTTTGCTTGTCTTTCAGTTCGTCACCTAGCACAAACCGTGCATAAGTCTGCGCAAGCGGGATTTTGATTTGTGCCAACAGATTCGGCATGGCAAAGGCACCGCAGGTGAATGCTGCAGCTCGGATGCAGAAAGACGGCAGTGTTACGCCGAAAACAGCGGGAAGCTTATCGCTTCCGAAAATTTCACAACACAAAGCAGCCAGATGTCCACCGGCACTGTCCCCTGTGAGAAAAACATTACTCATGTTGGCAGGATATAAATCAGCATGCTTCTCTATGTAGTGAAAAGCTTCAAAGCATTCTCGAATCTGTGTTTTGTAGTTTGCTTGCGGTGCAAGGGTATAATTCAAGCTGAAAACAGTAAATCCGCGAGAAGCAAGATACATATTGTAATATTTATTGATTTCTTTATATCCGTACATCCACCCGCCACCGTGTATATCAAAGAGAACGGGTAATTTTTCGGTTGCATTTTCAGGATAATACACATCAAATAAATGACTCTTGATGCCGTCAGCGTTGTATGCGATGTCGCAAATAGTTGCAACTCCTGTGGGGGGTGCTTGGCGTGCAATACGTTTGGCATCGCCTTTTTCGGTCATTCCCCAGAAAGCAGTTAATATTTTGGCGGAAATTTCCATTTTCGAATCTCTCCTTTATTGTTCAATGTAAATATTATTTGTTTTGTCTGTACCTGCAGGCAGCGACTTCGGCAAACAAAGATTATAAAAATCATTTGCACTTTGATTGAAGTTGTACACCTGTAAGCCATAATTATCCAGTTTAGCAGCATCTGCATGTCGCATGATAATCGGCAAGGTTGCATCAGACTGCATTTTTCTTAATAGCTCTCTGCCATTCTGATTCATAGCAAGAACCCTGATATACGGTACTTTTTTCATAGGCTGCTGATTATGCATTCCAAGAGCAGCCTGCAATAATATTCTTCTGATTCTGGCATGGGTCAATTGTTTGTTTTTTGCAATGTCACAAGCCTGATCAAAAGAAACCGCTTTCTGTACTGCCTCATGCAAGCGATATTGCGTGCCGTCTCCAACATAAGGCAAAGATTTAAAATTATCAGATGAAAGCATCTGCAGTCGTGCCATAGCTGCGAGATTGAATTTATTTAAGTCTGCAGGGGCTGCACTGCTGTTGATTGCAGTATGCAACAACTGAAATGATTGCCTTGGAGTAACATTATACAAATTGTATATTTCCAAATCAGAATTATACGATTTGTAAATTTCCTTGCGTATGAAAGATGCACTGGCAAAAGAAGCGGCCGCATCATCCGCATCGTGTTCACAGCCAACACGCAAAATGGGCAACATTTCAACTTTTGATGCAGCAATTTTCTTACAATATTCCATAGCAAGCATATTATTGGGTTTTGCTAAAAAATCACAGATTGACATGTCACCTGTGGTTTTCAACGCATTGGTTACGGCCACAGGATAAGCAAAGCCTTGTGCAAGAAACCGCTTAATAGCTGTTTGCATTTCGGGTTCCTGTAATTTTTTTGTTGTGTTTTTCAATAATTGCAAATCTGCAGACTCGCAACCAAAGGACAAGACATCGACAATCCCTGTGGAGTTTAATATCTGCACGGCACCGTCCGCGAAATCCGGTGCAGCACTTGCAGACCACGGCAACGGCAATTCAACAACAAGATCAGCACCACCTTGCACGGCCATCTGTGCACGCAGAAACCTGTTAACGACAGCAGGTGTCCCCCGTTGCACAAAATTGCCGCTCATAATTGCAATTATATGTGTACATTCGTTTTCACGCGTCTTTCTTATATGATATTCATGTCCGTTATGAAACGGATTGTATTCTGCAATAATTGCCGCAGTTTTCACTCTATGTTTCACCTCTTTTTTACAACAATATCATATTTGCAGAATAAACACAAGATTATTTTACAATCAGAATATTTTTATGTAATATTTTCTGTATTAGTCTTGAAAAAAATATTTTTAATGGTATAATATGAAAGGTTGATTTTAGTAAAAAACGGAGGAAAACACACAGTGAAAGTTCTTGTTATTAACTGCGGCAGCTCTTCGCTGAAATATCAGCTGATTGATATGGATGGCGAAATCACAATTGCAAAAGGTATTTGCGAAAGAATTGCCATGGGCGGTCATGTTGAAGCGAAAGTTGTTGCGAGCGGCGAAAAACTGGAATATGATATGGATCTCCCCAATCATACCGTTGCGTTCCAGGAAGTCAAGAAGTGCCTGACTGAAGGTTCTACAAAAGTTATTGATGATCTCAGCGAAATCGGTGCAGTCGGTCACCGTATCGTGCAGGGCGGTGCCCTGTTCAACAAAAGTGTTCTTGTTGATGACAGTGTTATTGAAGGCATTGAAAGCCTTTGCGATCTCGCTCCGCTTCACAATCCTGCTCACATTCAGGGCATTCGTGCCAGCCTTGAAGTTTTCGGCAAAGATGTTCCCGAAATTTGCGTATTTGACAATGCATTCCATTCCACAATGCCCCCCGAAGCATATCTGTTCGGTATTCCTTATGAATTCTATGAAAAATATGCAGTCAGAAAATACGGTTTCCATGGTACTTCCCATCGTTATGTAAGTGCTGAATGTGCTCGTATTATGGGTAAAGACATCAAGGATCTCAAGATCATCACCTGCCATCTCGGCAACGGTTCTTCCATTACTGCCGTCAAAGGCGGTAAGGTTATTGATACCACAATGGGGCTTACTCCTCTTGATGGTCTCATTATGGGCACACGATCCGGTGCCATTGACCCCTCTGCTGTCACCTTCCTGCAAGAAAAAGAAGGTTGGACACCTTCTCAGACCAGCAACTTCCTCAACAAGCAGTCCGGCATGAAGGCCGTTTCCGGTGTTTCCCATGATGATCGCGATATTCTTGCAGCTGCTGCAGAAGGCAATGAAAGAGCACAGATTTCTTTGAATATGCTTTGGTATCAGATCAGAAAGTATATCGGTTCTTACATTGCAGCCATGCAGGGTGTCGATGCAATTGTCTTCACAGGCGGCATCGGTGAAAACTCACAGCCGCTTCGTAAGAATGTTATCGAAAACCTGGCTTATCTCGGAATCGGTTTTAATGAAGAAGTCAATAAAACTGCAATCAAAGGAAATGGCGGCGAACTTTCTACTGCTGATTCCAAGGTTCGTGTTTTTGTTATTCCGACAAACGAAGAACTCATGATCGCACGCGATGCAAAGGAAATTGCAACTGCTCTGTAAACTTGTTTAGACAATAAGACGGAACCCATAACGGATTCCGTCTTATTTTTTTTATCAGACATCACAGGGTTGACTGAATACCTGTATATTTTGCCTTTGCTTGCTGCACGGCAGCTGCATCAGCATCTGCCGGAGCATACCAGCCGCGTTTTTTCATTTCATTGAATACATCAGCTTGCATGTTGTGTTCTTCACGCAAAATGGTGAGCATGTCCGTACGCAACGCATCATTGGTGCATTCATTGGAGAATGTGTTATAAATCCCCGTAATCATTTTCTGCCCAGAAAGCACATCATCCATCATTTCTTTATCGCCAAGATTACCGTACATAATTTCCTCCGTTACTGCAAATGATTCAAAAGCGTGTTATAGTGTTTTTTGTGCTGTGAAACAATTTGATCACAGCATGTTTTTAACTGCGGATCATTGAGTTGCGATGAATACGTTTTCATCTTTTTTATGAGCAATTCTTCAGCACCAAGCTGATCTTCAATGGCTTTGAGTTCTTCTGCTGTCAGCATATAGCATCTCTCCTTTTTTAATTTCAATATCAGTATGGTTCAAAAATGTTTCATATATGCAAAAAAAAACAGCCATCACGGCTGTTTTTTAAGTTTCATTATCTGCATCCTGTGTTTTTTTCATCTCGGTTATATTGGTTTTCACATCAATGCGGTCATAATATTCTTTGAATTTCACATGAAACGTTACCAGACGTTCGCAGTTTTTACACAAAAAGATAGCTGAGAAAGACTGATTGATACACTTCCAGTCACTCATTCTTTTCATCGGTGCAGAGCAAATATCACAATCACATTTCATTTTTGACTTATCGATTTTAGGATTGTTGATGTTAGTAATGTAAGTCGCCTTAAAAGACAGTTTTTTGTAAAATGCATCATCACAAATAACGGCAAGGTTATGCAGATGCTCACGGTTATAACATTTTTTCAGACAACGCAACCCAAGAAGACTGTCCTCCAGTGCACGATGAAAATTGCAATTACTCACATCAATGCCCATTTCCGTCGCAGCATTGACCAAGCCGATTTGCTGTGTGCCGACATTAACAATAAATTCCTGACAATATTTTTGCAGATCCACATATTGCGTTAAGAAAGGTACTTTTTTAGTACCGCAAAACATATCAAAATTATCTACCAGCACACGAATATCCGAATTACCCCATGAAAGAAAAATGCAGTCTCTGTTTCCGATCCACTTTTCAAATTCTGCAAAAGCACGATGGAAGGAAGTCCCCATACGCATATCTTCATTGGTGATATGAGTCAGATTCTTTACCCTGCCGGACAGTTTCTTTATCAGCTGTGATTTGATAATTACGGAATATGTATCAATAACATCCAGATGCTCATCAACCAGAACCGCACCAATCTCCAGTATCTCATTTACGAAACATTTTTTGATCTTATTGTAAGAATTATTCCATTCAAGATCCATAATCACATAAAACACAGACTCACCTCCGTTTGTTTTTTAGCATAACATATTGAATACAATAAATCAATATAAAAATAGAATATGTGTTGCAAAAAAAAGAACACATCGCACACGACGATGTGTTCAGGATTTATTTACGGAGTAAGTCCGACAGAGATACGCAGAATAGAACGAGCATCGGAGGATGTTACCGTACCGTCCCTATCATAATCAGCCAAGTCAAGTTTAAGTGCAGCTGATTCTCCCAATGTATCAGCATAATCAAGTCCGACGGCGATACGAAGAGCAAGTCGGGCATCACCGGATGTAAGCTTTCCGTCAAGATCAGCATCACCAAAAAGCAATTCTTCGTTTGCCTGAATGGAAATAATCAGTGGCGTTGTAATGTTTTCATAACGGATCGTCACAAACTGAATATCTTCATCACTGGTAAGATCAAAACCTGATACTGTGATATCATTCAGATCCACATTTACTTTTTCACCATTTGCAAGTGTTGCAACCAATACCATGCCGGTCAGATCCAGTTCTTCATCAGAAAAACGGGTGTAATCTCTTTTTACCGGAGGTTCCGTGATGGTCAGACTGACAGGATCAGTGGGATCGGGTTCTTCTTCGACTGTGATTTCAAACGATGTTTCAACATCAAAATAACGCACCGTAATAGTCTTCGTGCCGAGTTCAGACAGATCAAATCCGATAAATTCAAGATCGTTCAGACGAATATTTTCAACCGTTCCGTCAGCGTAAATACCGTTTACTTTCAAACCGGTGGTAACAAGAGTTTCTTCAGAATTCTGGAAATAGTTAGTCTTGATCGGTAAGGTGACAATCTCAAGGGATTCGGGATAAATCACCAAAGGTTCAACTTCCACTTCAAATGTCGCTGTTTTGGTGCGGTAAGTTACAGTAATCGTCTGTTTGCCGATTCTTGAAGGATCAAAACCGGCAGCAACAAGCTCATCTTCGTCAACGGTTGTCACTCGTCCGTCTGCAAAGTAAGCTTTTACAACGATACCACTGAGCATAACTTCATCAACAGAATCCTGCTTATAAACTAACAGATCCGGATTTTTATCAATTTTGATAGAAGAAGGGATATCCGGTTCAATCATAATAGTCAAACCGGTAGTTTTACCTTTGTGCTCCAGGATGACAGTCTGTTCGCCGGGAACAGTAGGATCGAAATCTTTTACTATAACCTGATCCAATTTCGCATCAAAATCACCTTCGGGATACGTTGCTTTAATCACAGCACCCGTCAGATCAAATGCATCAGTTGTATCCTGCAGATAAGACATTCTGTCAGGTTCTTTTGCAACATAAATCTGACTCGGCGTGGGCACACCGACAAAAATAAGATATTTATCAGAAACACCTTTAAAAGAAACAGTCACTTCGTACATGCTGTTCTGATTGGCAGCGGATGTATCAAAAGGAGCGTTGGGATTATCACTGTACATTTTCTGCAACTTGATCGTACACAATTCCACGGGAACAACAACACGTACTTCATTGGACCAGATCGCCGTAACCTCTAAAGTAGAATAGTCCGGTTCTGTTCTGCTGCCGTCAGCATCATAGAACATGCCGGAAGCATCGCATTCCACGCGAATTGCGGTGATAGAGGGAATCTCCCATGCAACAGAACCGTTAGTGAGAACAGAGGATTCTGCACCGGTGTTGTCTTTGCTGATGTAAACATTTTTCATTGTTGCATTAAAACCATAGGTCGATGCATTTGTATTCAGTACATTGAAATCAATCTTAAGCATTTTGCTTTTATAAGCATGGGTTGCAGCAAAGAAATTGACAAGCAGTCTGCCGTCTTCCTGTTTTGAAACAGAAGCAAAATCCCCTTCTCGTGTTGAGATAGAAGAAGACGCAGAATACTCCAGGACCGCGGCATCATATTCAACATAAAACTGTGTTGATGTCAGGAATGTGGCCCCGCCGGTAAACTCAACGGAAATCGTGTTATGGCTTGTCGGAATCACTTCTGCATCAATAACAGTGTCGGCTTCGGCAGAAAATGCAAATGCAGTAAACAAGCAAATCAGTGCCGCGAGCAAAAAGATAAGTTTAATCTTTTTCATTTTCATCGTATTCCTTTCGCATAGATATAATTGATTATAACAAAAAATTCACAGCTTTTCAATAGTAAAATTTTATTTTATACATGTAATTTTAAACGACCCAAAGTTGACAACAGACTTGTTTGCATGTATAATAAAATGAAAAGGAGGAATAAAAAATGAGAAAAACTATTGACCTGAACTTCGGATGGAAATATTCCGAAGTGTGCACCGATGAAATGCTTCTTGCCGGATATGATGATTCTGCCTTTGAAACAGTCGATATACCGCATACAAATAAGGAAATTCCCTACAACTACTTTGATGAATCCCTTTTTCAGTTCGTAAGCTGCTATCGCAAATATTTCAAACTGCCCGAAGAAGCTTATCTTCCCGGCAAAAAGGTGTTTTTGCATTTTGAAGGTGCGGCAAATTTCGCCGAAGTTTTTATCAACGGCAAACTTGCAGGCTCACATAAAGACGGATACACTCCGTTTGCAATCGACATTACCCCATATATCAATAAAACCCGTAATGTCATTGCTGTTCGTCTTGATTCAACAGAAAGACCTGAAATTCCTCCGTTCGGCAATGTTGTGGACTATCTTGTTTACGGTGGTATTTACCGCGAAGTCAGCATTGAGATTCTGGATGAATTTTACATTGAAGATATTTTTGTTCGCACGCCCGTTGTGGAAGCACCGAAAAAAGAACTGCTTGCAGATATTACCTTCTCACAGAAAGTCAGCGGTGAAATCACACTCACATTATGCAAAGACGGCAAAATTGTTTCTGAAAAAATGTGCAAGGCAGATGATGCAAAGGTCATGCGAATTAAATGGGCAATTCCGGGTGTGGAATTGTGGCAACCGGAAACGCCCGTGCTGTACACCCTAAAGGTAAAATTTGCTGATGATGAAAAAGAAGTACGTTTCGGCTTCAGAACCTGTAAATTCACAAGAAAAGGCTTCTATCTGAACGGCAAAAAAATCAAACTCAGAGGGTTAAATCGTCATCAAAGTTATCCCTATGTCGGAAATGCAATGCCTGCGTCTGCACAGATCGCAGATGCGGAATTACTGAAATATAAACTCGGTTGCAACTTTGTAAGAACTTCCCACTATCCCGATTCCGTTCATTTCCTGAACAGATGTGATGAAATCGGCTTGTTGGTGTTCACAGAAATGCCCTCATGGCAGTTCCTTGGCGAAGGAGAATGGCGGCAGGTGTGTCTTGAAAACATCCAGAGCATGGTTATGCGTGACCGTAATCATCCTTGTGTTGTGCTTTGGGGTGTTCGCGTAAATGAAGGAAATGACTGTGATGAATTCTACACCGAAACCAATGCACTGGCCCATTCTCTGGATGATTCCCGCCAGACAGGCGGTGTGCGCAACTTCCCGCGCAGCCATCTGCTTGAAGATGTATATACCTACAATGATTTCTCACATTCCGGCGGGCCGATTGCACTGTTACCTCCCGATCTTGTTGCAGGCATCCGTGCTCCGTACCTTGTAACGGAATACAACGGCCACATGTATCCGACAAAATCCTTTGACCGTGAAGAAATCAGACGCGAGGTGGCTCTTCGTCATGCCCGTGTGCAGAACAAGTCTTATTCGAGCGACCGCTACTGTGGCGCAACGGCATGGTGCATGGCAGACTACAATACGCATAAAGACTTCGGCAGCGGCGACAGAATCTGTTATCACGGTGTTACGGATATGTTCCGTGTGCCCAAACTCAGTGCGGCAGTTTATGCTTCACAACAAAATGCAACGCCTGTTCTTGAAGTATCCTCATCCATGGATGTTGGTGAGTATCCCGGTGCTATCATTGGTCAGATTTATATTTTTACAAACTGCGATTATGTAAAAATCTACAAAAACGGTGTATATAAGTCAACGGCACATCCCGACAAGAAAAAGTTTGCACATCTTCCCCATCCCCCCATTCTTCCATCCGACTACATCGGCGACAGCCTTGAAAAGGAGGAAGGTCTGAATCCGACAAGTGCAAACTTTATGAAAAAAGCAATGGTGGCTGCAGCCAAATACGGCTATATCATGCCGCCGCATCATTACCTTGAACTGGCTGCAGGTGTTGTTACGGGAGCACTTCCGATTCCCCGTGTTGTGGACCTTGTTACAAAATACTTTGCAAACTGGGGTGACGAACAGGTTGAATACAGATTCGACGGTTATAAAGACGGCAGAGTGGTTAAATCTGTTACAAAAACTGCCGTTATGTCAAAATCACTTGTTGCAACCGCAGACAGCCTTGCACTTATTGAAGACAAAACCTATGATGTAACCAGAATCGAGCTTCGCTGTATTGATCAGAACGGCAATCAGCTTCCCTTTGCAAACAATGCTGTCAAAGTAACTGTTGATGGTCCTGCAGCAATAATCGGCCCCGATCAGTTTGCCTTAATTGGAGGAGACAGAGCATTTTGGGTGCGAACAATCGGCAAGTCCGGTGATATTACTGTTA
The DNA here is from genome assembly GCA_045605525.1 of Acutalibacteraceae bacterium. Lineage (GTDB taxonomy): Bacteria > Bacillota > Clostridia > Oscillospirales > Acutalibacteraceae > RUG806. The sequence goes on from JAZUQC010000094.1 coordinate 78,348, forward strand.
CAATTGAGGCAGAAAGATTGAATTCGCAGGTTATCAAATTGACCGCTGAAAAGAAATGAAAACAGAAAACAATACATCAGCTTCGGCAATCGTCAGTTTTTTATTTGACAGAAAGTACCTTTTTTACACAGTCCTGAGTTGTCTGATCGGCTTGATAACATTGATTATCGGGATGCTCATCTGTGATAAATCATTCTGGAATTACATGTTTGTTTGGCTCCTCCCCGGATCAGGGCTTGTATTATTAGGCACATACGCAATCAGTATGACGGACAAGCATCCCATCATATTGATTTTTCCGCCGATCATCTTTTTTGCATCTCTGTTTATTCGTTACCTGGTAACCTATGAATACCTGATTTTTCTGTTTTTGTTTTTACAGATGCTTCCGTTTCCGGTTTTTTGGGCAAACATTGTCAGCAAAAAACTTTATAAAGAGACCCGTGTTGCGGTTATCGCGGCACTGTTATCTGTTTTGTGCTTTCTGATTTCGGTTGTTGTTGTCAATATACTTGATTCTGCAAATGTTATCAGCCTGCCGCAATATGAGCATTTCAAAATTGAGATTCTGACCTATGTTGAAATTGCAACAGCTGCAATCTATTACGGCATCGGATTTTTAAACAAAGATATGCAGATGACACAGTATTTGCATAACAATCATTAAAATTATACCGCACTGATGCAAACTATTGCATCAGTGCGGTATTAAATATATCACTTTATTGAATATCTGCGATATTATACGGAGTCGTCTGATAAACGAAATAATTCAACCAGTTGGAAAACAGAAGATTGGCATGACTGCGCCATGAAACAAGCGGTGCTTTTGTATCATCATTTCCGGGGAAATAATTCTCGGGGATATCAATGGGAAGCCCTGCATTTTTATCACGAAAATATTCTTTCGCCAATGTATCGGCATCATACTCGGAATGTCCGGTTACAAAAATTCGTCTACCCTTGGGGGTCGCAACCACATACACACCGGCTTTTTCACTGCTTGCCAACACACGCAGTTCTTCAACTGCCTCAATATCTTCCCTGCACACGGTTGTATGACGAGAATGCGGTGCCATAAATACATCATCGAAACCGCGGAACAAAATTGATTTTTTATAATCAACCGTATGTTCAAACACACCGAACAATTTTTTCTCAAGCGGATATTTCGGAATGCCGTAATGATAATATAAAGCTGCCTGTGCACCCCAACAGATGTGAAGCGTACTTGTGACATGTGTCTTTGTCCACTCCATAATTTCAGTCAACTCTTGCCAATATTCCACATCTTCAAACGGCATATTTTCGACAGGTGCACCTGTAATGATCATACCGTCAAAATTGCGGTGCTTCACTTCATCGAATGTCTTATAGAAAGCTATCATGTGTTCTGCGGATGTGTGCTTTGATTTATGTGTTGCAGTTTGCAACAATTCTAGTTCAACCTGCAAAGGTGAATTGCCGAGCAAACGAGAAATCTGCGTTTCCGTTACAATCTTAGTCGGCATCAGATTGAGCATCAGAATATGCAAAGGCCGTATATCCTGTGTAATGGCACGTTTTTCGGTCATTACAAATATGTTTTCATCTTCAAGAATCTGCGTCGCCGGCAGTTCATTCGGAATTTTAATCGGCATTTATATACCTCAATTTTGTTAAATTTATGCTTCAAGAGCCTGTTTCAGGTCAGCAATAATGTCATCTGCATTTTCAATACCGACACTAAAACGAACAAGTCCGGGATCAACACCTGCGGCAACAAGCTGTTCATCCGTCAACTGTCTGTGGGTCATGCTGGCAGGATGCAATACACAAGTGCGTGCATCCGCAACATGCACAACGATTTTTGCGAGGTCGAGTTTGTTCATCACTTTAACGGCAGCATCTCTACCGCCTTTCATAATAAAGGAAATAACACCGCAACAACCGTTGGGGAAATATTTTTGTGCAAGTGCATAATCGGCACTTGATTCAAGGGCAGGATAATTAACAGATGCGATTTTTTCATGGCCTTCAAGGAATTTTGCCACTTTCATTGCATTTTCACTATGTCGTTCCATTCGGACATGGAGAGATTCAAGACCGAGATTGAGAATAAAAGCAGAGAACGGGGACGGAATCATGCCGTAATCACGCATCAACTGCACACGGGCTTTTGTAATGTAAGCATTTTCGTTACCAAAATCATTGACATAGCGAACTCCGTGATAGGATTCATCCACTTCGGTGAGTTCCGGGAATTTTCCGTTTGCCCAGTTGAATTTACCGCTGTCAATGATGACACCGCCGACACAGGAAGCATGTCCGTCCATATATTTTGTAGTGGAATGAATAACAATATCTGCACCGAATTCAAACGGACGGCAGAAAATGGGAGTTGCGAAAGTATTGTCAACAAACAGCGGAATATCGTGTTTATGGGCAAGATGTGCATATCTTTCAATATCCATCACCGTCAGTGCGGGATTTGCAATGGTTTCACCGAAAATAAGTCTGGTATTCTCATCAATCAGCGATTCAATTTCCTCATCCGTCATCCCGGGTTTGGTAAAACGGACTTCAACACCAAGTTTTTTGAATGAAACGGCAAACAGATTGATCGTACCACCGTAAATTGCAGGCAGGCTGACAATATTCTGCCCCGCCTTGCAGATATTAAGAATGGCAATGGTGTTAGCAGCTTGTCCTGAGGAACAAAGCAAAGCACCCGTACCGCCTTCAAGGGCTGCCAGCTTCTTTTCAACCGCTTCCAGCGTGGGATTGGAAATACGGGAATACATGTGCCCTTCTGCTTTCAGGTCAAACAGGTCGCCAACATGCTCGGCTGTATCATATTTATAGGTCGTGCTCTGATAAATGGGAAGCACACGGGGATCGCCGTTTTTTGGTTCATATCCCGCTTGCACGCAAAGGGTTTCAATCTTATAATCAGGCATTGTATACACCTCTTTTTTTTATTATTTTGGCATTATAACATACAGTATTGATTTTGTCAAATAAAACAAAATATTACAACCGCAACAAAAATAATTTTGTCAGCAGATAACCGAGAAATGCACAACCGGGAAATGTAAGAATCCATGTCAGAATGATATCTGTTATCAGTTTTTTATTGACTTTTTTATCGTTTGCAGCAAGACCAACTCCGACAACAGACATCGTCTTGACATGCGTTGTGCTGACCGAAAGACCCGCATATGTACAGATCGCCATACCTACACCGGCTGAAAAATCAGAAATGATTCCCTGTAAACCGTTCAAAGAAGTTATATTTTCCCCGACCGACCGCACAATGCGTTTTCCGCCGCACAATGTCCCAATTCCCATCAATAGTGCACAACATAAAATGATCATCAATTTATATCTTGAAAAAACAGCATCATTCACAGCAGAAAACAACAGCATAAATACACCTAAAAACTTCTGTCCATCCTGTGCTCCGTGTAAAAAAGACAAAGTTGCTGCCGATATGATCTGCAAAGGTCTTGTTCGGATATTTTTCAGTCTGTTGCACATTTTTTGTAAGCAATAAGAAACAAGCATGCCGACAAATACAGAGAAAAACAAACCAAAAAATGAACGATACAATTCGTCTTTATTGATTGCATCAAAACTGCCCTGTGCTGCAACTGCACATCCCGATAAACTTGCAATCAGTGCATGACTCTCACTTGTAGGAATAGCAAAACACCATGCTGTGACCGCCCAGATAAGGACTGCAAACATGGAAGCGGCAATAAACATAACAGACACGATGGTGTCTTCATCCACATCGACCATGTTATACAGAGAAGTTGCAACCGCAGGCCGCAGGAATGATGCAATAGAAACCCCGGCAAAATTCATAAAAGCAGATAATATGCACGCATGCCTCATTTGTATGGCCTTTGAGCCGACCGCCGTTGCTATTGCATTTGCAGCATCCGTAAATCCGTTTATAAAGATAACAGCAAGAATCGCAGCAAAGGCAACAGCAAACAAAATAAGACAACCCCCTTCGCAAAACAATATGCGAGAAAGGAATTCGATATACATTAAGCCGCAGAAATTCTCCTGCGGCTACTGTTTGGTACTTTAGCGTGAAACAGGTTCACACTTAAATTCTAGCAAATATTTAGTGCCAAGCACAGTCTTTTCTGCACTTGGTTCTATCTTATTTTTCAGTGACTTTTGATACAGCCCCTAAAAATGCTTTCATTTTCTGGGGTTACGGCAGTTTTTCCAGATTTGTTCGCACAGTTTTTTTGTTATGCAGGAATCTGTCGATATCGTCTTGCTCCATTATTTCGGCTGATTCTGAAAATTCTGCAATCGGGAATTTTGCATACAAAACAAGCAGATATTCCTGCAAAATGTCGATGTGATAACCGATGAGATATACAGCAAAGGTTTTATACCGGATGTCCGTGCAAAAGGTTACTTCAAGTTATAGCTGATCGGTAATCTGATGACGCTGTGTTTCACTTTTAGGTAACATAGTCTTTTGTGAGAGAAAAAAGTAGTTTTTTCAATTATCTATTTGCAAACGGATATCCAATCCGTAACACTTGCCTCTGAAATACTGACACTCTTTTTAACTTTGTCAATAGAAAAAGATTACAGGTCATTTTGACAGACCTGCAATCTTTTTTATATCGGTTATTATCCGATGACAATGGTTTCAAGAACGGGTTTTGCATCCTCTACCGAACAGCTCCAAACGGCGACATACATTGCCATTCCGGAGGAGGTTTCAGCGACAAGATAGGTCGTGCCGGTGTTAGACTCAATGGCGGCAAAGGTGTTTTCGCCGATTGTGATGTCGGTGTATTCCTTGTTGGGGTATGCATAACCGAAATACTTTTTCTGCACCTCAAGCTCCATGCTCTGCTCATCATAAACATAAATAGCGGCATTGGCACCGAGAGAGCCGTTTTTCAATGCGATTGCTCCGGTTGTGTCGGATTCGTCATAAATGAAGCCACCGCATGGGGTAATAGTTACATAGCCGTTTTCAGTGGTGACAGGGGCGCCCATGACTAAGTTTTCTTCAGCGGTTGCAGCAGTCACAACGATGGAATCATAAAAATTCGTGAACAGTTCGCTGTCGTGCAGGACTGCATAATCTTCCTTGGTTGCACCTGCAGGCAGGTTAAATTCAATGATTGCAAATTCATAATCGTTCAGGCAGACAATAAGCGTCATGCGGGAGGTGCTGAGCTGACGGATGTAGGTTTTGTACTCACCGACGGTACCTTCTTCAAAAATGGTGCTGTTTTTGAAGTTTCTTGCTGCATAGTCGTGTATGGTATCACCGGTCGTACTGATGATGGAAAAACCAAAACCGATGTTGATATCTTCTCTTTCAAGCGTACCGCATTTTACGGCTTCGGGATGTGCAAGGAAGTTGCCTTCGGTGTTGGCTTCGTTGAATGTAAAATCAGCGGGATAGTTGACGGTGATGCTACTGCCCTTTCCGTTATCAACGGTCAACTGTTTTTCATCAATCGGTTCCGTCACGGGCTCGGTGACTTCAGCGTTGGTAGGGGCTTCAGTGGTCGGCTCTTCCGCTTCGCCGCATGCGGCAAAGGAAAGAAGAATGGCAAGTGCCATCAGAATTGCAATTAACTTTTTCATTATAAAATCCTCCAGATTTTTAAATTATGCCCACGGATTCAGGCATTCGGGCTGACGGATATCGGCAAGAATAAACTGCTCCCACAGATACCATTTTCCGTCTTTTGCAAGACGAAGCTGTATGCTTCTGAGGCTGTCAGCGCCGCCGGAACGCACATACAGAGTAGCGTATGTTTCATTCTGATATGAATAAGGATTATCGCTTACCACAACTGTATAAGGTTCTGCCGGTAAATAGTTATTTGCCACAGTTGCCCCCTCAAAATAGGAACGGGGCACATAATCCTTATCGCGGAAACGGTCAGCAATAAACTGCTTATCCATAACACTCAGCGGCCTCGGACCTCTTAAATAATCAAGCATTTTGAAGCATTCTTCCTTATTTTCGGAATAAAAGCAGAATGCAAGAACGGTTAAAGCCGCTGTGTCAAACGGATCGGCAAGGGCTGCTGCCGGCAGATTCCGGAATTCCAGCACATCGGCGGGAAGCTTTTCAAAAACGATACGTTTCGTTTTACAAACGCTGTTTTTTACTGCAGGCGTACTGTTTGTATGGTTCATATTCTTTAGTTTATCAAAAAGTCCCATTGCTCCCCTGTCCTTTCTCAGAAACTTCTGCCGCCGCCACCGTGACTTCTGCCGGATGAACTCGTGTGCGATGTGCGTCCGCCTTCGGACGAAGAATCGGAATTTGATTTCGGCTTGGGAGTCGTGATAACTCTTGATCCTGCAAAAATATCATTTGCATTGTTCACAACAAGCGTACCCGCACGCACATAATCGGCGGCTGTTTCCTTTTTGGCAACGGAGTAGTTTGCCGATGCCATTTTGCTTGTAATGAGCATACCGATGACAATGCCGACGAGAACACAGATGATCGGCCACAGCAGTGCGGGAGGCGGCTTGATTGCATCTTCACTCATATCGATAAAGGATTCAATTGCATCATAATAATTCTCGCCGCCAAGGTAAATAACAAGCGTATCAAGAATGTTGTCCACTTCTTCACCGGTCATTTGGATCTTTGCACTGCCGTGCGTTGTGATATGAAGCTCACGCTGTCCGCTTTCTCCGGGAAGATAAATCATGAGAATACCGTCTTCGTTTTCGCCATAGCCGTAACCGTTGTAATCATAAAAATCATCGGCATATTCCTGTGGGGTCTTGCCCTCAAGGTCGGTGATGGTGATGATTGCAATTTCAGTGGCATAGGAAGCGGTGAATTCCTCACATTTTGCAAGAAAATACTGTTCTTCATCAGAACTGAGAAGATCTGCATAGTCCACAACAAGCGGCAATGTTCTCTCAACCTGTTCAAATTCTGTTGTCGGCTGTGCGGGTTCGGAAGTCGTATCCTGAACAGCATCCTCGAAATACGGGGCAGCTGCCAGCAGAGTAGCGTGCACGGTGTCAAAGAATGTTTTTGCACCGAGATAATAGGTATCGGTCAGGTTGTAGTTGTCAAAAATCTTGTCCGTGACAAGGGTCGAAAAGAATTCATAATCCTCTTCGGTCACATAGAAATCACAAAGGTTGGTTTCCATGTTATGTACAAAAACGATACCGCTTTCCAAGTCGGAATATTCTTCAAAAATCGCTTGCGCATAATCGGAAACATATTCATAGTCTCCGATGGTTTCAGGCATGCAGAACATAGCAAAATAGCCGTATTCGTCAGCAATGATGTCGGCTGTCTGCTGAAGCTCGGCAGTGCTTTCGGGGGAAATATTACCGAGCGGATCATAGATGTTGCTTTCAGCCGCAGATGCGAAAAGTGTCAGACAGAGCATGGCAAGAACGGAAAGCAGAATTGCAAATAATTTCTTTTTCATTTTTCCGCACCTCCTTAAACAAGACCGATCAGGTGCAGGACAGCCCACAGAACGATACCGATGCCCGCTCCGATGAGAGCGCCCAGCCCTTTAACCATTTTTTCATCTGTCGGAATATTGCCTACAAATTTACCTGTCTGTCCATTCATTGCAAACAGATAATCCTTGTTTTTGTGTTTGACGGTCAGAAGCCAAACGGGATAAAGTGCATATTTGTAGTCGCCGCCGAGCACGGTCATCGAAGCTTGCTGTGTTGTGATTGAATCGTACCCCTTTACGGTTGTTTGCAGGGTGTCTGCAAGGCTTTTGCGGATCCTTTCATTTGCTCTTGCAACTGTGTTTTCCACGCTCACATCGTACTTGTCTGCAAGATAGCCCGAAAGATAGCCGACATTAAAAGGTACTGCATCATTAGTGTTGAACGGTTCAAGTGATTCCATCAGATCGTCGGGCATTTTGCTTGATCCGTCTACGGGAACATTGTCAAAAATCATATTGCCGCTTCGGTAGCAGGTAAAATCGGACACCTCGGTGTAGTTGTTGTCAGCATCCGACCACTTTCTTGTGACTTTTTCTGCCATGTAACTGACATCACCCTGTGCCTGACAGGAAAACAGCCAATGCGGAACATAAACACCCTTGATTTCATCAAGCGTGTTATCATCCTTAAACGCTTTTGCAACAAATTTTTTTCCTGTTATGTGTTTTTTGAAGGCTTCTTTTGCGGATTGCTTATCAAGCTTGAACGGGATTACAAGATGCGGACGCAGTGTACCGTCAAACTGACCTTTCATAACGACGGGATTACCGCAGTACGGACAGCTTGTTGCACCTGTTGTTTCATCAGCAACCACCTCGCCCGAACAGGAATTACACATATAAACTCTCATTCCCGTGGTTTCGTCAGTGGTCCATTGGCTCGTTTCGGATTCCCAGCTGATATTGTCTACGGCGGCAGGTGCACCGTCGGCTGTCTGTTGTCCGTCAACGGCTTCAACTGCAAATTCACTGTCACAGAAAGGGCACTTGAGCATCTGTGTGCCCGTGTCAAAACTGACACTGCCCCCGCAATTGGGACATTTTTGCTGTAATAAAGTTGACATTTTCTCACTCCTTATTTAAGTGAAATCAGATAATTGTAAATATCAGAAAACAAACTGTTTCCTTTTTCGGGAAGACTTTTAGCATCATTGACACTGTATTGCTCTGAATCAAAAAAGGTAAATGAAATTCCGGTCACCGGAGCATCGAGCAGAATCAGTTCAGAATCAGCAAGTTCTCCCCATGTAAGCACGCCTGTATGTTCACAAACGGCTGCAATCGGCTCAAACACACTGCGGTCAGGAAAGTTTTTTTCAACCGCTTCTTCTTCTGCTCCGTTATAAGGACAGCAAGAATAAGTAAACAACACCGTTCCGTCGGGCTGTTCCTTCAGCTCAATGTGCTCATAGCCGCCGTCCATACCGCCACTGCTTGAATACGAACAGGCATTGATATAATCATGCGGTTGACGTTCCATTCCCGGTCCATCAAGAATATTGTGTTTCATTTTCGGTTTTGCAATACCGATAACAGCCGCCGCTATTGCGATTACGGCAATAATAACGACTGTTAAGATTATGATTTTCATTTTTTTCGGGTGCATTTTCCGTCAGTTTTTACGAGTTCCACAGGCCTGGCAGAAGTTGCCGCCTGCATTATTTGCACCGCAGGAGGGACAGAACCATGCACCGTCCATGCTTGCAGGGGCTTTCTGCTGGGGAGCCTGATTGTACCCCATGGTCTGCTGATAACCCTGCTGAGGAGCCTGATTATATCCCATCGGCTGCTGATATGCAGGCTGGCCCATAGGCTGCTGAGCATATCCCATGGGTTGCTGTCCATATCCCACAGGCGCCTGGCTGTACCCCATCGGCTGACCGTATGCGGGTTGTCCCATCGGCTGCTGATAGCCCATATTCATACCCATACCGCCGTTCATCGGCATCTGTCCGACTCCGAGAGCATTCATTGCCTGCTGTGCCAGCTGCTGATAGCGGTTGTATTCGGGAGAACCCATATTTGCAACACGGAAATTATTGAGCCTTACATTGAAATCATCAAACCACGGAGTGTTGACAAGGAATTTCAGAGTGAAATTGTAATAGTATTCATATCTTGCAGGCACATAGCTCTGATTGTTGCCCTGTGCATCCTTATAATAGATTTCATCCTTGTCTTCATCAATGTCAAGTGTCAGCGAGGTGATTGCTGAAATCGGAATGACGTCAGGGTTTTCGTTATCCCAGTTGCCGGGCTTGTTGGATGAAACAACAAAGTTTCCTTTGGCGGTATCGACATAAATATTTCTCGAATCACCGTCAATTGTAATCATAGGGCTGAAGGCACGAAGAACATTCTTGTTTTCTTCACGGTAGGCAAGATGCTGTTTGATGGTTTCAAGGGTGGAATGTCTTCTGTCGTCGCAGAACGGAGAAAGCTTTTTTGCGCAATCCTTGCACATATTGCCGTCTTCGAGCTTCTTGTTGCCGAGCATACCGATTTTTTCTCCGCAGATGTCGCAGAATTTCTTATCAAAAAGTCCCATTTTTATATTCTCCTTTATAAATAATTATGATTTGTCTGATTCATCAAAAATGTCACCGCAGTTCATACAGAACTTGGGAGGATTGTGAGGATCTTCGGGTTGCCAGCCACACTTGTCGCACTTGTAAAGCGGTGCACCTTCGGGCTTTTTGCTGCCGCAGTTCATGCAGAACCTGCCCTGATTGACACTGCCGCAAGCACAGGTCCAGCCTTGTGCCTGTTCGGGCTTCTTATTGCCGCAATTGGGACAGAAGTTGCCGTTTACATCGGCTCCGCAGGCGCATTTCCAGCTTCCCTGCGGTGCAGGCTTTTTGTTGCCGCAGTTGGGGCAGAAATTGCCTGTTGCAGTAGCACCACAGGAACACTTCCAGCCAGCTGCCGCAGGTGCTGCCGGCTGTTGCTGTGCCTGATACTGCTGTTGCTGCATTCCCTGCTGGAACAGCTGCGCGGTGTTGCCCATCATGTTGCCTGCCATACCCATACCCATAAATGCATTGACCGCACCGTTGGGATTATTTGCAGCATCGAGTGCAGCATCTGTCATGCCGGTAGTCTGATATCCGCCGGCAAGCATCGGATCGGACATGATGATGGACTTCTTGATTCTCTGAATTTCATCTTCGTCTTCCTTGGGGGCATTCAGAGCGTTGAAGGTGACATCCACAAGAGTAAGGCCTCTGCCCTGCTGCCATTTGGAAGTCAGAATTCTGTTCATTTCGTCGCACAGTTCCATGGTATGTGCGGGAATAGAGCTGTATCGAAGGCCCATTTCGGAAAGTCTTGCAAAAGCAGGTTGCAGAGCATTCAGAAAATCGGATTTAAGATGCTCCATCAGGCTTTCTTTTCTGTATTCATCTGCAATATTGCCTGCAACGGCAGTATAAAGAAGCAGCGGATCCACAATTTTGAATGTGAACATACCGTTACAGCGAAGCGTTATGTCATAATCAATACCGCGGCGTTCATCAATGATAACTCTGAACGGTATGGGAGATTTAGTTCCGAACATATTGCCTGTAATTTCTTTGGTGTTGAAATAATAGACACGCTGATCCTTTGCAGCATCTCCACCGAATGTGAATCTCTTGCCGACAGTTTTGAAGCTTTCCTTGATGGCATCGCCGAGCTTACCTGTAAAGATCGAAGGCTCGGAAGAGGTGTCATAAGTGAACTGACCGGGCTCAGCACAGAATTCCACAACCTTGCCCTGCTCAACAATAATCATACACTGGCCGTCTGCAACAACAATACCCGAACCGTTGGAAATAACATTATCATGTCCCTTTGTATTGGAAGAGCGACCCGAAACATTTTTTTGCCCCTTTACAATCAGAACTTCTTCACTGATAGAATCGCAAGTGAAAAACTCTTTCCATTGATCGGCAAGAACACCGCTGAGTGCACCGATGCCGGCTTTGATAAGACCCATATAAATCTCTCCTTAAATTTAATAATACAATTACATTTTATTATTATTTATAAAAACAATGAACCTACAATTGTAGGGTTGCCTCTTATAAAATATTTGCGTATTTTTGTATAAAAAAAACAATGGTCGTCAACCTCGCAATCGGCTGACGACCATTGTTTGTATTTGCATTTTAATTAAAGGCTTCAAGTCCGACCGAAACACGAAGAATCAAACGTGCATCGGAAGATGAAACACCGACTGTGCCATCCACATCGGCAGCTTTTTGCTGAACATCATTGAGCGTATCAAGCCCGACGGATGCACGAAGTGCAAGTCTTGCATCGGCAGATTCGACTTTACCGTTGCCGTCAACATCACCCTTCATGAATTCTTCGGCCTGTCCTGCCTGACCGCAATGGATGCAGGTGCCGTTTTCAAAGGTGTGTGCATTCTCGTCACGGGGAAGAACAACATCACTTTCGTCAACAATTGCACCGGTTTCAAGAAGGATGTATTCACGGCAATAGCCGCAAACATAATAATCTGCTGCTACGCCTGATTCACAGCAGGTTGCGGCCTTTTTGCGGAAGATAATATCCTCGCCTTCGTCATCGGTTTCCGGATAATGGCCGATTGCCGGATCTACAATGCTTTCTGTATAGCCGCAGTTTTCATTTGCACAATAGTAGTATCTGATGCCGTCATTTTCGTGGTCGGCATCTGTTGACTTGTCAGTATCAAGAACAATTGTATGATTTTCACCGTACATTTTTGCTTTACATGCTGCACATCTGCTGAAGTGCTTATCTGCCGTATAGAAATACAGCTCTTCAGTGTGTTCACAACCGGCAGGTCTGAAATCAGTGAAATAGGTAACACCGGATGCAAAGATATTGCTTTCACGAAGACCGCGGCTTTCGCCGACGGGAATCCCTTTTGAAGCATTCACGATTTGAATATTTGTGCGCAGAATGCTAGCAACCGTGGCGTCCGAACCGGTGAAAGCAGAAGCATAAATGGCAGTGCCGGTAGAGGTAGACTGAGGTGTCAGTCTGCATTCCTGACCGAGATTGAATTCATTGAAGGTTGTATTTCTGATCGGCGTATTGAAATAAATACCAAAGGTTTTGAAGGTAATGTTGGTGTAATCCATATTGAAGCTTGCCTTGCTGCGGGCAGTGGAAACATCCTTGGTGGTAAAGATGATGCCGTTGCCGTTCTCCTTGTTGTTGACAAGGTTTGCATGGTAGAGGTCAATCTTATGGAACGAACCGATTTCGAGAAGATTTGTCTGCTTAGTGCTGTCGGTGAAGGTGGAGCCGGTTTTTGCCATGTACAGGTCAGCATAGATGACCGACAGGCTGTTTGCTTCATGATTGATATATATCATGGCTGCATCTGCTTTGGTCGTATTGAGATTGATGTAACCTTTGTTGGCGTCTGTACCGACGGCGGTGCTGTCGGTGATAATAAGCCGTGTGCCGAGCTTGCCTTTCTCCGGGTTGTTATACATCTGAACAAGATTCTTGGTGGCATTGGAATTGATGTCAATGTGATGACCGTTCAGGTCGATAACAAGATCCCCCCGAATGGACGGATACAGCGTGTATGCCTTTGTGTGGTCTTCCACTTCAATATCAGCTGTCAAACGAAGAACAACAGGATTTGCCACATCAGATCTGACACCGACATAAAGATCGTTCCAGGTTGCAATCTCCTTGACATTGGCAATAATACCGGGGGCCTTATTTGCAGGCAGACAGTAAAACGTCTGATAGCCGCAGGTGCAGTCAATACCGGCGGTATTGCCCTGTGCGGATGCAGTGGGGGCCTTGTAGTTTCTCATGTTTACATGAGAAGTGTAGTTGAAGATTGCTTTGCAGTTTTTGTTACACTGCATAACATGGCCTGTAGCTGTAGCAAGCAACATTGTTTTGTCGCTATGGTCACAACCGTCGAGGTATGCAAGATATCCGTTTCTGAAATAAAGACAGGCACCGGGAAAGAAATTCTGGATCAGACCGCCTGTATTGAAGAGATAAGAATTTTCAACGGCCATAGCTTCAACATAAGCAAGTTCGGGGATATAACCGATATCTGTTAACTTAACAGTTGAATTCTTATTCTGCGCATCACTGAGGTTGATTGCATATGAATCTACGGATTTAATATTGAGGTTTGTGTGATTCAGAATGAAGGTTCTGTTGTCAGCATTCTTGTTTACAACAAAAGTACCGTAGTCGCGCATCTCAATACAGTCACCGCTGGTTGCTGTGAGATCGCAATGGATCAGTTCAAAAACAGATTGCTCAAGATTGACATTGCTGCCGATATAAATACAGTCACATTTGCTTGTATTACCTACCACAGTTATATCGGAATCATACATTTTGAACTCATCAAAGGCATTCAAAGTAACAAGCTCATATTCGCTTCTGCCGGTCAGCAAAACGCCGGGGTAGATATAGCAGGATGCAGTGTATTCGTTCAAGCTGATGATACCATCACCCAGCATATAGGTTTCAATTTTAGAAACAGTGGCTGCGGTTCCGTCGTAAGCACTGTTTATAATATGGAAGGATGAGTTTCTGCTGTTAAGATTGAACAGACCGTCCGAATTGCGTGCATCGTTGATGATGATATCGTAACCGTTCAGGTCGAGCGTGACATCATAATTCCACATATCAGGTGTAATAGTGACATTGCTGATGTATTCCATCTCTTTGATATCTGCAGTCAACTGAAGATACATACCGTCATAAGCCTGCGACAATGCCATGTCCAGTCCGGACAATGTTGAAATGTTCGTTTTTGAAAATGTTTGTGCCTGCGGTACGGCCGCTTCTGCTTTCGGCATTTCAGGCAACAGTCCGACAGGCGCAAACACACCTGCCACAAGCACAAAAGCAAGTAAAATACTGAATAGTATTTTCATTCTTGGTTCTCCTTTGGTCATATGAATTTGGTATAGAGATACACAGTAATATAATAAAAAATATAATGCCGACAGACAACCTACATTTGTAGGGAGAATCAAAAAAAACAGGCACTCCGAAAAGAGTGCCTGAAAATCAAATATGCTTATGAAAAGCTCTCAAGTCCGACAGAAACACGAAGAATCAATCTTGCATCAGACGAAGATAAGCCGGGAGTACCGTCCACATCTGCAGCAAGAGTCTGTTCTTCCGTAAGAGTATCAAGCCCGACAGCTGCACGAAGAGCAAGTCTTGCATCTGCTGACTCAATCTTGCCGTTTCCGTCCACATCGCCTTTCACGATTGTCGTTTCCTTGTCTCCGCAGCGTGTGCAAGTACCATTAACATAATCATGGCCGAGCTTTTCAACTGTCGGATCAACATAAACGCCGGGGCCGGAGAAGGTGCCGCCGCAATTCAGGCAGTAATAATGCTGTTCACAGCCGTCTTCGGTGCAGGTGGGTGCTTTTTCTTCCTGCAGCAGCATAGTATGGGTAAGATAATGAATATAAATGTCTTCTTCTGTTACTTCTTTGGTGCCTTCAGCATCTTCAAACAGCTTGCCGCAGTTGTAACGCTGACATTCATAGTAAGCCTCATGACCGGGAGTTTCGCAACCCGGGTCAAGCTTTTCGTTGAAAACAAGATCATGATGGCCGATGGCGGGAATGATGACTGCTTCGGGCTGCAGCTCTTCTTTTGCGTCCGCATCAGCAAACTTTTTATCACAATCGGGGCAAACATAATACGCTTCATTGCCGTCTGCAAAACAGCATTCAGCTTCATAGGGCACATACTCCAGAATACCGTGTCCGTTGGGCTCGATAAAGAAGTCCTCCTGCTTTCCGATGCTGCCGTCGGGTGCAAAATACTGTTTGCAGTTGCGGCACCATTTATGCTCAATCACACCGTAATCCTCACAAGTCGGATACTTGTTGGTGAAATATTCAAAATCATGCTCTCCGGTAAAGTAAACCTCAGCGTCCGTCAGCTCGGTTGTACCGTTTTCATCAGCAAACATGCGTTCGCACTTGGAGCAGTGGTAGTGTGCAAGGATGCAGTTGTCTGTACAGGACGGATATTCGGGACCTTCTGCAGGAACAAAATTCAGCGTATGCTTTGCAGGGATGATAACATCTTGTTTTTCAACTTCAGTTGTACCTGCTGCATCAGCAAAATACTTGCCGCAGGTCACAACAATACATCTGTAATATCCTTCTTTTATACCGGTCTGTTCACAGGTAGGATTCTTTGCAGAGAGTGCTCTGATCGTATGTGCAACAACCTCTTCCCTGATTCCGCAATCACATACGATCACTTCGCCCTTTGTGCAGGAGTCAACCTTAGTGTGTTCTGCAGTGTACGTGCGTCCGCACAGGGTACAATTTCCGTAATGCTTGTCGACTTCGGACAGGAAATATTCAAAATTATGTTCCGTGCAATCGGATGCCTCACCGAAAAGAACCTGAACGGTGCCCTTTTGTCCGTTGACGGCAACCGCCTTGTCCATCTTGTTCAATTTGCTGTCATACAAATCATAAGACTGTGTTGCATTCCAGGTTCTGATGATATTACTCCATTTGACATTTGACTGATTATTGCACTCGAACACGGCAATGTTTTCGTTGTTCAGAATCTCAAAGCGTGAAAGCCCCACTCTGAATGATGCAAACGAGTCAGTTTTGAATGCGGAAGAACCGAAGGAAATGCAGGCTTCAGCGGAGATGAGATCAGCAGTGCTGATGGAAACATTCGAATCACGGTACGGATCGTAGGAGAGGTTGTCAAACGCAACCGCATGACCGATACCGTTTTTGACGGTGCCGCCGAATATATGCAGCTTGGCAAATTCTCTTGCAATGATCACAGCACTGTTTGCATCTGCAGTGCTTTCCGTAGTCAGAGTTACATTATCAAGTAGTACGAATGAGCAATCTGCGTTGTCAAGCATAACAATGCCGGCAGTCATATTTACAATGTAGCTCATTTTGCTTGCTGAATTCTTGATAATCAGCTTTGTGGGGCCGGCGGTGTTGCAGTAGTTGTCCTGCAGGATGAACAAAGGCTCATTGTCGGTTGTCACAAACAGACCGAAGCCGTTGAGATCCAGCACAACCGTACCGTAAGCGGCAAGGGTAATGGCTTCTGCTCTGATCGAAGCAGAAGAAAAGCTTGCATCATAAATGTCTTTTGTAAGCTTGATTGTAAAATTGCTCTTGTTGCTTCTGAGCGCTTCTCTGAGCTCGCTCAACGTGCCGACTTCAACGACATCCTCGTCAACAATAGCAGTTGCGGGATCGAGGTTCATTTTCGTAAGTTCACATTGCAGGCAGGCTTTATTAGTGCCTGCATTGTGACTGCTTGTCACATACGCTGTTTTGCAACTGCACAGATCCAAATGTCCGTCTGCATAGCTGAGAACCGGCGTGTTCTCACCACTGCTGTGCGTACAGTATGTTGTGGGGTAAAAATAAACACTTTCACCGTCATTGACACGCAGCTCTGCGATCGTATCGATTGCGGAAAGATCGTTGCCGGCAGCCACGAAGGTGCCGTCCGTAAGTGTAATGTCATCAATGGTCATATCCGTACTGTATTTAACATACAGTCTGTCGGTATTGCTGTCGTCACCGTATGCCATAAGATTCGTTGCAATTTTAAATTCCTTGAAGGAGGATGTGCTCAGTTCATCCGCTCTGACGCTGTTGCCGTGTGCTGAAATGCCCCCCGAGCGCAGAAAAACGGATGTATTAACAAACGTATCCGGATCTCTCGGGTCACCCCAGAAGAAAATGCCGTCGCTCCCCTTGGGCTGTGCCCAGATGGTGGGAACGCTTTCAATCTCTCCCATTACTTCCAAACGGCCGATGGCATAAATCAACAGAGCCACAAGTGAATCACTGTCCGTCAGATTTATATTTTCTTCGAGAATGAGATGAATACCATTGTGGATATACAACTCTGCGGCGGCATTGTTGACGCAGATAACTGAACGGGGCATGCTGTAAGTAACCACTTTATTCTGGGGGACGAAGTTGATGTCGCAATCGTTTTCATCAATTCTTGAGTTGATGATATGCAGTTTCGTCTTGCCCGTGATGTTGAACACAGTTATCGTGTTTTTTGAGCCAAGTCTGATGCTGCAACCGTTCATATCCAGCACGACAGTACCGTCCACGGTGAATTCGAGATCACCGTATGTTTCCATCGGATGCCCGGACACCTCACTGATGTCGCTTTGCAACATGATCGTCTGGTTATCCGTTGCATACTTGACAGCAGTACGCAACTCCTCATAGGTACTGACATAAACCATGGAATTGTTTGCATTCTGCTTATAGATTGATGCAACTTCTGCTTGTGCCTGCGTTTTGGGCAAAACCGCAAAGGACGGCAAAAAAGCACCAAACGCAAGAGTTACGGTAAGAATGAAGCTCAAAATTTTCTTTTGCATACATTTTACTCCTTTTTTTGCATAATTACTTATTATTATAAATCAGGACATCTTTTTCATCCACCTACATTTGTAGGGGTAAAGAAACAGAAATACAGCAAAAAAAAGAAAAGAGGCTGTTTTCACAGCCCCTGATGTTATTGGTTGATTACAAGCCCGCTTTCTCTCGCCTTTACGGCGAGTTCGGTACGGCTCCTGAATCCTGTTTTTTCGAGCATACTCTGAATGTAATCGCGCACGGTATACTGCGACATATTCAACCGTTCTCCGATTTCCTTGTTTGTGTCACCCGTGATAAGCGCACGCAACACATCAAGCTCGCGCTCCGTGAAGTCCACACTCAATGCGTATCCCATCTTCAGCGTCGGGGTCATATCAGGATACACATTTTTCCCGGCAACCGTACAGTCCATTACACTTATCAATTCACTTGCAACCGGTGTTTTATACCAGAAGCTCTCAACACCGATGTGCTTTGCTCTCTCGAGAAAACTGATTTCGGGTTGACTTGTAATGATTATAATTTTTATTTCAGGATACGACGCCTTGATTTTTTCTGCGGTATCGAGCCCGCTTGAATTCATGGATGTGCAGACATCCATAAGTATAAGATCACACATTTTCTTACTGCAGAAAAGCTCCGCCATGGAAGCACTTTCAACTGTGGCTATGACCTTATAGACCTCACTGTCCTGTAAAAACACTTCAAGCAGCTTGCTTGCCATTCGATCATCTTCAACTATAAGTACGTTTATCATACGCTGTTCTCCTTATTTTGGAACTTTTAAAATCAGATTAAAAGCAGGCTCGGTTTCCACTGTCATTCTGCCGCCCATGCGTTCCGTCTTTTTTCTGAGCGAAGAAAGCCCTCCGCCTTCATAAAAAGACTCGTTTGCCATTTTGCCGTCATTGGAAAATGATGCGGTAAAACTGAAAAGATCAGATGTAAAGGAAATATTAAAATGCTTTGCATCTGCGTGCTTAACGGCATTTGTGAGTGCTTCGGCAGTCGCCTCGGTAAACAGTTTTTTTATATACTCTTTTTCGGGCATATCACCGGAGATGTGTACTTTTATTCCGACAGCCTTTGCTGCATCAATAAGTCCCTTTATGTCATCATACTCTGTTTCTTCTGAATATTTGACTCCCAATGCTGTAATGTTTCGCCTCCAGATGTTAATAATATCGTCGGCGTTTCCGTCATTATTCTGAAGATACAGCCTTGTCGCCAGAAGAGCATTTCCGAGATCTGCATGAATACGGTATTTGGTTTCAAGACGCTCCCGGGATTTTGTGAGTTCATCAACATTTTCTCCGTATTTAAGAAGTCTTTCATTCATTTCCTTAAGCTCTTTATTGGAAAGTCTCAACTCTTCCGACACACTGTACAAATCAGTTGTATCTGCCGCTGTAATCTCGTACATTTCACCCATTTTCTTAACAGAGAATCGCCATACTGTCTCATCGGGAAGATGAATCATTATATCGTTATCACAGGACAAAACCTCTGTTCCCGGCTGACATTCTCTGTTCCTGATAGACTTTATGAAATCAAGGGCATTGGTCATTTCTTTTCCGGTTATGATTCTGCTCAATTCATCCATTCTGTGATTTATAAGTTTTATCATTCCGTTTTCATAAGAAAAGCATATTCCTGTTTTAAGCTTATCTGCACTCTCTTTTACGGAAAAAGCTGATATGCTGTGACGGATTTTTACAAAGAAAAAAACAAGAAGTGACGAAATGATAACAGCATCTGCTATCGAGAATAAGATAACGGAAATTGCAGGAAGATTGAGAAACTTTTCAATATAGCTGTAGCCGTTGACTGCAACGCCTTCCTTTTCCGCAAAAATATAAGCAGCATACGGCAGAAGAAAGAGAAGAGCAGAAATTGCGGCGGCAGGTGAAATGATTTTCGGAAATAACGGCTTTTGCAAAAAACTCCACAATGTAAGACAAAATGAAACACACACTTCAATAAACAAAATTGTCAGAAACAATGCCCTGACATAGGTTCCCAGACCGATAAAAGGTATCATATCACATTGCCTCCTTCGGGATGAGAATATCGACAAGTATATCATCATCGGAGTTTTCAATATTGATTTCAGTACCGTTCAATATTTCACTGTCTGCATGAATTTCATACCCCGTGTTTTCAGCACCGAACATCATTCTCATTGAAATATAGCCGTCTTTTTCAGAAATCTTAACAAAAACAGCATCAACAAAATTCAGAAGCTCTTCAATGAAAAATTCAAAAATATCATATATTTTTACGGCAGTTTCTGCTGCAATATCTTCTTGCAGGCTGAAAACAAACGAAGGGGCAATATCAAGTTGTCTTAAATTGCTCAAAGATTCATTTATACAGAATTCTATCTCACGGGATCTTATAATTTTTCTGTCCTCTGAAATGATAAACAGATTTCCCCGTCTTTTTATATATGCCCCGATTACTGCAAGCTTTGCAAGATGTTTTCTTTTGTTTTTTTCATCTGCAGAAGCCAAGGTCAGCAATTCTTCGGCCTTTGAAAGCTGCGGTGAAATTTCATAAATCAGTTTATTGAAAAGACGGTTTTTTTCTTCTGTTTTGGCTTTGTTTTCCTTAAGCTCATACTCAGCCTGCAAAAGAAAGTTATTTTCACTCAGCTGCTTCTGTGTTTCCTGCAGGGTTTCAATGAGCTCCGATATTTTCTTTATATCATCCTGCCAGTAAACGAAACCGCCCGATATCTTTTCAGCATTCAGAATATAGTCACCGAGATTCTGCGGTGCCGAAACGGCATTTTTCAGTATATCTGTTGTAAAATACCCGGATTCTGCAGAACGGATGCAAACATTGAAATTGTCATCAACGATCTGTGCCGTTACGCTTGATATTTCAAAAAGCGTTCTGTAGTTAGTGCTTGTTCTTATAAGACCGCTCTGAATTGCACTTTCAAGAAGAAGTGTAATAAGAGCACAGTCAACCGCTGTAAGGTCCGCGTCAATTCCGGTAAATGCATACAGACACCAGAAAACAACAGCCGTTGCCATAATCAGAATATGTCCCTTCTGAAACACCCGACTTCCGGGCACTCTGCTTTTAATAAGGAGCTTAAGAACAAAATAAAAGCCGAGCAAAGTAAACCAGCCGGCCGGAATGAAATACAAAATCCCATATGTATAGTCAGAATTAAAATAATGTATACCATTCGGGAAATCAAAGACAAGACGATGGTAATCATTCGTAAATACCAACAGAATCACAAGAACAGCCGGAATGAAATATAGTTTATATTTGGCAGGGATCGTATAATTGTCGGCTTTGCCGATGTGCATGGTAATAAAAACCCCGATCAGAGGAATCAGAATCATCGGCACATAAAATGCATACCATAAATAACGCGTAAGTGTATCGGTGGTATACAAAAACTCCAGCTTGCAGGTTCTTATAATGAGCCATGCAATCATCAATGCACCAACGGTCATCAGCATATTGCGAATCTGCTTGCTGACAACACGCATATAAATTGATACAGACCATACGCTTATCATAGCGATATGTATCACATTTCGCACAACCATCAACAGTGATGCAATAACATAATCATCGGCATTAAACGCGACAACCCGAAAAACAAAAGCTGTAGCCATCAATGCTGTAATTACTGCAAGATTGCGAATATTTTTTCCCGTAGCAGGATTCATGCACACACCCCTGTTTAACAATTCAATATTATATTACCATACAATACGAATAAAATCTACACCTATTTTATGTACAGAGATACAAACAGATTTACAGCCGCAGTTTTTTCTGCGGCTGTATGTATTTTACTTCTTATCAAAAGATGGGTTGTACATATAATAGTTCTTGGAATCAAGTCTGTCGGTCGCCAGACGCAGACCTTCACCAAAGCGCTGATAATGCACAATTTCGCGTTCACGCAGGAATTTGATCGGATCGGCTACATCGGGATCGTCCACAAGACGAAGAATATTGTCGTAGGTAGTACGTGCTTTCTGCTCTGCAGCAAGGTCTTCATGCAGATCAGTCAGAATATCACCTTTACTCTGCATGGAAAGTGCACTGTAAGGCACACCTGCCGCTGCCTGCGGATAAATCCCCGTCGTATGGTCGACAAAATATTTATCAAAACCGCTTGCCTGAATCTGTTCAATACTCAGGTTTCTTGTCAGCTGATAAACGATTGCACCTATCATTTCAAGATGCCCGAGTTCTTCGGTACCTATAGAGGATAAATAATGGATATTTTAAATTTTGTTGACTACCATCTTTCTTCTTGCATTTGTTCTGCAATTATTTCATATTTCCTTTTCATTGCTTCATATTCTCTCTTAATACTATCCAATTCATTTTCTTTCTTTTTTAGCTTAACAGAGTAATAAAACGGTTTTCCGAGTTCATGTGTAGTGATAAACTCATTGATTTGAGATACGGCATTTGCGATAGATGCATTCTTTTCGTTGATTCTTTCCTTTTCCTGTTGAATAATATACTGCTCCCTGTTCAAATGCTGTCTGCTCTGATTGCCGTTTACAATATCAATGTCATATTTCTTGCAAATTTCTTTTATTATTTCTCGTTCTCGGTTCTGCCAACTCGTTACAGGGAGTTGTTTTCTTCCTTCTTGTTCTTTATCCTTACCAAATCCCATTTCCTCAAGTGCCTTTTTCAGAGAAACTCTTTTTTTTAATCCTGAATCATAATTGCCGTAGAATACCACATCCGCATGGAGGTGAATTGCACCCTGCTCATCTGCGTGCAGATTTGCGTTATACAGAAATGCATTTGGGTTTCTTTCTTGAAAACCCGTGACATATTCCGTCAAAATCGCTTTTACATCTTCTTCCCTTTCACCGCCGGGGCAAAACTCGGGATTCTGCTTACAGTTCCCAAGAGCTACTATAATTTCATAACCGCTTTGCTTTTGTTTTCTATGTTTCGCAATCTTTTTATAACTTGCACCTGATGCCCGAAGTTCTGATTGTCTTTTTTTCTGCTCCAATTCTTTATCTTGAATCTTTTGCAGATAATCAATAATTTTTCGGTCTTTTCTCTTTTGTTCTTCATTGTATTCTGCAACCGCATCCGCAAATAAATAGTCATACGCTTCCCTTTTTGTCATTGACATGAAACAAATATTATCTTTTTCTCTTGCTTTATCTGCATAAGGAACATAGATCATTCTCATGTTGTGCATTTCATTGTAACATGAATCCATCCTGAACGATAGGGTTGTTTCCATATAACCTCACCCCATTTCTTATACAAGCTCATCAAACAGACTTCCGCTATATTTATTTTCACTATAGAAAATCTCCTCAAATGGATTTTCTTCTGATTTACCATCCTTATCTATGGCAGCAAACGCAGTACCGCAAACAGCACATAAACATAAAATTACAGTAAGAAGAAAAACGGTTATATGTTTAATACGTTTCATAAAGATTCCTCCTTTTTTAATTTTGGTATTAAACGCAAGGGTTTGTATATAGTATGAAAGATTAAGACAAAGTTTAAGAAAAAAGAAAAGAAATTTTATAATAAAAGAGTAATTGAGTAAGAAAAAAGAGCCGAGAAAATCTCGACTCTTATATATTTTTACTGTCCACAAGTATGACAAGTATTAGCCTTTACATAAACGCCACATTCAGGACAAATCTTATCGACCACAAATCGAGTACAATAACCATAATAACATCCATAATGTCCGTCTTTATATGGT
This sequence comes from Acutalibacteraceae bacterium, assembly GCA_045605525.1. Taxonomy (GTDB): domain Bacteria; phylum Bacillota; class Clostridia; order Oscillospirales; family Acutalibacteraceae; genus RUG806. The sequence continues at coordinate 101,963 of JAZUQC010000094.1, forward strand.
TGTGTTTTTTTACCACAGTAACTACATGTAGTAAGATCATGTACTGGTTCATTACCCGGACTATAAGGCTTAATTTCGGCAAAACGATATCCCGTATCAGTATAATAGAAATATGTGTCGCCTTCTTTAATCGCCTCATATGTAGAAATATACCCAAAACTATCATACAGCAATCCTGCTCTTTCAGGAGAATAATGTCCACCGATATAGTTCAGAGGATTTTCTGTTGTGGGTTCTTCAGGTTCAGTAGGCTGTTCAGGTTCAGTAGGCTGTTCAGGTTCAGTAGGCTGTTCAGGTTCAGTAGGCTGTTCGGGTTCAGTAGGCTGTTCAGGTTCAGTAGGCTGTTCGGGTTCAGTAGGCTGTTCAGGTTCAGTAGGCTGTTCGGGTTCAGTAGGCTGTTCAGGTTCAGTAGGCTGTTCAGGTTCAGTAGGCTGTTCGGGTTCAGTGGGCTGTTCGGGTTCAGTGGGCTGTTCGGGGTATTCTTCAAGACCCACGGCAATACGAAGAGCAAGTCTTGCGTCGGCTGCCGTGATTTCACCATCTTTATTAATATCAGCTATAGCCTTTTGTTCTTCTGTAAATTCTTCGAGACCAACAGAATAGCGAAGAATCGACCTTGCATCGTCTGCCGATACTTTTCCGTCAAATGTCACATCACCACGCAGTTCTGATGTGACAGCAAACGCATTGAAAGCAAATAGAAACGTAGTTAAAAGCATTGATACAACAAGTAAAACGGACAATTTCTTTTTCATGATAATTACCTCTCTTTTGAAAATAAAAAAGTGCGTTCTGCAATGAGAACGCACAAAAAAGCAGTCCTCATTGTTGCGACACAATAATCCAAACACGGAAATTACGGACCCGCTTTTTTACAAAAACCGGATCGTGTTTGGATAATTAAATTGTGTCGCATTTCTACTTTAGCACATATAGAATTAAATTGCAATTGTTTTATGTGCTATCTTCATCAAAAAAGTAATATTCATATTTCTGTTGTATATGTAAGTTGTTTTTTTCAATGATTTTTTTATCTATCGAACCGTGATATATTTTTTTTGCCTTTGCAATATCTTCGTATATTTCATCATATTTTTCTGTTTTAACTTCTCCCATATTCATTCCTTTTGAATGTCTGAAAATGCGTAAATAAGCACCAAAACCACAAAGCCGTTCATTTTTTACAGATTGTTTTATTTTTGCATTTTCAGATATTGCATCCGGTCTGAACTCACGAGGGTCTGTCACATACGCACATGAATTGGTCAAATACGCACAGATATATAACAAGTCCTGATTATTGCGAATCGGAAAATGTCTGCAATCACCCTGCTTCCAATATGAACAAACATTTTCAACATCATCTGATGTATAAACTTTATCCCAATACAAAAGCAAGTGTGCGTGCAGTTTTCCATTTGCATGATATTCCAATGAAACAACATAATTTATAGTTTGTTCGGGATATTTTCTTCTGACTTGTTTCATAAAAGAATTAAAGTTTTTATCAAACTCCTTTACATCCGCTATGTATTCACTATATAATAGTGTTATAAACATGGTATGATTTTTGGAAATGTAATTAGAAAGTATGATTTCTTTTATTTTATTACGAGTGTTATTAAGGCTCTGAAGATTATCTGTCCGTTTTTTATCTTTTGAAAATGCAGATTCAGAAAACTCAAAAACCTCTCCTGTTTCTTTATCGTAATAATTATTTTTTCCGATTCTCTGTGTTTTTGGTTCTTGATGTTTTATATTTGAATCTTTTACTTCAATAAACTTTCCCATTTTTAATACTTTAACTTCTTTATTTTTTTCTATCATTTCAAACTCCTTATTTAGATTCATCCGATTTGTCCGATTTTTATCAATAAAATAAGAAACCAACAAAAATCAAAATCGGTGTATAAAGAGTATGAAAGATTTATATGAGAAAAAATTTCTTGTACATAACTTTTTTTAATTTTTCTGCGTAGCAGCCCACTTTATTTGTTATGATAATGACAAATAATATAGTGGGTTATATGTTATGACATAACATATAAATCACAATCAGATGCAACTTTATTATTGTTTTTTTATTTATTTTTCACTTTTTTTGCTCCGTATATTTCATACTATTATCAGAGAGCATTATGGAAAAAGAGGTGAAAATAAATGAATGTTTATGATATTATTACCGAAAGAATTATTGAAAGATTAAAAGATGCCGAAGAAAAGAATGAAAAGTTTCATTGGCAAAAACCGTTTTGCATCTGTGATACAGCTTTATACGGTTGCAACTATGAATACAGAACACCTTACAGCGGAATCAATAAACTTTTAACTGATAGAGAAGAGTATCTGACTTTTACACAGCTATATGCATTGAATCAAAAGAATAAAGACAATCAATATCACATAAGAAGCGGCACCAAAGGAACGCAAATAGTGTATTTTGATTATGTCTATAAAAAAGATAATGACGGCAATTATGAAACAAATGCTGACGGCGAGATTGTAAAAAAGCCTGTTTTTAAGTATTATACTGTTTTTCCAAGAACGGAAATCATCAATAAAGTTGGCGATAACTTACCGAGCCGTTTTCCGATAAAAAGATATGATCATTCTGATATAGAGAAAATGACAGCAATAGAATTAGAAAGATTCTGCAACATGACTCAATGTTACTGTGAGAAAAACGGCATTACCTTGGAAGTCATAACAGACGGACACGAAGCCTTTTATAGTCCGCATGAAAACAAAATCAGAGTGCCGATGCTGAACAATTTCACATCCGTTTACGAATATGTTTCAACGGTTGCACACGAACTTGCACACAGTACAGGAGTTTTGACAGGAAGAATAAAAGCATCTGAACTTGTCAATATTGAAGCATATTCAAAAGAAGAATTAGTAGCCGAAATTGCATCATCAATGCTCATAGCAAGTCATTTCAGAATCCCTGATGATTCAGGTTTTGAAAACAGCATTTCTTATATTCAGAATTGGCGAAAAGTTTTGGAAGAATCCGACACCAAAAAATTGATTCTGGCTGCGGCACAATATGCACAAAAATCATGTGATTACATATACGATACAAAGCAACGAGAGCGTTATTTGGAAGAAATAAAATCAGATGCTTCTGTTTTTGAAACGGTTCCCTTTTACCTGAAATACGATCATATTTTTGTCAGAGAAGCAATGGAACAAAATCCAAATGTATGGAATTATCTACCGGATTATTGCAAACAAGAATTGGCACAGGAACTTGATGTTGTCACGATTGACAATGCTGTCGATTTAGATGAAGAACGATAAAAACACCCCCTGTTGCAGTGTGAACAGAACCGTTAAAAACGGACAATAGAAAAAAGAACCCTCCTATGGTAGAATTAAGATATCTATCATAGGAGGAAATTTTATGTCCAGAAGTTACAGACATATCAAAG
>JAZUQC010000095.1:0-5659 GCA_045605525.1 Acutalibacteraceae bacterium
ACGCGCACCTCGGTAGGGGTCGGCGCCTCGACGACCCGTTTTTGGATTTCAAAATTATATCATTTATTGCATCGATTATGTATTATTTCAAATAGTAATGTTCAAATCAATGATTCTTTTACCCTCATGCGGGATGCCGAGGGCGTCATCCCCTACAGGATAAAAAACCAAGTCGGACAGGGTCGGAACGCATACTATGCGTTCCCTACACTCCCCGACAAACTCCAATTTGCCAAACAAAAATGGAGTCTGCAATACAATGCAGAACTCCATTTTAGCGGATCATATTATTTTGCCTTGTAATCTGCGCCGGCGCGCTGTTGGACGTAATACTTATAGAACTTGACGCCGTCGGCGATGGCGGACATGCCGATGTTTTCGTTTGCGGCGTGCATGGCGGCGAGCTGCTGGTTGGTCATGCGCACGGGGCAGAAGCGAAGCACATTCTTGCAGACGGCTTCATACTTACGGCTGTCGGTGCCGCCTGTCATGTAGTAGGGAATCACCACGCAATCGGGATAGGCCTTGTTCAGGCACTGTTTCAGGAATTGGAATTCCTTGCCGTCGATGTCGGTAATGTTGGAAGCGCTGTGTCCGGGAGGTGTTTCCACGATGAGGTTGTGCTTCTTGGCATATTTTTTGATGACTTCGATGGATTCTTCTCGGTTCTGGTGCACCGCAGGACGCAGGTTGCAGACAATATACGCTTCATCGGGCAACACGTTGGGTGCGGAAGAACCGCCCGACATGGTGAATGCACAGGTGGTGGAAAGGAAGGCTTCGCCGAACTTGGAAACCTTGGGCAGAACCACCATCATAAGGGGCTTGAAGAGCCACAGGTTGCCCATGATCAGGCGCATCGGGAAGGTCATATAGGGTGCGGCATCCTCGAACATACGCGATACCACTTCGATCATGTGCTTCTTGAACGGCTTTTTCTTTTCGACTTCCGTTACAAAGCGGGAAAGACGGACGATGGGGGTGTTTGCAGGCGGGGTGGAAGAATGACCGCCGTCACCGTGGGCAATGACCTTGACATGGGTCGTACCCTTTTCAACAACACCGATGGATGCACAGGGAGCGCTCAAACCGGGCAATTGATTGGTGACAATGGCACCGCCTTCGTCCATAACCGCGGCAAGACGGATGCCTTTTTCTTTTAAGTAAGCGACGGTGGCATCGGCACCGAAACCGCCGAGTTCTTCGTCAACAGAACTTGCAAGATACACGTCGCATTCGGGCTCAAAGCCTTCTGCAAGCAGCTCTTCGATGGCGGAAAATTCGCACATAACGGTGCATTTGCAGTCCATGGCGCCTCTGCCGTGCACGCAACCACCCTCGATTTCGCCCGAAAACGGATCATATTTCCAGTCGGTTTCTTCGGCGGGCACAACGTCCTGATGGCCCATCAGCAGAATGCCGAGTTTTTTGGGATCCTTGCCCGGCCAGCGAAGAAGCATACTGCCGTCAATATCCACATATTCGAGCTTGGAAAACACAAGCGGATACTGCTGACGCATAATTTCCTGCATTTTGCGGAACTGGGTCAGGTCGCGTTCTTCACCCTGTTTGGCGGTGATGGTCGGCACTTTTACGATTTCGGACAAGCGCTGTGCATACAGGGCTTCTTCTTCCTCGGTAAACGAAATGGCAGGTTTTCTGCGGATGATCTTCTTTTTCATCTTTTCCGCCCGCACGGCGGCAACAATGAGAAGAACAACGAAAACAAGCAATGCAACAAGAATAACGTACTTCATTTTCTGAACTTCCTTTCTCTTTCTTTACAGATAAATATTGTTCAATCTCTGTTCAATTTCAATCTGTCCGTCCTTGTGAACGGTGGTAACGGTTACACCGAAGAGCAGGTCTTTTTCCGCACAGGGGACACCGTTGTAGCCGTCACGGTTGTAGGCGGCATAACCGCCGGGCTGATTGTAAACAAGATACACGCCGTCATACAATGCACAGAAGTCATTGACATGGTCGTGTCCGCAGAACACCGCCTGTGTGCTGTCAAGCTCCTTGATGGCGGCAAACATGCCGCTGTTGTAAGGTGAACAGCCGATGCCTTCAAACTGATAGCCGTATTTGATTTCGGCTTTGCCCGAGGGAACATAGGTCTTGTTTTCGGCTTCGTCAAAAATCTCTTGGTATTCGGGCAGCGGAATGTGGAAAAATTGCAGGGATTTATGTTTGCCGAACTGCTTTTCGATTTCCCGCACATGGTTTTTATACCAGTTGATCTGGTTTCTTTTCAAGAAGTCATAGCCTTCGTAATTGTCGGGAAGATTTTCGTCTTTTCTGCCTGATTCTTCAATATCACGCCCCGAATCAAAGCAGTAAATGCTCTGCGAAAGAGTGTTGAGGGAAGTCATGATGTGCACCGCAAAATTGCCGTAGCCGAACAATCCTTCATACCCGAAACGGCTTAAGCAATGCGGGCGGCTCATAAGATTTTCATACAAGAATTTTTTGTAGTTGCTTTTGGCTTCTCTTGCTTCGTGATTGCCGAATACATAGATCCAGTAAATGCCGAACTGTTCCATCATATCCGCAAACTGCACCGCATCCAGATGTTGATGGTTGGTCTGCACCACATCCCCCGTGAAAATAACAAGGTCGGGCTTTACATCCGCGATCTGTCGGCTCAGGCGGTCGATGCTTTTCATGTTTGCTTCGTGCTTGCCGCCGTCAAGATGCAGGTCCGTGGTGGAAAGAATAACAAAATCACGGTCGGAAAAAGTGCCGTCCTCATTGAATTTTGCAATAAAAACCGCATCGTCCTGCTCTTTCACAATGCGCACATCTGTGCCGACGTGTGTTTTGCAGGAAGCCTCGGAAAACAGTGAACGTGCAAGCTTGCCGTCGGAAATCTTTCCGAGGGTCTTGCGCACGGGCAGGGCGGCTTCAATGCCGATTCTGCGTACGGTATCGGCAATTTTCCACATAAACATTTCTCCTCTCACGCATAATGCACTATTATACAGCATACCACTCTTGAGGGTTTCATGCAAGAGGAAAAATGAAAAAGAAGGAAGCCAAACGCAAAAAAGTTGATTTTTTGTTGATGATGTTTTACTATAATAACGGTAATGATCCGACTGGAGGTTCTATATGTACGACGAAAACAACAGACAACAGGAATTCGGCAGACTTCTTCTTGAAAAATCACCGCAGGAGGTGCATGAAAAACTGCACAGCATGGCGGTACTGATGACCTATTACCGCTGTGCCGTGCTTGAAATTGAAACAAAATTCAAGGTACTCGATGCACAGTTTTCTCTTTCGCATGAACGCAACCCCATTGAATCCATTGATACAAGGATCAAGTCCCCCGAAAGCATCCGTGAAAAACTGGAACGAAAAGGCTTACCTATGTCTTTGGAGATTATTCAGGAGCACATCAACGATATCGGCGGGGTGCGTGTGATCTGCTCATTTCTGGATGATATTTATATGCTTTGCGACTGCCTTCTGCAACAGGATGATGTGCGTCTGATTGCGATGAAAGATTACATCAAAAATCCGAAACCCAACGGTTACAGAAGCCTGCATCTGATTGTTGAAATCCCGATTTTCCTTTATAACGAAAAGCGTATGGTCAAGGTGGAGGTGCAATTACGTACCATTGCCATGCAGTCCTGGGCAAATTTAGAACACAGATTGCGTTATAAGAAAAATCTGCCACCCGAGGTGCTTGCCCGCACGGCAGATACGCTCAACGAATGTGCAAAAATGAGCAATGAACTGGATGTGAAAATGCAGGAAATCCGCCGTATTATTGAAGACGGACAAGAACAGTCCGATTGATTGTACACCGCTGCTTGAAATTTTGTTGACAAACCCTTTTGCAACATGATACAATTTTTGTACAACAAACGGGAGGAAAATAAAATGGAAATCGGTTTTGATATCAATCCTGTGGTCAGGCAAAGAACGAGTGTACGCACCTATTCGGACACACCCGTTTCGCAGGAAACAAAGGACAAAATCCTTGCATACGCACAGACAATTGAAAACCCCTTTGATGCACGGGTTCGTTTTTGCTTTATTGAAAAAAGAGGTGCCGAAAACGGTGAAAAACTCGGCACATACGGGTTTATAAAAGGGGCGGATTTGTTTCTCGGTATGGCGGTCGAAGATAAAGACAATGCCGCCTTGGCGGTAGGCTTCGTCGGCGAACAACTGATTTTGTATATGACCGGCCTCGGGCTGGGTACTTGCTGGCTCGGCGGCACGTTCACGAAAAGCGAATTTGAAAAGAAAATGGACCTTGCACAGGATGAAATTTTCCCCATTCTGACCCCCGTGGGTGTTCCTGAAAAACAGCGAATGACGGAAAAAGTATTCCGTATTTCTCTGAAAGCCGACAAGCGTCTGCCGGCGGAAAATCTGTTTTTCAGCGATGCGTTCAGTACCCCGCTCGATGTAAAAACGGTCGGAAAGTATGCGGATTGTCTTGAAAATCTGCGTCTTGCACCCTCTGCAAGAAATATACAGCCGTGGCGTGTTGTGTTTGACGGTACAGCGTTTCATTTTTTCAAAAAAGGGAACATGAATTTTATGCAGATGGTGGATCTCGGCATCGGAATTAACCATTTTGTGCTGACGGCAAATGAGCTCGGTCTGCAGGGAAGACTTGCAAAAGCGGATGTGTCGGCTTATCCGCTGACTGCGGACATGAAATACGTAGCATCGTGGGTATGCGAAGATGTATAAAACCTATCTTGAAAGTATAAAACTGCCGACCGATGATCAGGAATTCCGATTCATTCTCGGTCAGAAAAGAAATTGCTACAACGGTATTTATCCCTTTAAGATTTTTCCCGACAAAGGGCTTGGTAGAGTAGACTTTGCACCGATCACCATTCTGTACGGCGGCAACGGCTCGGGCAAGACAACGCTTCTGAATGTGATTGCCGAAAAGGCGGGTGTCGGACGCAATTCACCCTTTAACGGCAGTGCATTTTTCGGTGATTTTACGGAAATGTGCACTCTGAAAGCAAAACAAATTCCCCGCCACAGCCGCATTATGACCAGCGACGATGTGTTTGAATATATTCTGGATATCCGCTACGTCAACGACGGCATTGACCTGCGCCGTGAAGCCCTGCTCAATGAATATGTGGAACGAAAATACGCCGACAATCAGCTTCGCAGTATGGCGGATTACGAGGAATGGAAAGAAAACCGCGCCGCCAAAACGCAGACCCAGTCCCGCTATGTGCGTGAGCGATTGCGTCGCAATACGGATATGTTTTCCAACGGCGAAAATGCCATGAAATATTTTGTGGACAACATCACCGAAAACGCGGTGTATCTGCTTGACGAGCCCGAAAACAGCCTGTCGATCGCTTTTCAGCTCGAACTCGCCACGTTCCTTGCGGATTCGGCACGGCATTTCGGCTGTCAGATCATCATGGCAACGCACTCGCCCGTGCTTCTGAGCATGAAGGATGCACGCATTTATGATCTCGACTCCAACCCCGTCTGCACAAAAAAATGGACGGACCTTGAAAATGTCCGCCGTTATTTTGACTTTTTCGAAAGCCACAGAAGTGAATTTGAGGAATAATAACATGGGACTGTGAAAACAGTCCTTTTTTGTTTTATCATTCTGAATTGGAGTTTGTCGGGGAGATAGCCAATCACGGGGACG
>JAZUQC010000096.1:0-11205 GCA_045605525.1 Acutalibacteraceae bacterium
CTCGAAAATCCGCCGAGGATTTTCTGCGTTTTGTGCCTTGTCTCGCCAAAAATCCGTTCTGTAAAAAATCTTCGACCCGAAGATGAGTTATTTTTATTGGATTTTTGGTGTTGAGACCGCAGGAAGGCTGTCGCCTTTCAAGGGTGAAACGCCGAAAAGACTGAAAAAGAACCGTTTTCGGGCGGGTTCAGATTATACCCGTCACCCTAAAGTGAAAAGCCAAAATAAGTTGATGCCACGGAATAAATTACCGCAATGACAAGTGAGGGAAGCATATTGCCGACCTTGAATTTTTTGCCGAAGGCAAGATTTACTCCGACGGCAAAAATCATGACCGAACCGACTAACGACAAATCTGTAATCGCCGTGCCGTAAGACAAAACGGGTTCTGCCAGTTTGCTGAGTGCGGTGATGCTTCCTTGCAGAATTCCTACGGGAACAAATGAAAACAGACAGCCGAGTCCCATGGTGGATGCCATCATAATGACGATCAGAAAGTCAAGCAAAGCTTTCGCAAACAAAGTGGTGTGGGCACCCAACAGGCCGTCCTCAATGGAACCGACCACCGCCATCGCACCCACACAGACCACAAGTGAAGTGTTCACAAAGGCGGGTACAAAGCCTTGTTCGTTTTCTGCATGCACCTTTTTCCTGATCCATTCGCCGAATTTTTCAAGGCGGTCTTCAATTTTCAACAGCTCGCCGAGCAGTGTCCCCGCAACGAGAGAAATGATCATCATCATAGTGCCGTAGGTTTCAATCACACCGTCACTGCCGACGGCTTTGAGCATGCCGCTCATTGCCCCCGATGCTCCCACAAACATAACACTCAGACCGAGTACACTTGTCAGGGAGGCTCTGATTTTTTCGTTCATTTTTTTGCCGCAAAGCATCCCTAACCCTGCACCGAGGATGATGGCAACAACATTGACGATTGTACCGAGTCCGGGCATAAAATCAGTCCTTTACGCTGTAAATAAGGTCGGTGTAACTCGGATACGGCCACAGTTCGCCCGGCATCAGCGTTTCGGCTTCGTCGACGGCGGCTCGCAGTTCCTGCATCAGCACGGCAATGGTGTCGCGGCTGTAAACAGACTGTGCGGCAACACCTGCAATGGTCTTTTCGCGAATGAGTGCCGTGTCGAGATTGTCAACGGTTGCACTGATGGTATCGCACAAAGCCGACAGACGCTGTGCGGTCTTCTCTTCGTATGCACTGCGCATGCCCAATGCCGTTTTTTTGCGGTTGATGCACTCGGCAAGGTCAGACACATATGCACTTACGGCAGGCAGAATGTCGCGTCTTGCCATTTCGCTCATGGTCATGGCTTCAATCTGCAGGATCTTGCAGTAGTTATTGAGCATGATCTCATAGCGTGAATGCAGTTCCGTTACGGTGAATACACGGTGTTGTGCAAAGAGGTTGATATTTTTTTCATCCAGCAGGCAAGGCACGCAGTCGGGGGTGGTTCGCAGGTTCAGAAGACCTCTGCGATCGGCTTCCCGCATCCAGGCATCGTCATAGCCGTTGCCGTTGAAGATGATGCGTTTGTGCTTTTGAATGGTACGGCGGATGATGGCATTGAGTGTGCTGTGGAAGTCTTCGGCACATTCAAGTTCATCCGCAAAAACACGAAGCGATTCCGCTACGGTGGTATTGATCATCACGTTGGCATCGGCAATGGATGCGGTGGAACCCAGCATGCGGAATTCAAATTTATTACCCGTGAACGCAAAGGGCGAGGTGCGGTTGCGGTCGGTGTTGTCGCGCGGGAAGCGGGGCAGGGTATGTACACCGACCTTCAGAATGCTTTTTTCGGTGGCATCGTATGCCGTACCTTTTTCGAGCGAATCAAGAATCGCGGACAGTTCGTCACCGAGGAACATGGAAATAACCGCAGGCGGTGCTTCGTTGGCACCCAGACGGTGGTCGTTTGCGGCAGATGCAACGGAAATACGAAGCAGATCCTGATACTCGTCCACCGCCTTGATGACGGCACACAGGAACAACAGGAACTGTGCATTGTCCTGTGGGGTCTGACCGGGATCAAGGAGATTTACCCCCGTGTTGGTGGACAGTGACCAGTTGTTGTGTTTGCCCGAGCCGTTGACCCCTGCAAAGGGCTTTTCGTGCAACAGACAGACAAGGTCATGCTTGCCTGCAAGTTTTTTCATGATTTCCATGGTCAGCTGATTGTGGTCGGTAGCGACGTTGGTCTGCTGATACACGGGAGCGAGTTCGTGCTGTGCGGGTGCGGTTTCATTGTGTTCGGTCTTGGCATAAATGCCGAGCTTCCACAATTCCTCATCGAGCTCTTTCATATAGGCGGCAACACGGGGCTTGATGGTGCCGAAATAATGGTCATCCAGCTCCTGTCCCTTGGGCGGTCTTGCCCCAAAGAGGGTTCTGCCGGTTAAAATAAGGTCTTTTCTCTGATTAAAAACATTGCGGTCAAGCAGAAAATATTCCTGCTCGGGGCCTGCAGTGGTGATGATGCGTGTGGCATCACTGCCGAACAGATTCAGAATACGCATGCCCTGACGGTTGATTGCTTCCATAGAACGCAGAAGCGGGGTTTTTTTGTCGAGTGCTTCGCCGCCGTAGGAGCAGAATGCGGTCGGGATGCACAGTGTTCCGTCTTTGATGAATGCATAAGAGTTGGGGTCCCATGCGGTGTAACCTCTTGCTTCAAAGGTTGCACGAAGTCCGCCCGACGGGAAGGAAGAAGCATCGGGTTCTCCTTTGATGAGTTCTTTGCCCGAAAACTCAAGAAGCACCCTGCCGCCGGGGGCGGGTTCGATGAATGCATCATGTTTTTCGGCGGTAATGCCCGTCAACGGCTGGAACCAATGGGTAAAGTGGGTCGCCCCTCTTTCCATGGCCCATGTCATCATGCTTTTGGCAACCGCATCCGCAATGGAGCTGTCCAGATGGCGACCGTCCTCGGTGGTTTTGCGAAGAGCGTTATAAACCTCATCAGGCATATATTGATGCATTGCCTCGTCATTGAAAACAAGTGTGCCGAAAAGAGCGGTAATGTCGTTCACGGCAGCTTTCCTCCTGTCGAAAAAAGTAATATAAAAGTAATAAAACTGATTTATTATTATACAAGCAGAAAAGAGGATTTGTCAAGAGATTCAGCCTTCTTTTCTTGTTTTTAAAAAGAAGATACAATAATTTCTTGCAAAGTGTTGAAAACCGTGATATAGTTTAAAAGTGATTCATCTGTAGAAAAAGAGGTATATTTATGCACACGCTCAAAGATGCAAAACGTATTGTTATAAAAGTCGGCACGTCCACGCTGACCTATGACACGGGCAAAACCAATATCCGCCGCATGGCAAAGCTGGCAAGCGTGCTTTCCGACCTGCAGAATGCCGGAAAACAGATCGTGCTTGTGTCCTCGGGTGCCATTGGTGTCGGTGTCGGCAAATTAGGGCTGGCTGAAAAACCTGCCGACACACCGGGCAGGCAGGCGGCGGCTTGTGTAGGACAGTGCGAACTGATGTTTATGTATGATAAACTGTTTTCCGAATACGGCCACATTATCGGGCAGTTGCTCATCACCAAAAGCGACGTGGAAAATGAGGAACGCAGAGAAAACTTAATCAACACTTTCCGAAAACTGCTCGACTTCGGTGCCATTCCCATTGTCAATGAAAATGACTCCGTTGCGGTTGAGGAAATCGTTTACGGCGACAACGATATGCTGTCTGCCATTGTTGCAAAGCTCATTGAAGCCGATGCACTCGTTATTCTTTCGGATATTGACGGTCTGTTTTCCGCCAATCCACAAACGGATGAGGATGCGACTTTGATTCCCGTTGTTCCTGCCATCACCCCCGAAATCGAAGCCATGGCGGGTGGTTCGGGCACAAAACGCGGTACGGGTGGCATGGCGACCAAAATTGCCGCCGCAAAGTTGACCACTGAAGCGGGCATTCACACCGTCATTATGAACGGTGCAGATCCTACAGACCTTTACAAGCTGACCGACGGCCATTCCATCGGCACACTTTTCAAAGCACAGAAATAAGGGGATACCGATATGACAGATCTTATTCAACTCGGCAAAAACGCAAAAAAAGCCGCCGCCGTGCTCGGTGCGGCAGGCAGCGTCGATAAAAACAAAGCCCTTGCCGCCATTGCGGCAGGTTTGCACACAGACTGTGCTTATATTATTGAACAGAACAAAAAGGACCTCGAAAATGCCCGCAATAACGGCATGAGTGAATCCATGCTTGATCGTCTTGCTCTCAATGAACAACGCATTGACGGCATTGCTTCGGCAGTTGAAAAAATCATCAGTCTGGATGACCCCGTCGGTAAGGTCAGCGACGGAACGTTGCTTCCCAACGGTCTGCAACTGACAAAAGTGAGTGTGCCGCTTGGTGTTATTGCCGTTATTTTTGAAGCAAGACCCAATGTCACCGCCGATGCGGCGGCACTGTGCCTGAAATCGGGCAATACCGTGATTCTGCGCGGCGGCAAAGAAGCCATTTTTTCCAACACTGCCATTGTTAATTCCATGCGTAAAAGCGTGGAGGGTGCAGGACTTCCTGCCGATTGTATTCAGTTGGTGGAAGACACCTCCCGCGAAACCGCAACACAGTTGATGCGTATGAATGATTATGTTGACGTGCTTCTGCCCCGCGGCGGTGCAGGACTCATCCGCTCCGTTGTGGAAAATGCAAGTGTCCCCGTTATTCAGACGGGGGTTGGCAACTGCCATATTTATGTGGACGCAAGTGCCGACAAGGAGATGGCGGCCGATATTGTGTTCAATGCAAAATGCTCACGTGTTTCCGTTTGCAATGCCTGCGAAAGCCTGCTTGTGCACCGTGATGCCGTGCAGACCGTCTTGCCCGCCATTGCGGAAAAATTAGCGAAAAAAAATGTGGAAATTTACGGCGATGAAACCGTCTGCGGTGCGATTCCCACGGCAAAGCCCGCAACCGCAGAAGACTGGGGGACGGAATATCTCGATTACAAAATTTCCGTCAAGACCGTGGACAGCACCGACGAAGCCGTTGCTCACATTGCAAAATATTCCACAGGCCACAGCGAAGCCATCATTACAAATTCCCTTGCGGATGCCGAAAAATTTATCCGTCTTGTGGATTCCGCGGCGGTATATGTCAACGCAAGTACCCGTTTTACCGACGGCGGTGAGTTCGGATTCGGTGCGGAAATCGGTATTTCCACCCAGAAACTCCATGCAAGAGGTCCTGTCGGTTTGCCGGAGCTGACAAGTTATAAATTTGTTATCCGCGGCAACGGACAGGTGCGATAAAATAAGAAATAAAAAATCCGTCCTTTCGGGGACGGATTCTTTATACTGTTTTGTTTTGTGTTAAACTCAGACAGCTCTTGTGACCTTGCCGGAACGAAGGCAACGGGTGCAAACGTTCACTCTGCAGGGAGTGCCGTTGACGATAGCCTTAACTTTCTTAACATTGGGCTTCCAGGTTCTGTTGGAACGTCTGTGGGAGTGGGAAACCTGAATACCGAACTTCAGTTCCTTGTTGCAGATCTCGCATTTTGCCATTGGAGTTGCACCTCCTTTTAAAATTGGGGTAAATCCCCTTCTTAAATCAGCTTGATAATAATAACAGAAACAAAATCAAATTGCAAGCCTTTTTTTAATTTTTATCGGCTTTTTTTGCAAATTTTTTTAATTTTTTGCCTTTTCACTGCCGTAAAAAGCGATCGCATCGGTCAGGCGGGTATGCAGGTCTTCATACCAGGCACCGTCTGTGGGGTAATCGAAGAAAGTGAAATTCTTGTTCTTGCTGCCTTTGTAGATGATCTTTTCCACCGTTTTGCGGTCGGTGAGGGATTCGAGCTGCTGCATCAGTCTTAAATCCTGCAGGGCATCGCGGAAGACTTTCAGACGAAGCGAGGGAACTGCCGTGCCGTCTGCACCGGGGTAAACCTGATAAGAATCGCCCGACGGGAATGCACCGCCTGCATCGCTTTCGGTGTAGGGATCGACTTCGCGTACGGAATACTGCGTATACCAGAAGTTGTATCCCCATTGCAAAAAGCCTTGAATGTCATTGAGATAGAACAGCGTGCCGAGCACACGGCAACGGGGGGACGGCATGCAGAAGAAGCGGTTGGGCAGGTGTTTTCTGTATTGCCCGCAGCAGAAGTACGTCCAGCGTTCGCCGACCCTGTTTTTGAATTTTTGAAAACTGCCTTCTTCGGGCACGGGAGTTCTTACAAGGCCGTTTTTGTAAAAACGCAGTTCGCTGAGTGCATCAATGGAATCGAATTCACCGAACAAAGACTGCATTTTCTTGGCGGCTCTGCGGTATGAATAGTAATGGTCGTCACCCGGTTCATCCGAAGTGTGAAAACGGCAGCGGTCTGCAATGCCTTTTTCTTTTAAGTAAGGAATCAGTGCAGCGGCAAACTGCTCCAGGAAGTCGCCGTAAGCTTTGCCGGCGGCGTTGGTATGCCAACCGAAAATCTGTCGGTAGCCCGATGCGGTCTGTGCCATGATTTTCGGTGCACTTGTTGCACCCCATTGCGTGAACAGGTGACTCATTTCAAAATACTGCACACCGCAACGCAGTGCCATGTCGATCCAGCGGTCGAGCTTTTCAAAACCGAATTCATAACCCGAACGTTTTTTTGTGACGTCAACGAGCTGTACCGTCGGACGTTCACCGCCCACAGCCGTGTCCAGCGGCGGGGTGAACAGGGGAGTCAGCAGGAAATTGATGCCGTGCTCTACGGCGGTCTTTACAAAGTTTTCGGTAATACGCCAGTATTCTTCGCTGAAAACGGGTACTTTATAATAAGAATGCAGGCAGTCGGAATGGAACCAATGGGTGCAGATGAGTGTCTGGTCAATGATTTTCTGTGCATGGACCGTGACGGGGATTTCTGCTGTCGCACAGGTGTCACCGCTGATGATGTGAGCAGTCAGGTTGTGCTGTCCTGCACAGCCGTCGGTCGGGCAAAGTTCGACCCAGATGCTGTACCATTCGCCCTTTTTAACGGCAATGCGTGCACCGAGGGGGGCGAGCACATCGGGATACATGCCGCTTTCACCGTTACGCAGAATAAAATCATCCTTGTCATCATAAGCGGCTTTGCCAGCATACACATCCTGCACAAAAAATGTTTTAACGGGGATACCGCTTGCAATACGCACATTGACTTCGCCGTCTTCGTCTGTGCGGAATGCAAACTGTGCACTGCCGCGTTCGTCCGTCAGCAGGTGGATATCTTTCAGATACGCCGCCGGTTGTTCATCGCGGAATACTTTTTCAAGTGAGGAAACGGGAAAAAGCGTAATGTTCATGGCAATTCTCCTTTTTTATTTTACTGTACCGAATACTGCGGTGATCCAACCGACAACGGTTTTCAGGAAAATGAATATGTTTTCAAAGAAGGGAAGAAGACCGAGTTTTTCAATGAATCCGACAGCCTTTTCGCCGAGTATGTTTTCGGTTAAGGATTTATCTGCAACGCTGACCAGTTGATTGTCTGTATCAAAAACGGCATATTCGCCCGAACGGACGGTAAAATCAAGGGTGCGGCTGCCGAGGGGTGTAAGGTTACCGTACAGGGTATAGCCGATGCGTACAGAGCCTTTGGTCAGAGCTGTCGGCTCCTCTTTCCATGTTACGTTGACCGTGACACTTTCACCGGGGGCAAGGGGTTTACACGGCAAACTGATTTCAACCGGCAGCTGCGAGGGGATGATGCTTGCAATCTGCAGAGTATGTTCTTTGGAAAGATTTGTGATCACAAAAGAGGTATCGTTGGTCGTCAGATAACCGTCTGTGCTTGTGTCAAATGCACCGTGTACGGTGTAGCTGGTATTCATGGCAGCATGGAATTGCGGGTATGCGGGATCATCCCACACAGAGTCAATGTCTTCCGTCAGAAGCAGAATATACATCAGCTCTCTTGAATATTCATCCCAGTAGGTCATGCCGTGGAATAATCCGTCCACAAACCATGTGCTGTCGGGCAGGTAGGCGGTGGAGGCATCAATTTCCATTGACGGCGAAACATAATATCTGTCGCCGGCAACAAGTTGTGTGTAGCCGTCTGCAAAACGCTGACCGTAAGGTGCACAGGTGGCTCCCGTGGAGGCTTCGGTAGTTATGATGCCGTCACTGTTTTCCTGCAGACCTGTGACGGAAGGATTGCCCGTGCCTGCGATGATGCTGATGTCCGTACCGTTGGCTTCTGCAATTGCCAAACGCTCGTTCATGGTTGCCATGAGGGTGTGCATTGCATCGCTCTTTGCAATCAGATCTGCACTTGCAACGGGATCGAGCATAGCCGTTTTGACGTCTTCATAATATTTCAACGGCATGAAATCCCAGATGCTGCCCCAGTAACCGAGGATGTCAATGACATAGGGGACAAGATTTTCAAGCAAGGCATCCAGAAAACCGAGCTGTTGTGCTTCCACAAGAATATGAAAATCTTCTTCAAGCACCATGCCGTTTTCAACAAAATGCAACAGTGTCAGCTCGTCAAAAACAATGTTGTTGGTCATGATATCGTAGGCGAGTGCCGCACCGCCGATAGCGGGAACGGTCAGCACGGCATTGTTGACAAGGGTGTCTTCCGCATACAGATTCATATAGGTTGCCGACACCTGACCGCCGTGACTGATGGCAATGAGGTTGACCTTTTCATAACCGGTGGTGGCAATGATGTCTTCAATCAGAGCACGCAGACGGTGTGCATTTTCAATGGCACCCATGCGGAAATCGCAGTTGAAATTGTAGAACATTTCCATGCCGCCTACGGCTTCGCGGATGGCACCGATGATATCAATTTCCCACTGATAGCTTGTTTCGTCGCCGTATTCTTCGGCAATGTTTTTGGCATTGGTCGCTTCGGCAGTGTTATCAAACAGAGGTACCACATTGTACATGCTTGTGCCGTCGGGATTGCATTTGAGCTTGCCTGCAAATTCTTCAAAATCATCCCCGACCAAATCCGCAAGGTAGGCAGGGTCGATTTCCGTAATCGCAAGTCCCAATCCCTTGATCACACCCGCAATGTTGCCGAGCACCTTACCGAGAATGGCATCAATGTCAAGTCCCCACACATGTTCGCGTGTGCCGTCTTCGCCGTAGTAAATAAGGGGCGAGGCACTGTAACCGGGAACCACTACCACGGGCAGTTGTTCGCAGTTTTCAGGGATTGCGGATGCCGCAGGCATCATGCCGATTGTGACAAAAATGACACAAAGTAAAACGGAAATGAATTTTTTCATACGAAAATCCCTCCAAAATATGTTAAAATCATTCTATCACTTCAAAAAATAAATTACAATACGCTGTTTGTTAAAAAGAATATTCCCGATTTTGTTCAAAATATATAAAGAAAGTAAACAATTATAAAAAATGTTGACAAGCAAAACAAAAATCAGTATAATGAAATCGTATAACTGTGTAAAAAACAGGAGGTCTTTCTTATGAAAAAATTTATCAGCATTCTTCTTTGTGTATTCATGCTTGTCAGTGCACTGTCTCTGACCGCTTTTGCAGAAGGCACGGATGATATTATTGAATTCGGCAATGCGGACGGTTCTGCAACTCAGTATGTGTTTGACAAAGAACAGGCAGAATGGGTCAACGGCAAAAACTACATCATCCGCTCCGGTTGTACATTTGTCGTTCCCTCCGGTCGTGTACTGAATGTGCCTTACAACTCTTCTCTTACGGTTGAAAAGGGTGCACACCTTGTTCTGAACGGTCAGCTCAATGCTGTTGATGAAGTACACATTTACGGCAAAATGACAGGTGATAATGTCACAGGCCAGGAAAACATCAACTGCTATGTTGAATTCCCCGATCTTACTTCGTCCAACATTGGTCTTGCCGACAAGATCGACATCCGTTATTACCTGAGCAATGCCAATGATTCCTACGGCGATATCGGTGTTGACATTGAAGAATACATGCCCATCTCCGATGACGGTATCAACACGGTCAACAACAGCAAATATCTGCCCGTCAAGTACAACACCTATCTGTATGTGCGTGTTCTTATTGCGGAACAGGGCAATGAAGACAGATTTGATGACAAACTCTTTCCCGTAAAGTGCAACAGCGTTGTGGTTCCCTTTGACCAGAATGCATGTCCGATCCTCATCACCACCGGCAGTGAGATCAGCTTCGGCTCCTGGGTCAATGATTCTACTTATTACAACACTTACACCATCACCCTGCCCGAAGGTGAAGGATATACCGTTTACGGAAGAAACGGCGAAATCGGTGAAGTAACGCTCAAGCACGGTCAGGCTTTCAGCTTCCGTGTTGAGCTTGAAGAAGATTACAACAAGTCTGCATATCATGTTTATGTTTACAACGGCAACGGTTGGACAGACCTTGAAAAGGATGAACTGCTTGACGGTATTGCTCCTGCTGTTCCCGATGCGGAAGGTTATTACACTATTACCAATATTACAGGCAATCACTCCATCTTTGTTGAAGGTGTTATTGCCAACCAGATGCTTGACATCTTCAGTCAGGTCTTCAACATCTTCAGACAGATTTGGGAAGCCATTGCTCAGATCTTCGAAGAACTGTTCGGTGAAGGCGGTCTTGCAGGTCTGTTCGGTCAGGCATAAGCCAAACAATTGCATCATTGCAGGGGCTGTGAAAACAGCCCCTGTTTGTTTAGTATATACAACAAAAAACACCTTTCGCTTCCAGGATTTGAACAGAACCGTTAAAAACGGACAATGACAAAAAGAACCCTCATGCAGGCGATTACGACACAGGAGTTCAGGTTACTTTTGATATTCTGTGCGACGAGCTTTACGAAATTTACGGGGTGACTGGTTCCGGAGTTTCCGGTGATGATTATTACTATGGTGATGATTATTACTATGAAGAAGAGCTGACAACCATGGACTGGATTATTGCCTTTGTGGTTTTCGCAATTGTGGTTATAATCATTATAACAATTGTCTGCGTCATCGTAGGCAGCATTAAAAGCAGCAGACGCAGACGGGCGACTTATGACCCGTATGTTCAGCCAAGACCGGTTATAATCAACACAAGACCGGCCCGCAGAATCTACATACCAACTCCGCATCACAGACCGGCCCACCATACAAGACCGGCTCGTCCAGGCAGTTTGGGCGGTGGCTTCGGAAGTCCTGTTTCAAGGCCTTCTGTAAGACCGTTTTCAAGACCCGCTTCAAGACCGGTTTC
>JAZUQC010000097.1:0-2357 GCA_045605525.1 Acutalibacteraceae bacterium
AGAATGTCATTCATCCCGATCCGGTAATTTCTTCTTGAAATCGGCGTTTCAGGTGCCGCAATGACTTCCGAAACAATTATGACTTCCGGTTGTGGTGTTTTCAACTCCGCCAGAGATGGCAAAGACATTGAGGGAGAAGAGTCTTCAAAGTCAAAAAGATCAAGTTGCAGTTCAATACTCATGATTTATTCCTTTCTGCGGTTCGGTTAGTGTCAAAATTCTTTAACACACATTCCTTTAATTATTTGATAATCAATACATTAATTGCAAAAACTGCAATTTCCTTATATTTTTTTCTAAAAAAGGGTGACAAAAGAGCCACTTTGTTGTAAATTATCTTGTCCCATCAAACCTCCAACAAAGGAGGACGCTTTTGAACACCCAAATTACAAAATTTACTCGTTGGATCTGCCGTCAACTCACCACTGATGAGTTCAGTTCCATGGTCGCCTTGATGCTTGAAATCAGTTCCGGAAGTAAATCCGGTTACGAGTTCAAGCCTGAACCGCAAACTGCCAACTATCGCAAATTTGCGGTGGACACGGTTCAACCTTTCCCGGCTCCTGAACCGCACGCCGCACCACAGCCCACACTCAACTGGAAACAGTTGAAAGCAAATCTTGAACGTCAATCCGGCAAGATATTGAAACCGGTACGTCGCCGCGGCGGCTTACCACTTCCAACGCATTGCCGTTGTGAGAAATGCAATGCTCCTGCCGAATATCTCTATTTGAACGACGGCAAAAAAGCCAATCAGGTACTTTGCAAAATCTGCGGTCACTTGGGAACTACTGAACGTGTCCGCCGACAAAGTCAGGCAAAGTATTTTTGTCCTCATTGCTCAAAACCACTTTCCCAATGGAAAACAAGTTCAACCGAAACAATTTATAAATGTATGAGCAATGATTGTCCGCACTACCTGAAAAAGAAGTCTGCCTTGACTCCGGAAGAACAGGCAAAACGGAAACAGCAAAAATTTGATCCTAATTACAAACTGCACTACCAATATCGTGAATATCACCTCAAAACGGAAGATTTGAAGTGTCATCGACCGACTTGTGCAACAAAAGTAGATTTAAGTAAAATCCACAATTCCTATCATGTCGTAGGTTTAGTTCTGACATTTTTCGTCAATGCCGGATTATCCAGCCGCATGACCAGAGAATTGCTTAACGGCATCTTCGGTATCAAGTTGTCCCATCAAACTGTTATAAATTATGTCAATGCCGCTGCTGCACGAATTTCCCCATTCCTTGACCGCAACTTGCCTCAACCGGGTAAAATCGCCGCCGCCGATGAAACCTATCTCATCGTTGAGAACGAATGGCATTACACCTGGTTTGTGATAGATTCTGTCACAAAGGCGATTTGCGGATATAATCTATCAGACTCCAGAGGTGTAGCTCCGGCGTTGGCAACTCTTTACAATGCTTACGGAACACCTGAAGCAAACAAGGGAAAACAATTTACACTTGTTCGTGACGGATGTCCCTCTTATGATTCGGCAATGATGGCTTACAACCATGGCTTGACCGAACCGGTAATCACCGGGCAAAAAGTGATCGGCTTGGAAAATCTGGATGAGGTCAGCAAAGAATACCGTCCTTACAAACAGTTGGTTGAACGCTTGAACCGCACTTACAAGTTTCACACCAGACCGAGAGCCGGAATGAAATCCTTGAACGGAGCAAGTGCATTAACAACTTTGTTTGTAGCCTATTACAATTATCTGCGAGTTCATAGCGGAATAAAACATACTCCGCTGAAACTTGATAAATTGCAAGGTATTTTAAGCTATCCCAAGCAGTGGGAAACATTATTGGCAATGTCTGCCGCTTAGTTCAAATATTTAATTTTCAATCAACCGTGGAAAAACAAATTCCATTTTGTTTTTCCGGGACAACTATTGTCCCAACATCCGGTTCCGGAGCTGTCACAGCCAAAAACGGAATAAAAGGGAGCGTAAAACGCGACCGGTTATGCCGGATTTTGGCTTGACTGCGAAAGGGTTCGGATGTACCACCCTGTCCACACTCGTTTTTTTCATTTTTTCATACTACTTTTGACACTATCGAAGTTTTATTTATCAACGCACACCGCGGACATACCATCTTTCAGGATATTTATCTGCACCGCCGAGAGTACCTTTGTACGGGTCCTCATAGTCGACAACATAACCCTGAACATGACCGTCAAAGTGCAAAGCGTTGCATGTGCCGTTGTGACGGGGCACCGGAAGACCTGCATTCGGAGTAAGTCCCCACCCGCTGCTTTCAATAACATTGTCATAACCTGAAGCGGCATCTCCCTTTCCGTAACGGGTATCCATAGCGGTATAGAGAGCCGAAGGAGCTTTA
>JAZUQC010000098.1:0-23582 GCA_045605525.1 Acutalibacteraceae bacterium
CCCCTTTCAGGGGCGACAAGGGGTGCTGTGGGTCGGTTTGTGCGAAACGGGCAACATCCCGCTAAACCGTAATTTGTTTTCTTCATCCCACAACTTTCCGTGAAGATCCTATTTTTTATTGTATTGCCCATGCGATCAGGGTTGAGGTTTCAATATAACGGGATTCATCTGTTTTGCACCCGGCAACAAAAATGATCAGGTCATAATCACCGTCATTATAATTTGTGAGAAGACAAGTGCCTGCATTTTCGGTTGTGCCGGTTTTTATCCCGACAATATACGGATTGTGATAAACACTTGCCGGATCTAAAAAAAGATTGGTGCTCGTCCAGGTAATTGTTTCGCCTGACAAAAACTTCATGTCTTTTTTCTGTGTTGCCGTAATCATGTTGATAACGGGATATTGTTTTGCTTTCATCGCAAGTAATAATACATCATCTGCCGTAACATACTGCTCAGCAGTATCATAGCCGTCAGGACTGACGAAGTGGCTGTTTTGCATGCCGATTTCTTGGGCAAAAGTATTCATCATTGTAATAAAATGTGCTACCGCTGCACTGTCACTCATGTTGACATTTTCCGTATCTTTGCGGGCGACATTGACTGCAAGTGTATATGCTGCATCATTTCCGGATTGCAACAGCAGACCGTATAAGAGATCCAATACGGTCAGTCGATGTCCGGGGGCAAGCAAACAAACGCTTGAATTGGGTTGTAACAGATTTAATTCGGAACCGACCGTGATGGCATCGTCCGTCTTGAGATAATCCAATGCAAGGCAGGCTGTCAGTAATTTTGTGATGGAGGCAGGAGCAATTTTTGTTTGCGAAGACTGCTGATGCAGGTATTTATGATTTTTCAGATCGTATACTATGGAAGCCGTTGCATCAATCGGTGGGGCCGGTGGTAAGGTGGGCGGTTCTGTCGGAGGCGGGGTTGGTTCCATTATGGTCACCGGTTCTGTCGGCACAGTGGTAGGTTGTGTCATTTGTAAAAAAGAACACGCGGACAAACTTATAGTAATAATAAGCAAGGTGCTGATGAGTCTGATTGTATTTTTCATGTAAAATTCTCCGTGAGAATATTGATTGGTTGTAAAAATTCAACCTCTCAATATTAGCATACTTTTTTTGCGTTTTCAATGGAAAGATGTTGCAATTTCAAAATATTTATTTACATTTTATCACTTAAATGTTATACTGTAATCAAATATTTGCGGAGGTGCTTATGAAATCATTTTTTTTGTTCTCCAAAGAAACAAAAGGGGAAGGCTATGTCCCCAACAATGAAATTTTTGCATTGGCATCAGGTCTTACGGGCCAAAATCTGACTTACAGTTATACATCAAGTTGGTTGAAGTATTTCTGCGTCAATCTTTTACACATGGATCCGGCAAAAGTCGGTGCCATTTTTTCACTCAGCCATGTCTGGGATGCGATCAATGATCCCATTGTCGGTGGTTTTGTTGACAGAAGAAAATATAAACCGTTTATGAAACTGCGTCCGTATTTGATTTTTACACCACCGATTCTCGGTATTCTTGTTTCGTTGATGTTTGTCAATGTCAATTTCAGTGAAAACGGAAAAGTTGCGTACATTCTTGTTTTATATTTCTTGTTTGATTTGTTTTATTCATTTCAGGATGTCAGTTTGTGGGGGATGATTGCACTGTCATCGCCGCACTCGCAAGAGCGATCTCGGGTTGCCCAATGGGTATCCATCGGTGCCGGTGCAGGCGGGGCGATTGTCGGAACATTCCAGCAGGTGCGTTCAATTCTCGGCGGCATGGGTGTTTCGGATGTTCATATTTTCCTTATTTGTGCTTTTGTGTTCGGTCTCGGCGGTGAATTGCTTTCCATGAATGCATATCGCATGAAAGAACGCATTCATGCCGAATTGCCCGAAGAAGAAAGTCTGTGGCAATCTCTTACCATATTGCGACATAATCCGACATTGTTGCTGATTTCTCTTGCCCGCTTTTCACAAAGTTTCAGCCCCAAAGTGCAGAATGCATATTTCTTTGAAAACTGCGTAACTTTGCAAGTCGGAAACAGCACCATCAACGGGCAGACTGCAGAATTTATGTATGGGTTGTTTGCCGGAATTCCCGGCACATTTGCAATGTTCTTTGCAAATAAAATTGCCGATAAAATGGGCGGTATGAAAAAGATCCTTCTTTCTTCACAGGTTATGGCCATTGCACTTCGTGTTGCAATCTTCTTTGTCGGTTATAACTCACTGCCGAAGTTCATTATCATGACTGTTCTGACTTCACTTATCAATCTTCCCGGTAGTATGATGGATATTGCACACCGCTCATTGACGAGCGACTCGATTGATGAAGTCGAATATAAGACGGGTATTCGATCGGAAGGTGTTTCGTTCTCTATGCAGAACTTTACAACCAAGATGCAAAGCGGTGTTTCTTCTATGCTTGAAGGACAGATTCTCAAGCACCTCGGATATGACAGCTATGCCAAGGAGCAGGGAAGACCGCAGAATGAAACATTCCTGAAATGGCAGTGGCCGATGTTTGTGCTCGGTCCCGTTGTCGGTGCTGTATTGTATCTGATTATCATCAGTTTTGTTAAAGATGACAAACAAAAAAGAGAAGAAATTGAAGCAGCCCTCAAAGAACGCAGAGCGAAACTTGAAGCGGAAAAAGAACAGGTTGCAGTTAATACACAGTAATAAGAGAACAGCGTGTACTGTTTTGTTGCAGTACACGCTGAATTATTTTTAATTGAATGTAACGATTCTTACGCTTGTACAATCGGTTACATATTGTGTGAGTGAATCTGTGATTTTATCTTCATAGTCAAAATGCAGGTGTCCGGTCAGAATTGCTTTAATGTTGCTGCCTGTAGTAATTATCTTATAGGCTTGCAGTGTTGCATTGTCGGCTTTCTGCTGACGTAGTCTGTAATCGCTGTACATGGACATTTTTTCTGTCGGCACATTCATGAGGTAGGCACTGTCATTGTGCAGACTGTTTATCATGTGATTATATAATGATTCTGTATACAACGGCGTGTGCAGAAGCAATACAACGGGGAACGGTTTTTGAATTTGTTCTTTCAGAAAGTTGAGTTGTTCTGCATCAAAAAGATAGTAGGAATTATCAATGGCAACAAAATTTACACCGTTTATAATTCGCGAAGAGTAACGGATGTTATTTTTAAATGATTGTTGTACAAGCGGAAGACTTTGATTTCTGTATGCTGCATCCTCAAACGCTTCGCCGACATACAGGCTGAATTCATGGTTTCCTGCTGCCATAATAACATCGTTTGTGTCAGTGAATTCTTTTGCGGCATCCAGATTTGCAAAAGATACAAAATCAATCAGGTCGCCTGTATGTACGATGGTATATTTTGTTTCAATATTGAATCTCTCAACATCTCTTATTATTTTTTCTGCCTGCGGAAAAGATTTTGTTCGCCTTTCTGCGAGCTTGATTTTTCTTTCATCATTTCGATCATCAGCAAGACATAAATGTGTATCACTTAAGTGTAAAATGGTGAAAGGATGGATATTTTCTATATGTATATTGGTGTTCAAAATATTCATAATCTGCTCCAAAAAAAAGACTTGCACACGAACCGTGCAAGTCTTTTACATTATATTCAGATTGCTCTGACAGCGATAACACCGTCAATAGCTTTTACGGCATTGAAAGCGGATTCGCTGATAACAGAATCGGTGTCAATAATGACATAACCTGTGTTGGAACGAACGGAATCAATATGTGATTTTGCAACAATGCCGTTTTCGTTGAGAGCTGTCAGAATGGCATCTGTTTTGTTGTCAACGGTAATAACTGTCAATCTTGCAGTGCCGTCTGCTTCTTTACTGATGCAAGGCAGATTGACGGAATTGACAACATTACCCGTTTCAAGATACAGACTGATCTGCTCTGCTGCCATGATTGCACAGTTTTCTTCCGATTCAGGGGAAGAGGCACCGAGATGCGGAATGGCAATAATTCCGTCCACACCGAGCTGATCGTCTGTGGGGAAGTCTGTCGCATAAGCGGCACATTTTCCGGAATTGACAGCTTCAATGATATCAGCGGAATCAACAAGTTCACCGCGGGCAAAGTTCAGAACACGTATGCCGTCCTTTGCTTTTGCAAGGTTTTTCGCATTGACAACCCCTCTGGTGGCGTCCGTCAAAGGAGCGTGCAGAGTCAGATAATCGGAAAGAACGAAAAGGTCTTCTTCGTTTGCGGTCAGAGAAACGGATTTGTCAAGTGCGGCTACAGCTTTATCGGAAATGTAAGGATCATAACCGATAACTTTCATACCGAGAGCCACTGCAGCATTTGCAACAAGAACACCAATAGCACCCATGCCGTAAACACCGAGGGTTTTGCCGAGGATTTCGGGCCCTGCAAAATTGCCTTTTCCTTTTTCGACCATTTTGCCGACTTCGGTACCGTTGCCTTTAAGGGTGCGGCACCATTCGATAGCGGGGACAATGCGGCGGGATGCAAGGAACAAACCGCAGATAACCAATTCCTTAACTGCATTTGCATTTGCACCGGGGGTATTGAAAACACAGATCCCTTTTTCTGTGCAAACAGGAACGGGAATGTTGTTGTAACCGGCACCTGCTCTTGCGATGGCAAGAAGAGTTTCGGGCATTTCCATATCATGCATGGAAGCGGAACGGACAATCACTGCATCGGGTGTGGCGGTTTCGTTCATGCAGGTATATTTTTCTGCATCAAGACGAGAGAGTCCTTTTTCTGAAATCTTGTTGAGAGTGAGAATGTTATACATATTTAAAGAGACCTTTCTTAGCTGTTGGCTTTTTCGAATTCTTTCATGAATTCAACAAGTTTTTCAACGCCTTCAACAGGCATTGCATTGTAGATGGATGCACGCATGCCGCCGACAGAGCGATGACCTTTGAGGTTTACAAAACCTGCGGCAGTGGCTTCTTTGACAAATTTTGCATCCAGTTCATCGTTGCCGGTAACAAAAGGCACATTCATCAGCGAGCGATCTTCTTTTGCAACGGTGGAACTGAACATGGAAGAAGAATCAAGATAATTGTAAAGAATGTCAGCTTTTTTAATGTTGGTTGCGTGTACAGCTTCCACACCTCCCTGTGCCTTGATCCATTCAAGAACAAGCTTGCACATGTAAATGGTGTAGCAGGGGGGAGTGTTGTAAAGAGAATCGTTGTCTGCCATGACCTGATAGTTAAGCATGGTAGGCGTGATATCCATAGCATTGCCGAGCATGTCTTCACGGATGATAACAACGGTAAGACCAGCGGGTGCAATGTTCTTCTGAGCACCACCGTAAATAACAGCAAATTTGCTGACATCAACGGGTTCGGAAAGGAACATGGAGGAAATATCTGCAATCAGCGGAATGTCACCGACTTCAGGAAGTTCGGGGAACTTTGTACCGTAGATTGTGTTGTTCATGCAGATGTAAACATAGTCTGCATCTTTGTCAAAATCAGCAGCAGTGGTTTTCGGAATATATGAGAAAGTTTTGTCTGCGGAAGATGCGACAGCACGTGCAGCACCGTATTTTGCGGCTTCCTGATAAGCTTTCTTTGCCCACTGACCGGTGATAATAAAGTCAGCTTTTTTGTTCTTGTTCATAAAGTTCATGGGGATTGCAGCAAACTGTGTGGATGCACCGCCCTGCAGGAACAGAACTTTATAGTTGTCGGGAATGTTCATCAGTTCACGGAAAAGCTGTTCTGCATCTTTGATGATCTTATCAAAGGTTTTGGAACGGTGGGACATTTCCATGACGGACTGGCCGCAACCTTCATAATCAAGCATTTCTGCAGCTGCTTTCTTAAGCACTTCTTCAGGCAGCATGGAAGGACCTGCGGAAAAATTGTAAACTCTTGCCATTATAATCTAACCTCCAAAAGGTAAATAAAATAAACTTATTTGTGTTCTTCCCAATCACAAGCACGACTGACGGCTTTTTTCCAGCCTCCATAAATGCGGTCGCGTTCGGTTTGATCAAGTTGCGGGGTGAATTCACGATCCACTTCGCGAATTTTTTCAATTTCATCTTTGTTGTCCCAGAAATTGACTGCAAGACCTGCAAGGTATGCGGCACCGAGTGCAGTGGTTTCCACCGTTTTGGGACGATTTACGGTGGTGTTGATCATATTTGCCTGAATCTGCATCATAATGTCGCTGACAGATGCACCGCCGTCCACGCGTAATTCTGAAAGGGTGATGCCGGAGTCGGCGATCATAGCTTCAAGCAGGTCTGTCATCTGATAGGCAATTGATTCAAGGACTGCTCTTGCAATGTGAGCACGGTTTGTACCTCTTGTCATTCCCACAATGGCACCTCTTGCATACATATCCCAATAGGGTGCACCCATTCCGGTGAAGGCGGGGACAAGATAAATACCGTTTGCATCCGGAACACTTTCGGCAAGGCGATCACATTCAGGAGCGTTTTTGATCAGTTTTAACTCATCTCGGAGCCATTGAATAACACTGCCGGCGTTGAATGCACTGCCTTCGATACAATATTCAACTTTACCGTCTAATCCCCATGCAATACCGGTGATGAGGTTATTGCGGGAGCGGACACGTTTTTCACCTGTATTCATCAAAAGGAAACAGCCGGTGCCGTAGGTGTTCTTTGCCTGGCCGGGTTTAAAACAAGCCTGACCAAACAACGCAGCCTGCTGGTCACCGATGGCGGAGCAGATGGGCACACCTGCAAGGGCTTCAATACCCGGTATGCCGGGAGCCACAACACCGTAAACGTCGCTGGATGGCACCACACGAGGAAGTATATTCATCGGAATGCCGAGTTTGTCACAAAGAAATTTGTCCCACTTTAATGTGTCAACATCAAAGAGCATGCTTCTTGCGGCGTTGGAATAGTCAGTCACATGTACACGGCCACCGGTCAGGTTCCAGATCAGCCAAGTGTCAACCGTACCGAACAGAAGTTTTCCTTCGTCAGCCAGTTGTTTGGCCTCCGGGACATTGTCAAGCACCCATTTGATTTTTGTGCCTGAAAAATAAGCATCAATGATAAGCCCTGTGTGTTCCTGAATATATTCACCAAGTCCTTCGCTCTTCAAAACCTCGCACATTTCCGCCGTTCTGCGGCATTGCCATACAATGGCATTATAAACGGGTTTGCCGGTGGTTTTGTCCCAAAGAATGGTGGTTTCACGTTGATTGGTAATACCGATAGCGGCAATATCTTTTGCTTCGATCTGTCCGTTGATAAGTGCATCTGCCAAAGCACGCAACTGGCTTTTCAGAATGTCAAAGGGGTTATGTTCAACCCAACCTGCTTTCGGATAGATCTGCGGATACTCATGTTGTGCTTTGGCAACAATACTGCCGTTGCGATCGAATACGATTGCACGTGAGCTCGTTGTGCCCTGGTCAAGTGAAAGAATATATTTTGCCATACTTAAACCATACCTTTCATGATATTAAACTGATTTTACGCTCATGTAAGTCATTTGTCAAGAAAATATTAAAAAAAGAGAAAAAAACGATTTACTTTTTTACTAGTAATAGGTATAATAGATATCAAACTTATACGGGAGCTGTTTTATGAATCAGATAATACTCAACAGTTTTATGCCTGTAAAGGTAATTTGCGGTGAAAATTGTGTAAAACTGAATAAAGAAATCTGGCAAAAGGCAGGGGACTCTTGTCTTATAGTTACCGGCAAAAGCGGTGCCGTTAAAAGCGGTGCGTTGGATGATGTGTGTGCAATATTGGACGAATTGCAGATTTCCTATAATATTTTTACAGATATCAGTGAAAATCCGTCCGTTGAATCCTGTTGTGCGGCAGGCAAGCTTGCCCGCGACATGGGTGCGGATTTTATTGTCGGTATCGGCGGCGGTTCCGCACTGGATGCTGCCAAAGCTGTTGCAATATTTGCGTGTGATGAAACACTTGATTGTAAAACAATCTATGCAAGAAAAATGCCCGCAAAAAGACTTCCTTTGTATCTTGTAGGAACAACAGCCGGTACAGGCAGCGAGGTGACCGGTGTTTCTGTTTTGACCGATGTAAACGGCTTCAAAAAAAGTATATCAGGTGCCGATTGCTATGCTGTTGTGTCTTTTTGTGATGCAAAATATACCATGAGTGCCGGTTATAATATTACCGTATCTACAGCTCTTGATGCTTATGCACATGCATTGGAATCATATTTTGCAAGCACTGCAAATGATATTTCCGAATTGTTTGCATTAAAAGCATTGCAATTGCTTTGGAAAAATCTGAAAAATTTGCAAAACAATGCTGATTGTGACATTGATTTGCAGATACGTAATGAATTATATGCCGCTTCACTGTATGCAGGTCTTGCTATCAATGTGACGGGAACTGCATTTCCGCATACGGCAGGATATATTCTGACTGAAAAATTCAATGTTCCGCACGGAAAAGCCTGCACGGCATTTCATCCGCAATTGCTTGATAAAGCAGAAAAATACCGCCCCGAAAAGTTCGAAACGGTTTGTAAGTTATTTGACACTGATAAAAACGGAATCAATACTGTGATTGCAACATTGACCAATGTCCGTATTGAAATCACAAAAGAAGATGCTGAATTGTTCTGTTCACGTTGGACAACGTCTGTCAAGAATTTTGAGCGAACTCCCGGTGGCTATACGCCGCAGGAGGCAGCGGAAGGTCTGCTGAATTTGTGCTGATTAAAGCCGTTCACCCGTTCTTGTGTTGATGATTGTCTTAAATACAGCACATTGCGAAGACGAGATGAATTTATCAATATGCATACTGCCGAAGTACCAGCATTTGTAGGTGCATTGCGTCTGTAATTCATCAAAATAGGCATTCAATGCTGTTATGCGGCTCGGAGCACGTTCTCCGAGAAGCAGAAAGTCCTTGATTTTTGATGGCGGTTCATGTGTGATGATGTAATCACAAACAAAGCCGGATTGTTCCATGCGGTTGACTCCGTCCAACAGTTCTCTGTCGGTCGGAATGGCAGCTTTGTCATTTTCACTGAGATCGCCTTCAAGTATATCTGAGTCCGGAGATTCGCCGCCTCCCATTGTAAAGATTTTTTTGCCGTCGATCGTATACATCTGCCCGCGCATGAGATGATAAATATTGGATTGAATCTTCCGTGCCAATCCGCCGTTCCATTCTACGACAGGGAAGCTGTTTAATAATGAAAAATTTTCATGCGTACCGTCAATGAAACAGATTGTATAATCTCGCTTTTCAAGTTTTTTTCTGATTGCTTTTTCTTTTTGCGAATCATCCCACAGAAAACCGAAATCGCCGCACACGATGAGCGTGTCACCTTTTTTCATCATGTTCAGTCTGCTTTTTGAAACACGGTTTTCATCTCCATGCATATCGCCCGTAATATATATCATTGCAATTCCTCTCACTAAAAATTATCAATATTATAATACATCATTTGGCGGTGGTTGTCTATGAAAAAGTTTACACTTTTCTCAATTATTTTTGCAATTCTGGTTGCAAATACTTCTTTTTTTGCACATGCAGCGTTCACAAGTGCTGTTGATACGGATTCTGAAGTTGTTTATGTTTACAGCCTCGATGCAGACAGAACGGTGATTTATGAAAAAAATATAGATAAGATTGTCAATTGTTCCTCGCTTGCAAAAGTTGTTACTGCATATCTTGTTACTACTTTGTGCGACGATTACTCTCAATTGATCACAGTTCCCGCAACTCCGATCCGAGAACTCGATTCTGTTTCGTGCACAAGAGTCGGTATCTTGGTTGGGGAAGTGATTTCTGTGCAGGAGCTTTTATATTGTATGATGATCGCCAATGCTGCAGATGCCGGTAATGTGCTCGCACATCATTTCGGTGGTGATTCCATTGCTGCTTTTGTTGAAAAAATGAATGATTTTGCGGCTGAGCTCGGCTGTGAAAACACGCATTTTGCGGATCCGAACGGTCTGGAGGATATGGATCAATATACAACAGCCAAAGACTTTGCTTTGATTTATGAAAAATGTCTTTCCAGTGATTATTTTGCACAGTTGGCAGGGATGGATTATTATAAAATGCCTGCAACAAATATGTATTATGAAACACGCTATCTGCACACAACCAACCTTTGTATGGACTATAACTATCCCGATTATTACTGTGCTGAGGTTGTAAACGGCAAAGTTGCAACAGACAGCAATAAACTTGGTTATGCTGTTTCAACCGCGACCAAAGACGGTTATACATATCTTTGTGTTGTTCTTGCGGGTCCTGCATTGAATAATGATGAGGATGAGAGTTTGGAAAATATGGCAATGGTTGATACGTCAAAACTGTATGATTGGATCTTTGACAATGTCAAGCTCCGTGTCGTTGTAAAAACATCTACAGTTGTTGATGAAGTAAAGGTGAATCATTCGTCAGACTATGATTATGTCAGTCTTGTGCCGATGATTGAAGTCAGTGCACTTGTGCCGGAAGGGATTGATGCCGATTCGGTTTATATCCGATCAATTTCTGAACTGACAAAATCAGAAGTGGATGCACCGGTTCATAAAGGCGATGTACTGGGAACGGCCGGTATTTATTATGCAGATGAGGAAATTGCAAGAGTGGATCTTGTTGCCTCCTTTGATGTGGAACGCAGTTATTCAAAGTTTATCAGCGAAAGCCTGCAAGATCTTTTTACACATCCTGTATTTATTATCATTGTCGGTGTTTTAATTCTTGCCGGTTGTGCTTTTATTGTTTATGTGTATTTCTTTTCATCTGCAAAAAAAATCAAAGGAAAAAATATTCGTATCGTAAAAGGATACGAAGTAATGGATAAGAAAAAGAAAAAATAAGAAAAGAGGTAGTATGAATGAATAAAAAGACGGCAATCGGTGCGGTTGCAACTGTTGCGGCATTGGCGGGAATCAATGCAGTTCATGCGGCGTTTTATAAGCCCGAAAAGAAGGTAATTGCACAATATACACCTGAACCTGTTGACCTTGATCGGTTCAGAAAAAATCTATCCGATGCGATCAAAATTCCCACCATTGCAGAAAAAAATCCTGAAGATATGTGCTGGGAACCGTTTGAGAAGTTCCATGCATTTTTAAAAGAACGCTATCCTTTGATCCATGAGCATTTGACTCTTGAAGAACCTGTTCGCGGCAGTTTGCTTTATCGTTGGAAAGGCAAACGTGATGATTTGGATCCCATTGCGTTACTCTCCCATCAGGACGTTGTGCCGATTTCAGACGGTACTTTGCAGGACTGGACCTATGCTCCCTTTGATGGTGTTGATGATGGCGAGTTCATTTGGGGACGCGGTGCTCTTGATATGAAAAACCATCTGATTGGTGTTATGGAAAGCGTTGAAGCCTTGCTTGCGGAAGGTTTTGAGCCGATCCGCGATGTGTATCTCTGCTTCGGTCACAATGAAGAAGTAATGACAGCTGAATATTCAGGTGCTGTTGTTATGTGTCAATATTTCAAAGAACGCGGCATTCATCTGGACTGTGTTATTGACGAAGGCGGTGCGATTCTGCCTGTGAATGTAAAGGGTGTGATTGATGCACAACTTGCAGGTATTGGTGTTGCTGAAAAAGGGTATGCCGATGTTGAGGTTTCAATTTCAGCCAAAGGCGGCCATTCTTCGCAACCGCCAAAGCACTCCGCGATCGGTGAACTTGCCGGTGTGATTCAGGATATTGAAAATCATCAATTTAAAGAAGAACTATCGCCTATGATGATGGAATTGTTTGATTCTGTCGGCAGAAGAATGTCTTATCCGATGCGGCTTGTTACGTGTAATTTGCCGTTGCTGAAGCCGGTTATTCAGAAAGTGATGACTTTGATTCCGCCTGCTGCGAGCATGGTCAGAACAACAACGGGGGTTACAATGGCAAGCGGAAGTCCTGCACCGAATGTTCTGCCGCAAAAGGCAAGTGTCAATGTTAATTTCAGAATGTATCCCGGTGAAACGATTGAGGATGTTGAAAAACATCTGAAAAAGGTAATCAGAAACAAGAAGGCTGAAATTTCAGTCAAACCCGGTTGGAAAAACCCCTCCGCGATCTCTCCCACAGATTCAAGATGTTTTAATGCATTGCGTGATATCTGTTCGCAAATGAATCCTAAAAGTATCATTGCACCGTATCTCGTTATGGGCGGTACGGATGCTTGTCATTATGAGGCTGTTTGTGAAAATATTTATCGCTACTCTCCGTTCCTTGTTGATACGCAGTTGCTGCTTTGTACGCACGGTACAAATGAACGCATTCCTGTTGCAGCATTGGAAGATGCGGTTCGATTCTTTAAGTTATATATCAGAACACTTTCTGCTGAATAAAAAAATCCCCGATTCTGTTTGAATCGGGGATTTTTCTGTAAAAGTGTGGCACTGTCTTTGCGGACAGTGCCAATCATTTTTATTCAACTTCGAAGTAGTTGCCGCCGTAAATCTTTTCAATCAGTTCGATGGACTTGTTGTAAGCATAATCTTTGAATGCGGAAAGTTTTACATTGCTGTCATCAGCAGTGATTTCTTCAATCATGGTGTTGAATGTTTCTGTGGTTTCACTGGTGAGAGAAGCAACAACAGTGTCTTCCCAGTCAGCTCTTTCGTTTTCGGCAACGAAGTAGATGATATGGAAACCGTATTCAGTCTGAACAATGCCGACATCCCCGGCTTTTCTGGATTCATCATAAATCCAGTTGTCGAAGTTTTCAACCATGGAGCCTTTTGCAATATCTTCATACAGGCCGCCTGTGCTGCCGTCTTCAGTAGCTGCGGTAGAGGAGGTGTCCGCACTGTATTTGTCAGCAAGTTCTGCAAAGTTTTCCTCGGTTGCTTTTTCAAGATAAGCTTCGTAAATGTCATATGTTGCAGAATATGTTGCATTTACAACTTCCTGCGTGTATTTTTCATTCTGATTGAGTGCCAGATCATAATCAACCGTAAGATTGAATTCTTCAACTGCTTTTGCAACATCAGCAGCAAATACTGTAGATTCATCTGCAGTGTGTTCGGAACCGTCTTCCTTGTGTGCATCCATGTGATTTACGCCTGTTTCATAGGAAACAAGGATGTGACGAACGTCAACCTTGGGACAATCTTCGCGGTATGCCGGTTTTGTAACATAAACAACATAGATGAAATCACCATCATCAGCAGTGATGAAAGTCTTATCACCCTGTGCTCTGCCTTCAGCAAACAACCATTCTGCCAATTCTTCGGAAATGTTGGAAGTGACAATGGATTTGCTGATAGCATTAACGATGGTTGCGGAATCGTTTTTAAAGGTTTCTTTGTCTGCTTCTGCTGCATATTCAACAGCAAGATCAATAAAGGACTGTTCATCGGTGATGCGGTTGCAGAATTCTTCAGCCTTTTTCAGAATCGCATTATCGGCGGCAACATCACCGTCTGTTACGGCAACATCACCGTCGGAAACTGCTGTGTTTGCTTTTTCCTCTGTTTCAGCACCTGTAACGGAAGATCCGTCAGCAGCAAAGCCGAAGACGCGAAGGTCGGCAACCTGATATGCAGTCGGATCTGCATTGTAAGCGGCTTCGATGGCTTCATCGGTTACAGCAGCTTCGTTGGATTCTTCAATGTGGGTCAGATACTTTTCGGCAAGCTTCTGGTCTTTCAGGGTTTCTCGGTAGAGTTTTTCGGTCATACCATTGCCGTAATAAGAACCGAGGTAACGATTCAGGGAAACACTGTACATGTCGGCATATGTCTGAATGGAAGCAACAGCTTCATCAATTTCAGTCATATCAACTTCATCAAGTTCGATGCCGAGTTCTTCGCACTGGGCAAAGTAGTACTCATAAGTCTGGAACATATCAATGATATATTTATCAAAGAATGCGGCCCATGTGATTGTTTCTTCCCCTTCGGTTTTGCTCTGCTTTTCGGGATGTACGGAGTAGTCATACTGACCGAGTGCGGCAAGCAGGGCAGGGCTTCCGTATTGCTGTGCAGCTTCATAGGATTGCTGTGCATGAGAACCGTAAACGGTTGCATAATAATACTCATATTCTGCAACAGAATAGGTTCTGTCGCCTACGGTTACAGCAGGAAGCAGTCTCTGCGGAATGCCGTAAGCAAAGCAGACACCGACAGCAGCGGCCACAACAAGTACAGCACAGATGACGCAAAGGACACCCTTTACCAACTTGTAAGTATCAAGAGTCTTGTTTTTACCTTTTGCGGCATTTTTGGCAAGTCTTGCCTTTCTTTCTGCACGGTAATCATTTTCGGTTTTCTTGTTTTCCATTGTGATACACCTTTCAACAATATAAACTTCATTGGAAATAATAAATTTCCACACGGTAAAACATTATATTATAATTTTTTAAAAAGTACAAGCCTTTTTTTAAATATTTTTATTTTTTTTACTTTAATTTTGACTTAATTCTCTGTCTCGGCGAAGGGAGGCTTCGTAAGCATTACATACAATGGCAGGTAAATCTGCATCAATCAAGGCTGTAACGCCTTCAATGGTGGTTCCGCCTTTGGAACAGACTTTGTCGATCAGAACATCAGGATCAATACCGGATTGTTGCATATACAAAGCACTGCCTAAGACTGACTGAATCGCCGTGGCACGTGCCACTTCCTTCGAGAGCCCATTCTTTTCGGCGGCCTTTGCAAGCGAATCAATATACATAAATGTATAAGCAGGAGAACAGCCGCCGAGTACACCGAATTGTGAAAACAGGGATTCGGGGTAAAACAGAGCCGTTCCGAAACAGGAAACGATATTGCCAAGTAATTCCTTTTCCGCTTGTGAACAGACATCATTGATACAATATGCTGAGGCAGATTGACAAACGCTTGCATTGAGGTTTGGAAACACTCTGCCGATGCGGAGTGCGGGGGAGAGGTGATTTTCAATAAAAGTTATTTCCTTGCCGGCTGCAATGGATACAATAAACGGGTTGCTGTCAAGAATGACCGCCCTTTTTTTTGTCAGCAGATCTGCAAAGCCTTGCGGTTTGATGCAAAGAAATACTGTTTCACAGGAAAAGATGATTTCGTCTTCATTGTGCATGGCATTGGTTCCGTTGGCATTGCAGAAAGTATTCAATTTATCTGTGTCTGTATCATACACATACACATTTTCTTTTGCATAGAGTCCTTTCTCGATAACGCTTCTGATGATGGGTTGTGCCATGTTTCCGCAACCGATAAAGCCAATTGTCATAAAAACACTCCTTTTACTATTGACAAAATATTGAATTAAAAATATAATAAACATGAATTGAAAGGGGATGGTTCGATGCTGCTGACTGCTGATATCGGCAACACCAACATAACGATCGGCATATATGACGGTGATGTTTTGTCGTATAATGCCCGATTGCATACAGACAGAAAAAAGACTGCTGACGAATATGCGGTTGATTTGTATGCAATGTCAAGATTGAACCATTTTCTTGCGGATGATATCGACGGAGCCATTATCAGTTCTGTTGTTCCGGAAACCACAAGTGCATTTGTGAATGCCGTAAAGCTTTTTTGCAATGTCGATGCTATGGTACTTGGCCCCGGCTTAAAAAGCGGTCTGAATATCCGCATTGATAATCCTGCACAATTGGGTGCAGACCTTGTTGCGGGTGCGGTGGCTGCCATTCATCAATATCCCTTGCCGTGCGTTGTGATTGACTTGGGTACAGCAACCAAAATCAGTGTTATTGATGAAAATGCCGGCTATTGCGGTTGTACGATTTCTCCGGGGGTCCGCATTTCTTTGCAAGCATTGTCCGATTCTGCATCGCAATTGCCTGCCATCAGCTTTGATGTGGAAGATTGCCCTGCATTCGGTAAAAATACCATCGCAAGCATGCAAGCCGGTATAATACTCGGAACAGCATCCATGCTGGACGGAATGTGCACCCACATTGAAAATGCTTTGGGGCAGAAGTTAAAAAGTGTTGTCATAACGGGCGGTCATGCTCGCGGTATTGTAAAGCATTGTGCGAGAGAGCATGTTTTTGCCCCTAACCTTTTGTTGGATGGTCTCAGATATATTTATATCAAAAACAAATAAATTAAATATAAATTGTTTTTCTTTTTAAGTTATTAATTGCGCTGCATCCCGTTTGGGAGCAACAGCAAAGGAGGATAAAAAAATGAAAAAACAAACCCGCAACGAAAGAAGAAAAAACATTGTATCGCTGACACTGTTTTCAATTCTGTTGGCAATTGAAATCATTGTCTGCTTTACACCGCTCGGCACAATCCCGATCGGAACTCTGAGTGCCACATTGTCGCACGTGCCTGTTATTATAACGGCATTGGTCATGGGCTTATCAATGGGAACCGGAATGGGCTTTGCATTCGGCATGTGTAGCTTTATTTATTGGTCTTTTGTCGCTCCCGGCGTATTTTCGTTTATTTACACGCCGTTTTACAGTGCAGGGGAGTTCAAAGGCAATTTCTGGAGTCTTGTGATTTGCTTTGTGCCGCGAATTCTGATCGGTGTTGTCACAGCTCTTGTTGTGAAGGCACTCGACAAAACGAAGGTACCGCAATCCATTTCGTTCGGCATTGCAGGGCTGCTCGGCAGTCTGACAAATACCTTGCTCGTTTTGGGCGGTGTGTGGTTATTCTTTGGCGGTGAATACTTTTCACTCGTTGATGACGGAAGCGGAAAGACCCTGCCGATTATTCTCGGTGCAACCGTACTTACAAACGGAATTCCTGAAGCCGTAATCGGTGCATTGGTTGGTTCCGCAGTTGCTTTGCCTGTTAAAAAGGCAACTGAAAAACTAAGAAACAGAACATAAAGAAGAAATGAGAGCCGATTTGAAAATCGGCTCTTTTTTTACTTATTTTTACGCAAATTGTTCAATTCACTCAGGAATGAATCAATATCCTTGAAATCGCGATAGACGGAAGCGAAACGTACATAAGCAATTTCATCAATGTCTTTGAGTTTCTGTAAAGTCAATTCCCCTAATTGCGTGGAACTGATTTCTCTGTCCAGGGAATTCTGAAGGGTTGTTTCGATCTCATCAATCGCAGATTCGATTTGCTCCAGCGTAACGGGCCGTTTTACACAAGCTCTGAGCATGCCGCTGAGCAGTTTGTTTCGATCGAACACCTGTCGTGATTTATCGCGTTTGACAACAATAACAGGCATGCTTTCGATGGCTTCATATGTTGTAAATCTTTTTGCACATTGCATGCATTCTCTGCGACGGCGGATTTTCTGACCGTCATCTGCAGGACGGGAGTCAATAACTTTGCTTTCACTGTAAGCACAAAACGGACATCTCATAATGTTACCACCTTCATTTGTTGGGCATATTATAGCACAAGATATTGTTCCTTGCAATCAAAAAATGAAAAAAATGTCAATTTGTTGCGTTTAAATTACCATAAATTTTACATTGCAAACAAACTCCTGTTTTGTTAATGTAGAAAAAGGTGATGGTAATGAAAACGATGAATGAATTTTTGGAATATTTGTCAGATTTTAATCCGGTATCAAAAAGAATAATGAAAATTACGACATCAATTGTATTTATATTGGTTATTGTTGCAATGTACTTTGCTTTGTCTGCAGGCAGAACGGAAGAATACTACATAAGTATGTGGTATTTTGAAATTATCATTGAAAATATAAAATCCATATTGGGATTGGGGTGCTTTTTTGCACTGTTGTTTGAACCGGTTTATAAAAAATATAATATTGAGTAGATTATGTTTTCTCAACAGAAACAACAATCAGTTTGTTTTTTATTACGCGAAATTGAATTTCATAATTATTATATACAAAGCCGTATGTTCTGTTTTCATCTTCCTGATAATGCGGGCGAGGATCCTGTTCAAGAATGGCCTGCAGCGGAATGACTAAATTATGCGGCAGTATCGACAACGCATTTTCACTGAATTCAACATCCAGCTTTTGTTCTGCTGCCGGCAAGGCAAAACCTCCGGATGCAGACGGGATGCTGTCAATATGCGGCAGGTAAGGTTTAATGTCAAAGATCGGTGTATTATCAAGCATGTCAATCCCACTGACAGTTAAGACCGGACCGTAAGGTGTGTGCAAGTTGATTTTTTCAATTTTCACCACAGAGAGTGCAAGAGAATTCGGTCGGAACGGAGAGCGTGTAGCAAAAACTCCCATTCGTTTGTTCCCGCCAAGACGAGGTGGCCGAACAGTCGGTGACCATTCATTGGTTATAGCTTGTGAAAATTGCCAGATGATCCACAGGTGTGAAAAATCTTCTAAACCGCGAAGTGCGTCAGGGTTTCTGTAGTGCGGTTCAAAAATGATTTCACCTTGTAAGGAATCAATCAACATGCTTTGACGAGGTATGCCGAATTTTGCGGGGAAATCGGTTCTGATGTGTGCGATTGGCTGTATGGAAAAAGATTGATTTTCAGTCATAGTGAAAACTCCAAACAGAAAAATAAAGAAAAAATCCGAAAAGCATCTGCTTTTCGGACTTTTTTGGTGATCCAGCGGAGATTCGAACTCCGGACACCCTGCTTAAAAGGCAGGTGCTCTGCCTGCTGAGCTACTGGATCAAGCTATGCCGTACTTTCCTTTCATGAAAGCGAAGAAGAAAGTTGCAAACAAAGTAATGATGAAGAAAACAACTGCAAGGATTTTGGTGAGTCTTGCAAGTTTTTCGTCTTTGCTGTTGCTTTTGTTCTTTCCGAAGAAGTTATCGGAACCGCCGGCGATTGCACCGGAAAGACCGGAGTTGCGGCTTTGCTGGAAGAGAATCAAAACAATAAGACCGATTGCCAAAGCAATCATAATAAAACCAAAGATATATTCGTAAATGGGCATTTTCATACCGACCTTTCACTTTACGTTTGAGCTCTCTCGCTCGGTGCCCGATTATATTAGCATAAAGTTTTCAAGAAATCAAGTCTTTTTTCAAGTTTTTTTTAAATTTTTCAAAAATTTTTTTTACACCTGCCGTCATTGCGACCATAAACGGAAAATAACTCTTGACGAAACAGCAAAAAATGGTGTAATATTATATAATGAAATATTATAATGGAGGATTCCATGGCTAAGAAGAACGATTACGGAAATGACAGTATTGTTTCCTTAAAAGGAGCCGATCGAGTCAGAAAACGTCCTGCCGTTATCTTTGGTGATGACGGTCTGGAAGGTTGTAAGCATTCTGTTTTTGAAATTATTTCCAACTCTGTCGATGAAGCAAGAGAAGGATACGGTGATAAAATAGTGATAACCCGTTATCTTGACCGCAGTATTGAGGTACAGGATTTCGGTCGCGGCATGCCCGTTGACTTCAATAATAATGAACAAAGATACAACTGGGAACTTCTGTTCTGCGAAATGTATGCAGGCGGTAAGTATGATACCAATTCCGGTGGTAACTATGAGTTTTCCATAGGCCTTAACGGTCTGGGACTTTGTTCCACACAATATGCATCCGAATTTATGGATGCAGAAATCCATTCGGGCGGGTTTCTTTATAAATTACATTTTGAACACGGTGAAAACGTCGGGGGGTTACACAAAGAACCTTACCAGAAACGCGATACGGGTACAAGAATCCGCTGGAAACCCGATCTTGAAGTATTTACCGATATAAGCATTCCGCTTGATTACTATCAGGATGTACTCAAAAGACAGTCTGTTGTTAATCCCGGCATCAAATTTGTTTTAAAAAATCAAC
Organism: Acutalibacteraceae bacterium; assembly: GCA_045605525.1. Taxonomy (GTDB): domain Bacteria; phylum Bacillota; class Clostridia; order Oscillospirales; family Acutalibacteraceae; genus RUG806. The sequence goes on from JAZUQC010000098.1 coordinate 19,647, forward strand.
TGACGGAAAGCAAGTTTGAAACATTTGAATATCTGTATGAACACGGTATAGAGGATTATATCAATGAATTCCTCGGTGATAAGGGAATTGTGCCCGCACAGATCTGGTTTGCCGAGCGTGTCGGCCGTGACCGTGAGAACAAACCTGATTATAAATTGAAAATCAATGCAGCACTTTCTTTCTCGGAAAAAATTCAATTAAAAGAATATTATCATAATTCAAGTTATCTTGAATACGGCGGTGCACCGGAAAAAGCCGTTCGCAGTGCTTTTGTGTCGCAGATTGATGCCTATCTCAAGCAGAACGGAAAATACGCAAAAACAGACTCCAAAATCACTTTCCAGGATATTGAAGATTGTCTTGTTTTGGTCATTTCTTCTTTCTCAACACAAACATCTTACGAAAATCAGACAAAGAAAGCAATCACCAATAAATTTATCCAAGAGGCAATGACGGAATTTTTCCGCCATCAACTGGAAATCTATTTTATTGAAAATCCGATGGATGCGCAGAAAATCTGCGATCGCATTCTCATCAACATGCGTTCACGTGTGCGTTCGGAAGCAACAAGATTGAACCTCAAAAAGACGCTGACTGCATCCAATGACATGGCGAACAGAGTTGAAAAGTTTGTTGATTGCCGCAGTAAGGATGTCAATGAACGTGAAATTTTCATCGTGGAAGGCGATTCGGCTTTGGGTGCCTGCAAACAGGCAAGGGATTCATCCTTCCAGGCCGTTATTCCCGTACGCGGTAAAATTCTCAACTGCCTGAAAGCGGAATACAGTAAGATTTTTAAGAGTGAAATTATCACAGACCTTATTAAGGTTCTCGGTTGCGGTGTTGAAATCAAGGATAAATCTGCAAAAGGTGTTGCGGAATTTAATATTGATAATCTCCGCTGGAGTAAGGTCATTATCTGTACCGACGCGGATGTGGACGGTTTTCAGATCCGCACTTTGATCCTTTCCATGTTCTATGCATTGATGCCTTCGCTGATTTCCGAAGGCAGAGTCTTTATTGCAGAATCTCCGCTTTATGAAATCACCTGTAAAGATGAAACATGGTTCTGCTATACCGAAAAAGAAAAACAGGATGCACTGGAACAAATCGGGGACAAAAAATACACCATTCAGCGTTCCAAAGGTCTTGGCGAAAACGATGCTGATATGATGTGGTTGACCACCATGAATCCGCAGACAAGAAGACTGATCAAGGTGGAGCCGAATTCGGATCCGACACAGATTGATGACACATTTGAAATGCTGCTGGGTGACAATCTTGCCGCACGAAAACAGCATATTGCTGATTATGGTCATCTTTATATTGAACTCGCAGATGTTTATTGAGAGGAGGGGATTATATGGCAAGAAAACCGAAAAAGCAGGAAGAAGAAAAACTTCCCGTTGATAATCGTGCACATATTCAGGGGGCAGGTATTGTTGAAAGTCAGCTCATAACCGATACGCTTGAAATCAACTATATGCCGTATTGTATGAGCGTTATCATGTCCCGTGCAATCCCCGAAATCGACGGCTTTAAACCCTCGCACAGAAAACTGCTTTATACAATGTATAAAATGGGATTGCTCAACGGACCGAGAACAAAGTCTGCAAACATCGTCGGCAGCACCATGAAACTTAACCCGCACGGTGACGCGGCCATTTATGAAACCATGGTCCGTCTGACACGCGGTAATGAGGCGTTGTTGCATCCGTATGTGGATTCCAAAGGTAACTTCGGAAAGGCATATTCCAAAAACATGCAGTATGCCGCATCCCGTTATACCGAAGCAAAATTGGAAAGTTTCTGTGCGGAATTATTCAGGGATATTGATAAGGATACGGTTGATTTTGTGCCAAACTATGACAATACAACCACTGAGCCGACACTGTTTCCGGTTACATTTCCGTCTATCCTTGTAAACAGCAATATGGGTATTGCCGTCGGCATGGCAAGCAATATCTGTTCATTTAACTTGCGAGAAGTGTGTGAAACAACCATTGCACTGATTAAAAATCCCGAACATGATGTGCTTGATACAATGCTTGCTCCGGACTTCAGAGGCGGTGGTCAGGTCATTTACGACCGTCAGAAAATGGCGGAAGTGTATGCAACGGGCAGAGGACCCATCCGACTTCGTGCAAAATATACGTATGACAAAACCAACAACTGTATTGATATTAAAGAAATTCCCGCCACAACAACCTGTGAAGCAATTATTGATAAGATTATTGATCTTGTCAAATCGGGCAAGGTGCGTGAAATCAGTGACATACGTGACGAAACCGATAAAACCGGTCTTAAAATCACCATCGACCTGAAACGTGGTGCAGACCCTGAAAAACTGATGCAAGTGCTTTTCAGAAAAACCCCTTTGGAAGATTCATTCCCGTGTAACTTCAATGTCCTCATTGCGGGCACTCCTATGGTTCTCGGTGTAAAAGAGCTTCTCCTTGAATGGATCGCATATCGCACGGAATGCGTGCAAAGACGTGTTTATTTTGACCTTAACAAAGCACGGGATCGTCTGCATCTGCTCAAAGCCTTGCAAAAGATTTTGCTTGATATTGATAAAGCAATCCGTATTGTCCGCGAAACGGAAGAAGAAAGTCAGGTCGTTCCGAACCTGATGATTGGGTTTGGAATTGATCAGATTCAGGCTGAGTATGTTGCTGAAATCAAGTTGCGTCATCTGAACCGTGAATATATTCTCAAACGTCTGCAGGATGTTGAACAACTTGAAAAAGATATTGCGGATATGGAGGATATTCTTGCACATAAAGCAAGAATCAAGAAGATTATTGTCGACGAATTGACTGATGTTGCAAAAAAGTTTGGTCAGGATCGACGTACGGAAATAATTTACGAAGCGGACAATGAGGTTGCTTCGGTTGAAGAAGAAATACCTGATTATCCCGTTTTGCTGTTCTTTACAAGAGAGGGGTATTTCAAGAAGATCACACCGCAATCCTGGCGAATGGGAAATAACCATAAGCTCAAGGAAGGTGATGAGATCATTGCAAGCTTTGAATCCACCAACAATGTTGACTTATTGTTCTTTACCAACCGACAGCAGGTTTACAAGGCAAAGTGCAACGATTTTGAAGAATGTAAAGCATCTGTACTTGGTGATTTTGTTGCTTCCAAACTGAAAATGGACGAGGGGGAAAATGCCATCTTTATGGCTGTAACCAAAGATTACGGCGGACAAATGCTCTTCTTCTTTGAAAACGGTAAGGTTGCAAAGGTCGAAATGTCTTCCTATGAAACAAAAACAAACCGAAAAAAATTGCTCAAAGCGTATTCGGACAAGTCCGAAATTGCATCTTTTGCTCATATCATTGAGGATTGTGAGTTTGTGCTGACCTCCTCCAACGGCAGAATTCTTCTGATGAATTCCGCTGTAGTTACCTCCAAAACAACAAAAGATACGCAGGGTGTTGCGGTCATGAAGCTCAAAAAAGGCCACCGCTTGCTTTCTGCTGTGGCTTATAAGGACGGTCAGTTTGTAAAGCCGGCCCGTTATCGCACGAAAACATTGCCGTCTGCAGGTGCTACGATTGCTCCTGATGATACGGGTGAACAAATTTCTCTTGTTTAAATTTATTTTGTATATTCGCAGATTTGCAGCACATACTGTTTACAGCGGATGAAGATAAATTGATTGCGTTTGTTTTTATAAAACTTTATTCGCCCCCATCCTTATACAGATATGGTTTCTGTATAAGGATGGTTTTTTTGTTGGTTCTTCACGGAAAATTGTGAGATTTTTGATTAAGGGAAGTGCAAATTACGGTTTATCGGTGAGTTGGTTGTTTGCCGTAGGGAATGCATAGTATGCATTCCGACCCCGTCCTGCCAAGGTGATACGCGCACCTCGGTAGGGGTCGGCGCCTCGACGACCCGTTTTTGGATTTCAAAATTATATCATTT
>JAZUQC010000099.1:0-21153 GCA_045605525.1 Acutalibacteraceae bacterium
TGGATTTCAAAATTATATCATTTATTGCATCGATTATGTATTATTTCAAATAATAATGTTCAAATCAATGATTCTTTTACCCTCATGCGGGATGCCGAGGGCGTCATCCCCTACAGGATAAAAAACCAAGTCGGACAGGGACGGAACGCATACTATGCGTTCCCTACACGCCCCGATAAACCGCAATTTGCATCAAAAACACAAAAAGGGACTGAAAAAATGCAGTCCCTTTTGTATCGTTATTTATCTTTTGCCAAGCTCTGCAAAGATTTTTTCCTTGAGTTGCTGCGGGTCGCAGTTTTTGTTGAGCAGTTTCATAGCCTGGCCGAACAAAGCCATGGCAGCTTTTTCCTTGCCTGCCTTGAAGTCGGCAACGGCTTTCGGATTTTCATCCACAACCTGCTTGACAACCGCATCCACCTTATCGTCATTGCCGCCTGCAAGCAGACCGTTCTGTTCGGCGTATTCCTCGGGCTTTGCACCCTCGGTGAACATGGCGGCAAGGATTCTTGCGGCATTCGGACGGGTGACGGTGCCGTTCTTGACAAGTTCAATCAGTTTTGCAAGGTCGGTGCCGTTGACGGGAAGTTCGTCTGCTGTCTTCTTTTCGCGGTTGCACAATTTCATGCAGTCCGAGAAAATCCAGTTTGCGGCATCCTTGACGGGACAGCCCGCTTTGACGGCATCGTCAAGCACATCACAGAGTCTGCGGGATGCAACCAACTGCGAAGCGACCTTTTCTTCCAACCCTGCTTCGATGTAGGCTGCCAGCTTTTCTTCGGGCAGTACGGGAAGAGTGTTCTTTACTTCATCATACCAAGCATCGTCAATCACGATGGGCATGAGGTTCGGGTCGGGGAAATAGCGGTAATCGCCTGCGGTCTCCTTGGTACGCATGGCATAACTCTTGCCCTTGATGTCGTCCCAACGGCGGGTTTCCTGCACAAGTTCTTCGGTGCCGCTGACAATGGCATCAATATGACGAGCCGATTCGTATTCGATTGCCTTTTCGATTGCGGAAAGCGAGTTCATATTCTTCATTTCCGTACGCACACCGAGTTCTTTCGAGCCTTCGGGACGAACGGAGAGGTTGACGTCGCAACGCATGGTGCCCATTTCCCAACGGCAATCGGAAACACCTGCAAAACGAAGAAGCGAACGCAGTCTTTCGAGATAAGCAATAACTTCCTTTGCACTCGAAAGATCGGGACGGGAAACGATTTCAATCAGCGGAACGGAAGTACGATTGAAGTCCACAAGGGTGGTATCCGTCCAATCGTCATGCACGAGTTTGCCTGCATCTTCTTCCATGTGGATTTGCTTGATGCCGATGTATTTTTCGCCGTTGGCGGTTTCGATTTTCACCTTGCCGTCCACGGCAATGGGAGCAAACCACTGTGTGGTCTGGTAAGAAGCGGGAAGATCGGGATAGTAATAACTCTTTTTGTCGAAGGTGGTGGTGCGGTTGATCTTGCAGTTGAGCATCATGCCTGCGGTCATACCCAGTTCCACAACACGGCGGTTCATAACGGGCAGCATACCCGGCATACCGCAACAGGCGGGGCAGACACATTCATTCTGTTCAGAGCCGTATTTTGCACCGCAGGAACAGAAAATTTTGGAGTTTGCGGACATTTCCACATGGACTTCCAGACCGATGACGGTTTCAAATTTCATTTTTCCGTTCCCCCTTTCACAGTTTTGCGGCAAGTGAGAGCAAAGAAGCATCGCTCAGGTAATTGCCGACGAGTTGTACACCCTTGCACACCACGGAGGGAAGACCGCTGACGGAGGCGGGGGCGGTGTAAAGGCTTTCGTTATAAGCGGTGTCGGTGTCGGTTTGCTTGTAAGCGGTCTGTGAGCAGACGGGCAGCAGAACCGCATCGAAATTGCCGAAAATTTCCGCAAAGCGTTCGCAGATCACACGACGCATACGCAGAGCCTTGTCATAAACGGGCATATAATTTTCGGTGGAAAGTACCTCACTGCCGAGAAGCAACTGCATCTTGGTCAGGATGCCGAAGGCTTCGGTACGGGAGTTGGTATAAAGATCTTCGATATTTTTATAATTCGGGCTACGGTAGCCGTATTTAACACCGTCAAAACGGTTGATGTTGTTGCACAGTTCAGCGGCAGAAAGGGTATTCCATGCAGGCTGTGCAAATTTGAGAATGTCGTCTTCAATTTCGACAACTTCTACGCCCTGTGCTTTAAGATCGACAATTGCATTGACAACAACCGTCTTCATTTCCTCGGAAAGACCGCTGAGGAAAGACACGGGAACAGCCACTTTTTTGATTTCGGCGGCAGCCTTTGCGGAATCAATTCTTTCCTGCGGCAGGCTGGTACCATCCTTGTCATCGTGTCCGGCAACAGCGGAAAGAATTTCACTGCACTTGTCAGCGGTTTCTGCAAGAACGCCGACCGTTTCACCCGAGCAGACAGTGGCAACAAGGCCGTAACGGGATACGGTTGCATAGGTGGGCTTGATGAAGCAAAGACCGTTCAGTGCGGCGGCTCTGCGGGGCGTACCGTTGGAATCGACACAAAGGCAGGCTTCGGCTTGTTTGATGCTTTCAACAAGTGCCGAAACAAGGTTGCCGTCCGCATTTCTGTTTTCGCCGTAATAAGAGGTTTCACCGAGCAGATCGAGCGAGAACTCACCCACGTTGACCTTGCCTGCGATATCGTAACCCGCTTCTTTGACACGGGTGACGACTTCGGCATCAAACAGACTCATAAAACCGTCCAGCATTTTACTTCCTGCGGCGGTGGGATAGTCTTTTGTTAAAATCAGATCGTCCAGTGCAATTTTTTTTGCACCTGCTGTTTCGTTTTTTGCTGTATAAATCATATTCCTGTTCCCCCTCATTCCAAAAGTCTGGGAACCTGCCAGTAGCCGTCGGTGTGTTCGGGTGCACCTTTGAGCAGGTCCTCACGGGAGAATAATTTTTTCTTTTCATCCGCACGAAGCACGTTTGCAAGGGGCAGAACATGTACCATGCGTTCGGTGTTTGCGGTATCAACGCTGTCGCAGGTTTTCATATCTGCAAAGCGTTTTTCAAAAAAGACAAGCGTGTCTGCACGTTCTTCTTCGGTCAGTGCAACACGGTTGAGTTGTTCAAGACGTTGCATCTGCAATGCATCCATCGTCAATTGCCTCCTTATTCGCGGATTTGGATATTGGCTTCACGAAGCTGCTGTTCGGTGACTTCGCCGGGAGCACCCATCATAAGATCCTGTGCATTTCTGTTGAGCGGGAATGCAATGACTTCGCGGATGGTTTCTTCGCCTGCAATAAGCATGAGCATTCTGTCCACACCGGGTGCCATACCTGCATGGGGCGGTGCACCGTAGGAGAATGCGTTATACATGGCACCGAATTTGGCTTTAAGGACTTCTTCATCATAGCCTGCAATTTCAAATGCACGCTTCATGATTTCGGGGTTGTGGTTTCTGACAGCACCCGAGGACAGTTCCACACCGTTGCAGACGATGTCGTACTGATAGGCAAAAATTTCAAGCGGGTCTTTGGTGTTGAGTGCTTCTAAGCCCCCCTGCGGCATGGAGAAGGGGTTGTGGGTGAAGTCGATTTTATTGGTTTCGCTGTTGAGTTCATACATCGGGAAATCCACGATGTAGCAGAATTCAAATGCATCCTTGTTGATGAGATTGAGCTGTTCGCCAAGCCATGTGCGGATACCGCCTGCAAGCTGATTGACAACACTGATCTTATCGCAGATGAAGAACAGCGTTTCGCCGTCCTTGATGCCGACCATTTCGGTCAGAGTGGCTTTCTGTTCGTCGGAAAGGAATTTTTCGATGGGGCCTTTATACATGCCGTCGGTGTAGGTCAGGTAACCGAGACCCTTCATGCCGATGGACATGGCATACTGCAGGGAGTCTTCAAAGAACTTTCTGCTCTGACCCTGACAGGGTGCGACGATGCCGCGGACGGGCTTGCCCTTGAACAGCGGGAATTCAACACCTGCAAAGAAGTCGGTCAGATCCTGAATGAGAAGCGGGTTGCGCAGGTCGGGCTTGTCGCTTCCGTAATGCAGCATGGCATCCGCAAAGGTGATGCGGCGGAACGGAGGCTTGGAAACTTCCTTGTCCGTGAACTTTTTGAATGTATTGTAAAGTACGGTTTCGGCAACAGCAAAAACATCGTCCTGCGTTGCAAAAGCCATTTCAAAGTCGAGCTGATAGAATTCACCGGGGGAACGGTCCTGTCTTGCATCTTCGTCACGGAAGCAGGGTGCGATCTGGAAATAACGGTCGAAGCCTGCGGTCATAAGCAGCTGCTTGAACTGCTGGGGAGCCTGCGGCAGAGCATAGAATTTACCCTTGTGCTTACGGCTGGGCACCAGATAGTCACGTGCACCTTCGGGGGAAGAAGCGGTGAGGATAGGGGTCTGGATTTCCATAAATCCCTGTTCTTCCATCTGACTTCTCAGAAAACTGATGACCTTGGAGCGAAGAACAATATTGTTATGAATTCTGCGGTTGCGCAGATCAAGATAGCGGTACTTAAGCCTTACCTCTTCACCGGCTGCGGTGTCGTTGCCGATTTCAAAGGGGAGTGCGTTCAGGCAAGGGCCGAGCACGGTGATTTCGCTTGCCTTGACTTCGATAAGGCCCGTTTCAAGACGTGCATTGACGGTTTCTTCGTCGCGTTCGCAAACGGTGCCGACAACGGAAATAACGGTCTGTTTGCCGAGTCCTGCGAGCATTTTGTCATCATTCACAACGACCTGGGTGATGCCGTAGTGGTCGCGAAGATCCACAAACAAAACACCGCCGTGGTCACGGATAACTTCGATCCAGCCGGCGAGAGTGACAGTCTGACCGATGTTTTCTTTTCTCAATTCGTTACAGGTGTGTGTTCTTAACATGGGGTTCATCCTTTCTTATTTGCACAGGGCATGGTGGTGACGGGACAAAACAAAAAAACTGCCTTGTCCCTGAACATGGGACGAAAGACAGCTTCCGCGGTACCACCCAAATTGACCGCTTGCACGGTCCTCTTTTTTCATCATAACGCGATGCCACGGGCGGTTCTACTGATCCGTAAGGGGATGTTCTTCCGCCAACTCCGAAGTGTTTTTCGATTGCTTCGCTTATCGTCTTGCACCGACCGACGACTCTCTGCAAGCGGACAGGCAATCTACTCGCTTCATCACAGTTTTTAAATGATAATAAATATATTTAACATATAAAGGGACGGTTTGTCAAGGATTTTTTTTGATTTTAAAATAAATCATAAAAGGAGCTGTAAAAAAACTTGGTTTTCACAGCTCCTGTATTTACACGGGATCCGCTTATGCGGTCATATTACCGAAAAACTGACGAAGCAGAGCAATCAGTTTTTCAAAGAAAAGACGGATGACTTCAAAGGGATTGTTGACCCAGATGCCGTTGGTGGGGTCTTCTTCCGTGACGGGAACAAACTGACCGTCAATATATTCATGGAACTGCGGGAAGCGTTCATCATCCACTGTCAGTTGACCGTCCGAAGTGAAGAAAGCAGTGGCAACGGGATCGATCTGTGTCAGCTGGTCATGGTAAAGATTCTTAGAGAACCATGTGGTTTCGGGGAACAGGCAGGTGCCGGCATAAATCTTCTTGTCAGCGGAAAGATATTTTTCATTGTAATTTTCCATTGCCTGCAGTTGGGCAAGCTGTTCTTCGGTAAAGGTTTCACCGACAAGCGTGCCGATGGCACCCAATGACAGTTCGGTGACCGTACCTCTGGCATCGCCCGTTACATTGCTGTCGTCAAACAGCGGCACGGTTGCATAACCGTATTTTGCAAAAACGGCCGTCTTCATGCCGTACTTTTCTTCGCAACGCTTAAGCAAAGATGCGTACAGGGGCTTGCCGGTTTCGGGTTCAATTGCACCTAAAAGGTCATAGTAATTTTCAAGTTTTTCAATGAATACAGCATATTCACTGCGGCGTTCTTCGGTGTTGAAAACGGCAGCCATGGCAGCATCATAATAACGGGCACCGATCATGGACCAATAGGACGGGAAGGAACCGTAGCACACAAGGGCCGCGCGGGGAATGAGTTCTTCTCCGATGGCTTCGTAGAAGGAATTCATCAGAGTCGTTCCCACACCGAGCAGTTTTACCTGATTGACCATTGAAACAAGGATGGTCAGGAAATCTTCCACCAACGGATCATCAAATACGTCATGATTGTTGGTATAATAGGAAACAAAGCGGTCAATGGTATCGGCATCAAACTCAACCTGACCCGACATCAGTGCTCCGATGGCAATATAGCCGTCCAGCGGGGTGGTGTTCAGGCAAAGATTGTTCATGCGGAACGGAGTGTCGTACAGCCCTGCTTCACTCTTGGCAATGTAAGCCATGGCAACATTGGAACCGTAGCAACGTGCGTGGATATTGACCTTTTCCACACCTTCTTTTTCGCAGACATATTCTACAAACCTGTGCAGTTCATCCGCTGTATCATACGGAGAAAAACGCCAGTCATATTTGAAATAGTAGTAATTCAGGCCGCCTGCCCCCTTGGACGGCTTCTGAACGGAATAATCCCAACAGATAGCACCGTCGGGATCTTCGGCATTGCCGTCAAGCACGAGGTCTGCATAAATGGGGGCAACCGCACCGATGAGTGCATCAAGATATTCATCATAATTGCCCGTAATAAGAGCTTTCGGCAGTTTGCTGAGCACGGGCTCAAGCTGCGACATGATGTAGTCTTCACGGGTCATGCCCATGGGGGTGTTGACATTGTCAACGGCGATCTTCTGCCCTTTTTCATCCAGTGCATAGTTACCGTTTTCATCCAGCTTGTAAACCGGGGTATTCTGCTTGCCTACAATGTAGATGACAGGCAGTTTGTTTTCGGCAACCGTTGCCGCGGAAGCGGACAATACAGGAACGATTGCACAACAAACCATGCATACAACCATCAAAAAAGATAATACGCGTTTCATAGTTGATTCTCCTCTTTTTTAACTTATATATACATTATACCCCTGTTATGTAAATTTTTCAAGAATTTTACAGAATTTTTCTTTCTTTTTTTATTGATGTGAAAAAAACTTGACTATAATCTTATCTTTTGATAAAATTAAAGTATATATGCCCTTTTAAATTATGAAAATAATCGGGAGGATATTCATTATGAAAAGCTCATTCCGCTGGTACGGCGACAGCGACCCCGTAACCCTGGAATACATCCGTCAGATCCCCGGCATGCGTTCCATTGTTTCCGCAGTTTATGATGTCAAACCCGGTGAAGTATGGCCGGAAGAAAGCATCAAACACATTGCCGACCGCTGCAAAGAAAACGGTCTTGTGTTCGATGTGGTCGAGTCCATTCCCGTGACGGAAGAAATCAAACTCGGCAGACCCGAACGCGAACGCCACATTGAAAACTACTGCGAATCCATCCGCCGCTGTGCAAAATACGGCGTCAAATGCGTGACCTACAACTTCATGCCCGTATTTGACTGGACAAGAACACAACTCGACAAAGTTGCCGAAGACGGCTCGACAAGCCTTGTTATGTATTGGGAACAAATGAAAGGTCTTGATCCCTTAAAAGACGATATCCACCTGCCCGGTTGGGATTCTTCCTATACCCAGGATCAGGTTCGCGAACTGATTACCGCTTACGGCGAGATCGGTGAAGACGGTCTGTGGAAAAACATCGAATACTTCCTCAAAAAGGTCATTCCCGTTGCCGAAGAATGCGGTGTGGTGATAGCGATTCATCCCGATGACCCGCCCTATCCCATTTTCGGACTGCCCCGCATTATCACCTGCGAAGAAAATCTTGACCGCTTCTTAAAAATCGTGGACAGCCCCGCAAACTCTTTGTGCTTCTGCACGGGTTCACTCGGTTGCCATCCGAAAAACGATATGCCGAGCCTTGTACGCAAATATTCCGCTATGAACCGCATCGGATTTATGCACCTGCGCAATATTAAAATTCTGCCCGACACCTCGTTTGAAGAATCGGGCCACCTGACGAGTAAAGGCTCACTCGATATGAATGCCATCGTCAAGGCACTCGTGGAAACAGGCTTTGAAGGTTATTTCCGTCCCGACCACGGCAGAATGATCTGGGGCGAAACGGGCAAACCCGGTTACGGTCTGTTTGACCGTGCTCTCGGCTCTGCTTACATCAACGGCCTTGTTGAAGCCAACGGCGGAACCATTGAATTGAATTGAATAAACAGGAGGATATAAAACATGATCGATCTCCCCTTGAAAGTGGACTATACCGGTAAAGTTGTTGTAATCACAGGTGCAGGCGGACTCATCTGCGGTGCCATGGCAAGAGCCTTTGCACAGTGCGGTGCCAAAGTCGCTGCCCTCGACCTCAACGAAGAAGCCGTCAAAAATCTTGAAAACGAACTGACCGCAGAAGGCTTTGTCTGCAAGGGCTATAAGGCAAACGTACTTGACCCCGAAGCCCTCAAGGCTGTGCATGAACAGGTCGTCAATGACCTCGGAAAGTGCGACATTCTTGTCAACGGTGCAGGCGGCAACAACCCCAGAGCCACCACCGACAACGAATATCAGCACGAACACAAGGAAGGCGGAAAGTCCTTCTTTGACCTGGATGCCGACGGTGTGGACTTCGTGTTCAAACTCAATTTCCAGGGTGCACTTCTGCCAACACAGGCTTTTGCCGTGGATATGGTCGAAAAGCAGGCAGGTTGCATTCTCAACATCTCGTCCATGAATGCTTATACTCCGCTGACCAAAATCCCCGCCTACTCCGCCGCAAAGGCAGGTATTTCCAACTTCACCCAGTGGCTTGCCACGCACTTCGCAGGCACGGGCATCCGTTGCAATGCCATTGCCCCCGGTTTCCTTGTGTCTTCGCAGAACAGAGGACTGCTGTTCAATGCCGACGGCACACCGACCGCCCGTTCCGCAAAAATCCTCAACGGCACCCCGACCCACCGCTATGTTGATGCAAGCGAACTTCTCGGTGCAACGCTGTTCCTGTGCGACGATAAGAGTGCATCCGCTGTCACGGGCGTTGTCATGCCCATCGACGCAGGCTTCTCGGCATACTGCGGCGTATAACTGAACTTTTCAACCTCCCGGACCACATTCGGGAGGTTGTCGCATTATAGGTAACATAACTTGCTTTGCATTTTCAAAACAATATGATAAAATTAAAGAAAAGGAGTCTTTTTTATGAAAAACGGCATAAGAATCATTTCCGCATTTTTAGTTGTTCTGTTTGTTTTGTCTGCTGCACCATTATTAAAATCAACCGCCGCAGAAACCCTGTATATGGGGGATGTGAATGAAGATGGAATTGTATCCGCAGAAGATGCCCGCATGATTCTGCGCTGTGCGGTACGATTGGAAAAATTCAACGGCAAGCAAGTGCAACTTGCTGATATGGACACCGACAGCAAAATCATGGCAAATGATGCCAGAGAAGCACTGCGCACAGCCGTCGGATTGAATAAAAAGAAAATTTTTGTTGACGAGCATCTGCCGACTGACCAATACCCGCTCGGAAAGCATGCTGTTTCGGAAATTGCCCCCTACGGCCTGAAAGTCAAACTGCAGCCGGGTAACGGTGAAACAATTGCTTTGCTGTATGACGGTGACGAGGTCAAGGTTCTGGATGTTGTCGTATGGACGAAAGCAGAAGAAGAGGCTCATATCTACTGGGGACTGATCAATTGGGACGGCAGAGCTGCATATGTCTGCATGGCTTATCTTGAAAAAGTCAATATTACCCCCGAGGATTTTCCGCTCGGCAGGTATGCTGTTTCCGGCACCGGTGAGTATGGACTGAAAGTCAAATACAAACCCGGTTATGGCGAGGAAATCGCAATGCTCGATGAGGGCGACGAAGTCGAAGTGCTGGATGTGATTACATGGGCAGATGCGGATGACGAAGAACTTCGTTACTGGGGTAAAATCACATGGGACGGCAAGGATGCTTATGTCTGTATGGCTTATCTTGAAAAAGTCAGTTGATTGCAAAAAAATATTGCTGTAATCAAAAATTTTTTCTTTATTCGCGTGTTACTTTATGCTATAATCATTTTTATGTTGTATAAAATGAATCATTTGTGAAAAGGAGTTTATATATGACCGTTATTGACAGACTTGCCCGTTCGGGTATTGTTCCCGTTGTTGTATTGGACGACGCAAAAGATGCCGTTCCCACCGCTGAAGCGATGCTCAAGGGCGGTATTGACGTTATGGAAATTACTTTCCGCACTGCCGCTGCGGCAGATTCCATCAAAGCCGTTGCCGAAAACTGCCCCGATATGCTCGTCGGTGCCGGCACGGTGCTGACCATGGAGCAGTGCAAAAAGGCCGTTGAAATGGGTGCAAAGTTCATCGTGTCCCCCGGGTTCGATGCCGAAATCGTCAGTTGGTGCATTGAAAATAACATTGCCGTCACCCCCGGCTGCGTGACCCCGACGGAAATCACCGCCGCTATCAAGCTGGGACTGAACATCATCAAATTCTTCCCCGCCAATGTGTACGGGGGCTTAAATGCCATGAAAAACCTTGCCGCTCCCTTTGTCGGCATCAAGTTCATGCCCACGGGCGGCATCAACACGCAGAATCTGCGTGAATACATTGACGCACCGTTCATTCATGCCGTCGGCGGCAGCTGGGTCTGCCCGAAGGCTGACATTGCGGCAGGCAATTTTGAAAAAATCACCGCCCTTTGTGCCGAAGCACGCAAGGCAGCATTTGATTGATAGGGAGAGAAAGACATGCCTTATATTAAAGTAACAACCACCGCAAAGGTGGCACCGCAGACAGCGGAAAGCTTAAAAGCCGATTTCGGCAAAGCGATCGAAAATTTCCCCGGCAAAAGCGAACAGTGGCTGATGGTTGCCGTGCAGGACAATGTACCGATGTGGATCCGCGGCGACAATTCCGCCGACACCGCCATGGTGGATGTGGAACTGCTCGGCAGTGTCAATGCGGATGCAAGCAACAAAATGACCGCCGATGTGTGCGATATTCTTGCAAAGCATCTCGGCATTGCCCCCGATCGCGTGTATGTGAAATACACAGGCTATTCCACCTGGGGTTGGAACGGCGGAAACTTTTAATTTCGGAAAGAGGATATGACAATGGCAAAAGTAATTACCTTCGGTGAGCTTATGCTCCGTTTGCAACCCTATAACTATGAACGCTTCGTGCAGTGCGATCACGTTGAATTCACATTCGGCGGCGGCGAAGCCAATGTGGCGGTGTCGCTTGCAAACTACGGCATGGATGTCGCTTATGTGACGAAACTGCCGATCCATTCCATCGGGCAGGCAGCGGTGAACAGCCTGCGCCGTTACGGTGTGGACACCACCAAAATCGTCCGCGGCGGCGAAAGAGTGGGCATTTATTTCAACGAAAAAGGTGCTTCGCAGAGAGGATCTGTCTGCATTTATGACAGAGCAGGCTCCGCTATTCAGAAGGCAAGTGCCGAAGATTTTGACTGGGATGCAATTTTTGACGGTGCAGAATGGTTCCATTTTACGGGTATCACCCCCGCTCTGGGAGAAAACCTTGTGGAAATCTGCAAACAGGCTTGCGTTGCCGCAAAAAAGAGAAACATCAAGATTTCCTGCGACCTCAATTACAGAGGCAAACTCTGGACGAGGGATCAGGCAAGAGCCGCTATGACGGAACTTTGTCAGTATGTGGACGTTTGCATTTCCAACGAGGAAGATGCAAAAGACGTGTTCGGCATTGAAGCGGAAGCGACCGATATTTATGCGGGTGAAATCAACCGTGAAGGCTACAAGAGCGTTGCCCGTCAGCTTGCCGACAAGTTCGGCTTTGAAATGGTTGCCATCACACTGCGTGAAAGCCGGTCCGCATTCGACAACGGCTGGAGTGCCATGCTTTATAATGTAAAAGAAGATGAATACTGCTTCTCAAAAAAATATGAACTGCACATCATCGACCGAGTCGGCGGCGGTGACAGTTTCGGCGGCGGCCTGATTTATTCGCTGATGAACGGCAAATCCACACAGGCGGCTGTTGAATTTGCGGTTGCGGCAAGTGCACTCAAACACTCCATCGAGGGTGACTACAACATGGTCACCGTAGCAGAAGTTGAAAAATTAGCAGGCGGCGATGGATCAGGCAGAATTCAGAGATAACAGCAAAACCCCCGCACAGGGGGTTTTTGTAAATGCAAAATAATTGCAAATTGCGGTTTAGGGGGGCGTGTAGGGAACGCATAGTATGCGTTCCGACCCTGTCTGACTTGGTTTTTTATCCTGTAGGGGATGACGCCCTCGGCATCCCGCATGAGGGTAAAAGAATCATTGATTTGAACATTATTATTTGAAATAATACATAATCGATGCAATAAATGATATAATTTTGAAATCCAAAAACGGGTCGTCGAGGTGCCGACCCCTACCGAGGTGCGCGTATCACCTTGGCAGGACGGGGTCGGAATGCATAATATGCATTCCCTACGGCAAACAACCAATTCCCCGCTAAACCATAATTTGTTTTACAACTCTCGAATGTTTTCAACAATGCTGTTCTTGGTTTCTCTGCGAAGTCTTACGGCGAGGTTGAGCACGCACACCGCAAGCAGTGCCCCGACAAACACAAACGACGGCCACAGGGTGATGCTGTGCATGAAGAAAGTGGTTTGCATGATTTTTTCATACACAAAAATACCGAATCTGAACAGTGCCGTGCCGCCGTAACCGACCCCGCAACCGATGCCGAACACATACAGATATTGCAACCAATAAATTTTTCGCAGGTCTGCCGCCGATGCCCCCACGGCACGCAGAGTGCCTATGATGCGTCTGCTTTCGCGGATTCTTGCGTTGGTGGTGTTGCAAAGGGTGGCGGCGGTGATGCAGAAAAACAGTGCAAGCAAGGCAAACAGCATGATCACCACTTCGGCTCTGTCCTGCCGCACCTCCTGTGCCCATTCATAATTGGAAAACAGATAGTAAGAATTGACCCTCGTGCCGACTTCGTCGAGCAGCGTTTTGACGGTGCTCTGCGCGGTTTCGTCGGAGTTATCAATAAGATTCACATCCATGTTGCGCACTCCTGCATCAATACCCAACGCACGCATACCGCGTTCGGTGGTCACAACACAGGTGGTATTATAAATTCCCTGCGAATGATATTCCTGCATGCTGTCAATACCGGCCCCGTCAGCAACCGCACCGATCTCAATTTCCTTGACAACGTGTGTAATTTTGTCCGTGCCGAGGTATTCTTCATACTCCAGCGGACCGTTGAGCCAGTGCAGGGTCATTTTGTCACCCGGGTAAAAAGCATCCTTATATACCACGCGGGTTGCGTTGTTGAGCTCCTTTTGGGTGGTTCTTGCCGTAATGGAGTTTGAGCCCCAGCCGCCGCTCGGATGCATCTGCATATAATAGCCCTTCGGTGCGATCATAATGACCTGCTTGCCGGCATGGATATCATCCATATCCCCTTTTCCCTCGTAGCAGACTTCCAGCAGTGCTTCGGCTGCCTTGTCATCCACCACGATCAACGGAAAGGTAAATGCCGTTTCGGGCAGCTCCAGATTGTTCAGGAATTCCTGCATTTGGGGCAGAACCACCATTTCGGCTGCATCGGGTGCAAAGGTGATGGTGGTGTCAAAATCTTCCGTCAGATCGGGGAATTCATAGGCATATTGCCCCGCACACTGCAGCATATAAGGCGTCGGCATGCCGGCATCCAGGCATACATTGGTGGCACGCGAGACATACACATCCTCCACATAGGGATTTGCACGTACACGGTTGACATCGTTCTCGGTGAACCACTGTGCATCATCGTCCACATTGATCCAGCCGTACAGATACGACTGCTGTGCACCGATGAAAAAATCGGTCGGGTTGCGGAATGTGTCGCTGAATTCTTCCAGCAGGGCACTCGTGCCCAAGGTAGCAAGCAGAATACCGAATGACAGAAACACTGCCATACCGCTTTGCTTTACACCTCTTAATCTGATCTCACGGCTTGCAAGAAGTTGCGGTGCACGGAATTCGGTTTTCATTTTTATTTTTTTGTGCTTCATCCTGACACTGATGTCGGTATTACGCAGTGCCTGCATGGGAGTAATGCGGGTGGCATAAAGCAACGGCAATATCGCCGCAAGCATGACCACCGCAATGCCCAACAGGGCACTGAGTGCAAAAACATACCACGCGGGCTTGAAAGAATAGCCGTCCCCCATGATTTTAACGATGATAAAAACCCCGACATAGGAAATCAGCAAGCCTGCCGGCACACTGCAAAGGGCAATGAGAAACGCTTCTCTGCCGAAAATGTTGACGATCTGCCGCTTGGTCGTGCCGACCGCACGCAAAAGACCGATCTGCCGTCTGCGTTCCTGCAGATTCATGTTAAAAGCACTTACAATGCCGAAGCACGAGCCGACCACAAGCACAACGCCAAGAAAACACAGCGTATACAGGGTGTCAAAACCTGCGGTGTCTTCGGTGATGTAATAGCCGTCATAGAAAAATTCGGTGTTATAACTGACTTCCTGTTCGGTAAAAGCGGTTTCATTGTAGAGCTTTGTGACCATTCTACCCGTTGACTGATCCCATTTGCCGTAGGTAAGTTGCACGGCTTTTCCGCCGGGGGCAACGGTTTCGCCGTCTGCAAGGTAGGCGGCAGGATAATCGTTATAAACGGAATAATACTCGCGGATCCAGCCGTGTTCAAGGCGAAGTGAGCGACGTTTGTCAGTCAGAATACCGACAAGGGTGTAGGTCTGTTCCTGTGTTTCGAACACATCGCCGTTTCCGTCGGGAATTTCGGCAAACACGGTAAAGGTGTCACCAACGGCAACATCTAACTGCATTTTCGAGAGTGCGGACACTTCCACGGCAATTTCGCCCTCGGAAACGGGCAGTCTGCCGGAGGCCAGAGTCTGACGGGTCATGGTACGAAACGCTTCGTCTGCCACGGCAACGCACATGCCGTGCTCGCGTTCTTCCTCGGTCAGATACACAAAAGCAACATTTTTTGCCGTTGCCGTTTGAACATCAGAACTGACTTTGTACAGGGCAGACAGGTCCTTGTCCGCACTGTCCAACACAATAAACTGCTGTTCACCCAAGCGGTTTAAGCGGCGTTCTTTCGTGCTTTCCCTGCTTGCGGTGAAGAAAAAGAGAATGCTCGCAGAAAAGGCGATCGACAGAATTATGCCGACAATGAGCAGAATATATTGCTTTTTCCGCATTTTCAGGTTGCCCGCGGCAAGCTGAGTGACGGTAAGTTTATGTTTTTGGTTCATGGTATGTTCCTTTCAGAAAATTTCTTGACTTTTTCAGAAAAACTGCATATAATACTATTGTAAGAAAATCAGAATTTCAGAAATTTGCAAGAGGTGATTTATATGTTGGCAGAAATCAGAGGCCGTTCCCAGATTACAATTCCGTCGGAAATCATCAAAAGGATGGGCATTTCCGAAGGCGATAAATTTGAAATCATTGAAAAAGACGGCGGTATTTTTCTTTGTCCCGTTGTTGTGTATCCCAAAGACAAGTTGATAAAAATTGCAAAAATGATCAAAAATGCTGAACCGCAACTCAACGAGCAGCAAGGTTTTGACTCGGTTGAAGACCTGTTTGCAGACATGGGGATAGACATTGACAATGTATAAATAGTTATAATATGGACATCCGCATATTATGGAAATATGAAGACGGTGTTATTATTTTGTTGCTCGATGTGGGGCATCACAAGCAAATATTGGGTGTATAAGGGGCTGTAAAAACAGTTCCTTTTTTTCTTTAATGCAATGCCGCAATTTTGCCGTCCACAATACGCAGAATCCGTCCGGATTGTTCGGCTACGGATTGGTCATGGGTGACAAGAATCAGCGTAACGCCCAATTCACGATTGACATCTTTCAACAATCGCAGAACCTCTCTGCCGCTTTTTGCATCGAGGTTGCCGGTCGGTTCGTCTGCAAACAGCACGGCGGGTTTGTTGGCAAGTGCCCTTGCGATTGCAATACGCTGCTGTTGTCCGCCCGACATGGCAGAGGGCAGGTGCGAAAGACGATCTTCGATTCCGAGCATATCAATGAGTTTCTGCAAATATTTTTCATCTGCTTTCTTGCGGTCAAGCATGACGGGAAGCAGAATGTTTTCATATCCTGTCAATTCCTGCACGAGGTTGTAAGCCTGAAAAACAAAGCCGAAACGACGGCGACGCAGAATGGAAAGCTGATTGTCATTGTAAGCCGAAAGGGACTTTCCGCCGTAAATCACCTCGCCGCTTGTGGGGTTTTCGAGGGAAGATAAAACATGCAACAGCGTGGATTTGCCCGAGCCCGACGGGCCCGTGACGGCACAGAATTCACCCTGTTCAAAACGCACGGACACATCATCCACCGCTTTTACCACATTTTCTCCGCTTAAATATTCTTTGGTCAGATTTTTACATTCTAAAATGGTCATACAGATACTCCTTTTGGTTTTATACGTTTATTATACACGCTTAATCTTACATTCCGGTGACTTTTACCTTACAATTTCGTAAGAAAAGGAAATTTACAAATATTGACAAATATAATATTGTGATATAATGCTTTTGTAGTCAAGAGGCGATGTAAGGCGGTTGGCACGCTCTTCCGAAAGGAGGTGCCGTGTATGCCTGTTATCATAACATTACATATATTCAATTATACTGTAACGATTAGGATAAAAAGGAACAACCGCCACTCTGCCAAGTGACGGTTGTTTTCTGAAATAAACAAAACGATTGTTATTGGCCAACCGCTTTGAACGGTTACCTCTTGACTACATTATACTGCACTTGACTATTATTGTCAAGTGCTTCTTTTTTGCCTTACAACTTCACATTTGCATCGATCACGGGGAAACACATGCTCACGCAAAGGCCTTTGTTGCGGTTTTCCGCCGTAACGGTCCCGTGGTGCTTTTCCACAATGGCCCTTGTAACGGCAAGCCCGATCCCCGCACTGTCGGGCGATGCGTTCTGACTGCGGTGAAATCTTCTGAACAGCATAGCAAGATCATCGGGCTTCACCCCGCCGCCGTTGTCTTCAATGGTGATGCTGACACTTTTTTCGGCTTCTTCAATAAGAATGTCAACCCTGCCGTCGGGTGCTGTGTGTTCGCAGGCGTTTTTGATGACATTTCCGAATGCCTCGCGAAGCCATGCTTTGTCGCATCGCAAGGCCGCATCGCCGTGTACGGTAATTGTCTTTTGCGGGAACAGAGCACCGAATTCTGCCTGCAGCTCGTTGAAAACGGTCGAAATCTGCGTTTCGGCAAAGTTCATAATATATGTATCACTGCGGATTTTTTCAAGCTTCAGAACATTATGAATCAGCTTTTCCATTTTGCTTATAAGTGCAAGTTCTTTTTCGGTGTAGCTGTCGGGTGCGGCATTGTGCTTCATTTCGCAGTAAAGCCGAAGGCCCGCAAGCGGTGTTTTCAGCTGGTGGGAAATGTCGGCAATGAATTCGGTGTTGTTTCTTGCTTCCCGCTTTGTGTATTCATGGGCATATAAAAGCCTTGTTTCCAGCTCGCAGATGTTGTTCTGCAGGTGTGCAAAATCCCCCTCATCCGTTGCAAGGGCCGTTTGTTCTCCGTCTTTCAGAAATGTATCAATGCTTTCGGTCAGGGTGCTGATCTTCTTTTTGTTTTTCACGTGCAGTGCAAGCAGCAGGACACAGACGACAAGGGCAAGCACAAGTGATATGATCAGAAGAATGTCCTTCATTTTATTCCTCCCATCGGTAACCCGTGCCGCGTACGGTTGTAATGTGTGCAGAGCCGATCTTGTCACGAAGGCGGCTGATGTGCACCGAAAGGGTGTTGTCGTCAATGAAATTGCCGTCGCTGTCCCATATGCGTTGCAAAAGGGAGCTTCTTGTTACAATAACACCGCTGTTGTGCATGAGAACGGAAAGGATCTGATACTCCGTCGGTGTCAGCAAGAGTACCTCACCGTCTTTTTTTACCGTCATGTTTGTTGTGTCAAGGGTAATTTCCCTCGACTGCAGGGACGTACCCGCCGTTTTGCGACGCAGCAGTGCACGGATGCGGGAAAGAAGTTCAAGAAGCCTGAACGGCTTTGTCACATAGTCATCCGCCCCCGCATCCAGCCCGCGTACGATCTGAAATTCTTCATCACAGGCGGTCAGAAAAAGAACAGGCACATCTGACCCCGCATTGCGGATGTGTGTGCAAAGGTCAAGTCCGTTGCCGTCGGGCAACATCACATCCAGAATCACAAGATCAAAACTGTCTGTATTGAAAAAAGCCTTTGCCTCAGTGCAGTTTTTCGCACAGACGGGTGCATAATTTTCTTTTGTCAGCAGTTCCTGCAGTCCTTCACGAAGATACAGGTCATCTTCCACAAGCAGAATTTTTGTTTTCATTTTTCCACCGTCCGTTTTTTCTGATTCTATTATACTGCCCCGACACCGTATTTGCAATGCTGTGAATCTTAAGATTTTGTAAGAAATGCGGTTCTTCGGTGGTTTTGCCAAAAATTACCTCTTTGTTTGTGCCTTTTTTGGCTTGACTTTCAAGGTCTTTTAAAGTAATATATATTATATAGTACTATGAAAAAATCTATGGGATTTGATATTACCGCTTTCCTCGGAGGGATTCAGAAATGAAAAAATTGATTTCCGTATTGACTGTTATGATGATTTTGTTTGCATCCGTCTGGTGCATGTTGCCTGTTATGGCTGCACAACTGCCCGTGCTGCCCGAAAACACACAGGATGTCGGCGGCTGTGCCGATCACACATTCGGTGAATGGTCCGTTCCGACCGATGCCACCTGCACCGTCGCATCGTATGTGACCCGCACCTGCAAGGATTGCGGCTTTGTTGAAGTTGAAAAGTATGCCGAAAAGCTCGGTCATGCTCCTGCGGCAGGTTATGTGTTCGATGAAAAGAACGGCACGCATTCTTTCACCTGCCTCAATTGCGAAGAACAGTTCACGCAAGAATGCACGCTCGTGCTCGACAGCACCGATTATCAGTGTGCAACCATCGTAAAAAATACATATCACTGTGAAGTCTGCGGCAACAGCCTTGTAAAAGAAGAAGCTCCCACACACATTGTTTCTGAATGGACTCTTGTGCCCAACAGCGTACAACACTCCGGTGTCTGCTCCGGTTGCGGCGAAACCGTCTATGCAAACTGCGAAATGGTTGAAAAGACCATCACTGCAACCTGTGAAAACGACGGACAGCGCATTCTTGAATGTGTCTGCGGCAGAACCTCCGCCGAATCCGTTGCCGCACTCGGTCATAACGTGGAAGCTTGGCTTCACATTGAAGGCACCGAAATTCATGCCGGCAAGTGCACCCGCTGCCTTGCAAGTCCGAACTATGCTTGCACCGTCACCGGTTATAAGGCAGATCCCGTTGCCGAAGGAAGCGTTTCTCTGACCCACACGGGCAGTTGTTCTGTCTGTCTTGCTCCTTACACCAAGGATTGCAAGGAAGGTACTTATGTTTCCGTAGCAGGCACGGCAAGCCATCAGACCAACTGTTTGGATTGCGGCAGAAACTTTACCAATCCCTGCAAGCCCGATGCAAGCGGTCTTAAATCCAACAACAACGGCACGCACACTGCAACCTGTGCGGTCTGTGCATCCGCTTACACCGTTGCATGCACGCCCTCTGCTTACACCCATGTTGAAAACACCGAAACACATTCCACCGTTTGCACGGAATGCGACGGTACATATACCGAAGGCTGTGAAGTCAAGACCTGGACTCCTTCTCAGAAAGTCAATGCCGAAACAGGCGAAGTTGAAAACGGTGATCTGCACAAGGGCAACTGTATAAAGTGCTCTGCCGAATATGAAAAGGACTGCACCGTTGAAACATACACCGTTGATGTTGCAAACAAGACCTGTAGCGGCACTTGCACCGCTTGCGGTGATACCCTGACCCACGAAAGCACCCTCGGCGAATGGCTCTATGATTCCGAAAAGAATGCCCACACCGTCGAATGCACCACCTGCAATGCAACCGCTTCTCACACCGTTGCCGTTGCCGAAAACGGCTGGAAGCATGTGGATGCACAAGGCGAAAGTTGTCACGAGGCCGCCTGCACGGTCTGCAATACGGTTGTTCTTGCCGCCTGCGAATTTGAAGACGATGCAGAAAATCCGCACAAGCACACCTGCAAGGTCTGTGCATACGCTTATGAAGACGAATGTGTGAACTTTGTAAAGGATAAAGTGAACAGCACCGCCGCCACCTGTACCGAAAACGGTTATACCTATTATAATTGTAAGGACTGCGGCAAACGCAATGATGCAAAGACCCTTGTTCACCAGGCATCCGGTCACAAGCTTGTGATTGATGAAGAAGCCGAAATCACTTCCACCGATGACAGCCACACCGTGACCTATATCTGCAAAAACTGCAACAAAACCGAAACCAAGACGGAAGAACATACTTTTGGTAAAGCAAAGGCTGAAAAAGGCGGCAAGCACACTGTTGAATGCACCGTTTGCGGCAAAACAAAAACCGAAAACTGCAAACCCGTCAAGATTCCCGCCGTAGCCGCCGATTGCACCAAATCGGGTCTGACCGAAGGCAGCAAGTGTTCTGTCTGCGGTGCGATTCTCAAAGAACAGACCAAGACGAGTGCACTCGGACACGATTACAAATATCATTCCACCACCGCCACCTGCTCCAAGGCAGGCAAGGACATTTTCAAGTGTGTCTGCGGTGAAACCAAAGAAGTAACAGCCGCAGCCAACGGCAAGCACACCTGGCAGGAAAGCAAGCGTGTAGCCGCAACCGCAAGTGCAAACGGTTACATTGAATACAAGTGTAAGGATTGCACCGCAACCTACACCGAAGTGCTGACCTATTCGGTTGACACGGGGCTGGGTAATGCACTCGCACCTGTTGCCGCAATTGTCCTTCTTTCCGGTGCCGCTTTTGTCGGTGTCAAGAAACTTCGCAAAGATGAAGAATAAAAATTAAATGTAATGCAAAAAAACCGTCCTCACACGAGGGCGGTTTTTTGCTCGACAAATTACGGTTTATCGGGGAGTTTGATTTGCAGGAATTTTGGTTGATTGTCAATTATTAAAAGTTTTGGTCAAGTTTTTTCAAAAAAGTCGGATCGTAGCCATGTCGTTCTGTGAGCCAAG
>JAZUQC010000100.1:0-1777 GCA_045605525.1 Acutalibacteraceae bacterium
GATTTCCATGTTCCCGCACCCGTTGCAGGTGCTGTTCCGGCAGACCTTTCGCAGGTAACTGCAAATAATATGGGTGTAATCATTGTCGGCATTGAATGGTTCCCCGAAGACCCCGTTTTTGTTGAGGGAACACAATATACGTTCCAGCTTGCTCTTGAAACGGCAGAGGGCTATACCTTTGATAAAAACATTTATCTCAGCCACGATATGGCGGATGCGGTTAAAATCGGCAGCGGCAAGAACGAGCTTAAAATGAGCTATACATTCCCTGCAACTCCCGGAAAGACCAAGATAACCGAAATCAACGCAACCGTTGTTGAACCCGTTGTGGGTGAAGCACCCTCAGACGTTGTTACAACAACGGGAACGGGCTATACAGTTGCCTTGTATGATTGGTATCACTTAAAAGATCTGATGGGAACCATTACCGAGTTTGAGGGCGGAAACACTTATTGTGCACAGGTTATATTCACACCCGAAAGCGGATATGTTTTTGCGGATGATGTAACGGCAACGATCAACGGTAAAGCCGCAGACCTTTGCTTATCAAATTCAAATACGGGAGCAAAAATCTTTGACATTGAATTCGCTCAGCTTCCCGTTCCCGAATATGTCATCAGCGTCACAAACGGCACAGCTTCGGCTTCAAAGGCTGTTGCAGGCACAACCGTAACTCTCACAGCCGATGCCGCACCTGCAGGCAAGGTATTTGACAAATGGGTAGTAACAGGTGCAACCGTTGCAGATTCATCAAGTGCAATCACAACCTTCACAATGCCCAAAAATGATGTTACCGCAGAGGCAACATATAAAGATAAAACATATAATATTGCAGTTGCAAACGGTACAGCTTCGGCTTCAAAGGCTGTTGCAGGCACAACCGTAACTCTCACAGCCGATGCCGCACCTGCAGGCAAGGTGTTTGATAAGTGGGCTATAACAGGTGCAACCGTAGCCGATACATCAAAGGCAACAACGACTTTCACCATGCCCGAAAATGACGTAACTGCAGAGGCAATATATAAGGATAAAACATATAATATTGCAGTTGCAAACGGTACAGCTTCAGCTTCAAAGGCTGTTGCGGGTGCAACCGTAACGCTTACCGCCGCTGCAGCCCCTGCAGGTAAGGCGTTTGACAAATGGGTTGTAACAGGTGCAACCGTAGCAGATTCATCAAATGCAACCACAACCTTCACAATGCCCGAAAATGATGTTACCGCACAGGCAACATATAAAAATGTTGTTTATAAAGTAACCGTAACGAACGGCAAAGCATCAGCTTCAGCTGCGATTATGGGTGAAAGTATAACACTTACCGCAAATCAGATTAACGGCAAGGTGTTCAGCCATTGGGAAATCAGCGGTGCAGCTGTTGCTGATAAGAATGCAAAAGAAACACCTGTAACCGTCGGCACATCCGACGTAACAGCCGAAGCGATTTATGAGGATTGCCCCTGCAAGTGCCACAAGGGCGGCATAGCAGGCTTCTTCTATAAGATTGTTCTCTTCTTCCAGAAGCTTTTCGGCAAAAATACAATTTGCGAATTCTGTGGCGCAAAGCACTGATTTCACTTTAAAAATATTGAGGAGATAATAATATGAAAAAGTTTTTAGCAATTCTTATGGCTCTTGCAATGCTTCTTTCATTTGCTGCCTGCGGCGGTAACGAAAATCCCGACACAACACAGCCCACCGAAACAACAACCGAAGCTCCCAAATTTGATGAAACCGTTGTTACAGACGGCAAAACCAACAAGCTCACAATCAGAACTCC
>JAZUQC010000101.1:0-92390 GCA_045605525.1 Acutalibacteraceae bacterium
GCGGTTACGCACAGACCGCCCTCCTCCACCCTTGTCGCCCCTGAAAGGTTATTCCCCTGTTAGGGGAAATGTCAGCGAAGCTGACAAAGGGGTTCCCGTTTTCGGAGAAAAAGATGTCTGCGTTAGCAGACAGAGGGGTTCAATCGGCTACATCAAACTTTATTGACCAAATTTGTGCAAACTTGGTTAACCCCTCTGTCACTTCGTGACATCTCCCCTTTCAGGGGCGACAAGGGTTGAGAGGAAAATTTTCATTGATAAGAGCCCGACAAACCGTAATTTGCACTTCCCTTAATCAAAAATCCCACAATTTTCCGTGAAGAACCTTTTATTTTGCCCGACCGCATCTATATAATACCCACAACATCAAAATGACCATGAGTCGTATTTGCATTTCAGGTTTGCATGGCAGACGGTTGGTCTTTAGGATCGTTCTTTTCGGGCTTGTGCCTAAATGCATCAATTTAAAGGGGGCATTGCAAAAAATGCCCCCTTTTTCTTATATTCTATGAATTGAACAACTTTTTGAACCACTCAACAATGGCTTTAAAGAAATTGACAATCTGTTGCAGAATGGTAATGGATTCCTCGACATCAGGAACTGTCACATCCATCGACAATGCACCGATGAGCATATAACCGTCCACAACTACCGTAATGGTGTTTGCAACATCAGTTTCCACACGCATTCCGTTGACATAGAAGTCAAACTCATCATCAATCCACATATCCTGCACACGGACAACGAGGACGGAACCTTCCTCCACCTCAAGCGTGGAATTGGGGCCCTGCGGGAAAAAGTCACCGCCGTTGACGGACACTTCATACCAGCCGATGCCGTCGGTCTTGCCGAAACAGACATGATGCTTGCGAGGCGGAGCCGGAATGGCAACAACCGTAACGGGAATCACGCGGATTTCTCCGTTTCCGAGTCCGATGGTGATCTTGGTAACACCAATTCCGACAGCTGTCAGGTTGCCGTCTGCATCCACCTTGACAATGGATTCATCGTCCGTCACATAAACGGGTTTCAGTTTGCCGTCATCGGGGGTAATTACCAAACCGACATTGCTCGTCTGACCGACAATCAGAATGATTTGATCAGGCACTTCAAACACATATTCGGGATCGGTGGGTTCTTCGGGATCCGTAGGTTCTTCGGGATCCGTGGGTTCCTCGGGATCCGTAGGTTCCTCGGGATCCGTAGGTTCTTCGGGATCCGTAGGTTCTTCAGGATCGGTAGGTTCTTCGGGTTCGGTGGGTTCTTCGGGTTCGGTGGGTTCTTCGGGATCGGTAGGTTCTTCGGGATCGGTAGGTTCTTCAGGATCGGTAGGTTCTTCAGGATCCGTGGGTTCTTCAGGATCCGTGGGTTCTTCAGGATCCGTGGGTTCTTCAGGATCCGTGGGTTCTTCAGGATCCGTAGGTTCTTCGGGATCTGTGGGTTCTTCAGGATCCGTGGGTTCCTCGGGCTTCACTACAGTAACCTTGATTTCTTCTTTGACAGACGGATTATCTTTGGATGTGACCGTGATGGTGGTTGTACCTTCACCGACAGCGGTAATATTGCCGTCTTCGTCCACTTTGACAATGCTTTCATCATCGGAAGTGTAAAGCACTTCTTTGTCGGTTGCATTGTCGGGGGTAATAATCGCGAAAATCTTATCTGTTTCACCGGGTTCAAGTTCATATGCGTTCTTTTCAACCGTGATATCCGTTACGGGGATTTTGCTCCAGGAGCCGATGATATGCACATCATTTTTAATCTCAAACGAACCGCTTGCGATATCGGCATCATCCGTTGACCAGCCCGAGAACACATAGCCGTCTGCGGACGGATTGTTTTCCACAAAAACGGTTGTGCCTTCTTTGTATTGCTTTTCATCGGCAACACGGACACCGTCGGGAATGGTTTCACCGACAAATTCATAGGTGACTTTATACTTTTTCAGTTCTACCGTGACTTTGATTTCTTCTTTGACAGAAGGATTGTCTTTAGAGGTAACCGTGATGGTGGTTATACCCTCGCCCACAGCGGTGATATTGCCGTCTTCGTCCACTTTGACAATGCTTTCATCTTCGGAAGTGAATATCACTTCCTTGTTGGTTGCATTGTCGGGGGTGACGGTGACAGTAATTTTTTCACTTTCGTCTTTAATAAGGGTATATTCGTTCTTTTCAACCGTGATATCTGTTACGGGGATTTTGACCGTGACGGTGATGGTGTCTTTTTTGGTGGGGTCATCTTTGGAATAAACGGTAATGGTGGTTGTGCCTTCCCCGACCGCCGTGATCTTGCCGTTTTCGTCTACCTTTGCAACGGTTTCGTCTTCCGATTCATAAACGAGGTCTTTGATCGTGGCATCTTCGGGTTTGATGGTTACATTGATCGTTGTTTCACCGTCTTTGTCCAGCACAATGTCGCCGCCGTTGATTTCAATGCTGTCAACAGGCTTCTTGAAATAGCCGTAGAGGGTGACATCCTTTTCGGGCATTGCGAACTGATTGCCGCTTACTTCCACATCCTCAGTCGTCCAGCCGACAAAGACATAGCCGTCCACAAAGGGAATTGTATCCACTGTGACACCATCACCTGCTTTATGAATATAACTGTTCAGTGCAGGGGCACCTGCGGGTACATCACCGGTGTAAACATAATTTACATTGTAAAGTTTTTCCCAGGAACCGATGATATGAACATCGTTTTCAATCACAAACGAACCGCTTGCAATATCGGCATCCTCCGTTGACCAACCGGAGAACACATAGCCGTCAGCAGACGGATTGTTTTCCACAATAACGGTTGTACCTTCCTTGTATTCGGCAGGGTCGGCAACACGGACACCTTCGGGAATGGTATCACCGACAAATTCATAGGTGACCTTATACTTCTTGCGTTCTACGGTAACAACAATTTCTTCCTTGACAGACGGGTCATCTTTGGAAATGACCGTAATGGTGGTTGTGCCCTCGCCGACGGCGATCACATTGCCTTCGTTGTCAACCTTGGCAACACCGGGGGTACTCGATTCATAAATGAGTTCCTTGTTGGTTGCGTCTTCATTGACAGAAGCGTCCACATTTTTTTCTTCACCAACAAACAGTGTAAAATCATCCGCGGCGGTGATTTCCGTTACGGGAATCTTGACAGTGACGGTGATTTCTTCCTTGACGGACGGATTGTCCTTGGATATAACCGTAACGGTGGTGGTTCCTTCACCGACAGCAGTAATATTGCCGTCTTCGTCTACGCTGACAATGCTTTCATCGGCGGAAATAAATGTCATTTCCTTGTTGGTTGCATTATCGGGTATAACAGCGACCGTGATTTTTTCTTTTTCATCTTTGTTGAGGGTATATTCGTTCTTCTCAATCGTAATATCCGTTACGGGATTTTTGACTGTGACGGTAACGGTGTCTTTTTTGGTGGGGTCGTCTTTGGAATAAACGGTAATGATGGTTGTGCCTTCACCGACAGCCGTGATTTTGCCGTTTTCGTCAACCTTGGCAATGTTTTCGTCAGCAGATTCATAAATAATATCTTTAATGGTGGCATCTTCGGGTTTCACCGTTACATGAATAACGGATTCACCGTCTTTATTGAGAACAACATCACCGCCGTTGATTTCAACACTTTCAACGGGTTTCTTGAAATAGCCGTACAGAACGACATCCTGTTCAGGCATTGCAAACTGATTGCCGTTCACTTCCGCATCGGAAGTTGTCCAACCAACGAACACAAAGCCGTCCACAAAGGGCAGGTCTTCAATTGTGACAACCTCTCCTGCTTTGCAAGAAGCACTCTCGGGCGTTGCGGGGGCATCTGCAGGAACTTCATAGCCGTCTGCATAAACATAGGAAACGGTATACAGTTTTTCCCATGAACCGACAATATGCACATCGTTTTCAATCACAAACGAACCGCCGGCAATGTCTGCATCATCCGTCGACCAACCGGAGAATACATAGCCGTCAGCAGTGGGGACATCGGCTACGGTAACGGTTGTTCCTTCTTCATAAACAACGGGCTCAATAACGCTGACACCGTCGGGAATGAGATCACCGACAAATTCATAAGTGACGGTGTATTCTTTCTTTTCGGGCTGCGGTTTTTCACTTTCGTGGGTCAAAAAACCGCCATCTTCTTTCAATTTCGCATATTCTGCACCGGGCGGAAAATACTGAAATTCTTTATCATAAATTTCCTTGCCGCCCAAAATTGCATAACAACAGTTAAAAACACCGTCATTCAGATTTAAAATCGACTGTGTTGTCCAACCGTCACCAACATAGATGTATTGCAATTTTTGACAATAGTAAAACATAAATTTCATTGTGGTGACTTTGCTTGTGTCAAAAGTGCTCAGATCGAGTTCTGTCAGTTCATGACAGTTTCTGAACATATAACTCATATCGGTCACATTGCTTGTATCCCAATTGATAGTAGTAATGCGTCTAAGCACCTTGCACTCATAAAACATACCGTAAAAGCTTGTTGCTTTTTCAGTTTTGAAATTTTCACAGCCCTTTACTTCTTCGAGAACTGAAAAATAATAAAAAATGAATCCCGAATTTGGGTTCGCACCGACACCGCCGTCGCCTGCGATATACAGGTCATATCGGTCTGCACCGGCAAGAGAGGTCTGTTGTTCATTCTTCTTCATCCAAGCCATAACACCGCCATCGCCTGCCGCCGACACATCCCATGCCAGCGAGCCTGCATCTGCAACGGCTGCATTATCGATTGCATCAAGAAAAGTAACGGAATAAACTGCATTGTAATACTTGTGGAAGTCTCCCGAAGAGGCGGCTGTGAATGCTTCCATCATCGGATACTCCGGTTCTGCGGCAGCAACGAATGCCACAGGAAACATGGTAAACACCATAACAGCTGTCAGAAACAGGGACAACACTCTTTTGAAGGATGCGGCACGCATAAAAACGTCTCCTCTTTTTTGTTTTCGTGCAAATACGATATACTCACACAGGCAAATTATACCACAATACTTCCATAAAAGCAAATAAATTTGTAAACTTTTTTAAAAATGCAACATTTTTGTCAACAATTGTTGCCATTTGCAGCTTTACCTGCCGTTTCCAAATCTGCTCCTTTTGTTTCTTTAACAGAACGAAGAAGCAGAATTACAGCAATGCACACGGACGGCACAGCAACGATCAGACAGGTAGCCCACACGGGGATGGCAAGAATGCCGACCACCATGGCAATATAGCCCACTGCCATGCCGACAATAACAAGCAGTCCTTCCGCACCGACCACGGATGCACGGATCTCGGTGGGTACTTTTTCGGTCATCATAATATTCATATAATCTCTGCCGATCCAATAACCGCCCTGATAGAAGCCGCAGAAGGCACCGATAAGATAGGCATTCCAGCCGTTGTTGATGCCGACGGCAAAGAGAATAAAGAAGATGACACAAAGGGATGAATAAAACGCAATTGTATTTTTTCTGCCGAAACGGTCGGCAACAAAGCCCGAAGTGAAGGTCAGAAACGCATACACAATGGGCAACACAAACAATGCATTGGTAATCGCCTGCGTGCTCATGCCGGCAATGTGCATGGCAGATTCGTAATAAAGCCCCACCGAAGCAATAGCGGTATCAAAAACAATGTGGGAAATAATCAGATTACGGGTGTCTTTGTTCTTAAAAATATACTTACAGGCATTGAAAACACCGTGGTTTTTGTCGTCCGCCTGTTTTTGCTGCTTCTGCAGTCTTTTTTCTTCCTCGCGTTCTTCAATGGGACGGGACAGATAGGCGATGCGTTCTTCCAAAAAGACTTTTGTGTCTTTGGAAAACAAAAGCACCAACAGACAAATCACAAAGCCGAACAGCGACGGCACAAAGAATACTTTCCGCCACAGAGTCGGGTCATTGCCCATAATGGCAGAACGCAACATCGGAACGAATACAACACCGACAATACCCAGACTTTTCAGCAGGCTGTAAATGCGGGCACGTTTTTCTTTGGGGGCAACTTCAAGAATATAAATGATCTGAATATCATGTCCCATAAAAAAGCTGATGAGTGCGGAACCGAACAGGAACACATAGTAGTTCGGCGCAATGGAAGTGACAAACAAGC
Source organism: Acutalibacteraceae bacterium (assembly GCA_045605525.1). Taxonomy (GTDB): domain Bacteria; phylum Bacillota; class Clostridia; order Oscillospirales; family Acutalibacteraceae; genus RUG806. The sequence goes on from JAZUQC010000101.1 coordinate 6,109, forward strand.
CCAGTGTCATGCCGAGGGTGGACATGACAAACAACGGCTTTCTGCCGAATTTGTCGGCAAGTGCCTTATAAAACGGAGTGATGATACCGAAGACATAGCTGACCACATTGATGGTCTGGTGCAAAGCAAGACCTTCTTCATACTGATAGGTCTTGCCGAACACACCGATGTTGACAAAAAATTCGGTGATGTATGCCGATTGCAGGGAATTGGGCAGGTTGCTTGTTACTTCATCAAGCACATTGACAAAGGCGATCAGAAACAGCAACACGGCAAAATAGCCGGCATACGTTCCCTTGTTCTGCTGTTTTTGCAAACGGTTCAGTTGACGGGCTTCCCTTTGTTTTTGCTTTTGCAACGCGGATGCATAATCCTTTTTCATAATAAAACCTCCTTATGCAGGTTGCTTTCAGTTTAGCACACATACAGAAGAAACGCAAGAATAATAGAAAAATACACCTCTTTTTCAGGAGGTGCAAAGTTCAATTTCTAATTCTTTTGCCAATTTTTCAAGATGAGACAAATGGCCTCTGTTTGCATCGTAGATCGTAACAAAACCGTCTTCTGCTGCTATGACCTTTTCGGTTTCATTGGTCCGTGCGTTGCGATACATGATCCATTTTCCTTTTTTCAGATATACCTGACTGCCATATTCAATTTTACGCTTATATTCAGCAAGTACATTCCGATAATGGGCATTGAACAGTCGGGTGGCTTCTTCAAGATCCCCCCGCCTGCCTGCGATCATGGATTCTTCAAGCAAAATCAAATGATTGGAGAATCTATCAAAACGAGGGAATTCTGCTCTGTGTGCTAAAATTGCATCACGGCTGTTGAGAACATCAAAAACAGGAATCACATCATTTTCAAGCTGTTTCACAATGTCTTCCCCGATTTTTTCGGAGTCTTCATCCAAGTCATAAATTTTTTCTTTTCCGTCCGGAAAAACGCCGAGCGTACTGCGGATATTGCACTCATATTCGTGATAATATTTTTTGAGAGGTGCGGTGACAACAAATTGCCGCTGTGCACATTCGGGAACGCGAATGCCGAGATCGACCCAAAGCACACCAAAAACACCCTTGGCAGGACAGCCGTTTTGCAAGGTAATGACTTGCGATATGTCCTCATCAACAAAACGATGCATGGTTCTGCCGTGCTTTCGGAACCCAAGCGGTTTTAAATATGCATATACAATTTTTTGGATCACATCCACGCTTTGCGTTGTGGGACTTTTCTTTGTGTCGGACACATAATCACCGCCTTTTTTGTTTTAACCAATCTTCTTTTTTAATTTACGCTGTATAATATCATGAATTGTAAAAATGTGATACTTCCCGATTCCGTATTCGATTGCAACAAAGAATACAACAGCTTCACCGTCTGTCACATAATATACCTGCCCGAAAAACGGATTGACAACATGCTTTTTGCCGAGAATAACAACAATATGCGGATATTCATGCCAGTCTGCCTGCATTATCTTCACACCGTGATAACAAACATCCGAACCGAAAGGAAAAAAGCCGAGATATGAAGTTCTTACGATCATAAAAATTCCCCTCATACAGTTTTTTCGACAGTATCGTATTTGCTCAACAAAACCGAATTAAAGATTTGCAATATCGTAGCACAGCCGACAACACGTGCTCCCTCTTGAATATTGATTTTCTTCCCTATCCACAGACAATGCGGATATGCCTCAGGGGAAAGAAAGGTAATTGTACCTTTTGCAGTGCCGTCAGGAGCAACAGTCTGCACATCATAATAATGATGTACTCCGGTGGTCAGGTATTTATCTGTTATCAGATGATGAGGACGATACCCGTCTGCTGACGGATTTTTTCTGATTCCGTTGAATTCAAACAGCACTTCGACATCCGGTTCCTGATCGAAAATAGTTTTCTCCATGCAATCACCTCTTTTTTATTATACCACAGAAATATAATAACCGCAACCTTGTATCAAGATTACGGTTATTCTTTGGCGGAGAGTTAGGGATTCGAACCCTAGGTACTTGCGTACACAGCATTTCGAGTGCTGCACCTTCGACCACTCGGACAACTCTCCGTATATTGCTGAAAACAACACAAAGATATTAGCAGAATCTGTGCCGATTGTCAAGATAAAAATACAGTCTTTTTGTTTTCTTACAAAAAAACAACGGTCAAGGGACTTATATCCGATGACCGTTGTATAATTTGATTTTATTGCGTAACGGGAATAAATGTATTGAGTGTTTCAAGACCGACCGAAACACGAAGCACAAGACGTGCATCGCCTGCATCCAATATGCCGTCATCGTCTGCATCAGCCAGTGCCGTCTGTTGCGGTGTCAGTGTTTCCAATCCGACAGAAGCACGCAGAATCATGCGGGCATCCCCTGCTGTCAGTACACCGTCACCGTCAATATCGCCTTTCGGCTGACCGTAAACAGAATATGTGCAGACACTGCAAGTATAAAGAGCCTGCTTGTTTTCCTTGTTGTATTCCCCGGTTATAAACTCGTGAGGCTCAAGTGCACCGTCCAGATCACAGTTGTTGCAACGTTCTGCATGGCCGTCGGCACCTTTTACATAATAAATATCATGCGGCAGGGTTTCACCGTAAGAACTTTCGCAGATCGTGCACACAGCCTGTGCGGCACAAGTGGCTTGACCGCCCTCACAAGCAAAGCGGAAACTCTGTCCGCAATAAGCACAATCGGCTTCGTGCATATCGTTGCCTATGTAATAATAGTCTTCAAACTTATGATCCTTCACATCTACATACACATTGAAATGTGCAGAAAGTTCACCGAAGGATACGCTTACCTGATTTTCGCCGAGGACCCATTCTGAACCGACAGTCTGCTTGTCATTGATCAAAACTTCCTTGCCCGTCAGTGCAGACAGAACGGCAGGAGAACAGAACTGCACACTGCCGTCTGCATATGTCACCTGCAAAATCAATCCCTCTGCCGTGAAAGGATAAGCCTTGTATTCCACCGATTCTCCGTTTTCATTGAAACCGGTTGCTGCAAAAGCTTCTGCATCAAGATAAATCCGTTTTGCGGGGTATTCGGCAATGCTGATATCCGAAATTGTTTTGTCGGCATCGGGCAATTGTGTTGTAACAAACACCTGATACTGTGCGGTCAATTCACCGAATGCCAGCATGACATTATACTGCTTTTCCGTCATCCATTGATTCTGTGCATTCTGCACGGTTTTGTTCAGAACGGTGAATTCACTGCCGGCAAGGGACATGTTTTCATCAAAGGAAAACACTTTTTTGGATTCATCCGCATAGGTAAATGTGATTTCAAGTCCCGTAAAATCAAGGGGATAATACGCATACGTAACCGTGCTGACCGAATTCGTATCTTCATTCCACACACGTTCCGTGCGTTGCACAGCATCCGCAACCGAATAGATCAACCGTTCGGGCTGTGACGTGATTTCCATTTTGACAGGGGTTTCGCTTGCGGAGGCTGAAACAGCACAAACAAGCAACAAAACAAAGGTAACAATTGTAAATATGAATTTTTTCATGGTTTCGACCTCCTTATTTCAGAATAACACCCTGGTTGCCGAGCAGATCCCAACGGGCTTTGAAGGTGCTGCTGCTGAAAGACAGACAAGCATTGTCATAGGGATCCATCATATAAATTTTGCTTCCGTCATAGCCGCACAAAACGGTGACATGCGTTCCGCGCGGATATGAGAAATATTCATACTTGCCATTGCCGCGATCGATATACCATTCATTGACCGTAGTAGGCACATTCATGTTGTAGGTAGACCACACGATAACAGGATAACCGTCTGCAAGGCAACCGAGCAATTCACTGTAAGAGCAACCCGTGATGCACACGGCTGTTTCGTCGCCGCCGACATAATCCACCGCATACTGCAAAGCCTTTGTAACGGCAGGTGAAAATACACCGTACCCGGGATTTTCGCTTGTATAGGTACAGGTCGGGTCACCGACAAATTTTTCATTGATATCGGGACCGACAGGATAACCGTTGATATAGCGGATATTTTCACGCGGGATAATACTGACCATGTTTGCGGTTGTGAAGTTATAACCGTAATACCGCAGAAGCATTGCACAGCTTGCCGCTTCGCAACCCGTAGGATAATCGGGCAACTGGCTGACAAGCGGTACCTGCATACGGCTTACATTGACACGACAGGTTGCCGTTTTGCCGTTCGTGCTCTTAGCGGTGATGGTAGCCGTTCCCATTTTAAGCACGTGGACAAGGCCGTCCGCACCGACGGTGGCTACGGAGGTGTCGGAGCTGGTAAAGGTGGCACCTGTGTATACATCATCATCCTGATCGTACACGGTCACATAGAACCAACTGCCCTGCGATTGCGAATACGTACTGTAACCGAATGAAATAGACGTCGGCAGAGCTTTGACCGTAACCGAACAGGTTGCTTTTTTGCCGTTGAACGTGGTTGCGGTGACGGTTGTTGTGCCGGGAGCAACAGCAATGACAGTGCCGTCGGCAGCAACACGTGCAATTGCATCATTTGCAGAAGAGAATGTGATCATCGAAGCATATGCACCGCTGTTGACCGTTGCTTTCAAGCGATAGCGGGCATCAATATCCAGCGTCAGGGTTGTTTTATCCAATGTGATCGAAGTGGGGGCTGCCTGAATTGTAACGGTGCAGGAACCTTTTACGCCGTTGGCCAGGGTAACCGTAACAGTCACTTTACCTGCTTTTTTTGCAATCAGATGATGCTGTTCATTCAAATAGGCAATACTTTCGTCGGACACTGTCCAGACAGCATTTTCCAGGCCCGTGCCTGTATCCGTGGTTGCAGTCACGCGCGAATACATGCCGACTGCAAAGGTCATAGCGGAAGATTTGACAGTCACTTTGGTTGCACGTTCGCAAACAGTATATTCGCAAGAAGCGGATATACCGTTGTAAGCGGTAACGGTCACGGTTGCAGTTCCCGCTTTTGCGGCGGTCACTTTGCCGTTTTCATCCACCGTCAGGACGGTCTTGTCTGAACTTACAAAAGTTACCTGTCCGAGATAAGCATCCTCATCGGCAGAGGCGGTCAGAATATGCGTATCCCCCACATAGAGAGAGTGAGAAGTTTTATTCAATTTCAGCTTTGCAGGAGCGGCAAGTACGGTAATGCGACAAGTTGCCTTTATATTGTTATAAGTAACAGCCGTAACGGTTGCCGTGCCGGTTGCACGGGCGGTTACAATACCGTTTTCCACACTTGCAACAGCCGTATTATCACTGCTCCAGACAACACGGGAAAGATTAATTTCCGAATCAGCCTGTGCCGTCAGTTGAACTTTCATACCGACACCGATTTCGGCATCGTCTCTTGAAAGGGTCAGTGAGTTCGGAGCATTCACAACGGTAATGTTGCAGGCGGCTGTTCTGCCGTCGGTTGCGGTTGCTTTGAGAGTGACTTTTCCTGCCTGTAAAGCCGTAACGGTACCATCAGAGGAAACTTTTACCACAGATCCAAAGCCGCTGTATCGAATATTTTTCAGTGCTGTTGCATCAGAGAGAACGGGATTTTGGATCCGTTCACCGACACCGAGGGTCAATGTTGCTTTTTCAAAATGCAGAGGCTTGTCAGCAACAACCGTAACGTTCATCTGTGCTGTAATATCATTGTAAAAAGTGGCGGTAATAACAGCAGACCCCGCTTGCAAGGCGGTCAACATACCGTTCTCGTCCACCTTGACGACAGTCGGAGCACTGCTTTCGTATGCACAGGTGAAACTGCCTGCACCATTCAACATCAGTTCCGCCAAATCGGTTTCGCCGACGTGCATCTGCTTGTCCTGTTCGGTAAAAGCGGCACGTTCGGGAGCGGGCAGTACCGTCACATTCACATACACATCTCCTGCCGCAGTACGGACGAGTATCTGTGTACTGCCTTGTTTGACAGCGGTAACAACCCCGTCTGCAGAAACACGGACCGTTTGTTCATCGGCTGTGAGATAGGTGGTTGCACCGAAAGCAAAAGAAGAAAGATTGACCGTTTCACCGATACCGAGGGTCATATTCGCCCCTCCACGTTCTGCCGTGATAACAGCCGTTTCCGCGGCACTGTCACAGGCAATACCGTTTATATAGCGGTAAGCACAAACGGTAACCGAACCGGAAGTTAACAGTTCAGCAGAAAACTCATATTGCGTGTTCTGCACATTGGCAATACAAACCGCATCTGTAAACACCTTGTATCCGTCTGCACCGTTGACAGATTTCCACACAACAGCACACTGATTGCGGTCTATCGTCGCACTTTCGACGGTCGGTTTTGCAGGTGCGGTATATGCAGTTAGAATTTCAGACGAAGCAAGCAGTTCCCCGTCAGCATCCACCGCCTGAACACGGAAAAACAGTTCTGCACCGTCTTCCAGGGCTTCAATACGCTTTGTGGTGGCGGTTTCCGATGTAAGCAGTTCCCAACCGCCTTCTTCATATAAGTAAATGTTGTAGCAAGCTGCACCTTCCACTGCATTCCATGCAAGGTCAACCGCATTCTGAGGGGAAGCGGAAACATCCTGTGAGAATGCAATGCTTCCGCAGGATTGTACCTGTGTTGCAAAAACAGACGGTACAGGCAGAACACAGCCACAAGTCAATGCAATTGCCAGCACAAAGGCAATAACAGATAAAACATTTTTCTTCAAGGAACAACACCTCTTAATAAATAAAACATACTTATTTATGATACCACAAAAGGACACAATAAGTCAACGCACAAAAAATATAATAAGCAGTCTGCACAAAACAAACTGCTTATATATAAAAAACAATTAAAGAACTTTGCTCAGGAATGATTTCAGACGATCCGTCTGCGGATTGGAAAAGAATTCCTGCGGTGTGTTTTCTTCCGCAATAACACCTTCGTCAATGAACAGAACACGCGTGCCGACTTCACGGGCAAAACCCATTTCGTGCGTAACAACCACCATGGTCATGCCGCTTGCGGCAAGCTCTTTCATAACATCCAGCACTTCGCCGACCATTTCGGGGTCAAGTGCACTGGTGGGTTCGTCAAACAGCATCACTTTGGGATTCATGGCCAGTGCTCTTGCAATGGCAACACGCTGTTTCTGACCGCCCGAAAGAGTAGACGGATACGCATTTGCCTTTTCTTCAAGACCTACTCTGCGCAAAAGTCGTCTTGCTTCTTCTTCACAATGGATTTTAAGTTCCTTTGCGGTCTTGGGGCCTGTGTACTGCGGGTCTTTTTTTAGTTTTCTGAGTTTCTTTTTGCCAAGGCAATAGGGGGCAAGCATGACATTATCAAGCACGGTCTTGTTGTTGAACAGATTGAACTGCTGAAACACCATGCCGATTTTTTCACGGTGGCGGTTGATGTCAACATGAATATTGGCAATGTCTTCGCCTTCAAAAATGATGGAGCCCGAGGTGGGATCTTCCATGCAGTTCAGGCAACGCAGAAATGTGCTTTTACCGCTGCCGGAAGGACCGATCACAACGACCTTTTCGCCTTCATGGATAGTGGTGGTAATGCCTTTGAGGACTTCATGATCCCCGAAACTCTTGTGCAGATCAACGACGTCTATCACTTTTTGCCAACCACCTTTCCATAATTTTCAGTCCGATGGTGATTACAACCACCAGCACGATGTAAATGACCGAAAGAACAATATAAGGTACCGTGTATTCGTATGTACTCGTACCGATCTGTTTAAACGCATAAACAAGATCAAGTGCACCTGCATAACCGATAATGGAGGTTTCCTTGATGAGGGCAATGAATTCATTGCCGAGAGTCGGCAGAATGTTTTTGATTGCCTGCGGAACCACGATTTTGAGCATGGAAGCAGAATAACTGAAACCGACCGCACGGGCAGCCTCGAGCTGACCGGGATCCACGGAATTGATGCCGCCGCGCATGATTTCGGACACGTATGCACCGCTGTTGACACCGAAAATGATGATACTTGCTTCAACAGCACTCAGCTTGAAGCCCATGGACGGGAACAAAACGAAATAGCCAAGCAGCAACTGCACCATAACGGGCGTGCCTCGGAACAGGGCAACATACAGCGAGCATATTTTTTTGAGAATAGCGGGAATGCGTTGCAAAACCCACATGATTGCAAAAAACAGATAGTAGAATGTGACAACACGCAACAAAGGCTTCTTCGGAAAACGAGCCAGAAAACGGTCATAACGGCTCTGCATGGCATAAGGCAGGATCGGATACTTCGGCATAACGCTGATGACAGCGATCACGCAACCGATGACCATACCGATGATAAGCCCCAGCACGGCAACCTTTACGGTGTTTTCAAGACCGGTAACAACCTGTTTGTAACCGCCTTTGTCGATAAAGTTGACAATAAATTTACCCCATTTCAGGGAAAAATCTGTCAGCATCTCTTTTTACCTTGCCGCAATCCGACCGACGGACACGGCAATTCCCCTTTCCGGTGTACTGATTAAAAACAACCCCGTCTTCTCGGCGGGGTTGCAAAATTTGACTTAATGGACTCAGCCGTTTACGCCTGCAACAATGTTGTTTGCGGGAGCTTCGTCAATAACGACATAAGCGATGTTGCCGTTGATGATGTCCTGAACAGCAAATGCGCCGTTGGAGTAGCCGACACCTTCAAGGTTAGCAAAGCCGTCAAAGCCCCAGTCTGCATCGCCGACAACATAGAAGCCGCCGGTGGTGCCGGTCTGGTAACCGACCTTGGTGCCTTCTGCAAGAGAAGCAAGAACAGCTTCTGCATCTTCAACTGTGGTGCAAGCATCAAAAGCGATATCATCAGCAGCAGCGATGATCTTCTGAGATGCATTGTAGTAAGAAGTGGAGAAATCAAGGATTTCTTCGCGTTCGGGCTTGATGGTCAGGCCGGAAGCAGCGACATCGCACATACCTTCACCGACAGCGGTGCAAACGGAGTCGAATTCCATGTCGTTAACAGCAAGGGTCTTGCCGAGAGACTGTGCGAACAGGTTCATGATTTCGATGTCAACACCGTAGTAGTATTCGCCTTCAACATATTCGAAGGGAGCGAATGCAGCGTTGGTAGCAATAACAAGCTGATTGTCGGAAGCACCGACGGTTGCATCAGCAATCAGAACGCCTTCGGGAGTACCGTCACCGAAGTACTTGTTCATGATTTCGTCGAATTTGCCGTTTTCCTGAATTTCAGCAAGAAAATCGTTGAGCTGGCCGAGCAGTTCGGTGTTGCCCTTGGTAACTGCAAAAGCATACTGTTCTTCGGTCAGGGGGATGTCGATGACCTTGAGAATGCCTTCAACAACATCATCAGCAACATCGCCTGCGGAAACATTACCGTCGGTAACATTGCCGTCGGAAACAACTGCGTTACCGTCGGAAACTGCGTTGGTGGGATCTTCAACATCATTGCCGCAAGCTGCAAAGCAACCGATTACAAGGCAAAGTGCTGCAAGAACGGAAATAACAGATACAAGCTTTTTCATGTTTTTACACTCCTTTATAAAAGTCGAACACAGTATAGCACACTTTTATTTTTATGCAAGCCCTGTTTTGGTTTTTCTCTTTTTAGACCGATGAATGTCAATTTTTGTTTATCATTTTTGTATATTCCGACGAAGAAAACAAAGTAATCATCGCAAAAAAAAGCACAAACACGGACATTTTTCGCATTTGTGCTTTTTGCTTTTATTTTTCTTTTGTGTAATCTTATGCAGCCGGCAATGCATATTTTTGCGAAAACTGTGTGTATTTATTCTGAAAATCGGGATTATCATGCTTGATCTTATTGAGATATTCATGCATATCCATGGCATCATGTGCCATTTCAATCATACATCCCGCAATATTGGAACAATGGTCGGACACACGTTCAAAGTTATTCAGAAGATCTGCCCATACAAAACCGACTTCAATGGAACATTCGCCTTTCTGCAGACGCTTGATATGACGTGAACGAAGCTGTTCTTTCAGGTCATCCACCACCTGTTCAAGCGGTTCAACCTGTGCGGCGGCTTCAAGATCATTGTTCAGGAATGCCTTCATGGTATAGAACACGATTTCGTCTGTGGCTTCGGACAGCACCTTCAGTTCGCGCTGTGCGGCATCGGTGAAGGCAATCTTTTTCTCTTTGATTTCTTCTGCGGATTCAAGCAAGTTGACCGCATGGTCGGAGATTCGTTCAAAGTCACCGATCATGTGCAACAGTTTTGCCGATTCATGACTGTCGGCATCGTTCATGGGGAAGGTATTGAGTTTAACAAGATAACTGCCCAAAATATCTTCATAATGGTCGGCTTTGGATTCTTGTCTGCGTACCGTTTCGGCAAGTTCGGGTGTATAGTCTTCCAATGCAAACATTGCCTTACGAAGTGCATCTTCCGAGATCTTTGCCATTTTGACAGTCAGTTCACGGCAACGCTGAATGGCAAGTGCGGGGGTGTGCATAAGACGTTCGTCAATCTCGATTTTTTCTTCCTTGGCATCCTCACCCTTTGGTTCGGGAATCAGTTTCACAGACAGTTTCTCAAGCAGTCCCGTTGCAGGGAACAGGAGTGCCGTGCAGGCAATATTGAACGCGGTATGCACAACAGCGATTGAAAACTCACTTGCCGTCTGCGATAACACAGGAAGATCAAATACTGATTTCACCACAGTAAACAAAGCCAGCATAATGACCGTTCCGATGATGTTGAAAGACAAATGCACCACAGAAGCACGGCGTGCATTGCGGTTTGTTCCGACCGAAGACAGCAAAGCGGTCACGCAGGTACCGATATTCTGTCCCATGATAATCGGAACGGATGTTCCGATCGAAATCTGCCCCGTAGAAGACAATGCCTGCAGAATGCCGACCGAAGCGGACGAGGACTGAATGATTGCCGTCATGACCGCACCGACAAGTACGCCGAGAATGGGGTTGGAGAACATGACGAGCATATTGCGGAATGCTTCGACCTCGCGAAGACCTTCCACGGCGGAAGACATGGCATCCATACCGAACATCAACGTGGCAAAGCCGAGCAGAATCACACCGATATCTTTCTTTTTATTATCCTTGAATCCCATATAAAGGATAATACCGATGAGTGCAAGGACGGGTGAAAATGCAGTCGGTTTCAACAGATTGATAAGCAGGCTGTCACCCTCAATGCCCGACAGACTCAAAATCCATGCTGTGACGGTGGTACCGACATTGGCACCCATAATGACATTGATTGCCTGCCGCAGGGTCATAATGCGGGAGTTGACAAAACCGACCACCATGACCGTTGTGGCAGAGGATGACTGAATCACGGCAGTGACAGCAAGACCGGTCAGAAAGCCCGCAATCTTGCCTGTGGTCAGTTTACCGAGCAGACTTTTCAACCCGTTGCCTGCCGCTTTTTCGAGGGCAGAACCCATCGTATTCATACCGAACAAAAACAGACACAAACCGCCGATCAAAGACAATACATCAAAAATATCCATATCTTTTTCCTCAGTATTATGTACTCAGATTTCCTGTTCAACAAACTGTGTTCCGTTGTAATTCCAGATGGAGCGCACGCCGTTTCTGCGCAGAGCTGACAGGGCTACATCAAACGCATAATCGAGCTTTGTGCAATCGTGGCAATCGCTGCCGAGGGTCACTCTGCCGTTTTTTTCAGCAATGTGCCGCATTAAGAATTCGGCGGGATAAGGCCAATCGGTTGCCCCTCTTGCCATGGCACCCGTGTTGACTTCCACAGGGATATCCGCTTCAAGCACGGCATCAAGTGCCTGTTTTGCAACGTTGATGTAATGAGGGTCAGTCTGATCGGGCACACCGTGCTTTGTGATGAGGTCAAAATGGGCAAGAAACAGCGGTTTTTCTTTCAGTGAATCGACCACGCTGTCATAATAAGCTTTGGCAAAGGCAATTTTGTCACCGCCGAAGCCCTCGTCCACACATTTCTGCGTTTCTTTTGCACTTGAGTCAATGGGATGATACACACCGTTTGCCTTGACATAGTGCACGCCGCTGATGAAATAATCACAGTTCTTCTTGTCAGCAGGATCACTGAAGTAATCAAGCTCTATTCCGTACAGAACTTTGATGCGGTCGGCATATTCTGCCTGCAAGGCACGCACGGTCTGCTCATATTCGGCATAGCGTGACGGGGGCAGACAATAGGAATTGTCAAAAAATGTGTAGCTGTGGTCGGAAAGTCCGATCACGGAAAAGCCTTTTTCAATTGCCGCTTCCACAATTTCGCGGGGGCTGTGCTTGCCGTCCGAAAAAGTGGAGTGGGTGTGTAAATTGCCGGTGTAAACCATTTCAATCTCCTCCTTATATAACAACTTATCCTAAAGATTCACTCGCATAGTCATAAAGACTGATATTCATATCCACCTTGCCGTTGATGCCGGCAACGGTACCTGATTTTGAATATTGCCAGATGGTATAATGGTAATAATAAGTCGGCTTGTCGTTGTATTGTGCAAGCCAGCAATCATAATCCGACAGCATCTCAAGGTCATAGTCATAATAGCCGAGATCGCAGTTGAGATAAATCATCGGTCTGTAACCTGCCTGCATAATGCGGTCGCAGAATGCTTTTGCACAGGCGGTGATGACCTCGGATTCCGTTGTATAGGTGCGGGAATCCTCAATGGAATAGCGTTCCCAGTCGAACACAATAGGATAAGACAACTTATACCCCTGCACAAGAGATAATGTAAATTCAGCTTCTTCAAGTGCCTCTTCAACACTGATTGCCTGCGAGAAAAAATACACCCCGACCTGCAAACCCGCATTCAGTGCACCCTGTATGTTCTTTCTGAACATTTCATCCTCGCCGATTTTTCCGTCCGTACCGTAACCGCGGTAGCCTGCACGAATAAAAGCAAAGGTGATGCCGTCATTTTTTACGGCTTGCCAATCAATTTCACCGTTATGTGCGGACACATCAATTCCCGAATACGCAATCACATTGCTGTCATTATAAACCATCCTGCCGTTGCCCGTTTGCATAAACAGATCGGCATTGTAGGCGGCGGTGTTGACCTGATAATTGCGGATCGTGTTCCCCTGCATATCCTCCACATAATACGGTACGGTGGTTGCATTCTGTGCTTGTGATATTTTCCCCGACAGCAGATCGGGACTCCACTTGCACCCACCGAACAAAGCTATGATAACAATTAGCATAAACAGCGGCAAAAGTCGCAGTTTCATTCGTTTTCCTTCCCCCGATTGTCTTGCAATCGGACTTTTAATGTGTTAATATAAAAATAACACATGCAAATTAAATCATTCTGAATAATTGTAACACAGCCAATGCTGTTTTGCAAGCAAAAACGGAGGACACATGAAAAATTACCGTCTTGTTTCACCTTACGAATCCGTCATCTGGGACGGCGAAGGTGCATGGAGCCGCTGCAAAGGCAACCTGCACACGCATTCGGTCGCAAGCGATGGGGAAATGGATTTAAGGGACGCCATTCTTGCTTATTACAACCGTGATTTTGATTTTCTTGCCATGACCGACCACGGTGTGACGGGAAGACCTTGGGACGAATGCCCGTCGAAACCTTTGATGTACCGTGCGTTCCGTGCCATGCGGCATTATGACCTGAATTGGTTCACCACCGAAGAAAGCAAGCAAATTGCGGACGGTTCGTTCCCCCTGCCCGACGGCAATGCAAGAGGAAAAGGGATGCTGTGCGTACCCGGCGGCAACGAAATGTGCAACCTGACCGCAACCAAAACCCATGTCAACGGCTTTTTCATGAAAGGCTGCGAGATGTTCGGCGGCAAAGAGAATGACTACGAATGTGCCGTAAAAGCAGTGGAAGAAAACGGCGGTGTTTCATTTATGAATCACCCCGGCAGCTGGCTGAACACCAACAAAGATAAAAACAAAATCCATGACCCGTTCATGATTCACTATTTCGGCAATATTCTGCTGAAATACCCGACCTGTTTAGGTATGGAAGTATTCAACGAAAAGAACTCCTCCACCCCGTGGGACAGACACCTGTGGGATCATGTGTTGCAATACTGCCTGCCGCACGGCAAAAAGGTGATTGCATTCAGCAACGGCGATATGCACATTGAACGCGATGTGGATTCCTCGTTCTGTTATTTCTTCATGCCCGACCTGACTCTCGACAGCGTGAAGACCGCCATACAAACGGGCACTTCCCTGTGTGTCACAAGAATGATCCGTGCCGATGAAACCTTCGGCCCCGAACAGGACATGGACAAGCGCAACGACCCCTCCCCCGTGCCGCTGTTCGACAGAATCGAAACAAAAAACCATACCATCACCGTATCTGCCACTGATTTTGACCGTATTCTGTTTATCGCAGACGGCAAGGTCATCAAAGAAGAAAAGTTCGATGCCATCCAAGAAAACGGCACATTCACCCTCGACCTTGATTCCATTGATGGGGCAGAGAATTTCCTCTATGTCAGAATGCAGGCTTCGTCCGAAAACGGCATCTGCCTGACACAGGCGATTGTCCTCGACGACGGCACACCGCCCAAGCCCCACACCGTCAGCGAAGAAGACATCAAAGCACTCAAGGCACTTCGCAGAAAAAGCAACCGCTTTATCATGATCGTCGGCGGCATCCTCGGCGAAATCCCCTACCGTATCCGCCTGATGAAAGCAAGAAAACAAGGCAATGCAGACAGGTAAAACAATTCACATAAGAAAAGCCCCATGGCAGTTTTTTTTGCAAACCGCCGTGGGGCCTTACTTATTTAATTTGCAGAAGTTCCGCTTACATACATATATTTTCTGTTTGAATCAAATTGAAGCACTCTGTCAACATCATTTTCAAGTCGAGCAGTTTCCCCTTTTGCATAAGAATAAAGTTCATCTTCATTGGTCAGGTAATATATTACATTCACATTTTTGCAAAAAACATCATCAATATCATCTGCAATTTTCACACTTTCCCCCTTGTCATAAAGAAAAACTTCTTCATTGGACGGACTGTAACAGATAATGCTTCCATCAGCGAGAACTTCATACTCATCAACATCATATGCAACCAGTTTTTTATCCATATACAGATCATAGCATTCCTTGGAATCCCATTCTCTGAAATTTTTCAGATAAATCAATCTGCCGAATTCATCAAATGTGTAGTTAAAGTATTCCACTTTCGACTCATATATGTCATCACTTACAATTGTATTCTCCGCCAACGTAAGTACCCGAAGTTCTGCTTCATATTTTTCACCGTCAATATTCAGATCCGTATAATAAAACAATTGATCTTCTTCCGGGGAGAAAAACATAACATTTCCGTCAACTTCTTTCTGCGGAACAATTTCATAATATTCTCCGTCTTTAATCAGATACCATGCAACTGTGTTTTCATACGCATCTTTAATTTTCTGCTCAAACTCATCAAAGTAGTCATAATTTGAAAATGTAGTCTGATGCAGCTCCTGATTTTTATTTTCAACTTTATCTCTAAACTTTTCAATTTTATCAATTTCATTCACAAAGACCTCAATATCAGGTGCTTTGATTGTATTGTATTTAAATGTTTTTATGAGTAGTGAGTTATCCGTTTGTGCAACTATGTCAGAATATGAACAAACCTTCGTCACCTTTTCGCCGTTAAAATAATACAATATTACCGGCTGTATAAAGTCACATTCCCTGCTTTGCAATTCCTCACGTGTCCACAGTCTGTAAAGCATTTCATTCCATTTTTTTGCGTTGGAATCATCTTTCTTTTTCAACAACTCTTCATCATTTTTTTTATAATACAACGGATCATCGATAAAATCATACAATGTTTCGTATTCGACAGGTTCATCTTTAATGAAATACACCCCAATATCGGTAAATAACAATGAATACGATATTACATCTTCCGCAATTTTTACTTTATCGACACCACTTCTTTTCACCCAAAGCGAATCTGTTTTGTCTTTATAGTAATATATTTCCGACAGGTCTGCATTCAATTTTGGAATATATGAAACAGCACCGTCGATATGTTCTGCTTTTTCGTTGAATCGCTGACTATACAATTCTCCGTTTTTCGACAGCCACATAAACAACTCAAAATCATCCGCAACCCAGAATTTTGCAACATCGGTCTGCATTCTGTTTCTGTCTTTCATGTTATAGTGATAAAGATTCCCTTTATTATCAAGACATATAACATTTTTGCCGTCAGCAGAAGCAGAATATTGTACGATACCTTCCGCAATTTTAACAGGCTCCTTTTTCGGTTTATTCAGCCGTTTATAATATAAGGCAAAAACATCTTCATTGTCATTATCGCCGAATTCAATTCTCTGCGGATAAAATATTATTTTATTGTTTGCAACAAACTTAAACGCACAACTGCTTGAATAAGTAGAGGTGACATCTTCTTCATTTTCATAAATATTTTCAGCAATCAAAATCGGCTGTTTTTTATCAGAATCAAGATAATATGCTGCATTGTCTTTGATAAAAACCGTATACTTCTGCACTTTATCTTTTTTACCTGTAGCAACAAGAAGAACAACCAAGACAAAAACGGCAATCGCGACAGCAACACCAATCATCATACCCTTTTTCTTTTTCGAGGCAGATTGCTTTTCGGGCACTGTCGCAACAGGTTGCTTGCTTTCTTCAACAGTTTCGCAGTTCGGGCATTTTTCAGCTTCAAATTCCGTACCGCATTTTTCACAGATTGACATACAAAAATCTCCTTTAACATATTTTGTGTTATAAAATATAACATATATTTACAACCATTGTCAAGACATAATAGTAATGAGGTGATTTTCTTGGATGAAAAACTCATTATAAAAAAAGCGGTAAAAGGAGAAGACGGATACAAAACCTTCTCTGTACGGATAAAAGATGAAACCGTTGACTGGCTACAGGAACTTGCAACAATTACGAACCGTTCCCGCAATGAGCTCATCAACATCCTTCTGACCTTCGCAATAGACCATTGCGAGGTCGATTGAGAATTTTTTCAAATTATTTCAAAAAAGGGCTTGACAATTGCTTTTCTGCGTGCTATAATGCCAAAGCGTTGAGAGGAAAACACCTTCTCACAGTCGGTGTCTATAACATTGAGGTTCCACCCGTTCCCATCCCGAACACGGTAGTTAAGCTCAACTGTGCCGAAAATACTTGGCGGGAAGCTGCCCGGGAAAATAGGTCGTCGCCGACACAAACGAAACCGTCCGAATGGACGGTTTTTTGCTTTTTGCATATTGACTATCCGATGCAATCGTACTAATATTAAAATGAAAAATTGAGGAAAGGCGGAGAAAGATGCAAAAACGATATGAACTTGACATGACCACCGGGCCGTTTCTGAAAAAGATTTTCATTTTTGCCATTCCGATGGTTTTCACGGGGCTGTTGCAACTGCTTTATAACACGGCGGACGTGGTTGTTGTCGGCAAATTTGCAGGCGAAACCGCCTTGGCGGCAGTCGGCTCAACGGGGTCGCTAATTAACCTTATATTGAATGTCTTCATCGGTCTTTCCATGGGGTCAGGCGTTATGGTTGCCCGCTACATCGGGGCACAGGACGATGAAAAAATCCACCAATGTACCCACACCGCCATGTGCATCAGCTTGTGTGCAGGCTTTTTCGTTGCCGCAATCGGCTTTTTCTTCTCCAGAGAAATGCTGATTCTGATGAATGCGCCCGACGATGTGCTTGACCAGGCAACACTGTATCTGCAGATCTACTTTTTGGGTGCTCCCGGTTCCCTGCTTTATAACTTCGGTGCCTCCGTTGTGCGAGCCACAGGCGACACAAAAAGACCGCTTGTGATATTAGGCTTGACGGGACTTGTCAATGTGGGCTTGAATCTGCTTCTTGTGATTGTGTTCCACATGGATGTGGCCGGCGTTGCCATTGCTACCATTACGGCACAATACCTGTCGGCAATCTGCATTGTGTGGCGACTTGTGCACCTTGATAATGCATGCAGACTGCAAATAAATAAACTGCGTTTTCACAAACGCGCACTGTTTGAAATTATCCGCATCGGTCTGCCCGCAGGGGTGCAGAGTGCACTGTTTTCGATTTCCAATGTTATTATTCAGTCTACGGTCAATTCTTTCGGCACGGTTGCCATGGCGGGCATTGCCGCAGGCTCCAATGTGGATGGCTATATTTTCACCTGCACGAATGCCGTTGCACAGACAGCAATGAATTTCACCTCGCAAAATATCGGTGCTAAAAAATACGAAAATGTTCCCAAAGTGTTCCGCTACTGTCTTTCAACCGCATTCATTGCCGCCGCACTGTTGAGTGCCATCGCCTTTTTGTTCAGAGTTCCCATTGTTGGTATGTTTTCGGATGAAGCGGACGTTATTGCCATCGGTGCAGACCGCCTGACACTGATTCTGCCGTTCTACTTCTTCTGTTCGCTGATGGATGTCACCGCAGGACAGGTGCGCGGCATGGGAAAAAGCATTGAACCAATGGTCATTTCCCTGCTCGGTGCATGCGGAAGCCGCCTTTTGTGGGTGTTTTTGATTCTGCCGCTGAACAAGACACTTACGATGCTGTATTGGTCTTATCCTGTTTCATGGGCACTGACATTTTTTGCACAGACGGCATTTTACCTGTATGCCGCACACAAACTCAAAAAGAATCACTTGCAATTGCAAGAAGCATAAAAAAACGGAAGCTGTGAAAATTTGGTTTTTGCAGCTTCTTTTTTTATGTGGAAATTCAGAAAAATGTATGATATAATGAAAACAAATAAGTAAAGAGGAGATGCTTTTATGCATAAAACAAGATTGTTCAAAAAGGCGGTCAGTATTCTGCTTTCGGCATTGCTGTTCGTTTCTGTGTTCTGCACCACCGTGCAGGCAATGCAACCGACAACGGGAACTTTGCAATCGGCCCCCCCTTACCTTTTTTGCAAGCCCCGCTGACAGCCGCAGTGTGCTTGATTATACCGGCAGTTTTGATATTGAAGCAATGACGGCTGAATTACGGGCATATATTATGAATTATACCCTGCTTGTGCAACTCCCGAACAATTCATCTCTACGGATTCCTGCAACACAGGAAAATATAAATCTGCTGGCAACGATCATCACCAATGAAATCCCAGAAGCATTTCATTTTGAACATGTACAGGCAAGTTACTACACAAGCAACAATCTGATTTTCCAGCTCAGTTTCACATACAATTGCAAGCCCGATGAGTATGCATATAAAATGTATGAATGTGAACGTGAAGCGGATACCCTGCTTTACGGCATTATTGACAACAATAACCTGACCGATGTGCAAAAAGCCTTGCTCTTGCATGACCGTCTTGCACTGCATTGCGAATACGGCGATGTATACGGCACATATCTTGACACAGCAACCATGTACGGTGCATTGGTCGGCAAAGCACCTGTTTGCCAAGGGTATGCCGCGGCTTACATCTATTTGCTCGGCAGGGTCGGCATCCGCAGTGAAATGTGCATATCCAAGCAGCTCAACCACGCATGGAACATTGTTTACATAGACGACGAAGCCTATCATGTGGACGTTACATGGGATGACCCGACGCCCGATGTTGCAGGGCAGGTTTATCATTACAACTTCCTTTTGTCCACACAGGCACTCAAAAACGGTATTTCGGATGATTACGACACAAGCCACAATGCAAACGATTTTAACACCACCCCCGACAACACAAAATATGACAACGCCTATTGGCAGCATTCCTTTACGGCATTTCAACTTCTTGATAACGAAATATATTACATAGATAACGATACCCAAAAGCTGTGCAGAGATTCCGACAAGGCGGTACTGGCTGACGTGAGTGACACATGGTATACTTCTGCTGACGGCTATTACATGGTCGGCAATTATGCCTGCCTTGCCGCAGACACGCAATATCTGTATTACAGCCTTTCCGATTCAATTTACAGATTTGACCCTGCAACAAAAAACACACAACGTCTTTATACACCCGTTATGACACACCAAGGTGAAACATTTTATTCCATAGCAGGTTTTGCCTATCAATACGGCATTATGCAGATTGACCTGATTAACAGAGAATATATTTATCGCACAACCATCAACCATTGCGATCATACGGATTATTTTGACAAAACCATAACCAAAGGTGATTGCATAACGGAAGGATGCACAAGACACATCTGCAAATCCTGCCTTGCATATTATGAAACCTTTGAGGTGGACCCCGAAAGACACACGGGCTACATCGACTTTTCGGAAAGGATAAACCCAACCTGCGGAACTCCCGGCAAAAAGCGGGACACACTCTGCCGCGATTGCGGAGAAGTGCTGGAAGAAGGCGAAGTGATTCCTGCAACGGGAAATCACACATGGGGTGAGGCTGTGCCCGAGAATTCCGACGTTTGCACCGGCATTCTGGTTTATACCTACACCTGCACGGTCTGCGGTGACACAAAGCAAGAAACACACGAAACCGAAAACACCGTGCATGCAGGTGAAACCGAACTGCGTAATGCCAAGGAAGAAACCTGCGGACACAACGGCTATACAGGTGATCTGTGTTGCACAGCCTGCGACCATGTGATAACCCCCGGTCAGGTGATCCCCGCAACGGAAAATCACGCATGGGACGAAGGCTTCGTTGCAATTCCGCCTTCCATGTTTGCCGAGGGCACACGCAGATATACCTGCACGACCTGCGGAAGAACCAAAGATGAAGACATTCCGAGACTTGCAAATGCTCTCAAGGGGGATATCGACATGGACGGCAGCATTACGGCCGGAGATGCAAGATTGGCACTGCGTGCAAGTGTGGGACTTGAAGAACTCACCGGCAATGCATTTATAGCGGCCAATGTGGATAACAACCATACCATTACTGCGAATGATGCAAGATTTATTCTTCGCTACAGTGTAGGCCTTGAAACCGAATGGCCGTCATAAAGTAACTTCATACAGAAAAAAAACAGCGACACAAAAGGCGGACACACTAGGGGTTAATCCCATGTGTGTCCGCCTAATCGCTGTTTTTATGTGGCGAATCAGTTGTTGTAATCGGGAACTTCCTGGAAGTTATCGGTCACTTCGGGATCGGTAACAACTTCTTCAAAACCGTTGTCAGGCTCTGTTGCAGGAGTTTTGGTAGCAGGTTCGGTTGAAACAACTTCACCGGGCATGTTGCCGTATTTTGCAAAGACAAGAACACCGTAATTCTTGTCAATATTTTCATACGCATCATAGAAATTGATTTCGCAATAACTTGTATTGGAAGCATTGAGCATGGGGGTCAACACGGTTGCATACATGGTGAAAATAAACTCATAGAGCGGGCGCATTACTTTCTGGAACAAACGGGAAATCAATGTGACATTGCTTCCGTCCGAATATCGGCCATACAGTTCAACAGTCTTGCTTTCTCCGGATGCAAGAGGACCGACAACAATATACTTCTGATCATCGTCCAGATCCAGATGCTTGTGGCTCTTGGTTTCCACATAAACACGCTCTGCATCCACTCGGCCGATATTGGTTACGGTGATGGTGAACGTAATTTCATCATCAATACCGTAAGAATCTGCATCGGCTTCCACCTTAACGGCAAGTTTGGGTTTGAAAATTGTTTCTGATCCGGCAGCAAAAGCAGGAATAACAGTTGCACACACCAGCAGAACAGCAAGAAGCACCGAAGTAATACGTGATAATTTTTTGGACATACAAAGAACCTCCTTTTTTTGCAACACTTTATTACATTTGTATTTTACACAAATTTGGAGCATTTGTCAAGCATTGTCAGCAAGTTGCTTGCTTTTTGATCTTCTCCACAACAAGAGAACCGGAACAAACACAAATACAGCAATCAAGGCTGCAGCCAGGAACATCGTTTCCGTCGGCAGCGGCGTTTCAACATTGAATTCATTGAGATAGGTTCTTGTGGAGTTGGATATGGCAAGATCGCCGATATAGGGGCCGACCACCATGGGAATCAACACATAGAACACCATGCGGATACCCTGGAACTGACCGACCTTGTCTTCGGGGGTATAGTCGCGCACGGTTGCATTCAGAAGAATCGTCAATACCGCGTAGCCGACCAGTGCGGGAGCAATGGCAGGTAGCGTACTGCCGACATCTCTGCCAAATGCAAACACAAGGAACAATCCGACCACAAAACCGACAGAGGCAATCAGGAATACCTTGGTTCTGCCGATTTTTGCCTGTTTGGTAAGCAGAATCAAAATACCGGGAATGATAATCGCCAATGCAATGACTGCACCGATAATGGTCTTTACACCGAGCAGCTCCGGTGTGTTTTTCAGAATGACATGTTCCAGATAAATGAACAGATACGGGAACCAGACCTGCACGCTGATATTAAAAATACAGACAGCGGCAAAGGAAAGATACAAATCTTTATGCTGTTTCACAACAGACGGACGGAAACCGTAAATAACATCCGCCCAATAATTGCCGTTGACCTGACGGATGCCGCTTCTGGATTCGTTCAGACTGAACAGTCCGATTACACCGCAAAGCGTAACCGATGCACCGAGAATGAGGAAGAACGTGGAGTAGCCGATTTTACCGACAACAGCCATCAATCCCATTACGATGCCCGTAGCGGCAAGCGGAAGCACGGCAAGAACGGATTCGGTGACAGGGCGATTTGACTCGTCCGTAACGTCGGTGACCCATGCATTGAAGCTCGCATCATTGCTCAAAGAGCCCATGAAGGTCATAATGACGTCCATGATAATGACCGTCCATACCGTTACGGTCAACACACGAAGCATATCGGATGACTGCAGAATGGCGGCTGTGTTTTCAAGTGAAATAAAACCGAAGCAGGCAGTCACAATACCCCATGCAATGTATCCTGCCGAAAGGAAGATCTTGCGGCGGTTCATGCGGTCGCTCAAGGTGCCGAGCAAAAGGGTGGAAACGAAAGCGGCAACAGCACTCAAGGCTACCATGTTGCTGATGGCGGTGCTGAACGGAATGGCATTGTCAATGGCTGCCTGATCCGTCACATTGCCGTAAATGGAGTTGTAAAGGAATGTATTGAAAACCATGTTTTCCACATTCCATGCGATCTGCCCGGCGGTGCCGAACAGAATCAGATTAAACCATGTGCGTTTGCCTAATTTAGAACGTTGCATACTATCAAGCTCCTTTTCTTTATAGATTATGTGCTGATAAATGCTTATTTAATCTGCGTACCGACGGGAACGCAATCATCCACGAAAATGACCTGACAGCCGCATGCATTGTTGGTGGCTGCAAGCAGCATACCGTTGGACTGCACACCGCTGAAACGGGCAGGCTTGAGGTTTGCAATGACGATGATCTTTTTGCCGACAAGCTCTTCGCAGGTGTAGTCATGCTTGATGCTCGAAACGATCACGCGTTCATCAAGACCGTCATGGAGGGTCAGTTTCAGGCAATTGTGGGACTTGCGGATTTCCTGTGCCTTGACGATTTGGCACACACGCAGGTCGATATTGCCGAAGTAATCAATGTCGATTTCTTCCTTGATAGGCTGAACGGGATCGGGATCACCGTAAACCTTTGCGGGTTTTTCTTCAACCACAGGTTCTTCAACGGGGACATACAGCTCCGCTTCCGTTTTGGGGGTGGAGAAATCAAGAAGTCCGAGATACTTTTCGGAATCAATGGCAAACAGGAACAGATACAGACGCGGGCCCTGCTCTTTGTCGATCAGCAGACGGTAGACGTTCTTGAAGAACTTGCCCTGTGCTTCTTTAAGAGCCTTTTTGTCGAGATCTTCGCCTCTTGCTTCACCGGGGATGGCATAAATAGCCGTCTGCAGTTCGTCAAGATTGTAGCCGCCTGCCTGAATATAGGCACGAAGCAGCTCGATTTCTTTCTTTTCCACATCGGAAAGGGTTTCGTAAAGATCCCAGTTGCGGGTCACACGCAGACGGTTGACACTTTCGGGGGCACACTGTTCAAGCCAGAATTTTGCTCTTTCAAGGCGGTCTGCAAAATCATCATACTTATAGGGTGTGCCGATCTTGTCGAACACAACTTCGAGCATGGGAACATTGAAATCAACAACGCTGCCCAACTGCACAAGCAGTCCCATGGGAACGGGTTTGACTTCCCTGCCTTCGACCTTTGCAAAGTCCATAACGGACTGCGTGTATTCGTTTGCGGTGCCGTTTGCAACTTCGCCCAGCATCTTATCAAATTCAAAATACTGACGCAGGATACCGTCGTCGAAGCAGAAGTCGAAAGCCTTGAGGGGTTCGGTTTTGGCATACAGCCACAAAATGACTTCGGGCTGATAGAGTTTAAGAAGGGTGTCGGGGGTCAGGTTCAGACCGCTCGAGCCGCTCATCTTACCCGTGGACCCCTTGATGCCGATGAACTCATATCCTTGGAACATGGGCGGTTCATAGCCGAAAATAGCACGGGAAATGTCTTTACTTGTATCATAAGAGCCGTGGGGGGATGCGTGGTCTTTTCCGCCGGGTTCAAAGTCAACGCCTTCATACATCCAACGCATCGGCCAGTCAATCTTCCATGCAAGTTTGCAGTTAAAATCCTTGGTAAAATCAAAACTGCCGCAATGGCCGCAGGCACATTCATACTGTGCAACGGTGCAATCGTCACTCAAAGAAAGAATCTTGGTGGTGTCACGCTTACATTCGGGGCAGTAGATGGAAACGGGATAATAGGCTTCTCTTTCACCCTCAGCCGCGGTCTGTGTGCGGTGGGAATCGAGGATATCAAAGATTTCGCCACGCTTTTTCAGAGCCGTCAGAATGTGTTCAACATACTTGCCGCTTCTGTACATTTCAGCCTGACGGCGATAGTCCATGGTGATGCCGAATTTTTCCATGGAAACCATGAATTCGTCTTCAAAATGGTCGGCATAGGTCGGAAAACCGTCATCATAGGGGTTGGGCACGTCCACATAAGGATAGCCGATGTATTTATCGAAGCCCTCGGTGATTGCGGCAACATTGACGGGCACCTTTCTCATGCGGTCAAACTCGTCCCATGAGAACAGAAGTCTTGCCTTTTTGCCGAGCTTGCGCAGTGCTCTTGTAACAAGCAGAGCCGTTGCAACGTCACGGAAGTTACCGATATGAATGGAGCCGGACGGAGAAATACCTGCCGCACAGACATATTCTTCCTTATCGGGCTTTCTGCGAATGAGTTCTCTTGCAATTTCTTCAGACCAATGCATAATAAAACACTCCTTAAAATAGGATATAATTTAACTAATATATTATACAGATATTGGCAATAAAAATCAAGAGGTATAAAAACAAAAATCCCGTTGCCGGAGCAACGGGAAAATTGGATTTATCCGAAGAAATAAGAATCAAAATGCTTTGCACCGCAGGCACAGTCCATGTTCATGCCGAACAGCTGCCACAAGAATCGCAGAATTGTGTAAATGAATTGCATAAAACTGTTCTTACTGTGGCACAGGCAAGAGCAATCGGTGGTGTCGTCCGACGGGTCATCAGGTGTTTCGGGGTCGGTGGGTACATCCGGTTCGATGGGTTCCTCGGGTTCAGTGGGAACATCCGGTTCCGAAGATTCTTTTTCGTACTCTAACATAATTTCATTATCAGTATAGCTAATTGTGATATTTTGAATTGCTGAGTCTTTTTCCAAAGCAATATCTTCAATGGTATACCCCTCGTCATCATGCCGCACTGAAAAACCTAATGATTCAAAATCTGCATCTTCAACGATGATTCCGTCGCTTGTCAGATTTGCCGCAAAGTTTGAACCGGTTCCGTTGAAAATACAACCTATTACATCGGAATTGGTGAACAAATCAGCAGCATAGTAAGAAATATCATATGTGCTTTCACTGCATTTGGGAGTAAACTGAATTGTTTCAGCAATTGTCCCCTTTAATTCACCGCCGTTTTCACAATACAATGCTGTGTTTTGGTGATTATAATTCATGTGGATGTAATAGTCCTCATCAGATGTTACTGTATACTCTGAACCATTGTAAGGCACGGTCTCTCTTGTCAAATTGGATCCAACAATAGGAATAACATATATCGTTTCCAAATTTGTTGATACAATTTCACCGTTCAGAATCGTGAAATATCCACCGTCAGCATCAGTCAAAGTCAATTGTGCATCAGATAAAATCGCATAGTTTATATAGTTTTCATTGAAATACTCAAGATCAACATTATCATTTAATTGCACACTTGAACTTCCAACACGATTAGCAAGTGAATTATTGTAACATAAATTACAATCCCTCAAACCGGGAGCAAAATAATCAATACTGAATGCTTTCGAGGTAATAAACAATTTAATATCTTTGAGATTATAGTTAACATATTTATTTTGATTTGCTGAATATTCTCTGAAAGTTCCTGATGAAAAATCTTTTGATATCAGAAACATATTTGGATATTGTGAATTATTACTGTCATAAACAGTAATCACATAGTAATTAGCAGCAAAATCATCAGGCATAATCCCAATGATATTTACTGCATGAACCCCTGCCGAATATTCAAAGTTAACAACAGGAAGATAATCACCGGCAGATAATGATTTTGCAATATTAACAAGTTGTTTTCTTTTATTTCCTACACTTTCCTGTATTGATTGAAAGAAAAATACAGGAGAGAAACTTTGAGCAGTCCACATAATATTGATACTGTCTTTTAATTTTGTGGCATTATTAGGTGATAATTGATTGACACCGGCAATACTCAACTCGCTTACCGTATTTGCACCATAAGAACTTGACTGAATATTTGAAAACAATGAAGCATTCATTGCAGCAATACCAAAACAGGCACCACCGTATGTATCTCCGCGTTTAATATAATTTACAAATCGGACAACACCATTCGCAATCAAAGACAACACATCAACTTTCATTGCCGGTAACAAATGATCGCGATAAGCAGAATACGAAATATCATAATCCCCGACATCTATATTTTTGAAAGAAAAGGAATCTTTGCCAAATGTATATCCTGATACCGGAGAAACAGATTGTTTTTGTTTGCAATTGGAACAAATAAAGAAATTTCCATCTGCGGAGATATCCCAATCGTGACCATCAGAACATACATTATTCTGCAGTTGTGAAAATGCATCAAGATCAATATAAATAGCAGGCCGAACCCCCTTTGGGTACGGAATTGTATCATCATACCAATTGTAATAAGTCGTCCATGTTCCCCATCTGATTTGCACATAATAAACTGCATAGGACTGGGTATGTGCCGTTCGTGTCCACCATTGATTGCAAAGTTCGGTACTTGATTGAGCAACAAATCCGTTTGCATAAGCATAATCAGTTGCTGTTGTTGAAAAATAATTCTTTGCGTAAGAATCAGCTTCTGATTTTGAAAGCATAAATATTTTATCAGCAGAAGACTCTAATTGCGTTGTCTCTATTGCAGTTTGTTCATTTGGTGAAAAAGCTGTATTAAAGAAGTCCTCCGTAACCCACTTGCGAAGAGATGAATAATGGTATTCATTCGCCTTATGTCCGTCTACAGTTGCGCTTGTGCTATTAAAAGGTTGACCTTCAATAATCTTATCTGTTAACAGCAGTGCATTTCCATCCACAATACGGAGAACTCGCCATTTAATTGGTTCAACAGCAAATATTTTATTATTATATTCAACTGTTTTTCCTTCATAAGCTGAATCAGTAACTTCAGTTTGCGGATATGAACCGAATTCAATAACATCGCCCACGGCAAAACTTTCTGTCTCTGCTGCATTGACCGTATTGAGGTTGATTGCATCAGGTATACACACACCACCTAAAAACATCACCACAACAAGCAACAGCGACAACATTTTCTTCATCGTGTTTTTCATTTTTTTACATCCTCCTTAAAATAAAAAAGTGCGCAGCCGAAGCTACGCACTGAAAATGCACAGCCTCGAATGCTGCGACACATCTTTTACGCCATATAGGTGCAAAGAGAGGTTGGTGCATTTTACCAATATAAAATGCACCTATCATGGCTTGAATATTCAGATGTGTCGCAAGACACATTTTACAATATTTTATATTTTTTGTCAATGAGAACAAGTAAAGCTTTTTGTGGATTTTTCTCCTTTCCTTTTGTCCTCCACTTTTTTAATTCCACAAATAAAAAAAGTGTGTGCTAACCAAAGTTGTGCACACACGAAAAACACAGACTTCGATTAGCTACCACACTAAAATTCTATTCCATAAAACAGGCAAAGAAATAAGAAGCCAGTGCTTTTACCGGAAGATAAAAACACGACCTATTTTACGGAACAGTATTAAATTTTAGTGTGGTGCTTTTATTGTAGCACACTGCCTTGCATTCTGTAAGAGGAAGATTGAAAAGTTTTATTTTTAACAAAAGCCTGCATTATAACATGAATACACAACACAAATTTTGGCTAAAATA
This sequence comes from Acutalibacteraceae bacterium, assembly GCA_045605525.1. Lineage (GTDB taxonomy): Bacteria > Bacillota > Clostridia > Oscillospirales > Acutalibacteraceae > RUG806. The sequence continues at coordinate 34,457 of JAZUQC010000101.1, forward strand.
AGATTGCATCGTATTTTAGTCTTGACAATGGTTGTTTTTGTGACTAAAATAAGATTGTATCGTATTTTAGTCATAGTGAGAGGTGATATGGATGACCTATATCAAACGGGATATCGAGGATAAAATCATTACACTGTCAAAAGAGTATGCCTGCATTCTGATCACCGGGCCGCGGCAGGTCGGCAAAACCACCGTTCTGCGACAGCTTGCAGATGCTGACCGTGCGTATGTGACATTGGATGACCTTGAAGAACGAGGACTTGCAAAGCGGGATCCCGCCATGTTTTTGCAGTTGCACCCCACCCCGATCATGATTGACGAGGTGCAATATGCCCCCGAGCTGTTTTCTTATATCAAAATGGAAATCGACAAGGGTGCAGCCCCCGGCACCTACTGGCTGACCGGATCGCAGGCATTCAAGCTCATGGAACTGGCGCAGGAATCCCTTGCAGGCAGGGTCGCCATTCTGCACATGCATGGGCTTTCACAGCATGAAATATACGGCAGCGGCAACTGCGAGCCGTTCACCCTTGACCTTGCGGCACTGGCACAACGACAGAAAACAAATGCCCCTGCTGACATTACGGGAATTTATGAGCGCATCTGGCAAGGCTCCATGCCGGGTCTTGTCAGCGGTAAATTCACAGACCGCGATGTATTCTATTCAGGCTATCTGCAAACTTACATTGACCGTGATGTGAAAGAACAGGTGCAGGTTTCGGATTCGCTGCTGTTCCGTGATTTTGTCCGTGCGGCCGCCTGCCGTGCAGGACAGATGCTGAACGTGCACGATATTGCACAGGATGTCGGCGTATCGGATGACACTGCAAAACGATGGCTGCAGGTGCTTGAAAAATCGGATGTTATCTTTTTTCTGCGCCCGTATTCCAACAACCTGCTCAAGCGCACGGTCAAAACGCCGAAAATGTATTTTTTTGACACGGGGCTTGTTGCCTATCTGACCCGCTATTCGTCAGCGGAAATTCTTGCAAACGGCGCCATCAACGGTGCAATTCTTGAAAATTATGTTGTTTCGGAGCTTCTGAAAACCTATCACAACAATGCAAAAGAGTGTCTGCTGTGGTATTATCGCGACAAATCGAACAATGAAATTGATATGGTCATAGAAAGTGACGGTCAATTGCATCCGCTGGAGATCAAACGTTCTGCAAATCCCGGCAGTGAGCTTGTCGGCGCATTCGATCTGCTAACCAAAGCAACCTTGCCGCGTGGCAAAGGTGCCGTTCTTTGCATGCGCCCGACATTATCCGCGATCGATTCGGATAATTTCATCGTGCCGATCTGGATGATCTGAATTCACTGCAAAAAAATCAACCGCCCTGATTTTCAAACCGGGGCGGTTTTGTGTTGCTATTAAAACTGATTGAGCACCTGCTGCTTTTTGTCTTTGAATTCTTCGTCGGTCAGGATGCCCATTGCGCGCAGTTGCTTGAGTGCCTGCAGGAGGGTGACGGTGTCGATCTTGTCTTCCTTTTCCTCCTGCTTTGCCTGTTCGGGCTGTTCGGCATTGACCTTAACGGATGTTTCCTTTGCCTGTTTGCGGTCTTCTTCATTCTGCAAAGCGGCGGCGGACACGGTCTGTTCGAGTCTGCGGGCAATGCGGTTGAAGTCTTTCTGCATCATGGCAACGGCAAAAACCGAAAGACCGCACAGGGTGAACAGCACATAAAAAGCACCGTTGTCGGGCAGGTTGATGTTGAGTTTTTTGGCATTTTCGGCAATCTTTTTGCCGCGTGAACGCATCCAATAAAGAATATAAAACGGTACAAGTGCAATTTTGGCAACTTCTTTGCCGCACTTTTTGTCTTCTGCGGCAAGCAGACGGATCTTTTTGCAAAGGCGGGAAAGCCAGACCAACTGATAAATACCGAACGTCATCACGGAAATGATGACACAGGCGGTAATGTCTTCATATTCGCACAGTTCTTCGGGGATGTCGCCGTCCTCCCATTCGGGGCAGAACTGATCGGGCGTGCCTGCAAACACACGGTGTTGGGCGGCACGCTCAATCAGCGGGAATTCCAACGACATCACAAAGGCAGCCATACCGAGATAGAAAAACGCTTCAGGCAGAACTTCGCTTGTGACACTGCGGTCGATCACGGCACAAACCACACGCACGGAAACACTCACAAGCAAGGCACCTACACTTGTGAATGCGGCGGCAAAGGGTTTTTTGATTTTGCCTGTAAGAGTCAGGAATAATACAATAAGAAATGCCAGCGGCAATACCACACGGCAGACCACCCACAGGATGGCGGTTGTGCCGACAAACAGTTCGGCACGGATGAAATACAGCAGTTGGTCAAACGCATACACAAGCATCAAAGCGGGGGTCAGCAGCATCAGCCTTGCATCCGACTTGCGTACGAGAATTGCCATAATGAGCATCGACAGCGGTACTGCCAATGCAATCAGACGCAGCACAAGCAAAAAGCCGCCTGCAAAAAAGTCGGGACTCATACGCAGGAAAATACCGATATTCTCATCGAAACCGAATTCAAATGCCACCGCAAACAGCGACAGCACCGCACATGCAACGGTGATGGCAGGTAAAATTTTAATAACGGGACGTTCTTTTTCTTTCAAGGAAAAACACTCCTCTCCGATTCTGTTTGTATGAAAATTGATTTTATATAGTCTGTTCCCCGAGGGCAATATCGCGGTATACAGCAAAAGCCGACGGCAAGGCATAAACACTTTGCAACTCTTTTGCATCGGCGGTGACACAAGCGGGATTTTCCGTTGTACCGTCGAGCAGATAGCCGATCATGTGCCACTCTTTGTGTGTGAAGATATGAACAGCCGCGGGCAAGGCACGCACGCGAAGCGGTTCAAACCCGAGATTGCGGGCAAATTCAATCGCTTGCTTTTCATCCAGATGGCCGATTTCGTTCGGGAACTCCCACAAGCCTGCAAGCAAACCTTTTTCGGGACGTTTATTTAAAATAAATCTGCCGTTTTCACGAAGCAAAAACACCGTATGCAGTTCTTTTTTGCGTTCGGGCTTGGCGGAATGATACGGAAGGATCGCAGCAGTGCCATTGTGTTTTGCAAGGCATCGGCTCGAAATGGGACAGATTTCGCATTTCATGTCGCCCCCCGGTAAACAAATCGTCGCCCCGAGTTCGAACAAGGATTGTGTAAATGCGGAAACATCCGTCTTTGGGATCATTTGCATGACCGTTGCCTCGGCTTGTTTTTTGACGGCACTCTGTGCGATATCGGCATGGCTGTCGCAAAGCCTTGACAGCACGCGCAGCACATTACCGTCCACTGCAGGAGCAGGCACACCGAACGCAATAGATGCAATGGCACCCGCAGTATAACTGCCGATTCCCGGCAAGGTTTTCAGCACCTGCGGATCATCAGGCAGGTTGCCGCCAAATTCTTCAACCAGACGAACGGCACATTTTTTCATATTACGGACACGGCTGTAATAGCCTAAACCTTCCCAGAGTTTGTGCAAAAAATCATCATCGGCACAAGCAAGACTGTGCACATCGGGCAAGGCGTGCAAAAAACGGGTAAAATAAGGTTTTACAGCTTCCACCCGGGTCTGTTGCAACATAATTTCGGACACCCACACACGGTAAGGTGTCACATCTTTACGCCAGGGCAAGTCCCGGGCATTTTCTTTATACCATGAAACCAAAACGGAAGAAACTTCCCTGTCAGGCACCTGAAAAAAACGCATACATCACACTCTGTCAGATTGATTATATCTTATTATATCACACTGTTTCTTTAAAAGCAATTAAAAAAACGGGCAAAAGCACACTTCATAAGGCAGAAGGTCACAGAAACCTTATGAAGTGCAACTGCCCTGTTTTCAGCTTACAGCACGGCAGCCAGGCTCTGCTCCAGAGCACAGGCACTTGCTTCTTTATAAAAATCATTTCTTGCAATATGCATCTGTTCATGCCGCAGACTGCGTCGTTGTTGTTCAGCAGAAAGACGGCAATTCAGATAAACATTATAATCCCCTTCCGAATCGGGAATGGTGAATGCCCGAACGCCGACAGGCATGGGCAATAAGCGGATAATAACTTCGTTCAACTTTTACTCCTTATACTTATACACTTTATTACGGTTGTGCAATCAACGCATTGACAACTTTCAAAATGGTATCCAGTTCTTCCGCACTTGCTTTTGCTGACAAATCAAACAGCATGCGGCGTTTGCGAAAAATCTCATCCCGTATTGTATCAATTGATTCCTCCTGCGGAGCGGGCATCAGACTGTCTACGGAAATATCAAAATATGCGGCAATGGAACGCAAAGTCTTTGCACTGAGTTGTTTGGTGCGTCCCATTTTCAGCTCCGTAAAAACAGAACTGCGCACACCGATTTCACTTGCCAGAACCGACAGCTTTATGCCGCGTTCATCGCAAAGCGATTTAATTCTTAAATAGGTTGCGTCCATTGCTTTCTCCGTTTTGTCACAAAAATAGGTTTTTTTCAGAAAACCCCTTGACTTTTACAGAATTCTGTAATATTATCATGTTGTAATTCACAGAATACTGTACAATTATCATCCACAATGCAAGTATAATACATTTTTCTGTATTTGTCAATAGGATTTACTGTATATTTTTGTCAGTATTCTGTATTTTTAAAAAAAAGCGGAAGAAAAACCGCAAACAGGGAGGAAAAATGTCTAACAAAACAGAAGAAGCCAATATTCAGTGTCCTTTTTACCTGCGTTCCACGGATTTACGCATCTGTTGCGAGGGATATCTGCACAACACTTGCATGATCACCTCATTTCCCGACAAAAAAAGCGCCGTCTCCCACATGAAAGCCTGTTGTTTCCGGGTAGACGGCGGCGATTGCCAATTTGCAAAAATATTGTTTAAAAAATACGAAAACGAAGATTAGTTTTCTTCAAAATACTGTTTTTTGAAAATTTCAAAAACGGCATCAATGGTTTCATCATCTTCAATGCCGATATAGTTGTCATATTCGGGATCGTCAAGATCTTCAACAACTTCGAGGACATACAGCATTTCTTCATTCGGCTCCCCGACTTCGGGCAGCGGTAGCAGAACGATGAAATCACGGTTATCATAACTTACCGTATCAATGATTTCATAACGTTCCTTGTTGCCCTGCTCATCGTGCAGAACAAGAATATTTTCATCTTCGGGTTGCTTTTTGTTGTTGCTCATGTTCATATACTCCTTTATTGATTATTCATCATTATTTTGCACAAAAACCGGATCAAGTCCGACTGCGGCACGCAAAGTCAGTCTTGCATCTCCCGCATCAATGGCACCGCTTGCGTCACGGTCGGCGGCAAACAGGGCATTGCCGACAAGTGTTTCAAGCCCGACACTGCAACGAAGGATCAGTCTGGCATCGGCAGAAGTGATTTTCCCGTCCAGATCTGCATCACCGTTGAGATAACCCGTCATGGTCACATACACGGTATAGGTTACGGAATAGTCACCGTACCGCAGTTCGACGGTCTTTTCACCGCAGGTCGAAGTATCAAAAGAATACACTTCCCAGTTACTCAGTTCCGCACGGCTGCCGCTGTCGTAAATGCCGTTCACAACCGTATTTGTTCCGTCAAAAATGGCACCCTGCATATAAACCGTTCTGCCGGGGTCTGTCAATTCAATGCCGACAAGCGACGGTTCGATCATTTCCATCACAACCGTTGTTTCAATGCCTTTGTAGCGAACAATGATTTCATTTTTACCCGGCACTGCCGCTTCGGGATCGAAAACCATTTCACAATCCGCAGCCCCTGCCGTTTCGGTGTCCCCGTTCGTGTAAATCAAAGACAACACAAGTCCGTTGAGATTTGGTTTGCGTGTATCGCTGTAAAAAGTGTTGTTATAAGGCGGCTGCAGGATTTGCAACTGTGCGGGCTGTTTTTCGACGGCGGTCACTGTGTAAGAAACTGTGTGTTCGGGATACAGATAGCCGACCGTTACCGTGTGCTCTCCCAAAGAAAGCACCCTTTCGTCCAGCGGTTGTCCGTCCAGGGCAAAGGTAAAATCGGGATTGTCTTTCATTTCATCCCACGTGAAAATGCGATCCATTCTGCCGTCCAGATACTGTACACAAACGGCAAGTCCTGCAAGGGAAATGCATTGCCCCTCAACAAACTGTGTCTGTGCATTGCCCTGCACAGACAGGCGTTTTACAGGCACTTTTTCAACAGAAACAGTAAAAGAGGAAGTGAAACTTCTTCCGCTTGCAAAGGATCTGTAGTATACAGTTACGGTTTTTGCACCGATACTGTCAAAAACAGGCAGATACAATGTGTAATCCGTGATTTCAATTCTGTCATTGTTCGCATAAACGGCACAGACCACCATGCCCGTTTTGTCAAAAGACTCCTCGCCGACGATATAAGTGAGTTTATCCGGCAGTGAAATTTCAATGCCCGTAATATTGTCTTCCGCATAATCGGCATCCGTTTTTTTCAGGTCCGACAGATTGATCCATCCGCCCATGGAAACAGATTTGCGATAAACATAGCCGTAACCGAAGCGTGTTTCGGTTACCTGCACGACCGTCCCTTTATATACATTACATATAAATGTACCGTCTTCGGAGGCATCTGCAAGCATCGGCGTGCTGTCTGCGGTCACAATATAAGTATCACCTTCAGCTGCAAAAGCTGTCGGTACAATCGGAAGCAATAAGAAAACGATCATCATAATTGCCCCGATGCGTTTGTATATTTTTTTCATTTCATTCCCTGCCCGAAAGATATTTAGTCAGTGTTATATTATTATATCAGTGCATCCGCATTCTGTCAAGAATACACAAACGGAACTTTTTTCCGTTTAAAAGCATCACGCAACACACATCCTGTTCACCGATTGCAGGGCCTTCAGAACAACAAAAAAGTATTGACTTCCCTTTGCACTTCATGTAAACTGAAAAAAGAAAATAAAAAAAGGGAGATTCTCAAAATGAAAAAGAGGATGCTTTTTCTGCTTGTCGCATTGATGCTCTGCCTTGCATTTGGCGGCTGCATCAATATCAACAGTGAAATTCCCGCCGTGGCAACAGACCCGCAGGGAAATGTTGTTATCAAAGAAGACGGCAACGGATATATTGTAAACTATTATAATATCAACAACGGAACAAGTGTATCAGCTGATCCGAATGCACAAACGCAACCCGTGCAACAAACACCGCCCTCTGCCGAAATGCCCGCAACCCTTGCCCCCGAAAACACAACCGCACCGCAGGGCGGCACTGCTGCTCTTGCAACGGACGAAGAAAAACTCAATTTTTTCAACATGGCTGTCAACAAGGTCAAAGCACAGAATGCGGGATTCAAAAAATCAAAAAAGACCGTCGGTTCTGAAATGAAGCTGACAAACAATCTTGTCAATGCCGTTGCAAATGCACTCAAGGATTCCCTGCTGCCGAATGAAACGGTGGAAACTGTTGTCAACAAAGGGGATTCCAGCATTGATATCATGTCCCCGCCCGGGCAGACCTTCGTTTCTGCACTGACCACATCCGATATTCAGAGCATCACTTGCGAAAATGACGGCACCAATTATATTATTACCGTTTATATTCCCGATGCCACCAATCCCGACGCAACAGGCAGTGTTTATGCAAAAATCTTTGAATTCATCACCGTGGATGACATCATGAACACGTATGCCCCCAACATGAATGCAACGGTCGAACGCGGCAATGTGTTTTTCGATTTTGCGGGCTGTTATGCAAAAGCGACCATCACCCCGGACGGCACCCTTGTCGGTTATGAAACATTCGTAAACGGCACCATGCGTCTGACAAACGGAAAAATCCGTGCTTTTACAACAGATCTCAGCATTGTTCTGTCCAGCACCACCACTTACACTGATTTTCAGTGGTAATACCGGAATTGTCCGAAAATAATCAGGCAATTTTAACTTTTTTTAAATTATCCTATTGACAATCGGACGTTTATGATGTAAATTATTCTTGTATTGCACACTTGCGTGCATCACGTCCAAATCGGAAGTTTCCGATAATAACGAAAGGGGTTTGTCCTGAAATGAAGAAACATATCAGCAAAATAATCGCTATCGTCTGCCTCATCGCTATGATGAGTGCTATGGCTGCATGCACGCAGACCATCCAGATCGCATTCGTCGATGCCAACGGAGACGTTTACAATCCGTTTGAAAACATCGGCACCGGCACCGTTAACGTTTACAGCAACGGCGGTGCTTCCAACGGCGGCAGTTCTGCTCCCGCAACCAATCCTCCCGCACAGGATACCACCACACCGCCTCCCGCAGCTGATGATACCACTGCTCCTGCAGCTGATGACACCACAGCACCCGTTGCTTCTGCACCCACAGGTGCTCCCACAACCAAGGATGAAATCATTGCTTTCTATCAGACCGCAGCTAACAAGATCAAGGATACCGGTGCTGCAGGTTACACCAAGAAAGAATGGCAGGTTATCAGCGAAATCAACATCGGTGCAAGCTTCATCAACAGTGCTGTTGAAGGCGTTGTTGCAGGTTTCATGACCACTGAAGACGAAGCAGGCGAACAGATCAATGCAAAAGAATCTGACGATGCAAAGAACCGCTTCCCCGGTTTCACCCTTACAGACAACAGCTTCATCGTAAGTGCTGAATGCACCACCAATGCTGCAGGCAACTATGTCATCAAGCTGGTATGTGCTGACGAAGATACACCTCACAAAGACGGTTCCAGCAAGCTTGGTCAGGTAACCCAGTCCCTCATTTATTGGGAAGATCTTGAAAAGACCCTCAAGGAAGATCCCACCGTTACCAAGATCCTTACCGCTTATGATGGCGTTCATGTTATCTACGCAGGCTATCAGATCAACGCTGAAATCACTCCCGACGGTCAGTTCGTTTCCATGGAACACATCGGTAACGTTGACATCAAGATCGGTTCCGCAACAATCCTTGTTGCCACCATCAAAGACAAGAGTGCACATCTGGTCAACACCTGCAAGTTCTATAACTTCCAGTATTGATCAACATAAAATCAATCCCCTGTCCGAAAGGACGGGGGATCTTTTATGTTGAAAACTGAATTGAATCTGTAATTGACAATACTCTTTTTATATGTTAAACTATCAGCAGTTTCTTTAAGTTAGGAGTATATCAAATGAAAAAAACGATCCGTCTGTTCTCCCTGCTGCTTTGCCTTTGCATAGTGTTTTCCTTTACAGCATGCAAAGATGCAGCTGAGGACATTACAGAACCGTCTACAGAAGAAGATGCAACCGAACCCGTTGTAATTGAACTGGGTGCTTTTATTGACAAAGTGTACACCATTGTTGAAATTGACCGTTCGGCAGGTACCTGCCTGGCACTTTTGCTGGAAGATGAAAACAGTTACAAAAACGGAACATACACACAGGGACGCACATATGACATCGACACCCATGAACTGTTGACGGAAATCACCTACACCCGTGATGCAAGAAAACGCCTGATAAAGGTTGTTCATGCAGATGCAAAGAACGGCGACACCATTAAAACAGAAGAATATGCTTACAACACAACCGGAAAATTGCTTTCAAGCGTCACCCGAGATGCCAACAGAATGACGATCGACAGCGTTGCTTACACATACAACACGGACGGTTCTTACACCGTAACAAACATAAAAAAAGGAAAACTGTCAAGCATTGCTGATTTTGACCGCACCGACAATGCGATTTCCCGCATCGATTATGAGTACAAGGCAGACGGCACCTATACCGTACGCTCTTACAAAGACGGCAGAATGACGCAGTATGTCACCTTCAATGCCGAGGGCAATGAAGCCACCCGTGCTGTCTACACCTACAATCCCGACGGCTCTTACACCGTTGCATTGTATGAAAACGGACTGCTGAAGAACGAACAGACCGGCACGGCACAGGATGTTGTCACCCAACCGGCAGCAACAGAAGTAGCGACCGAAACAAACAAAGAAACACTTGATAAGGATGCAACCATTGTTGTGCCCACGGAACCCGTCGCAACAACACCGAACGAAAAACCGACCGATAAAAACGAAACGGCTACCCGTCCCACAGTAACACCCACCACACCACCGACAACCATCGCACCCGCCACGGATGCCTCCGGCGGCATTGATATGCTTGCCCAGTCGCGTATTTTCCGTTCGGGTGAATATTGCCTTGTCGGTGCAATGGAAGAGGGCAATGAAATTATGTATATGACGGTTGCATTTACCCGCAACACCATGTACACATCCATGGAAGTTGATTTCGGCAAAATGATGGGTAGCGGATCAACAGGCATGACGGAACTCGGTTTCCTGCAAACCGCTGACGGTACCGCTTATATGCTTGAAACCACAAGCAAGACATATTGTTCAATGGATGAATCCATAAACATCGGCGGTGAATCTTTTGATCTCAGCGAAGAATTCAAAACCATGGATATGGATATGTCCGAAGCATTCATTCCCATCAGCGAAAATGCACTGCCCGACAAGACGGAAAATGCCGTCATCAACGGTGAAATGGTGACATGCTATACATTCAACACTGCAACAGGCGAATCTGTCAAGCATTATGTCAATGACAACGGACAACTTATTCGCGTAGAAGACTTTAATGCGGCAGGTAATATGATTCAGATGTTCGACGTTGAAAACCTGAGCGGCAATATCCCCGAATACATGAGAAAAATCCCATCAGATTTCAAAAAAACCGACTTGATGAGTATGCTTCTTACCATGATGGGCGACTACGGAACGGTTATTGAATAAAACTAAAGAAACCGGGACTGCAGTGCAGTCCCGGTTTTAATATAAAATCACCGTAATAACTTTCTTTTTTCGTAAGTTTTATTTTACCAAATTGAATATATCAAGTCCCATCTCGGCATAATCAAAAACATAACCGCATTCAAAACGCAGGTGGTCATGCAGAATCTGCAGACCGCTTGTCATGCACAGGCCAGCCATTTCTTCATAATAAGGAAGATACGCACTGTAACCATTGAATTCCGTTAATGATGCCAGGGGGTTTCCTGCAACGTAAGCCCACAGATCCATCTCAAAACTGCCATTGCCGACGGTTTCGGCGGTTTCAGGATCAATCGCTTCTATAACACCGACACACGGAGTTCTGTCTTCCGGCAATGTAAAAGCGGCAACCCATACATAGTCATACGCAATCAGGACTGCAGCGACTGCAAGAATATCCGAATCCGGCTCATAGGCATATATGGTCGCACATTCTGTACCATCTTCGTATGTGGCAAGAATATCCACCTGATATTCTCCGTTTGCGATGGTCGTATAATTTGCAAGAATCCATTCTTTCAGAAAATCATGGAAATGACCGTCCTGCACTTCACCGCAAGAGCAAGCGTATTTTACATAAGAATGTGTATGCTCGCTCGGCGGGTCAGGTTCAACGGGTTCAGTCGGTTCGTCAGGTTCGGTCGGCGGGGTCACATCGCCTTCCAGCCCCACAGAAGTACGCAGAATCATACGTGCATCATCCGCAGCCACCTTGCCGTCCTTTGTAAAATCAGCACAAAGGAACTGCAGGTCGGTCAGCTCTTCAAGATCGACCGATGCACGCAGGGCAATTCTTGCATCCCCTGCCGTGACAACACCGTCCAAATCCGCATCACCCAAAAGAAGTCCGCCGTCACCAAAGGACGGATCATCTTCCTGTGTTGCAAAAACAGGCACCGTAAATAAACTCACAAGCAACACCAAAGCGGTCAAAACAGCAATTGACTTTTGCATTCAAATTCACTCCATTTGATTTTGTTTTTCATTAGCATTTTAACATATTATTATTTTTTTGTAAATTGACAATGTTTGTAAAAGTGTAACTTTTTATCGGCCGATCAGTTTGTTGCAATGATCCTGCATAATGATGGCACCTGCAAAGGGGCAGAAAATGCCGAGGATCAGGCACAAGGTTGCAATATTTTCATTTTTTCCGTTTGCTTTCAAATGTGCTTCCAGTTTTTGCCCGTGCACATAAAACCAGTAGATTGAATAAAACGGTACAAAGCCACACAACAGGCACTGTGCAACAGGATTCATCTGCTGTAAACCGTTTACGCGGTTAAGATACCCGGTCATACGATACACCCAATACATATAACCGATACCAAGGGTAAAAATCCATAGCACAATCAAAGTGCCGAGTGACATAAAACCGTCCTCATCATCGGACGCTTTATTCTGCTGATATGTATTCTGCGAAAAATCCGACTGCATATTTTCATATCTGCTTTCTTTGTAAGGAGCATCCTCCGACGGCATCTGCCATGCGGGCGGTTCGGAATCGGGTGCAGTGCCGGAATCGGAAGACGGAAATTCCTTTTTTTGATTCAGGCCGAAAAACACCATCGCGACCAATACACAACCGCCGATTTTCATCAGCCATGAAAACACGGACAGCACAGTCGTCAGCAAAGCACTACCCATCACTGCCGTCATCATGCCGCTGTTCATGGAATCTGTTGCCATCATAACGAATGCACAGACAGCCATAGTCGCAACTGCAAGTATCGGCAACACAATACTGCTGATCAACAGGACCGTACCTGCGATGAACATATTTTTTCTCTTTTTGTCATGTTTGAATTGTTTGTATTTAGATGCACAAATGCAAACAAACACAAGCCCTGCCATGGCAACGACCGTAGACAGATAAGAACCGAAAAAATCAAATGCCAAAGCACCGAAATCCATAGCACCGAGATCAAAAGAATCAAGCTCAAAATTATTGATTGCCATAGAAACACATCCTTTCTGTTAGTGATTCTATTATACTATGTCGTGCAACTAAAGAAAATGACAAATAGTGCAAAAAAGCAATGCATTTTTTTACAAAAAATGAAAAAAACGATACGCACTGTTTTTTACAGCAATGCGTATCGCTTTTATTATTGTTTATTCCCCTGCGAACAGGTTTTTGACAGCATCAACAAGCATGCTGAACAGATTGCTGAAGAGCTTGAACAACTTTTCGAAGAAAGTGAGTTCTTCCACAGGTTCTTCTTCTCCGAGGGCGGTGATGCTTTCATCATCGTTGCAGATGAGAAACTGCGGCAAGTCGGGATCGGTGAAAACATCAAGATCCTCATAAACGATTCTGTCGAGGATCGCATAATACGGATCGGTCTTTTCTCCGTGGGCAAGATTTTTGATAAACCATGTGTTATCCGGCAAAAAACAGGTGGAGGCATCAATGATGCGGTCGGGAGAGATGTGGTTTTTGTCGGTATATTTTTGCTGCACATAGTCTTCCGGCAAGGTTTCACCGAGCATGGAAGCGGTAGCTCCAAGACTTGAATTGCCGAGATCTACAAAACCGTCACCCTGGAAGTTGCCTTCTTCACTGAATGGGAACGGAGCTTTATTATATTTGCAGATAACATTCATATGCACACCGTCATCAATGGCGGCCTGCATGATCTCACGATCCTTGACCTTGATGTTTTCATGGAAATAAACAACCTTGTCGATCATTTCATGATATTCTTCGGTGTCTTCATTCCAGTCTTCACCGTAAATGTTTTCAAGTGCAGCATAGAAATATTCATCTTCAACAAAAGCCCACATGGCAGGGTGGGTACCGAAAACATCGTGAATGATGTCGGTCAGTGCACGCATAACGGCAATCTGCAGAACAGGCTCTACCACCATGGCAAGAAGTGCATCCAGCACCCCCATATCATTCAGCACAGAGATAAGCAGATTGATGGTCTCATCGTTGATCATTCCGCCGACAAAGGATTCCACTGCATCAGGATCAAAATTGAACGAGCCCGAAAACAGCTCACCGACAAAATTGACACCTTCCAACGAGGGCACACAGAGGAGAACGGAGTCGATGTCTTCCCAGCCGTATTCATACAAATAGGCAACAACAACGGACGTGCCGTAGCTTGAACCGATCAATTCAATCGTCTGCATGCCTGTATCTTCCTGCACCCAGCCGATATATTCATCCAGTTCTTTTGCAATATCAACGGGATCAAGACGGGCATCATACTTGAATGTGTAGGCACCGTTTCCGTCATATCTGAGGACGGTGGGATCAACTGTCACCTCATCCTGCATGGTGTAGCCGTCGGGCTTGAGTGCGGTCGGGCCGAAGCTGTCCCACAATGCGCCATAAACAATTGCATAAGCAAGGTCGGGGTTCAGATTTTTGATCGCTTCTTCCGCATAGGTTGCGAAATTGCCGAAATTACCGAGCAAGCGATCCGTATCAACGGGGAACAAAAGCGAGTTTTTATCGGGATCGTCTTTATAATAGACCCACTTTGATTCAAAACCCTGCACATAGATCTGCGGATTGTGATCAAAATCGTTACGCAACGCCATGGCTCCCGTCATGCCGACAGAAGCAAACAGCAGAATTGCTGACAAAAGCACACAAATTGTTTTTCTGCAAGTACGCATAATAAAGCCTCCGATACAATTTAGTAACTTCATCATAGCACAATATTTTGCATTTGTCAAAGAAAAACTGCACAAAGCGTGAATGGCCTGTGCAGTTTCTTCATTATTGACTTTACGGACGAATGCGTTTGGTGGTCAGGTCATCTGTTGCAATGGCGATGAATTCATCAATGGGCATGGAACCGATGTCACCTTCGGCTCTGCGACGGACGGAAACCGTTCCTTCTTCGGCTTCCTTGTCACCGATGACAAGCATATAAGGCAGTTTCTGCAGCTGTGCTTCACGCAACTTGTAGCCGAGCTTTTCGTTTCTGTAGTCGGTCGTTACACGGAAACCGAGGGAAGACAATTTCTTTTCAAGTGCTTCTGCAGCATCGTGATGACGGTCTGCAATGGGAACGATGCGGATCTGTTCGGGAGCCAGCCACAGCGGGAATGCACCTGCATACTTTTCGATCAACAGAGCAAGGGTGCGTTCGTAGCAACCGATGGATGTGCGGTGAATGATGTAAGGATTCTTCTTTGCACCATCTGCATCCACATAAACCATACCGAATTTTTCGGCAAGCATCTGGTCGATCTGAATGGTGATGAGCGTATCTTCCTTGCCGAATACGTTGCGGATCTGAATATCAAGTTTCGGGCCGTAGAATGCAGCTTCGCCGATACCGATTTTATATTCGATTCCGAGGTCATCCAGAATGGTCTTCATAATACCCTGTGCTTCGTCCCACTGTTCGGGCGTGCCGATGTACTTTTCGGTGTCGGCGGGATCCCACTGCGAGAAACGGTAAGAAACATCTTCATACAGACCGAGGGTCTTGAGCATATAAATTGCCATTTCAAGACAGCCGCGGAATTCGTCTTCAAGCTGTTCGGGCAGGCACATCAGATGGCCTTCGGAAATGGTGAACTGACGAACACGGATCAGACCGTGCATTTCACCACTGGATTCGTTACGGAACAGGGTTGAAGTTTCGTTGTAACGAAGCGGCAGATCGCGGTAAGAACGGGCACGGTTAAGATATGCCTGATACTGGAACGGGCAGGTCATGGGACGAAGTGCAAAGACTTCGTCATCCTTTTCAGGATCACCGAGCACGAACATGCCGTCACGGTAATGATCCCAGTGACCGGATACTTTATAAAGATCGCTCTTTGCCATGAAGGGGGTCTTGGTCAGCTGCCAGCCATGGGCGGCTTCGGTGTCTTCCACAAAACGCTGCAGGGTCTGGATGATCTTTGCACCCTTGGGCAGCATGATGGGAAGTCCCTGACCGATGAGTTCGCTCGTGGTGAACAGTTCCAATTCCCTGCCGAGCTTATTGTGATCGCGTTTGCGTGCTTCTTCCTGCTGAACAAGATAAGCGTCCAATTCACTCTGTTTCGGAAAAGCCGTGCCGTATACACGTTGCAGCATCTTGTTCTTGGAGTCGCCTCTCCAGTAAGCACCCGTGCAGGCGGTCAGTTTGAATGCCTTGACAATGCCGGTCTGCATCAGGTGCGGACCTGCACAAAGTTCAATAAACTCACCCTGTTTATAGAATGTAATGCTCTCCCCTTTGCCTGCGTGTTCAGCAATGAGTTCCACCTTGTAGGGTTCATTCTTTTCATTCATAAGAGCGGTTGCATCGTCTGCACTCATTTCAACGCGTTCAAGTTCAAGATTTTCGGAAACGATTTTCTTCATTTCCTTTTCGAGCTTTTCAAGAACTTCCTGTGTAAACGGTACATCCACGTCAAAGTCATAATAGAAGCCGTTTTCAACAGCGGGACCAATGGTCAGTTTTGCATTGGGATACAGTCTTTTGACTGCCTGTGCAAGAATGTGTGATGCGGTATGACGGAAGGTCTTTTTGCCTTCTTCATCTTCAAAAGTAAGGATCTGCAGTTCGCAATCACCATCAATGACGGTGCGTAGGTCTTTGACCTCGCCGTTTACTTTGCAGCAGCAGGCACTCTTGTAAAGGCCCATGCTGATTTGTTTGCAGATTTCAGCGGCGGTCAATCCGTTGTCGAATTCTCTGACAACGCCGCCTTTGAGCGTAATGTTTGCCATGTGTGTCAACCTTTCTATATAATGTAATAATAATATTGGGGATGAAAAAACAGCTTCACCCCTGACACGGGATGAAGCTGCAAGCTCCACGGTTCCACCCGGTTTGCGGCAAAATGCCGCCACCTCAAAAAAACTTTAACGCAGTCTATACGGCGACCTTATTTCGGTGCGCACTCGGGAGTGGTAACATCTTTTTTGCATCTGCACCGTTCGCAGCAAACACGGCACTCTCTGAAAAATGCGTTGTCAAAAGACATCTTCTCCGTCACAGAGATGTCTTTATTATAAATCATTTGCCCCGTTTGTCAATAGTTTTCGCAAAATTTGAAAAAATTCCCCTGAAAATTTAAAAATAATACTTGACTTTACAGGGGGCATATGCTATATTGTCTATACCTCTTAGAGGGTTCTTTTTTTGTGCCCTTCTTTTCCGAAAATTAGGCAATCGGAAAAGGAAAAAGAGGGAGGCCAAATAAAATCGGAGGTGCCGTTAGAATGAGAGTCAAAATTACTCTTGCCTGCACAGAGTGCAAACAGCCTAACTACAACACCATGAAAAACAAAAAGAACACGCCTGACAGAGTAGAGTTCAACAAGTACTGCAGATTCTGCAGAAAACACACTCTCCACAGAGAAACCAAGTAAGGCATTTGTTCTCACTGCGTTTTTTCGCAGAATCCCTCGTGCTTTGTGAAAGGAATGAGACTTATGGCAGACAACATGGACAAAAAGTTAGACAAAGAGGCTTTGAAGGCTGAAAAAGAAGCTGAAAAAGCCGCAAAAAAAGCAAAAGAAGAACGCATTAAAGCCAGCAAGCCCAAAAAGGAAGGCAATGTCTTCACCAGAGGCGGCAAAGCCATTGCAAAGTTCTTCAAGGACTTCAAGGGTGTTGCTAAAAAGGTCAGCTGGCCGGATGCAAAAACCGTCTTCAAAAACACGGGTATCGTTCTTGCAGTTGTTATCGTAGTCGGCGTTGCTGTTTACGGTGTTGACCAATTGCTGAACCTTGCGTTCTCCGGTGCATCGGATCTTGCTATCAGTGCAGGTGAATACTTCGCTGATGAAGTTGCAACGGAAGTTGTAACCGATGCAAACGGCGAAACCGTTACGGATGCAGAAGGCAATCCCGTAACACAGGTTGTTACCGATGCTGCAACGGAAGTTGCTACTGACGAACACGGTCATGTCGCAGACGGACATACCCATGCTGATGAAGCTGCTACCGAAGCTGTAACTGAAGAAGCTACCACAGAAGAAGCAACCGAATAAAGCACTGCCGCTTAAATCAAGGTAAAAATTTTACGGTTTTAACGGGAGGAACACCATGTACGACGAATACAGATGGTTTGTCGTTCACACGTATTCGGGTTATGAGAACAAAGTTTGTTCCAATCTGCTGACAGTGATTGAAAACCGCGGTCTGCAGGATATGATTCCCGAAGTGTGCATACCGACGCAAACGGTTGTAGAGCTCAGAGAAGTCAAAGAAAAGAAGACCAGAAAATCCAAAAAGGCAGAAGAAGATTTCTTTTCCTTCACAGAAGAGGAAGAAAATCAGGAACCCAAAGAAAAGAAGATGGAAGAGGTAAAGATTGAACGCAAACTTTATCCCGGTTATGTCTTCGTAAAAACGGCTGTCTTTTATGACGATAAGGTCAAAGAAACCAAAATGACGGACGAAGTATGGTACATCATCCGCAATACGCGCGGTGTTACCGGTTTCGTTGGTCCCGAAAGCAAACCCAGTCCCCTGTCAGACGCAGAAGCATACAGCCTCGGCGTTGAAAAGCAGGTCATTGAGGTTGCTTACAACGTAGGTGATCTTGTCACGATCATCGGCGGTTCTTTCGACGGTTTCTCAGGTATTGTCGATACCATCGATCTCGAACAGAAAACGGTTCGTGTTATCATTTCCATGATGGGTCGCGATACACCCATTGAACTCGGCCTTGATCAGGTTGAGTCCACACTCGATTGATTATTCAGGTAATCAGCGGTTTTGCCGCTTATTATAGCCGTCTTTGACGGTTCGTGGGAGGGAACCTGAAATTTCCCGCCACTACCACATTTTTTTTGGAGGTGCACTTATGGCACAGAAAGTAGTAGGATTTGTTAAACTGCAGATCCCTGCGGGTAAAGCTACACCCGCTCCCCCGGTTGGTCCCGCTCTCGGCCAGCACGGTGTTAACATCATGGGTTTCACCAAGGAATTCAATGAGAGAACAAAGAACGACATCGGTCTTATCATCCCCGTTGTCATCACCATCTACGCAGACCGTACATTCAGCTTCATCACCAAGACTCCTCCCGCAGCAGTTCTTATCAAGAAGGCTTGCGGTATCGAAAGTGGTTCCGGTGTTCCCAACAAGACCAAGGTTGCTACCATCACCACTGAACAGGTCAGAAAGATTGCTGAACAGAAAATGCCCGACCTGAACGCTGCATCCGTCGAAGCTGCTATGAGCATGATCGCCGGCACTGCACGCAGCATGGGCGTTACAGTTGTTGACTGATCGGAGGGTTAAAGAATGAAACACGGAAAAAAATATACTGATGCTATGAAGCAGTATGACAGACAGAACCTCTATGATCCCAGCGAGGCTATTGCAACTGTTCTGAAAACTGCTACCGCTAAATTCGACGAAACTGTTGAAGTACACGTCCGTCTGGGCGTTGACTCCCGTCACGCAGACCAGCAGGTCAGAGGTGCTGTCGTTCTTCCCAACGGCACAGGCCGCTCTGTCCGCGTTGCTGTTTTCGCAAAGGGTCCCGATGCTGTTGCTGCTGAAGAAGCAGGTGCAGAAGTTGTCGGTGCTGAAGATCTCGTTGCAAAGATCCAGGGCGAAGGCTTTATGGATTTCGACGTATGTATCGCTGCTCCCAACATGATGGGTCTCGTTGGTCGTCTTGGTAAGGTTCTCGGCCCCCGCGGCTTGATGCCCAGCCCCAAGGCAGGTACCGTTACTCCTGACATTGCAAAGGCTGTTGCTGAAGCAAAAGCAGGTAAGATCGAATACCGTCTTGACAAAACCAACATCATCCACTGCCCCATCGGCAAGGTTTCCTTCGGTGCTGAAAAGCTCATGGAAAACTATCAGACGCTGCTTGATGCTATCATCAAGGCAAAGCCCGCTGCTGCTAAAGGTCAGTACATCCGCTCCTGCGTTGTTGCTGCTACCATGGGCCCCGGTGTCCGCATGAATCCCAGCAAGGTTGTTGCTTCCGGCGTTGAAGCTGAATAATTGAATTTTTTCAAAAAAACTATTGACATACGATAAAAAGTGTGTTAATATAACGAAGCTGTTCTAAAGACAGCAGGTGCAAATTCTTGCATAAAGGTTTTTACCGCCTGCCGAGGAATGTGCGTACAATTGTTTTATGAAACAAGTATGCCCTTCCGCGGACAAGCGGAAGGGCTATAAATATTTAAAAGGGCAGGTGAAAAATTTGCCAAGCGCAAAGGTTTTAGAAGCAAAGAAAGCGCAGGTCGAAATTATCAAAGGTAAGATCGACAGTGCCGTCGCCGGTATTCTTGTTGATTACAAGGGCATCACCGTAGCGGATGATACAAAGCTTCGTGCAGATCTGAGAAACGCAGGTGTTGACTACGCAGTCACAAAGAACACCCTTCTGCGTATCGCTGTTGAAGGTACGAAACTTGCCGAAATGGATGACCTTTTCAACGGTACAACGGCTCTCGCAGTCAGCGATTCCGATTACGTTGCTGCTGCAAAGATTCTCTCCGAGTTCGCAAAGACACACGAAAACTTCAAGGTTAAGGGCGGTTTCATCGACGGTGAACCCATCTCTCTTGAAAAGATCGATTCTCTTGCAAAACTCCCGAACAAGGAAACTCTCCTTGCTACTGTTGTTTATGCATTCCAGGCACCCATGGCCGCATTCGCACGTGCTATTCAGGCTGTTGCCGATAAGGCCGGTGCTCCCGCTGAAGAAGCAGCCCCCGCTGCTGAAGAAGCACCCGCAGAAGCTGCCGCTGAAGAAGCTCCCGCAGCAGAATAAGAAAGTAAATTTTAAGTTATTATTAGGAGGATATTTACATGGCATCCGAAAAGATTACTGCTATTGTTGATAGCGTTGCTGCTCTCTCCGTTCTCGAACTGGCAGAGCTCGTTAAAGAAGTAGAAGACAGATTTGGCGTTTCCGCTGCTGCAGCTGTTGCTGTTGCTGCTCCCGCCGCTGCTGCTGAAGAAGCTGCTGCAGAAAAGACCGAATTCGACGTCGTTCTTGCAGGTTTCGATGCTGCTGCAAAGATCAAGGTTATCAAGGTCGTTCGTGAACTCACCGGTCTTGGCCTTGCTGAAGCTAAGGCTGCTGTTGAAGGCGCTCCCACCACCCTTAAGGAAGCTCTTTCCAAGGATGATGCAGAAGCTGCTAAGGCTAAGCTTGAAGAAGCAGGCGCAAAGGTTGAACTCAAATAAGTTTGATACCTGTCCGAAATCCCTGTCCCAATCGGGACGGGGATTTTTTGTTCATTTTTACAAGATTGACAAAAATATGTATTCGGGTGTATACTGTCTGTATCTGTAACAGGAGGGAATTATTATGAAAAAGTATCTGAGCATTTTACTTTCCGTGCTCATTCTTGTGGGCGTGATGGCACCTTGTGCCGCCGCCGCTGACACAAGCGAATGTGATTGCGGATTTAATCCCGTTATTTATGTGGGTGCATTGGGCTGTTCGGACATTGTCCGTGATGCAGGCACCGAAAACGAACAGACACTCTGGAAAATTGACACGGGCTATCTGCTTTCCTGCATTGCACCGCAACTCGGCACGCTTGCAAAGGCGGCCGCAACGATGAACGCAGATCTGCTTGCCGATGCACTTGTTGCGTTTGTGGACGATTGCTTCGGTGATCTCGCACTTGACGGCGACGGCAAAAGCCTTGCCAATGTTACAACGCCTTATCTGAATGTTCCGACTTCCTCGGAGCATCATGCTGACTGTGATTTTTATTTTGACTACGACTTCCGTCTGGATCCCTATGCACATGCAGACCGTCTGCAGGAAGTCATTGATCAGATTGAAGAACTGACAGGACACAACAAAGTGCAACTCAAAGCCTCCTCCATGGGCGGTGTTGTGCTGAGTGCTTACCTTGAAAAATACGGTTACGATGAAATTGAAACCATTATCACCCAGTGCTGTCCGCTCAAGGGCACCGCTGTGGCAGGTGAACTGTTCTGCGGAAAATTTGAACTCAACGCAACGGCACTGCGCCGATATGCACAGGATGCACTTCCCTACATGGACGGCGGCGACTTTGTGCAGGCACTGCTTTATTCCCTGACGGATACGCTGCGTGTTGCAGGTGTATGGGATATGCTCATCGGCCTTGGGGATATTATCGTCACACAGGTGCTGGATCGCATCTATGCAGAAGCACTCATTCCGATTTTCGGTTCTTTTGCAGGCATCTGGGCATTTGTTCCCGAAGAATATTATGAGGACGCCCTTGTGTTCATGGGTATGGATGAGAACTATGGTGACCTTTATAATCAGGTCGAAGCCTACCGTGTTGCCATGGCAAACATTGAAGAAAATCTGCAGTCTGCCCGCAATGACGGTGTAAAAACTTACATTCTCTGCGGCTACAATGTACAGAGAACGCCGCTTGTAACGGCTTGGAAGAATACCTCCGACGGCACGGTTGACACCATGTATGCCTCTGTCGGTGCAACCTGTGCCCCTTACGGCGAAGAACTCGATGCAGAATACATTGCATCTCTCGCAGACACTTCCTACCTCTCCCCTGACAAAATGATTGATGCCTCCACCTGTGCACTGCCCGACAGCACATGGTTCCTGCGCGATTGGTTACATTGCAACGGCAACGACGGCATCAGTGCATTCTACAGACTGATGCTGACAAGTGAAGAGCAGTTTGATGTTTTTACATACGAGGAATATCCGCAGTATCTGCAGAACGACGATGCAAGCCAGACCATCGTTCCCGTCACGGGTGCACCGAATGCATTTGAAAACTTCAAGAACAAGCCCTCGCTTCTCAATTTTGCATTGATGATCTCTGCATTCATTGATATGCTTGCAGCAAGAATGAAAGAAATCTTTTCTTGCATCGGAGGATAAAAAAATGGAAAGATACGCATGGAAAGCCATCATTTTAGACGGCAAATATGAAGAATACAAAAAAAGACACGCTGAAATCTGGCCCGAAATGGTAGAAGTTCTCAAGAGTGCAGGAATCTGCAACTACAGCATCTGGCACGTCGGAAACGAGGTGTTCGGCTACTACGAATGCGAAAAAGGCATGGAATTTTCGTCTAAAGTCCAGGCAGAAAGCCCTGTTGTGGACAAATGGAATGAATACATGAAAGACGTCATGGTCATGGAAATGGATCCCATTACGGGAGCCCAGCCGATCATGGAAGAAGTCTGGTATTTAGCATAAAAAAGAATTGACGAAAGCATATAAATGTGCTAAAATAAATGTTTGGAAAAGTTAATTCGAAAGGAAGTTAAGTATGTCCGGCCATTCCAAATGGAGTACCATCAAAAGAAAAAAGGAAAAGACCGACGGTGCAAGAGCCAAAGTCTTTACAAAAATCGGCAGAGAAATTGCTGTTGCCGTGCGTGACGGCGGTCCCGACCCCGCAGGCAACTCAAAACTGAAAGACGTTATTGCCAAGGCAAAATCCTTCAATGTTCCCAACGACAACATTGAACGTATCATCAAAAAGGCGGCAGGCGATACCAATGCCGACAACTACGAAGAAATCATCTACGAAGGCTACGGCCCCTGCGGTGTTGCCGTTGTTGTTGAAGCACTGACCGACAACCGTAACCGTACAGCAGGTGAAGTCCGCCACTATTTCGACAAATACGGCGGAAACATGGGTCAGTCCGGCTCTGTTATGTTCATGTTCACCCGTCAGGGCGTTATTCTCATCGACAGCGAGGATGTGGACGAAGAAAAACTCATGGAAACCGCACTCGAAGCCGGTGCAGAAGATTTCCTGACCGACGACGGTGTGTTTGACATCCGTACAAACCCCCACGATGTTGCATCCGTAGCAGAAGCACTCACAGCAGCAGGCTATGAAATTGCATCCGCACAGGCAGAATATGTTCCCGCAACCTACACCCGTCTTGAAGGCGATGACATCAAGAACATGGGCAAAATGCTTGAAATGTTTGAAGACAACGACGACGTGCAGGCTGTTTGGCACAACTGGGAAAACGAAGACGATTACGAATAATCCGATCCGAAAGGATGAGAAATCTTGGAATTTTTCTTGGAAAAAACCGAGGTCTGGTTTACGGCACTGGAGAATTCCGTTAATATTTCTTCCGTTTTCTGTCAGATCGACCTCCCCTTTTCCGAATCCGTCATCACCGTACGCTGGTACGGCGTGCTGATTGCATTCGGATACATCCTTGCCGCATTGTTCGGCGGCAGAATTGCTTACACATGGAAAATTGACCTGAACAAAATGGTCGACATTCTCATTTACGGCTCACTGGGCGGTATCATCGGTGCAAGACTGTATTACTGCTTCAGCAAATGGGAAGCCTACAGCGACAATCCGCTGTCGATCCTTTATATATGGGAAGGCGGGCTTGCTATCTGGGGCGGCATCATCGGAGGGCTTGCGGCAGGACTGATTGTCTGCAAGGTCAACAAAATCAACATCCGAAACCTGCTCGACATGGTCGGCATGAGCCTTCTCATCGGGCAAGGCATCGGCCGTTGGGGCAACTTTGCAAACCAGGAAGCCTTCGGCACAAACACCACCTTGCCGTGGGGTATGTACAGTCAGAAAACCTATAATTATCTGTCTTATGTCATTTCGCAGGGGGCGGTCAACGGCAGTGAGGATCCTATTATTGCCAATCTTGACCCGACAAAACCCGTGCATCCGACGTTTCTTTATGAATCGCTGTGGTGCCTTCTGGGCTTTGCGATTCTGTATATCACCCTCAAAAATTGGCGCAAATTCAGCGGACAGCTGTTTTTGATGTACGGTGTGTGGTACGGTACGGGCAGAACCATTATTGAAGGCTTCCGCACCGACAGCCTTTACATCGGCAACACAACCTTACGTGTTTCACAGGTACTGAGTTTGTCAGTTGCAGTGGTATGTGCAATTGCACTGGTTGTATTGCTCATTAAGTACATCAAAAATCCCAAGCCCATTGAAGGGGTCGACTACATTGTAGGCGAACCGCCTGTGTATTGGGCAAAAAGCAAAGCGAAAAAGGCGGCAAAGCTCGCTGCCGCAAACAACACTCCCGTTGAAGAAGTTCAAGAGGATGTGACTGAAAATAATGAATAACCAACATTTTCCCGGCGACAGCGGCGACTGCCGCCGGTTTTTCTTAGGCCTTGACGGCGGCGGCACAAAAACAACGGTGCTCGTCGGCGATGAAAGCTGCAATGTGCTGTTCAAAACCGTCGGTGACACCATCAACTACTGTGCCGTCGGTATGCAACAAGCCCGCAACAATATGAAGGCCATGCTTGACACCGTTGCAAAAGACGCGGGTATAACGCATTTTGCAGGGGTCTGTATCGGTATGTCTGCATTGTTCGGCAGAGCAAGTGAAGATGAGTGTGCCGCATTCTGCAACGGCATTTTCAGTGCCGACAAAATCATCATGGACAGTGATCTGTATATTGCCCTTGCCGCAACGGGCGAAACAGGAGCAGCGGCAGTCGGCATCTGCGGAACGGGCTCAATGGCATGCGGCAGAACAACCGACAGCAGAATCATCACCAAGGGTGGCTATGGCTATCTGTTGGGGGATGAGGGCAGCGGTTTCCGCATTGCGCAGGAAGCCTTGTTTGAAGCAGTGCGTGCGGCAGAACAAAGCGGTGAGGATACCGCACTATTGCAAGCCGCACTTGATTTCTGGGGAGTAAAATCTGCCCCCGAACTGATTTCTGTATTCTATGATCCGCCGATGGAACGAAACCAAATTGCAAAATTTGCCCCTTGTGTCATCCGTGAAGCCGAACAAGGTGACAAAATTGCCATGCAGGTCGTAAAAAAACAGGCTTCTCTTTTTGCCGACACAGCGAAGGCACTTTTAAAAGAATTACCGCAGGATATCCCCTTTTATGTCTACGGCGGCATTTTTGAACACAACAAGCTGTTCAGAGATCTTTTTGCAAACGAAATTCCCGACCGCACAGTCATCCTTCTGACGAAAACACCGGCAGAGGGTGCATTGTGGGCAGCCATAAACGAATAAACAAAAATACAAGGAGGAACGCGTATGAATCAACACACCGTTTTTTCCTTTGAAAAAGACTTCGGCATTTCTCTTGTGTCGGAGGATTTTTCTTATATCCTTGAGGATGTAAAAAAAGGAAATGAAGTTAAAATCACAACCGAAAAAGACTGTTCTCTGCAATCCAAAGAGGGGTATTGTCTGACCATTATGCAGCAAGCGGATACACTCGCAATCCATGTCCGTTACGGCGAAAAAAAAGGTGCGATCAATGCCCTGTTTGCTGTGCACCGGATGTGCAGAGAAAACCGTTTTGTGTTGGGTGAAACCAAGGAAGAACCGAAATTTACCGTGCGCGGCTACATTGAGGGCTTTTACGGCAGACCGTGGAACTATGCCACAAGGCTTAAAATGCTGCGCTATGCCGCTTCTTTTGGTGCAAACACACATTATTATGCCCCGAAAGACGATCCGTATCACCGCAAACTCTGGCGCGAGGAATACCCCGAAAGTGAACTTAGGCAACTCAAAGTGATGTCCGACGAGGCTTATAAATACGGAATGGAATTTGCCTATTGCATTGCCCCGGGACTGAGCATCTGCTATGCAAGCGAAAAGGAATTCGACTGCCTTAAAAAGAAAATCACACAGTTGTACGGCATCGGCATCCGCTCGTTCGGGCTTCTGCTTGATGACATTGCCCCCGAATTGTATTACGAAGAGGACAAACAGAAATACAGCACCATGGTTGAGGCACATGTTGATCTCATCAATCGCACGGATGCTTTTATGCAAACGCTCGACGGCTGTGTATTAACGGTATGTCCGACTGAATACTGGGGCAAAGGCGACAGCGACTATCTTCGTGCTTTGGGACAAGGCATCGGCACAAACATCCGCATTTTCTTTACAGGTTCTGACATCTGTGCAAAAGAGATCGGTTGTACCGAAGCACAGACCTTTTTTGAAAGCACCAACAGAAAACCGCTGTATTGGGACAACTACCCCGTCAACGATGCGGAAATGTTCATGGAAATGCACATGGGGCCTCTCATCGGCAGAGATAAACAGCTTTATGTCCATGCACAAGGCATCATTTTCAATTGCATGGAATATGCCGAATGCACACGCATCCCGCTTGCAACGGCACTCACCTATCTGTGGGATCCCGAAAATTATGATCCTGAGCAGGCCTATCGGGAAGCTGTTTGCGACAACATCCCGCAGGATGAACGGGAAGCATTCATTCTGCTTGCAGACAATCTTCGTATTTCTTGCCTGAAAGACGAAAACTCACACATCATGAATGAACACCTTCTGCGTTGCCAGACCGCCATACAGACAGGAAACCCCGAAAAAGCAAAAGAAATTCTTTATTCATTCCTTTTGCAAGTCAAAAATGCCGCCACACTTCTGCAAAACAAAAAAGACGGCATCTACAAGGAACTTTCCATATGGATTGAAAAATTTGTTTTGTGTGCGGATATTCTCGGCATCTGTTATGAAATTCTCTTTGAAAATGCCGACAAAAAAGAGGAACTGCACTCAAAAATGTACATTTACAATCGCAACGCAACCGTACTCACGGGGTTCTGCTTCCGTGAATTCGTCGAAATCGTCCTGGAAGATTTCAGTTATTGACAACAAAACAACCGCAGAGTCACTCGATTCTGCGGTCATTTTTTTGCCTTTACATTCCTTTTTTCATCGGGCAACGGTTGTTTCAAGCAGCTCGTCCATACGGTCGGTGATGTCAACACCGGGTTTACCTGCATCACTGCTGAAACCGCTTTTTAAATCGTCACCGACATTACGCATGCCGTCTGCAAGATCATTGCCTGCATTACGCATGCCCTGTGCCATATCGCTTGCCGCTTCGCTCATGCCGATCACATCGTCACGCATGGCTTCCCCCATTCCGCTTCCCGCTTCGCTGACACGATCACTCACCGTTTCGGTGGGTCGTTGCGTTGTCGGCATTGTCGTGGTCGGCGGCACATTGGAAATCGGTGCGGCAGTCACCTCAGGCATTGCACTGATACCGTCTGCTTTATCATTGCTGTTATTCCGGCATCCCGTTGCAAGAACAGCGATCGCTAAAACGGCAAAGGCAATTGCAAATATTCCTTTTTTCATTTTGCTTTCCTTCTTTTTGAGTTCTACACAACTGCACAAGCAGAAACATGCCTTTGCACAGTCCTGCGAAGTGTATTGTGTCCGCAAAAAAACGGGATATGACGGTTGTTTTTTGGCGAAAACGGATTATTTTGTCAAAGTCCCGCCGTCGGAATACAATAAAAGGAAAATATCATCCTCCACACCCGTTTGCGTATCAATATAAACAAGAGCATCGTGATTCCCGTCATCCGCAACCAGAAATTCATACGCAAACGATTCACCGCCGCCGGCAGTGGGCACAACACACTTACGGACCTGACGGACATACAATGCAGGATTGAGTTTTTTTGCCGCATCCGCCAGACGAACTGATGATGCCGGAAGCTCTCTTTGTGTGTGATTCATCAGAAAAGAAGACGCATCCATACTCAACACCTTGCCGTCGGACAATGACACACTGACCTTGATAAGATCGGGATAGCAGATATAATCATCCTGCATAAAAGCGAAATTAACCGTGCAGATGCCGTCATTGGTGGCAAAATAACTGCTGACCATATCCTCATAACCGCATTGCTGCAAAAATTTCTGTGCAATGGCAACCGCATCGTCCCCGCTGTATACAACTTCTCCCGCAAAAGAATCACTCAGCAGCAATTTAATATAACCGCCTTTTTTGGTGATCTGCGTTTCACTGCCTTCGTAATAGAAGTTATAGGTCGCGATTTTACCCGCATTTTCGCCGTCTTCAATCACCTGATTTACACTATCGGCACCCAACACGTCTGCGGCGATTTGCTTGGCTTGGGTCAGAGAGATTTCTTTTTCATTTGCCAACAAAGAGGACTCTTTCTGCAACACACCGTCCGAAAACGGACCGTCATAAAGCAAAGTCGGATAATCCGCAAACGATTCTTCCGCACCTGCGGCGGCTGAAAGGTAATTCACAGCCTGTGTCATTTCGGTACTACCCAACTCCCCGTCCACTTCGTCAAACGAGAATGCTCCGCTTTCCATCAGGTCGTTCATATACAAAAATTTATCGTGCAGAATTTTTGCATACTGCGACAGACTCCGCAAATGAGCACGGTCTTCTTCTGTCAGTTGTTCCCCTGTGGATAGTTTACGGCCCAGACTTCCCGTAAAGGCACCTGCCTGCGAAAGATACATATAGATATTCGACAGTACCGTCTGTCCTGAATCGAGGGTTCCGAGTGCCGTTTTTGCACCGCTTGCATTTTTTTCAAGATCGGAAGCAATCTGTGCAAACATGGGAACCGTATTGGCATACCCGCTTTTTTCAAGATCAGTCTGCATGGCATCAAAATATTCACAAAGCTGTGCAATGGCACGTCGTTGGGCAGTAATGACCTGTTGTTCATAGCGATTGCGTTGCAGCGTCTGCACACTGCCCCAAAGCACCAACACCCCTACAACCGCCAAAACAAAACTCACCGCACGGATTTTTCCTCGTTTTCCCATATCCGCTTCCTCCGTCAAATATTTTTGCATTTTCTGTTTTCAGTATGTCCTTTTTTCTCCTCTTTTTACATTTCCATTTTCTTCAAAAAAAACAGATTGCACAAACGGACAATCGGTAGTATAATATATTGACAGGCTTTTTTTGCCTGTCGGAAAGGAGGAACTGAAGTTTGGAAGTTTATCTGGATAACAGTGCAACCACAAAAGTCTGCCCCGAAGCTGTTTCTGCAATCACACAAATGCTGACGGAAAATTTCGGCAACCCGTCTTCGACACACAGAAAAGGGCTGGATGCCAGTGAAGCTCTGATCAAAGCCCGCAAACAGGTAGCAGGCATTTTGTCTTGTGCACCTGATGAAATATATTTCACAACCGGCGGATCGGTTGCCAACAACACCGCCATTTACGGTGCGGTAAAAGCATTGTGCCGTCGCGGAAACCGCATTGTCACAACATCCATTGAACACCCGAGCGTGCTCAGATGCATACAGGATCTTGAAAGTGTCGGCTTTGAGGTCATTTATCTCAAACCGAACCGCAACGGCAGTTTTTCGCAGGAAGATCTGTTCAACGCCATCAACAAAAATACAATTCTTGTGAGCATTATGGCGGTCAACAACGAAATCGGGGTCATCAATCCCGTTTCCATAGCAAGCAAAGCCATCAAACGTGTCGGTGCACCTGCACTCTTGCATTGCGATGCCGTGCAGGGATTCGGCAAACTGCCGATAAACCCTGCAAAAGAGGGCATTGATCTGCTGAGCATGTCCGCACACAAGGTGCACGGTCCGAAAGGGGTCGGTGCTTTGTATATCCGCAAAGGGGTGCAGATCAAACCCCATATTCTCGGCGGCGGTCAGGAAAACGGCATGTTTTCGGGTACGGAACCCATGCCCGCTATTGCAGGCTTCGGTGCCGCCTGTGCGGCAATGCCCGACATTGCAAAACAGATGGACAAAATGACGGCACTGCGCAACTACACGATCCAACGGCTGCAAACATTACCGAATGTTGAAATCAACTCCCCGCATGACAGCCTGCCTTATATTATCAATCTTTCGGTTGCGGGCATCCCGTCGGAAGTGCTCATCAACCATCTGTCCCGTCAGGGGATTTACATTTCCGCAGGTTCTGCATGCAAAAAAGGACATCGAAGCGAAGTACTTCGAGCCATAGGGCTTCCCGTACAACAGATCGACTCTGCGGTGCGTGTCAGCTTTTCACGCTACTCAACCGATGCGGATGCAGATGCCCTTATAAACGGCATCGAAACCGCCATTCAGAGATTCAGAAGATAAAGATAAGAGAAAGAACGGACAAAAAAATGAAAGAAATTATACTCATCAAAAACGGCGAACTTGCATTGAAAGGTCTCAACCGCAGTACATTTGAAGATATGATGATCAAAAACATGCGGCACAGACTTGCATCTTTAGGAAACTTCACATTCACAAAATCTCAATCCACAATCACCGTGACACCCGAAGATGAATCCGTTGACAGAGATGAAGCCGTACGCAGACTCTGCAAGGTATTCGGCATTGCCGCACTATCCCGTGCCGCCGTTTGCGAAAAGGATATTGATGTGATCCGCAATACGGCTGTTGAATACCTGGGCGATGCGCTGTCTGCCGTAAGAACCTTTAAGGTGGAAGCAAAAAGATCGGACAAAAAATTTCCGCTGACTTCCCCGCAGATTTGTGAAGAAGTCGGCGGTTGGCTGCTTGCGCACGTGCCGGGGCTTCGCGTGGATGTACACAATCCCGACATCACGGTAACGGTTGAAGTGCGTGACAAACAAGCCTTTATCCGCGGAAATCAGCTGCACGGTGCAGGCGGTATGCCCGTAGGCTCGGGCGGCAATGCATGCTTGCTGATTTCGGGCGGTATCGACAGTCCGGTTGCGGGCTGGATGATGGCAAAACGCGGTGTACGGCTGACCGGTGTGCATTTTGCTTCTCCCCCTTACACATCCGAACTTGCCGAACGCAAGGTGCATGAACTGCTTGAAAAGGTGACGGAATATGCAGGCAGAATCCGCTTGTTTACCGTTGAATTCACCGAAATTCAGGAAGCAATCCGTGACAATTGCCCCGAAGAAATGTTTACCATCACCATGCGCCGTTTTATGATGAAAATAGCAAGTGCCATTGCAATGCGTGAAAATTGCGGTGCACTGATCACGGGCGAAAGCCTCGGTCAGGTTGCCAGCCAGACCCTGCATGCCCTCGGCTGTACGGATGAATGTGCATCCATCCCTGTTTTCCGTCCGTGTATCGGTATGGATAAAAATGAAATTGTGGAAATTTCCCGCAAGATCGATACATTTGAAATCTCCATCCGTCCGTATGAAGATTGCTGTACGGTCTTCACCCCAAAACACCCGCGTACGCGTGCCACGGTTGACCTTGCGCGCAAAGCAGAAGAAATGATTGAAAACCGTGAAGAACTCATACAACGTGCCATTGATTCCGCTGTACTGAAAATCATCGGTTGATTGCGCACCATTTTTTCACATCTTGTTGCACTGACCGCTTTTTCATTGACAAAGCGGTCTTTTTTTGTTACAATCAGTATGATGCATAAGTGTTGCATCGGGGCAGTTCGAAACCATCCTGCCCGGACGAAAGTCAAAATCAAAACTATGGGCTCCGCTTTTTCGGCAATAATATAATACACCTATCTTTAATTGTGTTTATTTTTATTACCGGCGGATGCTCCCGGAAAGGGATTCAAAATGAAAAAAAACAAAGCACTCTACCTTGCAAAAGCGGCACTCATCGCCGCCGCCTATGTTGCCCTGACCTGGGTTTCGGAAGCACTCGGGCTCGGTTTCGGTGCCATTCAACTACGATTGAGTGAAGCACTCACCATCCTGCCCGTATTTACCCCTGCCGCCATGCCCGGTCTGATTCTCGGCTGTGCTGTTGCCAATGCGGGAAGTCCCCTTGGCCCCATCGACATTCTGGTCGGCACAACGGCAACGCTGTTGCAGGTGTTCTGCACACGCGGACTACGCCGTGTAAAACAAAAGAATATTCCGTTTTTGTCGCTACTGATGCCCGTTTTGTTCAATGCTTTTTTTGTGGGAGCAGAAATCGGCTTTCTGTCGACAGACGGAAAAAGCTTTTGGACCGTATTCGGCTCTACGGCACTGAGCGTGGGCATCGGTGAGTTGCTTGTCTGCGGTGCTCTTGCACTGCCGCTTTATCAATTGATTGAAAAAAGACCCGCTTTGAAAAAACTGATAGAACAATAAAAAATATACAGAAAGGGCAAGAAAAATGAAAAAAATTATTGTTGCAGACGATGAAGAACTGATTCTGAAACTTGTCAGCGATTTTTTACGCAGTGAAGGATATATGCCGCTGACTGCAACAGACGGTGAACAGGCACTTCGTTTGTTTGAAGAAAATCCCGACACGGCATTGCTGATTCTTGACATTATGATGCCTGAGGTGGACGGCTGGGAAGTCTGCCGCCGCATCCGTGAAAAATCTGATGTTCCCATCATCATGCTCACAGCAAGAAGTCAGGAATTCGATGAGTTGATGGGCTTTGAAGCAGGTGCAGATGACTATGTCACAAAGCCCTGCAGTCCGTCGGTACTGATGAAGCGTGTTGCAGCCCTTCTTCGCCGTGACACCTCCGCCACCGGCAACAAGGTAGTTTCAGTGGGGGATCTCAGACTTGACAATTTTGCACATGAAGTTTGGCTCAGCGGGAACTCCGTCATGCTTACAGTCAAGGAATATTCCATTCTGCAGAAGTTATTGAGTGCACCGGGCAGGGTCTTCACCCGTGAACAGTTGCTTGACGACATCTGGGGGTATGACTTCACAGGCGATATCCGCACTGTTGACTCCCATGTTGCAAGACTGCGTACAAAACTCGGCGATTGGGGTATCAAGCACATTAAAACCATTTACGGAACGGGTTACAAACTTGAGGTAAAAGAAAATGACGTCTGAAAAGGCACCCAAAAAGAAAAAATTGCCGCCTTTGAAGAAAAAAAGCATAACCCGTAAAATATTCACCCGGATATCACTGATTCTGCTGATTGCATTGATTCTGCCGGTGATTGCCTATGATCAACTGCCTGAGCCTTTTTATCTGCTGCTGCCCGGCGTTCGCATGTGGATTGCATCGGATGAAATCATGAGCACATACGGTGATGAAGATAATTTTACACTTGCAATCAAAGCCGTTGAAACAGGTTATGATGCCAAGGTGGAAATTTATAACAAGGACGGTCAGCTCATTTACAGCACAAACTATACCCCCGAAATGACGGAAAATATTCCCTTTCCGCTGTCGGAAGCTCCCGTTATTGACGATAAATACAAAACAAACTACGATCAGCTTAACAACGAAAATCTGGAAGTCGGTCAGCGTGGATTTTCTATCGGAAAATATGCCACAGCCGGAATTGAAGTAGACTTTCTGATTCACTATCAGTACACTGATACGGGAGAACGTATCAGCATCGTCATGCAAACCAGTGCCCTGTCGTCCAACACAAGAATCGTGATTCTGATCATGTCGGCAATCACAATCATACTGCTGTTGCTGTCATTGGCAATCATAGGACTTGCATTGTTGCGTCTGACAAAACCGATCAAACAAATGGTGCAGACTGCCGACAAAATGAGCAAACTTGACTTCAGTGAAAAATTACCGCCCACGAAGGTTCTTGAGCTGTCAGAACTATCAGACAAGATCAACACTATGTCCGATACACTCGACACAGCACTGACCGATCTGCAGGCAAAAAACCAAAAGCTGCAGGAAGACATTGAAAACGAGCGCACCCTTGACAACCTGCGTCAGGTCTTTATTTCAGGTGTTTCGCACGAGCTGAAAACCCCCATTGCCATCATTCAGGGCTATGCGGAAGGTGCTCTGACATTCCTGGACAATGACCCGCAGGCTGCAAAAGAATACTGTACGGTCATCATGGATGAATCCGTTCGTATGAACCAGATGGTCATGAAGCTGTTGGAAATCACAAAATACGATTCGGGTGCTTATGTACCTACCAACGAAGTGTTTTCCATTCACAACATGATAGAGGAATGGTTTGCAAAAGAAAGCAACAACCTGACCGAACAAGGCATCACGGCAATCAATGACATTCCCCGCGATTGCTACGGCGAAGGTGACTCCATTATTCTCACATCGGTTGCAAACAACTATCTGTCCAATGCCGTTTCCCATGTGGAAGGTGCAAAAATAATCCGTGTGTACGCGGAAAGTCTGCCCGATATATACAGAATCTGGGTAGAAAACACGGGCAAACCCATTGCAGATAAAGACATTGACAAGATCTGGAATTCATTCTACCGTGCCGACAAAGCCATGTCCCGTTCGCAAGGTCGGTTTGGTCTGGGGCTTGCCATCGTGGCATCTATTCAGAAGCTGCACGGGCAAAGCTACGGTGTCGAAAACACGGCAACCGGTGTCCGTTTCCGTTTTGACATCAAAAAAGCTGAAAATCCAAACAATAAAGGAATTTAAAAATGCGTAAATTGTATGACTCATTATTTACGGCACTTCGCAAAGTAAAACTTTTTGACAAGCTCCTTTCCCTGCCTGTTATTTCAAAAATCGTCGAATATGAGGTGCTGATGTATCTCATTTTCGGTGTACTGACAACGGTTGTCAACTTTGTTGTGTTTTGGCTGTTCGGCAAAATACAGGACAATGAAACGGTGCTTTTTTCCGTCGGCGGTTTTGCCCTGAAATGGGTCTATGTTGCCAATGCCGTGGCATGGGTCTGTTCGGTGCTGTTTGCGTTTGTCACAAACAAATTGTTTGTGTTTGAAAGCAAAGCAACAGCCAAAGGGGCTGTCGCAAAAGAAATGGTATCCTTTTTCGGTGCAAGAATTCTTTGTTTTTTGATCTTCGATGTTGCCGTATTTGCACTACTGATCGAAGTTTTTAAAATGAACGAATACCTTGTTAAAATCGTGAATGCCGTGTTTGTTGTTATATTCAATTATGTGGCAAGCAAACTCGTTGTGTTCAGAAAGAATAAAAACGATGCAACAAAATAAAAAATTATTCTACATCAACCCCCCCCCGCCCCCCAATCTTGGGGGCGAAAAGGTGTTTTTTACATAATAACCAAAAAGACAGTCCGCTTTTCTACCTGTGGGCTGTCTTTTTTCATTGACCCGCTTTTTTAATTCTGTTATTATAGAAACAATGGGGAATTGTATATAAACTCCCCTACCGTGAAAGGAGTTATTTTATGCCTATTCATTTTGACATCCCTTTTGTTGACAAAAACAATGAACGCAAAATGCTTGCAGCCCGCATCAAACAGATTATTGATCACCTTGCAGGCAGAATTTTCACAGACAGTGAAAACACGGGTGACTTTTTATTCCGTGACGGACAGTCCGATATTTCCAAAATCAATGACGGCGAATGGACTGCATTCGGCAAAGATGATTTCTGGGGTTACAAAGAACAGTATTGCTGGTTCAAGCAGACCGTGACCGTTCCCGAACGCTTTGCAGGCAAGAAAATCGTTTATGATATCACACCCTTCCCCTCGTTCCGTTGGGAAAACAGAGCACAGCAGTTTATTGTGTTCGTCAACGGCAAAATGGTGCAGGGTGTTGACATGAACCACACATACATCATTCTTGAAGAAAACGCCAAAGGCGGCGAATCCTATGATATCGCCCTGAATGCCTATTGCGACGATTGGGAATACAGAGGCCCCACACAACTTGCTG
This sequence comes from Acutalibacteraceae bacterium, assembly GCA_045605525.1. Taxonomy (GTDB): domain Bacteria; phylum Bacillota; class Clostridia; order Oscillospirales; family Acutalibacteraceae; genus RUG806. The sequence goes on from JAZUQC010000101.1 coordinate 70,511, forward strand.
CAGCTATAAAAGTGATTGACGATGATGTTGTTGCATTGTATTATGACCTGATCACCCCGTGGGAAACTGCCCACCTGTACAGCCACGATGACCTGCAACGTGTGGACATCATTAAACATCTCAACAATGCCGTCAATTTGCTCGAACTGAACACAACCGACTATTCCGTGTTTAAGGAAAGCGTTGCTAAAGCACGTGCATATATTGAAGAAAACATTTACGGTGTTGACAACGGTGTTTATACCTCTGCAATCGGTCACACGCACATCGACACCGCGTGGCTGTGGCGACTTCGTCAGACCCGCGACAAAACGGGCAGATCCTTTGCAACCGTTATCAACCTCATGCGTGAATACAAGGATTATAAATTCATGTCCCCGCAGGCACAGCTTTATGATTTTGTAAAGCAGGATTATCCCGAACTTTACGAAGAAATCAAGCAGATGATCAAGGAAGGCCGCTGGGAAGCAGAAGGCAGCATGTGGGTTGAATCCGACACAAACGTGGTTTCGGGCGAATCGCTTGTCCGTCAGTTCCTTGTCGGCAAACGCTTCTTCAGGGACGAATTCGGTATTGACAACAAGATCATGTGGCTGCCTGACGTATTCGGTTATTCGGGTGCCCTGCCGCAGATCATGAAAAAAGCCGACATCGACTACTTCATGACCACCAAAATTTCATGGAATGAATACAACAAGTTCCCCTTTGACACCTTCATGTGGAAGGGCATTGACGGAACGGAAATTCTGTCACACTTTATTCCCAGTCTGCGTGCCAATGAAAAGGAACGTTTTCAGACCACCTACAATGCCGACCTCACCCCCGATCAGATTATCGGCGGCTGGCAGCGATATTCAAACAAAGACCTCAACCGCAATGTGCTTTGCTCCTTCGGTCACGGTGACGGCGGCGGCGGACCGACCAGAGGTATGCTCGAAAAAGGCATTCGTATGGCAAAGGGCATTCAGGGCTGTCCGAATGTGAAAATGGAATTCGCCCGCGATTATTTTGACCGCCTTGCCGAAGAAGTCAAAGGCAGTGACCGTCTTCCCAAATGGGCAGGCGAACTGTATCTTGAATTCCACAGAGGTACCCTCACCGCACAGGCAAGAAACAAGAAATACAACCGCAAGAGTGAGCTTCTGTATCACGATGCGGAAACCATCTGCAAGCTTGCACAGGTGCTGACGGGCGCGGATTACCCCGCTGCAGAAATTCTCGAAGCATGGAAGATCATTCTTCTCAATCAGTTCCATGACATCATCCCCGGTTCGTCCATTGCCGCAGTTTATGAGGATTCAAAGGAACAGTATGAAACCATTCTTGCAGACGGTAAAAATCTGATCGACAAAGCCCTCACGGCAATCACGGACGGCATTTGCGTAAAGGAAGACAGCGTGGTTGTATTCAACACCCTCGGCTTTGACAGAACGGATGTTGTGCTCTGCGACCTGCCCGACGGTATCTGCGTATATGACACCGACGGCACGGCTCTGCCGACACAGAAAACCTATGACGGAAAAACTGCATTCCTTGCAAAGGATGTTCCTGCCAAGGGCTACAAGACCTTTGCTCTTAAAGCAGGAACCCCCTGCTGCTGCGGAGCACTTGACTTTGCAGATAATACCGTGGACAATGCGTTCTACACGGTGGTGTTTGATACAAATATGAACATCGCACACATGCTCCACAAGGAAAGCGGCAAGACAGTTGCCCCCGAAGGACAGCTTCTGAACCGCCTGATTGCCTACGAAGACAGACCGCACAACCATGAAGCATGGGACATCAAATGCTATTATGACGAAAAATACTGGTACATTGACGATGTGACTTCCTGCGAAGTCATTGAAAGCGGTGCCGTGCGTACGGTCATCAAGGTCGTCCGTCCGTTCAATCTTTCGACTATTGAACAGTACTTTATCTTCTATCCGCATTCCGACCGTTTTGATATTTTCTATGACATTGACTGGAAAGAAAAGAACATTGCCCTCAAGGCAGACTACCCCGTGGATGTCAATGCAGTCAAAGCGACCTTTGACATTCAGTTCGGCAACCTTGAACGCACCGCCCACAACAACACCACATGGGATTTTGCACAGTTTGAAGTCTGCGGCCATAAATGGGCAGACCTTTCGGACAACAGCTTCGGTCTTTCGGTGCTTAACGACTGCAAGTACGGCTGGACGGTCAAGGACGGTCACATCAAGCCGACCCTGCTTCGTTGTGCCACCACCCCCAACCACCTGCAGGACCGCGAACGCCATACCTTCACATTTGCCGTTTATGCCCACAGCGGTGCGGTCGCAAACAGCGATGTCGTCAACCAGGGTTACAGCCTGAATGTGCCGCTGTATGCAAAGAAAGCGGATGCACACGAGGGTTCCCTCTCCGACATCTTCTCTCTGATTGCGGCGGATGCAGGCAATGTCTGCATTGAAACGGTCAAGAAAGCGGAAGACAGCGATGCCGTGATCGTGCGTCTGTATGAGACCTGGAACAAGGACACCAACACGGTTCTTTCGTTCGGCAAAGAAGTCAAATCCGTCAGCGAATGCAACCTGCTCGAAGAAAAGGACGAAGCATTGAAAGTATGCGACAACAAGCTACCCCTGCGTTTCAAACCCTTTGAAATCAAGACACTCAAAATCACATTCTGATAAAACCGCTAAAACGGGGTCTGCCAACAAAAGCAGACCCCGTTTTTGACAAAATGATTGCTTTTTTCTTATATTTGCGTATAATAAAAGACACATATTTTCATCAGGAGAACTCAGATTTTGAAGATATTTGATATTCACACCCATATTTTTCCTGCCAAAATTGCGCAGAAAGCAAGTGACAATATCGGCAGATTTTACGATGTGCCGATGGCACATGACGGCAGTGCCGAAAAGCTGTTGCAGATGATGCAGGAAAACGGCATTGCAAAAAGCCTTATTTTTTCTGCGGCAACAACGGTTGAACAAGTGTCGCACATCAATGATTTCATCCACACCACCGTGCAGGAAAATGCCGATCGCTTTGTCGGCTTTTTCACTCTGCATCCGCACATGAAGGAAGAAGACCTTACTGCAGAATTCAACCGTGCCGTAGGTATGGGGCTGAAAGGCATTAAACTGCATCCCGATTTTCAGAATTTTGCAATTGACGATGAATGCACATTTCCCATGTATGAGCTTGCACAGCAGCAGGGAATTCCCGTTGTGTTCCATGCAGGCGATCCCCGCCATGCCTATTCCAATCCGCACAGAATTGCAAACATTCTGCGCCTTTTTCCGCATCTTGTTGTGGTTGCCGCGCATTTCGGCGGTTGGGGTGAATGGGAAGCCGCCACGCAGGCACTGGCAGGATTTGAAAATGTTCTTGCCGACACAAGCAGCACCAGAGGCTTCACGGACATGGATACCGTCCGTAAGGGTCTTCGCTTTTTCGGTGCAGACCGTCTGATGTTCGGCACGGATTACCCGATGTGGGATGCAAAAGAAGAACTGCAATTCATAGACAGCCTGCCGATTACGCAGGAAGAAAAAGAAAAAATACTTTATAAAAATGCCTGTGCATTGTTAAACATTGAATTATGAAATATCTTGAAAAACACCCTATGCTCATGGTAATCGTCGGCGTTGTCGGCGTTTCGCTGTCGGCAATCCTTGTCCGTTTCTCCGATGCACCGTCCTCCGTCACAGCCGCCTGGCGGTTGCTTTGCACGGTTTTGATGCTCTCCCCGGTCGTGTTCGGCAAAAAGGAAGTCCGCCGTGAGTTGTTTCATTTGAAGAAAAAAGAATTGCTGTTGAGTGTGCTCAGCGGTGTTTTTCTTGCCGTGCATTTTGCACTGTGGTTTGAATCCTTGCAGCATACATCCGTTGCAAGCTCGACCACCATCGTCTGCACGGATGTGATCTGGGTCTCGCTCGGCTATTGCCTGTTTCTGAAAGGCAAGCTGACATGGAAGGCTGTGCTTGCCATTGCAGCAACCTTCGCAGGCAGTGTGCTGATCGCGTTGGCAGACTCCACGGCAGGCATCGGTCTTTACGGCATATTCCTTGCCCTTTTTGCCGCGATTGCCGCTTCCGTTTATACCCTCATCGGTCGCATTGTTCGTGAAACCGTTTCCACCACCGTTTACACCTACACGGTGTATGTCAGTTGCACGGTTGTTCTGCTCCTGTTCTGTGCCGCACAGCAACAAAATCCATTTGCCTACGGCGAAAAAACCGTTTTGGTCGGCCTTGCACTTGCTGTGGCATCAACCTTACTGGGACACAGCGTATTCAGTTGGTGTTTAAAATACCTGTCCCCCTCGTTTATCACCGCCGCTAAACTCTGCGAACCTGTCGGTGCCGCCGTTCTTGCGGCATTTCTGTTCAAAGAATATCCCACATGGCTGACCGTTGCAGGCAGTGTTGTGATTCTTGTAAGTGTTTATTTTTATTCCCGATTGGAACGAAAAAATGAGGCTTAAAAAACTTGCTTTTTTACCTGTATTTTGTTAGAATAATCATATACATACTCAGGAGGTTTTGTATGAAAAAGTTTATCAGCATTTTCTTAACCTGCATTATAACTTTGCTTTGTCTGCCGGTATTCTCCATTGCAACACAAACGGAAATGCCGACAGAAAAAGAAACGGACACAAGCGTTACGGAAGAAAAAACAGAAGCAACCGACGTTGAAATTCCCGTTTCTTCTTCCCTGCAGTTTGATGAAAACGGTCAGTTTCAGATCATGATTTTTGCCGACATTCAGGACGATGAATACGTAGAGGAGTCCACCATGCAGCTCATGCGTGAAACCCTCGACAAATACACCCCCGACATGGTTGTATTTTTAGGTGACAACACGGTTTCCTACACGAAAGAAGAACACAGCCGTGCAATTGCCTGCATTGTAACTCCCTGTGAAGAAAGAAATATCCCCTTTGCATTTGTCTTCGGCAATCACGATCCCGAAACAGAGGGCACAGCCGAGGATCTTCTTTCCTACTATCAGGAACACGGCACACTGACCTATGATGCAGATCCCGACATTTACGGTTGCGGCAACTGCAACATTCCGATTCTGTCTTCCGACGGGACAAAAACCGCATTCAACCTCTGGTTCTTTGACAGCGGATCCCGCCATCCCGATTCTGCAATAGGCGGCTACGACTGCGTCAGAGCCGATCAGATCGAATGGTATAAAACTACAGCGGCCGCACTTAAAGAAGCCAACGGCGGTGAAGCGGTTCCGTCCATGCTGTTCCAGCACATCATCATGCCCGAGGTCTACGAAACCCTGTATCCGAAGCTGCCCTTTGTTGCAGGCAAGGATTACACCATCAAGGGAAAGACCTACTTCCCCGTTCCCTTCTTCAACCGTCATTCGGGTATCATTTTAGAACCTTGCAGTCCTCCCTTCGTTTCCGAGGGTCAGTTTGATGCACTTCTTGAAACGGGTGATGTCATTGCCGCATTCCACGGGCATGACCATGTCAACGACTTCAGAACCGACTGCTACGGCATTGAAGTGATCAATGTGCCCACCGTCGGCTGCAGTGCGTATTCGGATGCCATTTCGAGAGGCTCGGGACTGATCACACTGTACGAGGATGATATTGAAAACTTTGATTACGAAACGATCTATCACTTCGACATGGCACTTGAAGAAGGCTCATTGCTGCCCCAAATCGAAGGCAGGAACAGCACGTTCTATTACAAACTTGTCAAATTCTTCCGTCAGAAGATTCTGGACGGCTTCCACAATCTGTTTCTGTAAAAAGTCAAGGAGCTGCAAAAAACAGCTCCTTCGGTTTTTTTATTCACTTTGGGTAGTTTCCATTGTGGTTTCGACTGCCTCCTGAATATACAGCTCAAAGGTGCTGATATCCTCAACCTCACCGATATATTCCATTCTGATCTCGGTATCCGTATCCGACAGCGGCACACCTGCCTGCACATAATAAACGGGCTCGCCGTCCTCGTTGACCTGCTCGGAAATATCAAGTTCTGCCATGGTCTGTTCACCGTTGACAAGGATATACACCTTACCGGCAACAAGATCGAACGTTTCCACAACGGTATTGGCAATTTCACCGTCCGTAGCGGCATAAGCCACTGCACCGAGGGCAAACAGCACGCTGATTGCTACTGCCGCAACAATAAGTGTTTTTCGCCATGCAATATTTTGTTTTCTTTCTTTCATAGTCATGATCCTTTCCAATGCTTCATCGGCAGGATGAAGGTCTGAAAAGGTTGCAACATATTGTTTTTTACTCATCGATCCATGCATCCCCCAATCGTTCTTTCAGTTTGTTTCTTGCACGGTTCAGCCTTGTTTTTACTGCCGACTCTTTCATTTTCAGCATTTTTGCTATGTCTTTGACAGACAGGTCTTCGTAGTAAAACAAATGAATGACCGCACGTTCTTTTTTTGACAGTTGCATCACAGCCCTGTACAGATCTGCTTTTTCGCTACTGTCCATCTCGGCAGATGAAACAAAAACACAGTCTTCAATATTGATATGCTGTCGGAACGGATGCTTTATATAATTTTTGCTTTCGTTCACACATATGGCTGTCAGCCATTTATCCAGATGCGTTTCATCGGAAAAAGGCTTCGGATGTTTCCACAGCTTTAAAAATACATTTTGCAGAATATCTTCGGCATCGTATGTATTTTTTACAAATGACAGTGCAATGAGATACAACCGTTGGCTGTTTCGTTGCACGGCATCTGTAAATACTTCTTCTGTCATTGTTTCACCGCCTTACCGAAAGGTCCTTTCACTTATATAACAACCGAAAGGCATAAAAGGTTACAAAAAAATTATTCCTCGCAAACTTGCCGGATAATTATATTACGGTTTGTCGGGGAGTTGGTTGTTTGCCGTAGGGAATGCATATTATGCATTCCCTACACGCCCCGACAAACCGCAATTTGTTTTTTATCCCCCAAGTTTCCGTAAACCAAAAAAACACATATCCCTGCGTTCCTCAAAAGGACGCAGGGATATGTTTGCGATTTATTTGCAATAGGTATCAATATAACAATCAATGGACTGCTGAATGATTTCTTCCGCTTCTTTGGCACCTTTGAGTTCGTTGACGGCGGTATCCTTGTCTTCGAGTTCCTTGTAAACACGGAAGAAGTGCATCATTTCGTCAAAAATATGGCGGGGCAATTGCTGAATGTCGGTGTAGGTATTATAGGTCGGATCATTGAACGGGATGCAAACGATTTTTTCATCAAATCTGCCCGAGTCAATCATGGAAATAACACCGATGGGATAACAACGTACTTCTGTCAGCGGACGGATGGGTTCGGAACACAGAATCATAACATCCATCGGGTCAAGGTCATCCGCATAAGTACGCGGAATAAAACCGTAGTTTGCGGGGTAATGAGTGGATGTGTAAAGGATTCTGTCCAGACGCAGAAGACCCGTTTCCTTGTCGAGTTCATACTTGCACTTGCTGCCTTTGGAAATTTCGACAACGGCAATAAAATCTCTTGCCGTGATGCGTTTGGGACTGATGTCATGCCAGATATTCATATTGAACCTTCCTCTCTTTATTCAGTCAGAGCGGCTTCGATGCGGGCTTTGAGAGCCTCCACACCTTCCCCGTTTTCGGACGAAAATGCAATGGTTTCAAGACCGGGTAATTCTTCGGGAATTTCCTGCTCACGCTTTGCCCGTTCGGTTTTTTTGAGTTTATCACTCTTGGTCAGTGCAATCACAAACGGAACGCCTGCCGCAGACAAGAAATCAATCATCGTACGGTCATCTGCGGTGGGCTTGTGACGCATATCCACAAGCTGCACAACAAGCTTTATGTTGCGTTCGGACTGAAAATACCCTTCCATGAGATTGCTCCAACGGCGGATCTCATCGCCTGAGCGTTTTGCATAGCCGTAACCGGGCAGGTCTGCAAAACGTACATCTTCACAACGGAAGAAGTTGACCGTTGTGGTTTTTCCGGGAACAGAACTGACACGGGCAAGATTTTTGCGATTAAACAACTTGTTGATCAGCGAAGATTTACCGACATTTGAGCGACCCGAAAACACAATTTCGGGCAGATCGGACACAGGCAACTGCTTCGCCGTACCGTATGCCGCTTCAAAAGTTACGTTATTGTAATTCACCGCTCACACCTCGGTTTCTCTTGTAGTTTTCTTTCGGCGGCAAAAGGATGCCGCTTTTTTCATTTTCTGCCGTTTCAGGCAATTCGCACAAAGCAAGTTCCAACACTTCATCCACGTGTCTGACGGGAATAAAGGTAATTTTCTCTTTGACAGCATCGTCAATTTCCTGCAAGTCGGGCACGTTCTGTGCGGGAATGATGACGGTGGGAATGTTCATGCGGTATGCCGCCATGGCCTTTTCGCGAAGTCCGCCGATGGCAAGTACTCTGCCGCGAAGGGTGACTTCACCTGTCATGGCGATTTTTGCAGAAACGGGTCTGCCCGTGAGTGCAGACACGAGTGCCGTTGTAACGGTGATACCCGCCGACGGGCCGTCCTTGGGCACCGCCCCTTCGGGGAAATGGACATGAATGTCTTTCGTTTTATAAAAATCGGAGGCAATGCCGAGGGAATCGCAACGGCTTCGGATGAAACTGACCGCCGCCTTGACGGATTCAACCATCACATCGCCCAGAGAGCCTGTGGTTTCAAGTTTGCCCGTACCGTCCATAATGAGGGCTTCTGCCTTGAGCAACTCGCCGCCCACACTCGTCCATGCAAGACCGTTGACAACACCGACGCTGTCCTCGTTTTCGTTTGCATCATCGCGGAATTTGCGGATGCCGAGCAAATGTTCAAGCATACTTTCATCCACAACGGTTTTACCGCTTTCGCCGTTTGCAATGGCAAGGGTCTTTTTGCGACAAATTTTTGCAATCTGCCGTTCCAGTTTACGGACACCTGCTTCACGGGTATAGCCTTCAATGACGGCACGAAGTGCACCGTCCGTGACACGCAGGTCATCTTTGGTGAGTGCGTGTTCTTTCATCTGTTTGGGCAACAGATGCTTTTTGGCGATATGGAATTTTTCTTCAAAGGTATAACTTGCAATGTCAATGACTTCCATACGGTCACGCAGGGCATCGGGAATGGCATTTTTGTCATTGGCGGTGGTGATAAACAACACCTGACTCAGATCAACAGGCAGTTCCACATAGTGATCGCGGAAGGAGTGATTCTGCTCGGCATCGAGTGCTTCAAGCAGTGCCGATGACGGATCGCCCTTGACATCGGAACTGAGTTTATCGACTTCATCCAGCAGGATCAGCGGATTCATGGTGCCTGCATTCACAAGTGCATCAATGATTCTGCCGGGGATGGCACCGATATAGGTACGTCTGTGACCGCGGATCTCCGCTTCGTCGCGCACACCGCCCAAAGACATTCTTGCATAATTTCTGCCCGTTGCAGTGGCAATGGACTTTGCAATGCTGGTTTTGCCGACACCGGGAGGGCCTGCAAGGCAGATAATCTGCCCTTTGATTTCGGGCGACACGATGCGTGCGGCGAGCATTTCGGTGATGCGTTCTTTCACATCTTTCAGACCGTAATGATCGCGTTCAAGCACCTTGACGGCAGCGGAAATTTTTGTTTTTTCCTTGCTGTATTTGCCCCACGGGATTTCGAGGCATTTTTCGATGTATGTACGAAGCACGTTTGCATCGGGCGATGCGGGTGACATACGTTGCAGTCTTCTGCATTCGCCGAGCAGTTTTTTCTTTGCATTTTCATTCATTGCACTTTCTTCGATCATGCGACGCAAAGAGCCGATGTCATCGCCTTCAGCTTCCCCGAGTTCGTCTTCGATAATACGCATTTGCTCACGCAGATAATATTCTTTCTGGTTACGATCCATGGCTTCCTGCACACGATTCTGAATATCTTCATCGAGTGCAAGAATTTCTGTTTCCTGTGCAAGTGCCACACACAGAAATTCGAGTCTGTCCATGGGGTCTGCAATGGCAAGAAGATCCTGCTTGATTTCAATGGGAAACAGAATGTTGCCTGCAATTTTGTCGGACAGAACGCCGGGATCATCCGTTTCATACACAGACTGAATCACATCCTCTGCCAACTGCGGAGAATGCATGCAATATTCTTCAAACAGTGCACGGCAACGCATCAGCAAGGCTGCAAGGTAAACGGGATCATCTTCAAAATTACGTTCATCCTCAAGTAACTCCACACGGGCGTTCATGAACGGCTTTTTCTGCAGCACATCCACAATAACGCCTCTCTGCTTGCCGTCCACAACAACACGCAAGTTGTTTTTGGCCCCCGGGATGCGTACAATCTGTCGCACCTCACCGAGCACGCCGATCTGATACAATCCGTTCAGGTCGGGATATTCATCCGCAAAGCCTACCTGCGTTACAAAAAACACTTGCTGCCTTGCATTCATGGCGGCACGAAGTGCGGCAACGGATTCTTTTCTGCCCACGTCAAAATGCAGGGTCATATCCGGAAACAGGACAACCCCGCGCAAAGCGACAACAGGCACGGTTATTTCTTTTTTTACTGTCATATATAAAGCTCCAATTTGGGTAAAATCTGTTTTAATTCCGAGGTTAACCGCCCGAAACGGTGATTCCGCCGAATGCGACATACGGCAGAACACATGTGCCGTCACAGGAAACTTCCTTTGAAATACCGACAACATTTTGAAGCATCTGTACAAGGTTGCCGCTGATCATGGTTTCACTGACGGGATAAGCAATTTTGCCGTTTTCAATATAAAAACTGTTTTTGGCAACACCCGAAAAATCGCCGTTTGTGGCAGGATCGCCACCCGAAAAACGGCAGACAAGAATGCCTTTTTCAATGCCGCCGAGCAGTTCTTCGTAAGAAATATCACCGGGGGGTACACCGATGCAACCGCTTGAGGACGGAGCACGGCTAAGCCCAGTCTTGCGTGCGGCATATTCGGACAGACAAAAATCTTTCAGAATGCCGTCTTTGATAATATCATAATCCTGCGAAATATAACCGTCATCGGTCACACGTTCACCGCAGACAACACGTTCATCATGGGAAATAACACGCAAGGAGAAATTATCATCCGCAACTTTTGTGCCGACCGCATTTTTCCACGGAGAAGTTCCCTCCACAATCACGGAATCTGAGCAGAAATTGTCAATTACGGTCGAAAGCATGCTGTCAAGACAACCGGGGGCAAACAGTGCAACACCTTCAAATTTGCCGTCCAGCGGACGCATCTCAAGTTCCGCTTCGCAACGGGCAAACATTTTGCGGCTGTCGCCGAGATCCATAATGCGGCAATCGGGATCAATATAATCAATACCGAAACTGTTGAACGAGGTTGTTTTATCGCCGTCATGTGCGGAATACATTGCACCGACGGAATAATTTGCATTTTTCTGTGTATACAAAACGCCGTTCGTGTTGGCAAGAACACTTTGTCCTTGCGTATATTCGGCGATGATCTGTTCGATCATGATTTTGGGGAACTCATTGCCGATATCAGCAAGAAATTCACGCACACGGTCAAAAAACCGATCACGGTCGGGGTTCTTTGTGCCGTCAGCAAAATCGGCATTTTCGGTAAACGATGCAATACAATATGCTTCATCCGGAACGGAAACTTCTGCCGACCGCACACATTCAATCGCTGCGGCATCAATATCCTGCTTTTCAAGGCTGTTGATGAAAGCCTGTCCCGTTTTGCCGTCCTTGATGACTTTCATACTCACACCGCTGTTAAAAACACTGCGAAGCAATGAAAACTGACCTGCATCAATGTTGAATTCTTCTTTTTTACCACTTGAAACGGAACACTGTGCATCATCCGCACCTGCGTTTTTGAGTGCACGGAGAACATATTCGGCTGTTTCTTTTAATATTTTCATCTTGCGTTCTCCTTTCAGCGACCGCCGATATTGACTTTACACTTGATTGCAGGACCGCCCATGGAAACCGCCATCGGCTGTTTCTTGCCGCAGAAGCCCGCAAAGTCCCATTCGATTGTATCCGACAACATATCGACCGTTTTGAGCATATTGAACGCAACCCCCGAAATGGTGGTATCCCGAAGTGCTCTGCCGAGTTTGCCGTTTTTAATTTCATATCCCATGCAGACACCGAACATGAATTCACCCGTTGTGTCTGCCTGTCCGTTGGCGGTGCGGGTCAGATAATATCCGTTTTCGACGGATGCGATCATATCTTCCAGTTTGTCTTTACCGGGAAGCACCGCAGTATTACGCATGCGGATAAGGGGTTCATCCGCAAAACCGTATGCCCTTGCATTGCCGCAGGGCTTGACACCGAAGTGTGCGGCACTTTCAAGGTTGTTCATATAACCGACAAGGATACCGTCTTTGATCAGCACGGAATCTTCGCACAAGGTTCCTTCGTCGTCAACATATACGGGAAGCGGGGCAGGTTGTCCGAGTGCGGTGTGGGCAAAATCCACCATGTTGACAATAGGGGAAGCCACCTGCCGGTTGAGATTGCTTGCAGCAACCGAGCCGGACAGAACAAGGTCTGCTTCCACGGTATGCCCGACAGCTTCGTGTGCGACCATACCTGCCACGGCAGAACCGATGATGCAGTCACACATACCCGCATCCGGGAACACACCTTCTTTTTTCTGCATGAGTTCTTCATACAGCGAATCAATGCGGTCGGTGTATTGCATCGGATCATCATAAAAATCACAAAAACTGCCGGCTCCGCCGCCGATAATGTCAAAAAGTTCCACCGTGTCGCCGTCTGCGGTTTCTGCCGCCATGGAGATAATATAATACGTTCTCGGAAAAAGTTGATGGGCAAAACTGCCCGTATCGGTGTGCAGGATTTTTTCAATACAACCGCTTCTGACACTGACCGTACGGCTTGCAAGGTCGGGATATTTGCTCTTGATATAACCATCCACAGCATTTGCATAATCAATCAGTGTTTTTTGTTCAACATCTTTAAATGTAAGCGAAGTGGTATATTGTACGGGCTCTGCCGCCTGAATAGGCGGTTTACCCAATGAAAGTTTGCGGTCCATAAACAATGCATTGTCGCGGGCGGCTTCCAATACGGCACGGACACTTTCTTCGTTGTATTCGCCTTTTGAGGAAAATCCCCACAGACCGTTTTTGTAAACTCTTGCACAGACACCGCCCGTACGGGTGCGGGTATTATTGACAAGATTGCCGCCGACCAAGGTGACAGAACGGTTAAAAGCCTGTTGTGCACGGATTTCCGTATGCTGTGCTGCACCGTCGGCATATTTGAGAATATAATCATTAAGCAAGAAACAACACCCCATTTTGCATTGTTTTGTTATTATACCACATTTATATATATAAATTCAATATATATTTTTTAATAAAACACTTTACATTTTAAAAATTATTTGGTAAACTATTTAATTAGTTTTTTATTGAAAGGAGATTTTTATGCTCTATACATCTACAAGAGATAACAATCTGTCCGTTTCGTCTGCACAGGCGATCGAAAAGGGGATTTCCGTCGAAGGCGGTCTGTTTGTCCCTACCGAAATTCCCTGCATCGACAAGGATTTCCTCAACGATCTGAAAAACAAATCTTACATTGAACGTGCAAAAGCAGTTCTTTCTTTGTTTCTGACCGACTACACCGAAGAAGAACTCGACCACTGTATCACGGGTGCTTACGGCACCGGTTTTGCACACGAAGATGTTGCCCCCGTCGTGAAACTGCACGACAATGTGCACATTCTTGAACTGTGGCACGGCCCGACCTGTGCATTCAAGGACATGGCATTGCAGCTGCTCCCCTACCTGCTGACCACCGCTTCCAAAAAAGGCGGCAGCGACAAGCAGATCGTCATTCTTGTTGCCACCTCCGGCGACACGGGCAAAGCCGCTCTGGAAGGTTTTAAGGATGTGGACGGCACACGCATTCTCGTCTTCTTCCCCAATGACGGTGTCAGCCCCATGCAGAAACTACAGATGACCACCCAGGCGGGCAACAATGTCGGCGTATCCGCTATTTACGGCAACTTTGACGATGCACAGACGGGTGTGAAAAAGATTTTCACAAACCCCGAAATCCGTGCTATTCTCGACGAAAACGGTTTTGCATTCTCGTCTGCAAACTCCATCAACTGGGGCAGACTGGCTCCGCAGATTGTTTACTATTTTTCCGCTTACTGCGATCTGCTCAAAAAGGGTGAGATCGCAAACGGCGAAGAAATCAATATTGTTGTTCCCACGGGCAATTTCGGCAATATTCTTGCCGCTTATTATGCCGAAAAAATGGGACTTCCCGTCAAAAAACTCATCTGTGCATCTAATGCAAACAATGTGCTGACCGACTTCCTCACCACCGGCACCTATGACAGAAACCGTCCCTTCCATACAACCGTTTCTCCCTCGATGGACATTCTCATTTCTTCCAACCTCGAAAGACTGCTGTATGATCTTTGCGGTAAAAATGATGCACGTCTTCGTGCATGGATGACCTCGCTCAACGAAACGGGTGCTTACACCGTAAGCGAAGACATTCTCAATCAGATCAAAGACCTGTTTGCCGCAGGTTGCTGTGATGACAAAGCCACGGCACAGACCATCGGCGAAGTTTACAACACTTACAATTATCTTTGCGATACACACACCGCCGTTGCTGTTAACGTGTATGAAGAATACCGCAAGCAGACCGGTGACACTGCACCTGCCGTGATTGCATCCACTGCAAGTCCGTTCAAATTCAGTGCCGCGGTTCTGGATGCTGTTTCCGACAAAGAACTGCCCGCAGACGAATTCTCCATGGTGGAAGAATTGCAGGAAAGAACTGCAAACAATGCCCCCGCACAGTTGCTTGCACTCAAAGGTGCAACACCGCGCTTCACGGGCATCTGCAACAAGGAAGAAATGCGCAAGGTCGTATTCGACATGCTCGGCATCTGAACAAAAAGATGCCGCGAAACATCTGCTTCGCGGCACTTTTTTCACTTATTCACAGCATCCGTTTTTACGGTTGAGTTTAAAGGTTTCGCAAGCCGTTTCGCCGCAGGTATGAGCATTCTGCGTGCCGACGGTGATGTTGCCTGCCATGCAGCGGCTGTCCGTTGTATGGTACTCACAGTTTTTAACAGTACAGTGAATATGCTTGATTTCTTTCTTTTCCATTCAACAACACTCCTTTCGTGTTTGTTATTATTCTGACCGCTTTTTTTTGATTTATAAGCGGATTAAACGGAGAAAAAAAATGGCACTTTTTACGATTGGCGATACCCATTTGTCTTTCGGTACGGATAAACCGATGGATATTTTCAAAGGGTGGTCGGATTATACCGACCGCCTTGAGAACACTTGGCAAGCCATTGTAAAAGAGGAGGATACCGTTGTGATCCCGGGGGATGTTTCATGGGGTATGAGCCTGCAATCCGCATTGCCGGATCTGCAATTTTTAAACAGCCTGCCCGGCACAAAAATTCTCGGCAAAGGCAACCACGATTACTGGTGGGAGACCATGCGTAAAATGACAAATTTTATTGAACAGAATGAACTTTCCACCATAAAGATTCTGTTCAACAATGCGTATCGGATTGACGATTTTACCGTATGCGGAACAAGAGGCTGGTTCTTTGATGCAGAAACGGAAAACGTGGAAAAAATCCTCAACCGCGAAGCAGGCAGACTTCGTATGTCACTCGATGCGGCAAAGCAGCTCGGCGGTGAGCCGATCGTGTTTCTGCACTATCCGCCGTTGTACGAAGACAAAATCTGCCACGAAATTTACGACGTGCTTCTCGAATACAATGTAAAGCGTTGTTATTTCGGCCACCTGCACGGGCTTTCGGGCAGCAAGTATTCGCTTTTTGAACGTGACGGCATCCGTTTTTCGCTCGTTGCGGCTGATTTTTTATCATTCTGCCCAAAAATTGTGTCCTTATGAGCCGTTTTATATTCACCTTTTTTTTAAATTACTATAGATTTATTTATTTACTTTTGTTATAATGAGAAAGATAATTTGCGCGGTAAACACCGCACAGGAGGAAAAAATATTATGAGTCTTAAATCTGCTGAAAAAACCGGCACCAACGAATTCACCCTTGAAATCTCCATTGACGCTGCTTCTTTTGAAACGGCTGTCAACAAAGTCTACAACCGCGAAAAAGGCAAGATCAATGTTCCCGGTTTCAGAAAAGGAAAAGCTCCCAGAGCATTCATCGAAAAGATGTACGGCGAAGGCGTTTTCTATGATGACGCTCTTGAACTTGCATTCCCCGATGCTTACACCGCTGCAGTGGCAGAAGCAGGCATCTCTCCTGTTGATCAGCCCCGTGACTTCGACATCAAGTCCGTCGGCAAGGAAGGCGTTGAACTGACCTGCAAGGTCACCGTCAAGCCCGAAATCAAAGTTGAAAACTACAAAGGCATCTCCGCTCCCAAGGCAGCCGTTGAAGTAACTGATGAAGAAGTGGAAGCAGAATTCAACAGCAAGCTGGAAGCCAACGCAAGAATCACTCCCGTTGAAGACAGAGCCTCTAAGATGGGCGACATCACCGTTATCGACTTTGAAGGTTTTGTAGACGGCGTTGCATTCGAAGGCGGCAAGGGCGAAGAATATGAACTGACCCTCGGTTCGGGCAGTTTCATCCCCGGCTTCGAAGAACAAGTCGCTGACAAGAATATCGGCGAAGAATTCGACGTCAACGTTACCTTCCCCACCGAATACACTCCCGAACTTGCAGGCAAAGAAGCTGTTTTTAAGTGCAAACTGCACTCCATTAAAGAAAAGGTTCTTCCCGTTGCTGATGACGAATTTGCAAAGGATGTCAGTGAATTTGACACCATTGCAGAACTCAAGGAAGATATCAAGAAGACCATTCTTGACAGAAAAGAACAGTCCGCACAGAGAGATTTCGAAAATGCTGTTTTCGAAAAACTGGCCGACCTTGTTGAAGGCGAAATCCCCGAAATTATGTTCGAAAACCGTGTCAATGACATGATCAACGAATTCTCCTATCGTCTGCAGAGCCAGGGTCTTTCCATGGAAATGTACATGCAGTACCTCGGCATGGATATGGACGCTCTCAAGGAAAACTATCGTTCCGCCGCTGAAAGAGAAGTCAAGATCAGCCTTGCTCTCGAAAAAATCGCTGACATTGAAGGCATCGAAGTTTCTGCAGAAGAAGTGGAAGCTGAATATGCAAAGATGGCTGAAATGTACGGTGTTGATGCAGAAACCGTCCGCAAGGCAATTGCCGCTGACAGCGTAGAAGCACAACTTAAGAGCACCAAGGCAAACGCAGTCATCACTGACAATGCCGTTGTTGAAAAAGCAAAGAAGAAAGCCGCTTCCAAGAAAAAGGCTGCTGCTGAAGACGATGAAGAAGCCGCTGAAAAGCCTGCAAAGAAGACCACCAAGAAGGCAAAGAAAGAAGAACCGGCAGAATCTGCTGAATAAAATACCTGTTTTTGCCAATACTTCCTACATATTCCCCTTACCCTTACCCTTACTACAAGGAGGCAAATAACATGTCTTTACCTATTTATGACGCTCTTGTTCCGACCGTTATTGAACAGACAAACCGCGGCGAGCGTGCTTATGATATATTCTCACGTCTGCTCAATGATCGCATCATTGTTCTTTCCGATGAAGTCAATGATGCAACCGCAAGCCTTGTTGTTGCACAGATGCTCTTCCTGGAAGGACAGGATGCTGAAAAAGACATCATGTTTTACATCAACAGTCCCGGCGGTTCCGTAACTGCAGGTATGGCTATTTATGACACAATGCAGTACATCAAGTGTGATGTTTCCACCATCTGCATGGGTCTTGCCGCAAGCATGGGTGCGTTCCTGTTGTCTTCCGGCACAAAAGGTAAGCGTTACTGCCTGCCCAACGCCGAAGTGATGATTCACCAGCCTCTGGGTGGTGTTAAAGGGCAGGCAACCGAAATCGAAATTGCCGCACAGCATATTCTGCGTACCAAGCAGAAGCTCAATCGCATTCTTGCTGAAAATACGGGCAAGGATATTGCAATTGTCACCGCCGACACAGAACGCGACAACTGGCTGACAGCTGAAGAGGCTTGTGCATACGGTCTGGTTGACAAGGTACTCTACAAGAGATAAAAAATTCAGGCAAAAGGGGAGTTCGATCAAAACTCGCACTCCCTTTTTCTTCATTACGGAGGAAAAAACTTTGGCTAAACACGAAGACAAAGACAAACCCATCCGCTGTTCATTCTGCGGCAGAACACAAGATCAGGTATCCATGCTCATTCAGGGACCGGGGGCTTATATTTGCGATGAGTGTATTGAAAATTGCCGTGCAATTATTGAAGACGGTGATATCAATCCGGATGTGAAGCCGAAAAAGCATTCCCGTTCGACCGCCCCTCGCCTGCTTCCGAAACCGCAGGAACTCAAGGCAAAACTTGATGAATATGTCATTGGGCAAGATTGTGCAAAAATTGCACTGTCCGTTGCTGTTTATAACCACTACAAACGCATTTTCCGCAAGGTAAAAAATGACGATGTAGATATTCAGAAGAGCAATGTTCTTTTGCTCGGTCCGACAGGTGTGGGCAAGACATTCCTTGCACAGACGCTTGCAAGAACGCTCGATGTCCCCTTTGCCATTGCCGATGCAACCACCTTGACAGAAGCCGGCTACGTCGGCGAAGATGTTGAAAATATTTTGCTTCGCCTGATTCAGGCTGCCGATTTTGATGTGGAGCGTGCAGAACGCGGTATTATTTATGTTGATGAAATCGACAAAATTGCCCGCAAATCCGAAAACACCTCCATCACCCGCGATGTCAGTGGTGAAGGTGTGCAACAGGCTTTGCTGAAAATTCTGGAGGGTACGGTTGCCAATGTCCCCCCGCAGGGCGGCAGAAAGCATCCGCAACAGGAATTCATTCAGATCGACACCTCCAACATCCTCTTCATTTGCGGCGGTGCGTTTGACGGTATTGAAAAGATCATCGAAAAACGCATGGGTAACAAAGTGCTCGGCTTCGGTGCCGAAATCAAGACCAAGGCTGAATTTGATCAGGATTTCATTATGTCCAAAGCCATTCCGCAGGATCTTATCCGCTTCGGCCTGATTCCCGAACTTGTCGGCAGAATGCCCGTTCTTACAAGCCTTGAAAATCTAAATAAAGAGGCTTTGGTGCGTATTATCTGCGAACCGAAAAACGCACTCCTCAAGCAGTATGCCGCTTTGTTCGCCATTGACAATGTGGAACTGCAATTTGAAGAGGATGCACTGGATGCCATTGCAGAATCAGCACTTGAAAAGAAAACAGGTGCTCGCGGACTGCGTGCAATTATGGAAAAGGTTCTGCTTCCGATCATGTATGAAACACCGTCTGACAAATCCATTGTACGTGTAACTATTACACGTGACTGTGTGGAAAACGGCAGTGCTCCGCTGATTGATCGCGATGAATCCCGTCTGGAAGCCCCCATCAGCGGCCAGATTCCCGCAGAGCTTGCATAAATTGAAATTATAAAAACAGCAACCGCCGTTGTTCCGATTGTGAACAGCGGCGGGTTTACAATATTCACTTTAAACAAATCATGAAATCTTTTTCAGCCGCAAACGCAGCTTGTCTGCGATCATGGCGATAAACTCACTGTTAGTAGGTTTGCCTCTTGAATTCTGCACAGTATAACCGAAGTAGGAACCGAGCACATCCAGATCACCACGGTCCCATGCAACCTCAATTGCATGACGGATGGCACGTTCCACGCGCGAAGATGTTGTTTCATATTGCTTTGCAACGGTAGGATACAGCACCTTTGTGACGGAATTGAGCATTTCCGTATCGGATACAGACATGATGATTGCAGTACGCAGATATTGATAACCTTTGATATGTGCAGGCACTCCGATCTGATGCATAATGTCCGATACAATGATTTCAAGATCCGGTTCGCTTGTCGTCTGACGGGACAGAGGTTGTGAAACGGATTTTAAGTTTGACCATCCGCTGAGTTGCACAACACGCTCCGCAAGCAATTCCGGTTCCACGGGCTTCAGAAAATAGTAATCTGCACCGTTTGCAAGCACCTGTTGTTCAAAACGGGGATTGTCCACCCCGGATAACAAAATGCACAACGGTTTTTCATTCAGGTGCAAGGTCGGCAGGCGTGTAAGCACACCGAGTGCATCCAAATGCGACATCACGGCATCCAGAATCACAATATCGGGGGCTTGTGTGCGAATCATATCAAGAATCTGCAATCCGTCCTTCGGTGCGGTGGTAACATCATAGCCGTATGCAGTCAGTGCCGCACAACAACGCTGTGTAAAATCTCCGTTTTCTTCTGCGAGCAAAATTTTTCTTTGTTTTGACATGGCTTGTCCTTCCTTTCGTAATTGGCTATTATTTCCAATTTCTGCCATATTTTACCATATCATTTTCAGATTTGCAAGGGGTTTTGTAAAAATAATTGGAAATTTTTGGGATTTTTTTTCCGCTTCCATTTTTTGTTTCTTTATGTTATAATAGAATTAACAAAAGAAATGGAGGCAATTTGACATGAGTGAGATTATCCGGGTCGGCATTATCGGCAACGGCGGTATTTTCAAAGGTGCCCATCTTCCCTTTTATATCCGCGACAAGCGTGTGCAGGTCGTGGCTCTTTGTGACATCCGCAAGGAACGTGCCGAATGGGCAAAAAATAAACATTTCAAACAAGCGGCAGTGTATACCGATTACAAAGAACTGCTGAAGGACAAAACCATTGATGCCGTTGACATCTGCACCCCGAACTACCTGCATTCCATCATTGCTGTGGATGCATTTGCCGCAGGAAAACACGTTTTTTGTGAAAAACCCGATGCAATCAATGTGGAAGAAGCCCTGAAGATGAAAAAAGCCGCCGATGAGGCAGGCAAAACATTGATGATCATGCGAAACAACCGTTGGCTTGACATTTCTAAAATTGCAAAAGAAATGTCTGAAAACGGTGAATTCGGCGACATCTACGCCGCTCGTTGCGGATGGATCCGCAGACGCGGTATTCCAGGAAAAGGCGGTTGGTTCACAACCAAAGCCATGTCCGGGGGCGGCCCGCTGATTGACTTAGGTGTCCACATGATCGACCTTGCCATCTGGCTGATGGGGAATCCAAAACCGGTTTCCGTCAGCGGCGGCACATTCTGCAAATTTGCAGACAACGATGTATCCGACTCCGTCAACTCGGATTTCGGTGACAAAGTCGAAGGCGGTACATTTGACGTGGAAGACCTTGCCATGGGTATGATCCGTTTTGAAAACGGTGCAATTCTGCAGATTGAATTCAGCTGGGCATCCAATGTTGCAAGAGAAAAATCCTTTGTGGAACTGCGCGGTTCCAAGGCAGGTATTGATTGGTCACAAAGTCGCATGAAGATTTTCACCGAAGCCAACGGCAAACTCAAAACCATCCGCAAACAGCGTAAAACCGCATCGGGCGGTCATGACAAAAACCTGGCACATTTCATTGATGTTATCACAGGCAAAGCACTGCCTGACTTTGTTCCCGACCAGGGCATTGACATGATCAAGATTCTGACAGCGATGTATAAATCCGCCGAAACGGGAAAAGAAGTTTTGCTGTAAGAAGTTTTGTTGTAAAATGTTTAACAAGATTGCCTCACACGGGGCAATCTTTTTTTTGCAAATTACGGTTTGTCGGGCTGTTACTTTGTTGTTTCGTCAGTTATTAAAAGTTTGGGTCAAGTTTTTTCAAAAACTTGCGGGGTCAAGGGGCAGCGCCCATTGTCGCCCGCTAGCCAACGGGCGAAACTCTTTATGCTTCAGAAAGCGCAGGAAAGTTGTTAAGAAAACCCTCGCCGGGGGTTTTCTTAAGTGCGAAGCACCATGGCAAACAAAGTGTTGTTTGAAGGTAAATTTATATACTGGCAACCGATAATA
>JAZUQC010000102.1:0-23609 GCA_045605525.1 Acutalibacteraceae bacterium
CGTCCTCTTCTTATGTGAGGTGGGATGAACATGACAACGCTTGAAGATCTGTACTACGGAAACATCAGCCCGTGCGAGCGCGACATGAAGCGTGGGTCGCGGATGGATAAGCTGGTGAAGCTCATCTGCAAAAACGAGGAAAGTCTCATGTCCACGCTCACCGAACAGCAGAAAGAAACCTTCGAGAGGTTCAAAGACTGCCAAAGCGAGATCTGCGACCTCACAGCTCGCCAAGCGTTCACCGACGGGTTCATCCTGGCGACGCGGATCATGGTTGAGGTCATGGACGGTATGGAAACGGTGGAAGAAATGTAACCTCTTCTGCCGTGGGTGTGGCTCGGTGCCGCGCCCTTTACCTTTTGCAAAAAATATTGTAAAATAGTATTGACTCTGACGTAACGTTATAGTGTATACTCCCATTCGTGAGGTGAAGATATGAAACTACAGATCAAAGAATTTGCCGAGCTGACCGGTGTCAGCGTGCGCACACTGCATTATTACGACGAAATCGGTTTGCTGAAGCCGAGCTTTGTGGACGAGCAAAACGGCTATCGCTTTTACGACGAAAATTCTCTTGAACGGATGCAGGAGATCTTATTTTACCGCGAGTTGGATTTTCCTTTGAAAAGTATTGCGGAGATCCTCGCCTCGCCGAACTACAATAAACAAAAAGCGCTTGCGGAGCAGAAGCGGTTGCTGACACTAAAGAAGGATCGACTGGAACGGTTGATCGCAGCTCTGGAACAAGCAGAAAAAGGAGAGATTACAATGAGTGCATTTGATAACAGCGAATACGAGAGCGCCCGTCAGCAATACGAGGACGAGGCAAAGCAGCGTTGGGTCGGCACCGACGCTTACAAGGAGAGTCAAACAAAGACTGCCGGATACTCCAAAGATAAATGGAACGACGTGCTCGGTGGCATGAATAGTATCTTCACTGAGTTTACAGAGTGCAAGAACTGCGGCGGGAGTACCGACAGTGAAACGGCACAGCGACTCGTAAAGAAACTGCAGGACTACATCACCGCAAATTTTTATCATTGCACCGACGAAATCCTCGCAGGTCTCGGACAGATGTATGTATGCGACGAGCGGTTCAGAAATAACATCGACAGCCACGGTGAAGGTACTGCGGAATTCGTTTCCGAAGCCATCAAAATTTATTGCGGTAAGTAATGACTAACGCCATCGGAAATTCCGGTGGCGTTGACTTTTTCACGGATTGAAATCTGTTTCGTAGTAGACAAAGAAAAAGTAATTTTTTTCATTCTGACTGGACAAATAAAAAACTTTGTGTTAGGATAGAGCACCCACGAGGCCGTGGGATAAAAATCGAAATACAAAAGGGGCAATTCAAAGACTTATACATACATGCACAATACGAACTAGCTGGGATGCAGACTGCACCCCTCGTTTCGTTGTGCGTGGATGTGTAGGTCTTTTTTATTTTTTCTGCGCATAGAGGTGCCCGATTTTTCCTTTGTATAAGTAGAGGGCTAAATATTTTTCAGCTCAACCGTTTGATATTTTCCCTTGGACTATTGAAGGAACTTTTAGAAATGCGGTTGTAGGATGGTTCGTAAATTCCCATGTATAAGTGAAGGGATAAATTAAATTTTTGTAAACAATCAAAATTTCGGGTGCTCAACTATATGATTTTTTCCTTTGTACAAGTGAGGGGATAAATTTTTTTGGTTGTACATACAGTTGGTTTTCGGCTTGGAAAGTGTGAGGAGAAAAACAAACTTTTTGTAAACAATTAAATTTTTCGGTGTTCAACTGTTCGCTGAAGTCCCATGGAAAGTGAGGGGATCTTTTTCTCGGCCAGCAAATACATAGGCGCAAGCCTAAAAAATCTATCAGGAGGTAAACAGAATGAAAAAATCAATCTACCAAAGCTACGATGACCTGCCGCTGTTTCTCAATGCAGAACTGGTCGCCAAGGTGCTGGGCGTAGCACCGTCGTCGGCCTACGAGCTGATGCACGAGAAAGGATTCCCGGTCATTCGCGTGGGCAATCGCTTGATCGTGCCGAAAGAAAAATTCAGAGAGTGGGTGGACGGCCACTTCTCGAAGTGAAGGGGGAATGAAAAAAGATTACGGTGATGCCGTATGAAGTACAACCGATATTCCAAGCGCGACGCGGTAAAAAATTATTTTCCTCTGCCGAATGAGATTTTTTGTTTGGATCTCTCGGCAGGCGAGATCGCGGTGTACGCTTACCTGATGTTCTGCGAGGACAGGAAAACATTTCAGTGCCACCCGAGCTACAAGACTATAGGTAACGCGGTGGGACTGAGCAAGAACACGGTGAAAAAGCATATCGACGGACTGGTCTCAAAGTAGCTCATCACTACCGAACCGACCACCGTCATAACCAAGAAAGGACAAAAGCATAATGGAACCTTGCTCTATACCATCCGCCCGATCCAGGAAGCGGTGGAGTACCGCTATCAACGGCAACTGGCACACTTTCAAGAGGAAATGTACCGCCAAAAAGTGCTGAAAAAACTGGAGAATTTCGACCGAACTCAAGGGTCGAAAATCAAGCAGGTGAAAGAGTCGGGGTCGTAAGCGACCCTCGACTCGCACCACAGCGAACGGCAACGCCGACCGCACAAGGGTTTTCGGCAGTATGAAGATCCAGACGATTTGGGGTTGTTTGGAAAGGCTGTGGGTCGTATTAGGAGCAGCAAAACGCGAAAAGCCCCGTGTTGTAAGGAAAATCATAGGCGCTGTGACAGGGGTTACAGCAAGAAAGGAGAATTATTATGGAAAACAACAAGAAAATCAAGTTTCCGCTTTGGGTGACACCAAAAACAATGGAAACGGTAAAAGAAATGTACAAAGACGATGACTGCCGAAGTCAATCGGAGTTCATTGAAAAAGCCATTCAGGCATACGTCGGTTACCTACGGGCGGATAACAGTCCAGGGATGCTGCCGAACTATATGGTCTCTACGATGAAGGCAATCGTGGACAGCAGCGACACTCGAATGTGCAGAATGATGTTCAAACTGGCGGTGGAGATGGCGATTATGATGAACATCCTTGCCGCCTACTGCGACGTGGAAGAAGGAACGCTTGCAAATCTTCGTCAGGAGTGTATCAACGAGGTAAAACGAATCAACGGTACGCTTGGGTTTGAGGATGCCTACCATTGGCAAAAGGACTGAGAAAGTTCTCAAAACTGTTTCAGCAAAGTCGCTGGATATTCGAAAAGAGTTGTGGTATGTTGTTGTGCTGATAAGGAAAGGAGATGAGAACAATGGCAAACAGAAGACCTGCGGGAGACGGAATGGTTCGGCAGAAGAAGCGCGGTCAATGGGAAGGGCGCATCACCGTCGGTCACAAGAGCGACGGCAAGCCGATCTTCCGTTACGTCTACGGCAAGACGCAAAAAGAAACTCTTGAAAAACTGCATCAGCGCATCGAGGACTACCGCGGCGTGGAGCTGACCGAGGACAGCAAGATGACCCTCGGCGAGTGGCTCGACCGATGGCTCAATGAGTATATGATCTTCACCATCCGCGAGAGCACCTGGGACAGCTACGCTTCGATGATCCGCATGCACGTGAGGCCTTACCTCGGCGATAAGCCAGTGGCGTTCATTACCACCGCCGATGTACAAAGAATGTATAACAAAATCAAAAAGAGCGGTCGGCAAGAGGCGCATCCTCTTCGCGGACACGAGCTCGCCGACAGCACGGTGCGCAGTGTTCACATGATGCTCCACGAAGCCATGGACGCGGCGGTGAGGGAGCGGCTCATCGTCAAGAACCCCACCGACGGCACCACCATCCCGAAAAACAATTACGCGCCCAAACAGATACTCACCGAAGCACAGCTTGAAAAGTTTATGCGCATCGCAATGCAGGACGAGGTATGGCGCGACTTCTTCTACACCGAGCTGACCACGGGACTGCGGCTCGGTGAGATCTGCGGACTGCGGTGGTCGGACTTCGATGAAGCGACGGGACGGCTGAAGATCTCGCGGACGGTGAAGAGGAAGAAAGGCGGCGGTGTGACCTGGGGCGATACGAAAACCGAAACGGGAATGCGCAACATCCTCTTGCCGCCGAGCACGGCTGAGATACTGCGAGAGCGAAAGAAAACGGCAATGAGTGAATGGATCTTCCCGAATATCTACAGACCCGAGGAAGCGATGCATCCCGAGTATCCCTACAACCGTATGAAAACCTTGCTGAAGCAAGCGGGACTGCCGCTGATACGCTTCCACGATCTGCGCCACACCTTTGCCACCCACGCGCTGACGGGCGGCGTGGATGCTAAAACGCTGTCTCGAATCCTCGGACACACCAACGCCAGCTTCACGCTGGACACCTACACTCATGTGACCACCGATATGCAAAAGCGAGCATCGGGCATCGTCGGGGGCTTCATGGAAGACCTCATCATAAAGGAGTGATACAAATGGCAAAACGCAGACAAAACGGAAAAGGAACTTTACGGCAACGCAAAAACGGACGGTGGGAAGGCAGAGTGGTGGTCGGCTACGACGACAAAGGCTTACCCATCACCAAAAACGTCCTCGCTCACACCAAGACCGAATGTGCCGAGAAACTTGAAAAACTGAAAGAGGAATACCGACCGTCGAGCACGCGGTGCAAGCCGGATATGCTGTTCGGCGATTGGGTGGAGTTCTGGTACGAGAACTACTCCAAGCCTGCTATCCGACCGCTGACACAGCAAAATTACGAAAACCGAATCTACGACCACATCATTCCCGAGATCGGCAAGATACCGCTGAACAAGCTGACACAGAACGATCTGCAACAGTTCTATGCACGGCTGAAGCGAAACGGAAGAAAGCAGAACGTTGAGAAATACGGAACGGGATTATCCGACCGTATGGTGCGTGCCTGCCACGCAAGCTGTCGCATGGCACTTGAAAAAGCGGTTGCCGAAGGGCTGATACGTGTCAATCCTGCCATCGGGTGTAAACTGCCGCCCAAGAAAGCGCGAGAGATGCAGGTGCTGACCAAGGACGAGCTGCAGCGATTCCTCGCCCAGGCCAAAGAGGACGGATACTATGAGCTGTTCCTGCTGGAGCTGGGCACGGGTATGCGCCGAGGGGAGCTGATGGGACTGCAATGGGATGACCTCAACTTCCAAACGGGCGAGCTCCACATCGTCCGCCAGGCGTGTGCGGTGAATGGAAAGATCGAGATCTCCGTGCCGAAAACAAAAAGCTCCATCCGCACGGTGGTACTGCCGGCGTCGCTTACGGAGGTGCTGAGAAAATATAAGGAGACAATCAACTCGCACTGGATGTTCCCGTCGCCGCAAAATCCCGACGTGCCGAGATATCCCACATCCGTCGGCGATATCCTGTCGATTCTACTCAAGCGAGCGGGATGCAAGCACGTGCGGTTCCACGATCTGCGCCATACCTTTGCTACGATGGCTCTGGAAAATGGCATGGACGTGAAAACGCTGTCGGCAACCATAGGACACGTGTCAGCGGCAACGACGCTTGATATCTACAGCCACATGACCGACACGATGCAGATGCAGGCGGCGGTGAGCATTGACCGCAAAATCGGCGGTACAAACGCGCAGATGCCCGAGGTGGAGCAAACCACCCGAGGAAACGGCAAACCCGCCCGTAAACGCCCCCTGTGCATCCACAGAACCCAATCCCGAGCCGATACCAAGAAAGATCCGCAAATCCGGCACCGGATGCCTGTATCAGATAAACGACAACCTGTGGGAAGGCAGCTTCTTCCCAAGACTGCCGAACGGCAAGCGTAAGAAATTCAACGTCTATGCCGAAACAAAAGAGCAGTGAGAAGCCAAGCTCGCCGAAATGATCGCCAAAAAGAAAGCGGAGATCGCGGAGGAGAAAGCAAAACTAAAAGAGGGCGCCGAATAAGGCGCCCTCAAAAATTGGTTTGCAGTAAACAAAGAAAAAATAATTTCGGTCAGAATTATATTTTGGTCTCTTTAGGAAGTATTTTAAGATGGATCATATGGGCAAGGTTTTCTTTTAAAATAGCTCTTGTTTTGGCTTCGAAATCAAGCAGCGATTGTGGTTTAGTGTGTTCATCAAAAGCTACATCACTACAAAGGCCCATATCATCCCATCTTTTAGGGTTGTCCCTTTTTAATTCTAAAGCAGAGAATATATTGCCGGATCCCGAAGCAATAGACTCAATGTCACTTAGGTCGGTGATGTAGATGTTCGATTTTATATATGTCGCTTCTTCTGAATCATTATCAATTCCTAAATCTTGGAATACTTTTGTTAAAATTTTTGATTTAAAAATGAAAGCATTTTCAAATACAACAACTATTCCAAACACTTTTGTTTCGTTAATGGTTGTAGCAGAAGAAAACGGATAAAACCTTCCATCAAGAAAATCTTTGATTCGATTATATATTTGACGAACATTTTTGGCATATTGTTTTATATTTTGCTCTAAGTCTGTTTCGTTAAAATTCCTGAGCGAAAGCTTTGGTGTAGATAATTTAGAATCAATAAAACAAAACATTTCGCCATCTTTGACCATAACATCAGGAGCATCGATGGTTTGACGACCTATCTTATATTGAATTTCAGGAACAACCTCTTCATATATGTTTTCGTCATTAAGAATGTGTTCAATATATGATTGCGCAACAAATTTCCCAATGTCTTCGCGAAGCCTATCATTACCATTGGTGACTCTTGTAATTAATGATTCGCAAATAGCATCAATAATTAGATAAGGAACAGGCATAAAAATATTATCGTTGAATTCGATAAAAGGATATGGATATAAGTAGTTGAAGCCATAAACCACATTATTGATATCCCCAGCGTTTTTCTCGGTTTGCCTTGCGATATAATCTTCCCGAGTAATAGATAGTAGTTTTATTGCATCAAAATGCTTCATGCTGATATAGCGAAAAATGTTTGATGAATTTCCCTTTAGGCTTGCAGAAAAATAAATTAGAATCGCAAGTTCCATAAAGTAATCATAAGAAAGACCTTTATAATTATCCCCAAAGACCTGTGGCATATCTATTTTATCATTTTTAAATGACCAAAAGTAGTCATATCGATACAATCGGTTTAATGCATATTTTTGTGGTTTAAATTGTACCATTCCGCAAGCTCTGAAAAAATCGTTTGCAAATTCAGGTGTGTTGATTTCCGCTTCAAGTTTTGGAGGCAAAAAATTTCTAATGGTTGTTATGATTTTGTAAAACTCTTTATTGTTATTTGCTCTAAAAGATTTTGTAGGATTATTACCCGTAGATAGAATTGCTAATTGTGCAAAAGCTTCGATTTCCCACGGCATAACCGTATTACTTGTTTGGTCAGGGAAAAGCACTAAATGATCATAATGCATTAATTGTTGTGCGCATGATTGGGCAACCAACATTTTTTCAAGGAATGTATATTTTGTAAGAGTTTTTAAAACGCTCTCCATTTTGCTTCTTTTACACATAGTATTCTCCCTGTAAAAACTTTAGTTTTAATAAAAAACTCCTTTTAAGCATTACTACAAAAAAGGAGTTTTGGTCCGAGTGACAGGGATCGAACCTGCGGCCTGATGGTCCCAAACCACCCGCGCTCCCAGCTGCGCCACACCCGGATATATTGAATTTTTAGTGCCCATTTTTGAGGAATTTTTCTCAATTGTGGGATAAACTGTGGTCAAAACGATTTTTGACCGATTTTTTGATTTTTATAAATGCCTGAAACCCGCATAAATACAGGGGTTTTGAGGCTTTTTATTTTTCAGGGCGTTAAGCGCCCGACACGCTCCCAAAGCAGGCGCGCTACCAACTGCGCTACACCCCGGTGAATTATTTGCAACTTAATTATTATATACAATCTCGGTTGCAATGTCAATCAAAAAAGCAGATATTTGAAAAAGGTTTTTCAAATATCTGTCATGAATCGGTTTCAAGAAGTACTTCCTGCTGTTTGTAATTCCTGCTGCGGTTCTTCAAACGGCTCTGTTGATGTCGGTTTCGTTGTCGTTTTCTTTTGATTGCAGATGCCGCAGATCACTGCGATAAACGTAAACAGAATCGGGGTTGTGAACGGCTGTGCGAGGTTGACAAATGCCTGCAGCCAGAATGCAACCAATCCCGAAAACAGGCCGACACAAAGCATGTTGTTTCTGCATTTGCGAACGGTGGTGTATATGACCGTACCGAGCAGTGCAATATAAGACACCATGCCGCAGATGCCGCTTGTGATCAGATAGTGCAGATACTCATTGTGTGCCTGATCGAGTTTTTTGCCTTGGAAAATCTTTCCGCTTGCGGTGACGTTCTGCAGTGCCTCCGGGCCGATACCAAACAGTTTTTCTTTCCATGAAAATTCACGGAACAACTGTGCACACTGCCTCCAGATCTCGCCGCGGTAGGAGCCCCAGTCGGAAGTCAGTTCAAAATACGAATTGAATCTGCCGATTCCCGTTGTATTGGCGAGTATGAAGCAGCCAAGCAAGCCGCCGATGCAGATGCACAGTGCGGCGATGTGCAGTTTTTTGAGAATTATTGCCGATTTCGGCACAAAGTGCACAAGGATAAGCAGCACCGCACACATGGCAAGCACCGCACCTGAAATCAACGGTCTGACAAGGATGGACAGCAGATGCGAAACCGCGACGTTTGTTTTGGGTGCGGCATTGTAAATAAGCAGAAAAATCTGTGCGGAAAGGACGATAATGCAAACGCCGAGCAGGTATTTTTTCAGCTTGCTGACATCACTGTATAAAAACAGCGGGATGATTACAAGTGCCGACAAAAAGCCGACCACGAAACTCTCACTTGCTGTTACCATCATGCCGAAAGACCCAATCACAAGTGCTGCGGCATAGGCAATGCGGCTGACTTTTTTCTCGGTCATGCAGAAGCCGCACAGCACCGGCGGAAACAGCAGACACAGGTAGCTGCTGTAAAAATTGATATTGCCGATGGTGGAAATGTATGCCGATTGGTTGGCTTCGGACAGACGGCTGTAAAACCCGAAAAAGTCAATGTCAAAGCAATTGAGCACGCCCAGAGCACACACAATGCAGAATGCGGCAGCACCGGCATACAGAAACAGGCGTACGCCTTTGAGGTTGTGTGAAATAATAAGGTAAAATAAAAAATAAAGCAGATAGGTAAAAGCTCCCTGATAGCGTGCATTTGCACCATACCATACATCCGAGCGGTACTGTGAAAGCAGGGCAGAGAACAGAATAAAGGAAAGAAAAGCACCGAATGCGATATCTGTCGGCAGCAGGGTGTGCAGTTTTTCCTGAAGCGGTTTTTTTTCTTTTTCTTCTTCCGAAAAGAAAACCGACCGCAGGGTGAACACAAAGATTGTCAGCAGGCTGACAACATAAAAAAAGACACTTTTGGTTTGTGTGATATTGTAAAAACCGTTGGTGACAATCAGCGGCAGACCAAACACCAGCAAAGCCGCAAACGGCTGTGCAGACAAAGTCTGTGTGAAAAATATTTTTACCCGTGCTTTCAGCATCCCGTGATCCCTCCTTTCGGTTTTTGCAATATCTTATTGTAGCAAAACGGCATTCCGTTGTCAATTACAAAAAAGATGGCTTGTTTGCAAGGGATAAACCGTAATTTATTTGTCTGTTTTATTTTTTTAAGCAAAAAAAGATTCTGCAGACGAGCGTATCTGCAGAATCGGATAATGCTTATTCTTTTTTATATTTTGCTGAGTATCTTTTCATCGAATTTATCAATGAGAAGTTTAAAGGTGTTGATGATTTTGTTGAAGAAATCAACGATCTTTGCGAAGAAAGATTCAATGATGTTATTTTCATCTTCCGTTACTTCAACCGTTGCTGAAGCCAAAACCTCGCCGTCAACAATATAGTCAATGGTCACAAAGCCTTCGTCAGAGCCGGCAGTAAAGGTTTTGCCGTCAAAACTGCCGAGATTTGTTTCCTGCATAACCAGCTTGCCGCCTGCGGGCAGGTCGGTGGCATAACCGTTGGTGTCAATTCCCTTTACGGAAACATTGATGGTGGAAAGGGGGGCGACTCTGTAGTTGGAAGAAGAGAATTTGATATGGTCGAATTCACCCGTGGGCTGCAGGGAGGTGCAGACAAGAAGCGAGGTGCTGACCTTTCTTTCATAACCATAGCTGGGGCTGTTTCTGCAGTCAAGACTGGACTTGCCTTCGTGTTGTGCAAGTAAGGTGGAAGATCCGCCGCCGTCGAGTTCAAGGGCATCCACGCAACCGAGTGCGAGCATCATTTCGGCAACTTCCGGATAGTCCATACCGCAGGAAGTGGGATCCTGTCTGCCGTCAACAACAAACATGACCACCGTTTTGTCAGCCTTGATGCCGATGGCGGTTCTGGGGTTGAGTTTGTTTGCAGGTGCAACATTCTGACCGTTTCTGACAAGAATGTGTCCGCCGGAAACAGCTTCCTTAACATCGTCAATGGCGGAACCGCCTGCACGGATAACGGGAGTTCCGTCATTCAGGATTGCAAAGAAGGGTCTGCCGTTCTGTGCGTGGCCGACAACACCGTTCATAACAAGAATGCCGGAGGGTTCACCGGTTTCCTGATTGTGGAAGTCGCCGTTGATCGCACCGATAACATTGGTGCCGAGCACTCTTTCGGCAGATTCCGCATGGGTACGGACGGGCACTTTACCCCAACCGTCAGCATCGCCGTCATTGTAGCCTGCAATGATGGAAACATTGGGGTCAAACGGATCCACTTCAAGAACGAAGCAGTCGTTACGATGGTCACCTTTTTCGTTGTTTACAACGATGTCTCTTTCAATGACACCGCCGATGAGGGTGTATTCTTTCTGGGAGACGATGTGATTCAGGGTCATGCCGGAGTCATCAATCGCGGCAATTGCAGAGGGTACAAGTATTGCAACCAACAACAGAACGCTCAGCAGAATTGCCATTGTTTTTCTGAGATTTCTCATAAATTAAAACATCCTTTCAAAATTATGGATAACTACATTTTATATGGAATGCCGGTGAAAGTCAAGCAAAAACGATAGAAAAATTGTATAATCTGAATTAAATCTTTGCTAAAATGTGCTTGTTTTTTATTTCATTTATGGTATAATGAATATATATATCAATTTTATAAAAGGAGTGGCATTATGAAATCGTTCAAAAAAGTACTGACTCTTCTTTCCGTTCTTGTTCTCATTGCCTGTTGTGCACTGTTTGCTTCTGCGGCAAGTGACATTGTTCTGTTCGGTGTTGTTGCTGATGTAAACGGAACGGCCGTGCAGATCAATCAGTGGGAAAATGAAGGCAAATTCTATCTGTTCCTGCCGTCGGATGCAGACACATCTTCTTTACAGCTTGTACTTGAAGCTGCAGGGGAAGTCAAACTCGACGGTACGGTTGTGGCTGACAGTGAAACACTTGCCTTGACCACGGGTTCGCACACGCTGTCCGTTGCAGATAAGTCATACCCGCTGTATGTTCTGCAGTCGGCAAATGTGGCTTCCGTACATATAACCACCGAATCGGGTTCCATGGATTACGTTCATGCCGACAAAGCCAACAAAGAAGCGGCGGATATTATCATTATTGATGACGGCGAAGTAATTGTTGAAAAAGAACTCGAATATATCAAAGGTCGCGGCAATTCCACATGGAATTATGTCAAAAAGCCTTATAATATCAAGTTCGACAAAAAAATCGACCTGTTCGGTATGGGTAAAGCTAAGAAATGGTCGCTTCTTGCCAACTATAATGATGAATCCGTGCTTCGTAACCACATTGCATTGAATCTTGCACAGGATGCTGCTATCGCATTTACCTCCAACCATGTTTACATTGATCTGTATGTCAACAATGAATATTACGGTAATTACACACTGACCGAAAGTGTGGAAGTCGGTGAAACCCGCGTTGATATTGCAGACCTTGAAGGTGCAACCGAAGATGTCAACACAGCCGATCTTGACACTTATCCGCTCGGCGGTGCCCAGGTCAAGGATTATGAGAAACTCAAAGGCAGTACGCAGAAGTGGGTCAATGTGCCCAACAATCCCGACAACATCACGGGCGGTTATCTGCTCGAGTGTGAACTGCCTGCCCGTTATGTTGACGAAGTCAGCGGCTTCATCAGCAAACGGAATCAGCCCATCGTTGTCAAATCTCCCGAATATGCCAGCGAAGCACAGGTAAAATACATCAGTTCCCTGTATCAGGAATTTGAAGATGCCCTGTTCTCCGAAACAGGTTATAACAGCCTTGGCAAGCATTATACGGAATACATTGATGTGGAATCCTTTGTGAAGATGTGTGTATTCCAGGATTATGTCAAGAATCTTGATGTCGGTCAGACCTCGTTCTATATGTACAAGGATGCAGACAGTGATGTCTTTGTTGCCGCTCCCGTATGGGACTTTGACTATGCACTCGGCAATAACTACAAGCTTAATGACGGTGACCTCAAGGATCCCGAAGGCTGGTGGGTCGGTATCCGTTTTTACAGGACCGCCAATGATTCCAAATACCAACCCATCATCCTCGCTGCACTGTTTAAGCATGATGATTTCTTTGCACAGACCGTGGATGCATGGCAGAATGTGTTCGCCCCCATTCTGACCAATGATTATATTGCCAACATCAAGGCATTCTCGCAGGACATCACCGCTTCTGCCGTCAGCAATGCTATCCGCTGGAATATTTTTGAAACATCCACCTACGAGGAAACCGAAAAGAAATATACCGCTTATGTGGATTCGGATGTTATCAAATTTATGAAATCCAGAAGAACACAGCTCAACAAGGGCTATTCCGATACCGGCGTTCGTATTTTCTTTGATGCAAACGGCGGCACGGGACAGACATTCACCACACAGATTGCACAGGTTGGTGACAAGATGAAACTGCCCGACAATGCCTTCTCCAACGGCATGCTTATGTTTGACGGCTGGAACACGGCAAAAGACGGCAGCGGTACTGCGTATGCAAACAGAGAAACCATCACGCTTGACAGCACGCGGATCACTCTCTATGCACAGTGGAAAGAAGTTTCTGCTTTGAATTTCTTTGCAAAAATTGCAGAGTTTTTCAATAATATATTTGAAAAGATTCGCAGCTTTTTTGAAAGCCTTTTCGGTTAAAAAAGACGAGAGGTTAATATCATGATTCCTGAACCGCTTCGTACTGTTCTCACCCCCGGATTCAAGGCTTTGTCCTTTATCACCAAACCCGTTTTCGGTGATTTTGCCGCACCCTTGCGTGCGGAAGACCCCGAACATATCCGTTTTAATTTTGCAGCACTCGCTGATGTGCATGTAGATTGGAGAAGTTACCGTTGGCGTAGGCTCAGTACAGCCTTGCGGGATATGGAGCATTCCTACACCCCTATTGATGCACTTGTCACCCTCGGTGACACAACCGACCACGGTGAACCCGACCACTGGGAAATGGCAGAATGGATTTTCATGCACCACAAGCCTGCCAAGGAACTCATTTTTGCCATCGGCAACCACGACACATGGACGCACGAGGAAGAGTGCGGCAGAAAATTTGAAGATCTGTTCATTGAATATTCCGAAAAGATCTGCAACCGCAAGCTCGACAAGGTTTATTTCTACACCGAGGTCAAGGGTTATCCCTTTGTTTCCCTCGGCAGTGAAAGCGATTGTCTGAACGCCGATATTTCCGATGAACAGCTGAAATGGTTTGAAGAAACCATGGAAAAAGCCGCCGCCACGGGCAAGCCCATTTTCGTGCTGTGCCATCAGGCACTCAATCAGACCCACGGTCTGCCGAAGACCTTTGACAAGGACGAGGACTACAAGACCATGGATGAGGGCGGTATCGGTGATGCTTCGGACAAGGTCAAGGCAATTATGAAGAAATACAAGAATGTGTTCTACATGAGCGGTCATTCTCACATGGGACTCAACGGCAAATACACGCAGAAAAAGAAAGGCTACTGCACCATTGAGCACGACGGCAGCCTGCATCTGTTCAATCTGCCTTGCTTTATGTTCTGGAATCACCACGGCATCAAGTGGTGCGGCCTCGGCATGCAGTTCGAAGTGTATGACGACAAGGTCGTTGTCCGTCCCCGCAGTTATGCAAGCCGCCTGTGGTACTCCATGTACCGCCAGGAAATTGCGCTTGAAAAATAAGAAATAGCATAAAGGCAGGACAAGAGTTGCACTTTTGCCCTGCTTTTTTTGCAGTTATTGTTATCTTTTTGCTCTGTTTTTGCACATTCTGTTATTTTTTTTATTACACAAAATGTGCTATACTGACAGCATAGAAAATATTTTCAAGCAGGGGGGGGAGATACATGGATATCATACAAAAGGCAGCATTGGGAGCATTGCTTTTATTTTTTCTTTTTACCTTTAGTATGTGTTTTAACGCAATCTTTATGGCAAAAATGTATCGGCTCAACGGCTCAAGCAGGAAGTTTTTTCACAGCAAGCATTACCCTGAAGATTACATTCTGCCGCACAGAAAAATCAGAAAGCTTTTTAAAATGAAGCACGAAATGATTCCGAAATGGATGTATTTTCGTTTGTTGCTGGTGTTTCCTTATGTCGGCATTTTTCTGCTTGCATGTGTAATTGTTGTAATCGTTCTGTTGTTAGGAGATGTGGAGGTATTTATACAAACATTCAAAGTTTTGTGGTATTTTTACATATCTTTGTTTTGCTGCTCAGGCGCTCATTATTTGTTCAGTATTTTTAAAAACACTGATTACAAGCAAATGAAAAAAGACATGCAAGAAGCATTTTCTACAAAAAACAAACCCTCACTAAGAGAAATAATAAGAACTGAAAAACGGGCAAGGCAATTTTTAAAAGAACAGGAAGCGAAAAAGAAGCGCTGAAATGCCTTGATTTACTAAAAGGAAGTTATGAAAAGAAAAATAAAGAATTATCTGTGTACAGCTTGTATATTTCTGTTCGCCGTATGGTTATTGCTGACTGCATTTTACACCTACGGCAA
The DNA here is from genome assembly GCA_045605525.1 of Acutalibacteraceae bacterium. Lineage (GTDB taxonomy): Bacteria > Bacillota > Clostridia > Oscillospirales > Acutalibacteraceae > RUG806. The sequence goes on from JAZUQC010000102.1 coordinate 14,948, forward strand.
TCTGACCGAAGAGAATACGCAAAGCTGTTCTGTGGAAATTATGAGTGCCGAAAAAGACCACACGAACAGAAAAACATGGCTCATTGTGCATACAGCCGATGGCGATGTGTTTTATTGCTTGGCATCTGTTTTGCCGAAAACTGCCCGTGAGGCGATTGACCGAATGCTTGAAAATACGGTATTTCCTGCCTCAGCAACCGTTTCTTATACCACGCGGAAAAATTTGTTGCCGACGAATTTTATAGAATTCACGGATTACAAACGGATGGTTTCTCTTTCGGTCAACGGCAATTGTGTAATCGGATTGGGGCATCATAATCAGTACAACAGAAGCACTCGCATCGGTTTTGTGATTGCATCTGTTATCTGTCTGCTACCCGGTATTGCTTTGGTTTTTCTGCAGTTGATTGCATACGGGTATATTGAACCTTGGAATTGGCGCAAAAACAAGAAGAAAAGGAGGAAAAATAAATGACACGGGAAGAAGAAAAAATCTTTGCAGGAGAGCTGTTTTGTCCGGGAGATCCTGAACTGAAAGCGATTAAACTGCGTACACACAACCTGAATATCGACTATAACCGTCTGTATGAGCACGAAACGGAAGAACGCAACCGTATTCTGCAGGACATTCTCGGCGGAATCGGGGAAGGGACATTTTTGCAAGGCCCCATTACATTCCACTACGGCAAGCACACCACCATCGGCAAACGCACATTCATCAATTTCAATTTCACCGTGCAGGATGATGCACTTGTTTCCATCGGCGACGACTGCAATTTCGGTCCGAACTGCACCATCGTAACCCCCATGCATCCGATGTTGCCCGACGAGCGAAAAGCCATGCTCGACTGTGACGGCAATGTCAAACGTTTTTGTTATGCAAAGCCCGTTAAAATCGGCAATGACTGCTGGTTCGGGGCAAATGTGACGGTCTGTCCGGGTGTCACGGTCGGCAATAATTGTGTGATCGGGGCGGGCAGCGTTGTCACCAAGGATATTCCCGACAACTGCTTTGCCGCAGGTGTGCCGTGCAGAGTCATCCGCGAACTTTCCGAAGCAGACAGCATGATTCACAAACCCGAAATCCTCGGGGATAATCAGGTGATAAAATAAAGCAACAAAAAAAGGGCTGTGTAAGCCCTTTTTCTTTATGTATTCACTTCGTCGGGCAGTTCGCGGTAGCGTTTTGCCTGTGTGCTGAACAGCTCGTAATATTTGCCCTTTTGTGCCATCAGCTCGGCATGGTTGCCTTCTTCAATCAGCACACCGTTGTCAATGACAAGAATTTTATCCGCAACTGTTGCACTCGACAATCTGTGCGATACAAAAACGGTGGTTTTGTCTTTGCGGAGTGTGTCGAACTGATTGTAAATTTCCTGCTCGGCAATCGCATCCAGTGATGCGGTCGGTTCGTCTAAAATCAGAATGTCCGAATCGCTGTAAAATGCCCTTGCGATGCTCAGTTTCTGCCACTGCCCGATGGAAAGTTCAATGCCGTTGTCTTCAAAATACCGCATCAGCGGTGTGTCATACGCATGCGGCAGGCTTTCAATGAATACATCGGCACTGCTCTGCCAGGCGGCGGTTTTTATGTTTTCTTCCTGCATTGGCTTTTCAACCTGCCCGAAGCCGATATTCTCTTTGACCGTTACTGCATACTTGCCGAAATCCTGAAAAATAATGCCGAACAGTTGATACAGTTTTTCCACATCATATTCGCGTATATCGTGCCCATCCAACAGGATTCTGCCTTCGGTGGGGTCATATAATCGGGTCAGTAACTTGATCAGCGTGGTTTTTCCCGCACCGTTCAGGCCGACCAGCACCACCGTGTCACCCGGTTCAAGCACGCAGCTCATGTTCTTTATTACGTCACGCTGTGTGCCGGGGTAGCGGAACGAAACATTCTGCAATTCAATTCGGTGTCCCGTGTGCCGTTGCGGGGTCAGCGGGGAATCTGTCAGAGGTTTAATGAGCTGCTTTTCCTTCATAAAGGCAATCAGGTTATCAATGAATAAGGTTCCCTCATACACCGTTGCCGTCGTGGAAATAAAGCCTGCAATGCCTGTGGCAACGCTGTTGAGTGCACCTGTGTACAGTGAATAATTGCCGATTTCAATTTCCCCTGCAAAGACCTGTTTTGCAATGATAAGAAACAGTACACAGTTTGCCGTACCCGACACAAAAGCAAGAGAAATATTCCATGCACCTTCTTTGAAAAACAGTGCCCTGATGCCCGCAAAATAGCGTTTGAACACTTCGCGGTAACGCTGAGTGAACGTGTCTGCAAGACCGAACATGCGGATTTCTTTCACAACATCTTTGTTGGTGACGATGTCCGAAAAATAGGACATCTGCCTGCGATCCTTGGAACGGAAACGCATATAGCGGAAATTTTTTCTGCGATATACAAAATTTACGATCGCACCCGGCACAGACAGTGCAATGACAAGCAGTGAAGCCCATCGCGGGCGGACGTTCGCAAGAATAATGAAGAAAGAAACCAATGTGATGACGGTGCTGACGATCGAAAATACCGCACCGATGATCTGCAGGGGTCTGTGATTTGCTTCCCGCACGGCATTTTCAAGTTTTGCATAAAAATCGGGCTTGTCGAAGCTGGAAAGATCCAGTTCCTTTGCCTTTTTCATAATTTTTTCACGCACATGGCTCGACACCAGTTCACCTGCAATATTGGTAACCAGATTGTTGATATTGTTTGTCAGCGTAATGACAAAAATGCACACAAACTGCAACACAAGCAATCCCACAATGCCTGTCCATGTGCCGTCGGGGAGGGGAGTATGGCTGACGGCTGCCGTATAACTTTGTGCAAGGTCATTGAGCAGCAACGACCCCGCATAGGCTTGAGCAACGGGCAGAAGCCCGCTGCACAGGGCAAGAATGATCTTTGCAATGAGAATCCACGGACGGGTTTCCCAGACAAGACGGAAAATATAGAACAGCCGCGTGAAAAATTTGGAAAACAGCCGTTTGAGATAACCGGGTACTTCTTTTATATTTTTCGGTTGGGGTTCCTTGAGTTTATCCAGTTCTGTCCACGGATGCGGTCCGAACGGAGGGGGCATGAAAATCCCTTCTTTCCCTTTAGATCTTGATCAGATACAGAACAGAACGCAGAATATATTTAAAAACATTGGCAATTTTTGCAAAGAAAGAACCGATGGAATCTTCATAACCTTTGTCATCTTCCTGCAGAGTAAAAACACCGTTTTCATAGGTGTAAAGCTCGGTTGTAAATGTGCCCGTTTCTTCATAAAGAGTCAGCGTGCGAATACCGTAAGGACCGAACTTGGCAAACTGACAACCGTAGGTCATACCCATGGTGATGCCGTCCACTTCGCCCGTGTAGCCGCAGGTGTGCTCATGGCCGAAAAATGCTCCCGTAACATTCTGTTCCTGCCAGAGTGCAAACTCATCGGTCTTTACACCGGGTTCATGTGCAAATTCCGCATGGCCGTTTGCCACTGCCTTGTTCAGGCGGTAAGCGGTCATGCCGTCTGCAAACGCACCGTCATCCCATGGCTTGCATTCTTCAAACAGATTGCCGATGTCATCGGTGGGAATGTGTTCAAAAACAATGCCGGGAACGCCGCCCGTTTCATATTCCAGCATCCATTGCATCTGTTCTTCGGAAAAGTCCTTGCCGTTGTCAAGCATCCACAAACCGAATGCGGGGGCATCGGAGTCGGAAGAAAGAATGGGAAGATATTGGTCAATTTTACCCTCGGAATCCGTACTTTCATCAAAGGTCAGACAGTTGGGAAACTGTGCATAGATGGCAAGCCAGTCTTCGTTTGTAACGCCGCTGTTGTAATCATTGTTGCCTTGTGTGACGGCATAAGGAATGCCGCTTTCTTCGATGGGGGCAAAGATCTGTTCCACGGTTGCCTTGGTGTCGGCAAGTGCCGTGGCATAATCCTTGTTTTTGACCCCTTCCAGAAGGGGCTTGTCGTCACCGTTTACATCTATCACGGGACGGCTGTCTTCCACAATGTCCCCCGTAATGACGATCAGATCGGGGGACGCAACCTCAATTGCCTTTTCAATGAACGCAATCAGTTCTTTTGAAATTTCTTTGTCATCCTGCGGGTCGCTCAGTTGCAGAATGGTGAAGGTGCCGTCTTCTTTGAATCGAAGCTGTGTTTTTTCTTCTGCACCGACACTTATTCCGAGCAGGCCGCACAGCAGGGAGCAAACAAGAAAAAGGGAGATTCGTTTTTTCATTTTTTCAGGTTCCTTTCCATTTTTACTTTTATGAAAATATTATCACCTTTTCTTCAGAAAATCAAGAAAAAGGTGTAATTTCCTGTTCCTATCTGTTGCAAAATATGTTATAATACAAATAATAATACATTTGTGCAACAGAAAGGGGTCGGTTTTTTGCTTTGCCGACATTGTTCAAAAAAAGAAGCGACCACGCACATCCGCAGTATCATCGGCGGTGAAACGGTCGAAACGCATCTTTGTGCGGAATGTGCCGCGGTATTGGGCTACACGGATGTTTTTCCGTTGTTTGCGGCGGGGCTTTCGGATTTCATGTTCGGTTCTCTTCGCAACGATGCCGCCGTCAGCAGTTTAAGCAGCAAGATCGTACGTTGTGAAAACTGCGGAGCCTCCTTTGAAGAAATCGCAAACAGCGGTGCACCGTCGTGTCCCGCCTGTTACCGTGTTTTTTATGATAAATTCCTGCCGAGCGTGCAACGCATTCACGGCAAAACCGTACATGTCGGCAAAGTCGCAGGCGGTGCACATGAGGATGTCAAGCGTGCCCACCGTATCAGTTTGCTGAAAGAACAGCTCAACACCGCCATTGATGAGCGAAACTTTGAGCTTGCCTCCCGTCTGCGGGATGAAATCAGGGAACTGGAGGGTCACAGAAATGGATGAAGTAAAAAAATGGTATGCCGATACCGATTCACACGGTGAAATTATTCTTGCCACACGTGTACGGATTTTTCGCAATTTTGCGGATATTCCTTTTCCTTCCAGACTTTCATCTGAAGCTTTGCATAAAATCAATCTTGCCGTTTGTAGGGCAGTGGAAAATTTTTCCGATTTTTCGCTGTATCCCGTCAATATGGAATCTCTGCTTGCGTATGAGGCGGTTGCACTCGCGGAGCGGCATCTCATCAGTGCCGATTTTGCGGCGGCACGTGATAACCGTATTTTGCTTTTAAGCAAGGATGAAAGCATCAGCGTGATGGTCAACGAACGCGATCATCTGCGTATGCAGGTGCTGTTCGGAGGTCTTTGCACGGAAAAGACTTATGATCGTGCAAGCCGATTGGATGATGCTTTTGACAGTGCTTTTTCCTATGCGTTTGATGAAAAATTAGGTTTTCTGACCCACAATCCAGCCGATCTCGGAACTGCCATGCGTGCATCCGTCATTCTGCATCTGCCGGCGTTGTCCGCACAGGGATTCATGTTGAAGTTTGCTTCATCTGCACCAAAACTCGGGCTTTCTGTACGCAGTCTGTTCGGCGAGGGCGGTACGGCAAAGGGAGATTTGTATCAGCTGACAAATACCGTCACAATGGGACTTTCCGAACGGGGGGCCTTGCAGAATTTAGAGTCTTTTGCCTTGCAACTGGAAACCCGTGAACGTGCGGCGGCAGAGCAATATGTGAGTGATATTGCCGTGCAGGATCGAATCCGCCGTGCACAGGGAGTGCTTACCAATGCCATGTTGCTGCCGACCGATGAAATGCTTGAATCCCTTTCGCTGATTCGTCTGGGGGCCGTGTACGGACAGGTGGACATATCTTTGCAGACCATCAATGAGTTGTTCGTTTCCATGCAACCTGCAAACATCAACTGCATGGCGGGTATGGCACTCGGAAAAACCGACCGCGATGTCCTGCGTGCACAACTGGTCAGAGCAAGGTTGACATAAATATTGCACAACTGCCATTCGCAGATTTTTTTCTGCGGATGGCTTTTTTTTGTCAAAAACCAAGCAGACGGTCAATACTCATTTAGTAGTATTGTTTTCAGGGAGTGATACCGTGTATAAATTTACGGGTTTTTCGGAAAAAGCCAACACCGCACTGAATAATGCCGTCAATGCCGCGGAAGACATGGGGCACACATATATCGGAAGTGAGCATATTCTTTTGGGGTTACTCAAAGACACAAGCAGCGTTGCCGCTGTGGTATTGCACAGCCGCCGTATTACGGTTCCGCGGGTGAAAGAACAGATCCGCACTGCCATCGGCATCGGTATGCCCACCAAACTGACAGGCGATGATTTTACCCCCAAAGCCAAGCGGATTGTCGAAGGTGCTTTGCAGTCGGCAAGAAGCAACGGACAGACATTAACCGGTACTGAACATCTGCTGACTTCCATGCTCAAGGAGCCGCAGTGCTTTGCCTGTCTTGTTATTAACCGTTTAGGGGTACAGTGTGCCGACCTGTTGGGAGAACTCAACGGTACGCAGGAAGGGGAGCGTACTGCCGCACAAAAAAGCGTTCGCAACCGCAATCAGCCGACCCTTGAAAAATACGGACGGGACCTGACAGTCCTTGCACGGCAGGGAAAAATTGATCCTGTCATCGGCAGAGAAAAAGAAATCGAGCGTATGACGGGTATTCTTTGCCGCCGAACCAAAAACAATCCTTGCCTGATAGGGGAGCCGGGTGTCGGCAAAACCGCCGTTGCCGAGGGGCTTGCCTGTAAAATTGCCGACCGTGAAGTGCCCGAGCTTTTGTGTGACAAACGGCTTATTGCACTGGATCTGACGGGCATGGTGGCAGGGGCAAAATACCGAGGCGATTTTGAAGACCGTATCCGCAATGCCGTGGAAGAAGTGATGCAGGCAGGCAATATCATTCTGTTTATTGACGAGCTGCACAACATTGTCGGTGCGGGATCCGCAGAGGGTGCGGTGGATGCCGCAAATATATTAAAACCCATGCTCGCAAGGGGAGAATTGCAGATCATCGGGGCAACCACGTTGGAAGAATACCGCAAATATATCGAAAAGGATGCCGCACTTGAACGGCGGTTTCAGCCCATTACGGTGGAAGAACCCACACCGCAACAGACTGTGGAAATTCTTCGCGGGCTTCGTGACCGTTATGAAGCACATCACCGCGTACGCATTCCCGATGAAACCGTATCGGCGGCGGTTGAATTGTCCGTTCGTTACATTGCAGACCGTTTTTTGCCCGATAAGGCGGTGGATTTAATGGACGAAGCGGCATCAAGGGTACGGTTGCATGCAAGCGATCTGCCCGAAAATTTACGCAATCTTGAACAGCAACTGCACCACATTTGTGCCGAAAAAGCCGCCGCCGTCAATGCACAGGATTACGAACGGGCGGCCAATTTACGCGATGATGAAAAGGATCTGCAACGGCAGATCACTGCCGAAAAAGGACGTTGGCACGAGAACGAAGCCATCACGCCCGACACGGTCACCCCCGAGGATATTGCACAGATTGTTTCCCTTTGGACGGGCATTCCCGTGCATCGCTTAAGTGTAGAAGAACAGGAAAAACTGATGCAACTGGAAACACATTTGCACAGCCGGGTGTTCGGGCAGAAAAAGGCAGTCACCACAGTATCTGCCGCTATCCGCAGAAGCCGTACGGGACTGTGTGACCCTGCCCGTCCCGTCGGTTCGTTTTTGTTTTGCGGGCCGTCGGGTGTCGGCAAAACACAACTTTGCAAAGCCCTTGCGGAAGTGATGTTCGGGGATGAAAAGGCAATGATCCGTCTGGATATGTCCGAATACACTGAAAAACATGCCGTGTCACGCATGGTCGGCTCGCCCCCCGGTTATGTCGGTTTTGAGGATGGCGGACAATTGACCGAACGGGTGCGTCGCAGACCGTTCTGCGTGGTGCTGTTTGATGAAATCGAAAAGGGGCATCCCGAAATTTACAATCTGTTGTTGCAAATCATGGAGGACGGTATTCTGACTGATACGCACGGACGGACGGTTTCGTTCCGTAATGCAATCGTCATTATGACCAGCAACATCGGTGCTGAACAGTTTGCCAACGGCGGAGGGATCGGCTTTGCCGAGCAGGACGGGAAAAATGCCGCCGCACAGCGTGAGCAACACCTTCGCGCTCAACTGAAAAACAGCTTTCGTCCCGAATTTCTCAACCGCATTGATGAAGTGATTCTTTTTGAACCGCTCACATGCGAGGACTGCATGGGCATTGTACAGAAATTGTTGCATGAAGTGCAGGAGCGTTTGCACGCAAAGCAGATTGAATTGCATTTTGATAAATCGGTCAGCGAATCGCTGTGCGATGAGGGTTTTGATGCACGCATCGGTGCAAGAAATCTTCGCCGCACGGTGGCAAAACGCATCGAAGAACCTTTAAGCGAACGGCTGTTGCGGGGTGAATTACAGATGAACCGCCAATACAACTGCAAAATGAAAGAAAACAGTTTGCAGATCAAAGAAATAAAAAGCAGGGGATGAAGTAAATAAATTACGGTTTGGTGGGGAGTTGGTTGTTTGCCGTAGGGAATGCATAGTATGCATTCCGACCCCGTCCTGCCCCGGTCAAATCCCGTAGGGAACGGATATTATCCGTTCCGATCCCATCTGACCGTGTTTTTCCGGGGATCATTTTCATTTTTTTATTAAATTCAATGGTTACATTGTGCGTAATGGAA
>JAZUQC010000103.1:0-24283 GCA_045605525.1 Acutalibacteraceae bacterium
TTCTTAATTCTTCCACAGTTTTGTCCCTCCAAGGCATTTGAATAACCTCCTCTTTAGGTTATTTTCTTGCCTTTAATATATCACAAAACTGTATACAATCATCTTGCATACCTGTATACAATCATACTGCACTGTACATACTATGCGTTCCGTCCCTGACCAATATCCCATTACACACAATGTAATCATTGAATTTAATAAAAAAAATGAAAATGGTCCCCGGAACAACATGGTCAGATGGGATCGGAACGGATAATATCCGTTCCCTACGGCAATCAACCAACATCCCCGACAAACCGTAATTTATCTGATTGATAAATCCAAAGCACCCTTACCACGGTTGGTAAGAGTGCTTTTTTCAACAGTTTTGTGTTTTACATATCCCAGTTCAGAACGGGCAGTCCGTCACTGTCGGTGAAATTGCCGAGGGCGATCTGGATAATATCGATCAGAACGCCTATGCCGAACAGTCCGAGTGTGAAGATATAGGCAATGCCTTTGCCGGTGTTGCCGACATAGAAATGGTGCACACCGAGATGTCCGACGAAAACGGCAAGCAGCAGTGTGACAAGGCGGGATTTGGGGCTTTGGGGGGAAGCAGGTGCACCGTAAGGCGGCTGACCGGGTGCTTGCGTATACTGCGGCGGCGCGTATGCCGATTGCCCGGGTTGCTGATACTGCTGTTGTTCTGTCTGTCGGTACTGCGTTTGCTGTGCATTCTCAAGCGGAAAACCGCAATATGCACAAAAGCGGGCATTGTCATGGTTCTGTGCCGCACAATTGGGACAAGACTTCATATCTATGCATTCCTTTCTGTCGTTTTAAGAATCCAGCCCTGCGGATTTACGGTATAAAAGCCGTGCATCCATGGGGGTGATATGGGCGTTGCCGTCCATGTCGGCGGCAAGAAGCTGTGCATCTGTCAGTTGTATCTTCCCTGCGGCTGCCTGCAAGGCAAGAAACGCATCGCTGTCGGTGATTCTGCCGTCACCGTCCAGATCGCCGCGTTGCAGTGCAATCGCCGAGGGTGTGTATTCCCCTGTGTATTCGGTGGTATTGCCGTCGGCATCAAAAGCAGTGAGCACAAATGAATAAGACACATTGCCCTGTGCCGTGGTAAGAGTAGGCGAACAGGTCAACAATGAACTGTTGAGAACAGCATTAAACTGATAGACATTCACACCGTTTTCAATGACCTGCAAGATACCGCCCGTGCAGTTGGGTGTTACGGTTGCATTGATGGTGAAGCCCTGTGCGGCAGGCAGCACAGTGACGTTTTCAATGGCAGGGCCTGCACCCGCCTTACCGGGGACCTTAACGGAAATATTATCGTAAAAAGACATATTCTCTGCACCGTCATAGGCATAGATCTGTGCAAGATATGTGCCTGCGGCACCGTTATAAGCCGTGGTGGGAATGGTGACACTTGCCGTGTTGCCGTTGACGGTGGCTTCATGCCACAAAAGGTCGTCCGTACCGTTCTTTTCCGTCCATGCGGGCACCCGAACACGGCGTACTGCCGTGTTATCCTCCACCACGCAGGTGATGGTAAACCCGTCGCTCGTTACATCGCTGACAATGACATTGCCGATGGTCGGCGGATTTGTTTCATTCGGCGGAACATAAACAGCATATTCGCTGAGCGTGGTATTGTTGCCCATGGGGTCATAGACGGTTACATTGATCAGATACTCACCCCATGAACCGCCGTGTTCTGCAGGGTTGACGGTACAGCTGAAATTACTGCCGCTGATCGTACCTGCGTATGTTTTGACGTCATCCTTGCCGTTTTCCTTGCTCCATACCTCAAAGGAAGCTCTTGCAATTGCCATATTATCCACAGCGGTGACATAAACGGTAAAACCTGCGTTGGTAAGCATGGACACACCGTAATCGACAATGGTAGGAACATCCTTATCATACAAAACACTGACATTGCCCGTGCCGCCGTAGTTGGGGGTAACATAACAAACGGGATAGAAATAAGCCCCGAGGGACATGTGATAAACGGAATTGTCCGTGCGTTCCACAACGGTATTGGCAACATTGGCGTGAATATAGTTTCCGCTGCCGTCCGTGATGGCACAGTGCCCCATTTCGTAACCGTTATAGGAATAGAAAACAAAGTCACCGCACTGCGGTGTATAGTTGGTTTCATAGTGTACGGTTGCACCCGCAAGCACCATGGCTCCAAACAGAACATTGACCGAGGCAGACAAAGTACTGAAAACAATTCCTCTTGAAATGCCTGCATGGTCTGCAACCCAGCAGAAAAATGCTGAGCACCAGTCCTTGTATGTAAAATCATAATACTGTCCGACGAGCATGGACTGTTCGGTCATCCATGCACCGTAAGCCGTGCCGCCGTCGGAATCTTCCCCATACCCGACCTGACTTTTTGCAACAGCTACCATATCAATTGCCTTGTTCCCTGTCAGATTCGGCAACGGATAGGTCGGCTCATAAGCCTGTGCACGCAAAGGCAGCACACAAACGATCAAGGTTACACAAATAATAAAACTCAGAAGGGATTGTAATGCTTTTTTCATATAAAAATCATCCTCGGAATGATGAATATCATAAATCAATTATACAAAAATCCTGCTTTTGTGTCAACACACAATAAAAACCGGCTTTGTGTGATAAAAAGACAGATGTTTTTGCATCAATCGACAAGTACCTTTAATTTTTCAACCAGCTCATCATCCGCCTTGCGGTTATTATGTGTGGATTCAAGCATCTGTTCTACCTCACGCATGGCGGCAAGCAGTTTTTCGCGTTTTTCAGCGGAAAGATCGTCTTCTTTCAGTTCTTTTTTGGCTTCCTGCAGATATTTTACGGCTTTGCGGATATCACGCGATTGGTTGAACTGCGGATATTTTTCATTCTGCGTGTTTTCGACTTCTCCAAGTGCGATATCCACAGCCAGTTTCAGAGCGGTGTTATTGGTGCCCAGTTCATGTTCCTGCCCTTCAAAATACCAACTCGTATCTGCAAACCACGCTGTAGCGGCATCTACACTGCCGTCGGGAGAAAGACGGCTGTTTTCATTTGCCGACAGTTTCTGTCCGAACGGAACGCTTCTTGTGCCGGGCACAGTGGATTCCACCTGAATGACGGTGTCTGTGTTGGCGTTTTTTGCACTACCCAGAAGACCCAGGAAAGAAAAATCGGATTTGATGCCGCCGAAGGGCATATTGTAGCCTGCAAGGAAATAAAAGCCGATGCCGCATTTTTCATGCAGGGCCTTCATGCGGTTTTGCAGATTGCACTGTGCGGCATGATAACGCTCGGCTTCCGCTTTGACAAAGCCAAGACGCGGCACTTTTGCCATGCGTTCGGCACTGAAGAGTTTCGGGGAAAGTTTATCAAAACGGTCTTTCGGGATCAGTGCCATGAATGCACTTGTGTTGAGAAGCAGATTGTCAAGCAGTCCGTTCACAAGTTTGACAAGCAGCTTATTGACCGCATCCCTGTTCATCAGATTCAGGCATTTGAAAAGACTCTCATTGTCTACGGTTTCGCGCAGGAAGGAGTCATAAAACTTTTCGTTCCAGTCCTTGCCGCCGTTGCATTCAAGCAGGTCTGCCATGCCGTGACTGCCGTCCCATGCACCGACAATGGAAATGACCTTGGAAACAAGATTTTCACCGACACTGCCTTCGTCGGTATAATACTTGTCAAGATACGCACTGACCACGGTAGCCCCCATGCTCATGGGAATGAGAATAACCTGCTTTGCACCTGTTTCATCCTTCTGGTCTTCAATGACCGCTTTGATCATTTCGTGCAGTTTATCTGCATCCGTGTAAAGATCGGAAAAGGTAGAATAGTTGAAACAGTACATATTTTGGGCACCGTAGACAGCGGCAAGATCTTTGCAGGGCACATCAACATAAATGCGTTTTAAAAGGCTCTTACCTTCGTCTTCGGTATATTCACCCGTGGCAAAATCAACATTTTTAAGTTTTTCAAACGAGCGTGCACCGTAAATGCGCACATCCACTTCTGCGGGCAGATTGCCGTCATTATCCACAATGCACCAACGAAGAAGATCTTTGAGCACACCGTCGATGTGCTTTTCTTTTACACAGTCAGCCCCCGTGAGTGCGGTACGAAGTGCCTGCAGAGCAAACCCTGCAATGCGGCGCTTGCCACCCTTGGGGAAGTCATGGAACAGAACTTCCGTATCACCCGGGAACAGGTTCCAGCGGTGGTCTGTATCGCTTTTCAGGGACGACCACGTCTGTCCGATGCCGGTGACAAAAACAATGGGAGTTGTTGCTTTCCCCTTTGTATTATTCATATTTTCTTCCTCCCCACGGTAAAATTACTTCTGATCACGGGCGGCTTTGAGTTTTTCTTCCATTTCGCGGATGGAATCAAGATCGCCCTCGGAAGCGGAAATGCTTGCTTCTTTTCTGCGTGCAAGCAGCTCTGCATACATCATTTCTTTCTTTTTGCCGCCCAGATCATAGAACAGCATCGGGATGATGCCGAATGATCCCGTGAGCACGGGAATGATGGTAAACATAGCAAAGATAAAGAACTTGACCTTGTCGGTCTGTTCCCTGTCGTCTGCCCATGCACTCTGATCGTAGCCGACCAGTTTTTTGAGTGCGGTGGTGACGATGCCGCTGACCGAAGTGGAAACCTTTGCGGCAAGTCCCTTTGCAACACTGGTCATGGCCTCGGTGCGGTAACCGTTTTTCCATTCGCAGTAGTCCATGGATTCATTATACAGTTCGGTACTGATGACGGAACGAAGACCGTAGAACAGGCAGAAGATCATTTCCCACAGTGCCATGGCGAAGAACATGGGCAGTTTTTTGCGGTACAGACCGCCTTTGTAGGTTTTGGGATTGAAGCCGATGCAGCCGAACAGGAACACGAAAATATAAAGAATGTTACCGATGTTCTTGCCTACGATATACAGCAGGCGGCTGGAAAATCTGCGTCTGAACCATGGTACAAAGGAATAGGAAATGGGCGTGATGGGTGCGGCGGGGATGCCTGCCAGCAGAACCATGGATGCAAAATGCAGAACATCTATGTAGTAATCCGTTTCGCTGCCCGAAATGCCGAAACCTGCAAGGAATTCGGACAAGGTCAGCAGCAAGATCGGTTTGTTGTTGATGACAGACCGCAAAGAATCTTTGATGCTCGGCGTGGAAATGGACTGCATGACACGTTCCTTGGACATGGAGAAGAACCAGAACGACATGCCGCTTGCGATGATGGTGGTGGCGGCACCCATGCCCATAAATGCACCACTCAACTGTGCATCAACAGACATCTTGCTCTTGAATGTCTTGTTGTCGATCAGGTCAAGCAGAATGGTCATGATCTGCGCGGGCAGATTTTCCCCGAAAAAGCCAGAAGCAAAATTGGCAATGGTAATCAGCCTCGTCCTGTCCACAGGGTGCGGAGTAATGGTCGCCATCAGGCCCGTTCTTGCAATGTTCTGGAAGGTGGTGACGGCTTCACGCATGATTTCGAGAAGCAGATAGAACACAAATTTGCTGATTGACAGCGAGGACTTGCCCGCAAAAAGCATCGGCATGAACCAATAAAGCAAAGTCACAAGGCAGCCCGGCAGTGCCAACCCCAACAGATAAGGGCGGAATTTGCCCCAACGGGTACGAGTCTTTTCCACAATGGCGGCAGTGAAAACATCATTGACAATATCCCAAACACTGTTGATGGTTTTTGCAAGGGTCTGATAGCCAAGATCGACCTTGACGATATTGGTGATAAAACGGTTGGTATAGGCATTGATATTGAAGCTCTGTGTTGCATCCCACACAATAAAACCGACGGTTTCTTTCATGCCGACATATCGTCTGTTTTCGTACACATATCCGAGTTGTTCATCGGTATAGCGGCGGGGTTCGGCTTGTTCTTTCATTTTGCATCCCTCCGTTTTTGCATATATGTTTTATAATAACATATAAGAATTAGGTTTGCAACATACAAGAAAAAACTTGCACATTGCAATGGGATATTGACATAATTTTTCATCAAAAAGGGGCTGTTGCATTTAGTACAGACCAATAAAAAATGGATCTTCACGGAAAGTTGTGGGATGAGGAAAACAAATTGCGGTTTATCGGGGAGTTGGTTGTTTGCCGTAGGGAATGCATAGTATGCATTCCCTACGCGCCCCGCTAAACCGCAATTTGCACTTCCCTTAATCAAAAATCCAACAATTTTCCGTGAAGAACCTAAAAAATAAAAAAGCAGATGCTCTTAGGCTGATATGTCGCTTAAGAACATCTGTTTTTTATGATTTATAATCCGCAAATAAGGAACACAAAAACGCCATTTCTTCTTTTTTAGTCATTTTTTCGTCCTCGCGCGGTATTCACATACAGCTTCGGAGCGAAGAAAATTCCTTCTGCATCTAAATGCAACAGCCCCGACTTTTATGCGGGTTGTTCACCCTTGAACATATTTTTGACAAAGTCAAACAACAGTTTGATGAAGTCCACAAATGCCTTGAAAATCGACTTCATGGTGGGCTTCTGCACAACAGCCGTGATCCACGGGCCGTCCTGACAGTTTTCTTCGGTCATGTTGACGATCTGACTGGAGGTGGAGTTGTCATGCACGAGGAAACGTGCCAGGTTTCTGTTGTTGGACGAGGCGGTAACATTGGTATACTGGGTAAAGTATTCACCGATGTAAGCAACGGCATTCCAGTAGTCATGGTGCTTGTTCTTGATGAACCATGTGGTTTCGGGGAACATGCAGGTGGAGGCATCAATTTTGCCGTCAGGAGAGATATAATCGCCGTAGCCTGCGGCAATGCGTTCATCGATATATTCCTGCGGCAGGGTGTTATACAGACCGGCGGCGGTAGCTCCGAAGGATGCATCCGACACACCGACAAGGACGTCACCCGTTTCATCGTGATGCACACCGAGAGGCGGATTTGCAAGACCGTAGGCGGCAATGACACCGATTTCAACACCGTATTCATCTGCAAACTTGTTGTACAGACCGGGATACTGCGCGGTGTTGTGCTCTCTGAGATACTTGATTTTCTCAATCAGACCTGCAAATTCAGCACGGCGTTCACTGCCTTCTTTGCCGAACACGAAATTGAGTGCGGCATCAAAATCTTCTTCATAAACCGTTGCCCAGTAGCTTACCCATGTGCCCATACCCGTTGCAAGCAGTATGGAGGGAAGAAATGCTTCGGCAAGTCTTTCATACAACATTTCGACCGTCCACAGCATGCCCTGCATAAGACCGGACTGGGTCAGGTAGTCAACGCACTTTTCGGCAAGCGTCAGCAGCATGGTATCAACACCCGCAAGGTCAATACCGACATTGTCAAGGCCGAAATATTCGCTTTCGAGCAGATAGGTCTGGATATGCTTGTCGCTGAAATCAATCTGACCGCTGAAAACATCGCTGATGACGGAAGCCCCGTTGGACAGGGTTTCGTCATACATAACCTTCTTGACAAGGCCTTCGCTGCCGTACTTTTCAAGATAAGCGGTGACGATTTCGCCGCCGATACATCTGGAAACAAGGCAAACCTGATCGCACTTGGTGGTTTTGAGAACGGTTTTGATGTATTCATGCAGTCTGTCAACATGATCATAGGGAGACAGTCGCCAGTCATAACGGAAGTCATAGTCCCTGACTTTGAATTTGCCGTCTTTACCTTCATCCACGGTAGCGGCTTTTTTATCCCAGGATGCAATTTCTTTTGCGGAAACGCCCGTGCCGTATTTGGCATTGCCGTCACCGTCAATCTGGGTCATATCCCAGATGGGAGCGAGCTCTTCATACAGAGCCTCACCGTAATTATCCCACTTGTTAAAGGGCAGACCTTCCAGCAGGAAGGGCTTGAGAATGTTGAACGCACTTTCAACAATGGCATCGGTCGAAATACCGCCTTCTTCATCATCGCCGTCTGTCAGCACTTCTATACCGGTGGGGATGATGTTGCCCTCGGCATCACAGATATCAACACTGCTGCCGGCAATAAAAATGATGGGACTTTTTTCACGCACTTCGGTTCCCTGTGCACTGACAGGAATGACAAGCATACCGAATGTCAGCACCACTGCAAGGAAAAGTGAAAGAATCTTTTTCATAAAAAAAACTTCCTTTCCAGAAAATACCGTTTTATAGTTTACCACATTATATAACATTTGTCAAATATCTCTTTAAGAAAACTAAATTATTTTTTCTGCAAAAATCATATAAAAAGGACTGTTGCATTCAGATGCAACAGCCGCTTTGTCAAATATTGAATACACGCAAAGAGTTTGTGTGTTCCGTGATGGGCATGCCTGCAACAATAACAACACGGTCGCCCTTGGTGACGAGGTCGTTCTGCTTTGCACAGTCGATGGCATGCTGGAACAGACGGTCATTGTCAACCTGATTGAGGGCGAGCACGGGCTCAACACCCCAGGAAAGGGCAAGCTGATGGAAAGTCTTGTTTTCGGGGGTGGCGGCAACAATGACCTCCGCAGGACGGAATTTGGAAACACGGCGGGCGGTTCTGCCCGTTTTGGTGACCACCAGAATGGCACTTGCATTCATATCCTTTGCCGTGGTGCAGGCAGCATCACAGATGGCGTTGGAAATGTCGGTAAAATCAATCTCATGTTTGATGCCCCGGAATGCGTTGAGTTCAACGGCTTCCTTGTCTGCCTGACGGACGATTTTTGCCATATAATTGACCACATGTGCGGGGTCGACACCCATTGCTGTTTCGCCCGACAGCATAACGGCAGACGTGCCGTCAAACACGGCATTTGCAACGTCGCTGATTTCGGCACGGGTGGGCATGGGGCTTTCGATCATGGATTCAAGCATCTGGGTTGCGGTGATGACCATTTTGCCCGATTGATAGCACTTGCGGATGAATCGCTTCTGAATGCCGGGGAGCTTTTCAAAATCAACCTCAACACCCATATCGCCGCGTGCAACCATGATACCGTCAGCTTCGTGCAGGATTTCGTCAAAATTATTGACACCCTCTATGTTCTCAATTTTGGCAATGATGCGGATATCATGACCGCCGTGGTAATCAAGCAGTTTGCGAAGTGCGATCACATCGTCCGCACGGCGTACGAACGATGCGGCAATGAAGTCAACATCCTTTTCGATGCCGAAGAGAATATCTTTTTTGTCCTGTTCGCTGATATAAGGCATATCGAGCGATACCATGGGCACGTTGATACTTTTTCTGGAACGTAGTTCGCCGCCCGCCAGAACGGTGCAGTTGATTTCGGTATCTTCCACACTGTCAACACGAAGTTGAATTTTACCGTCGTCGATGAGAATACGGTACCCCGGCTGCATCTGTGCAGGCAGGTCTTTATAAGTAACGGAGGCAATGCTTGCCGTCCCTTCAATATCGCGGGTGGTCAGCACAAAGGGGGATCCGTTGATCAGGTCGGCACCGCCATCCTTCATCAGACGGATACGGATTTCGGGGCCTTTGGTGTCAAGCATGACTGCGGCAGGCACATTCAGCCGGTCACGTACCTTGCGGAAACGGTCAATGGTTTCAGCGTGCTGTTCGTGCGTACCGTGGGAAAAGTTGAGTCTTGCAACGTTCATGCCGTTTTTGAGCATGGCTTCCATAACGGCCTCATTGTTGCTTGCGGGGCCGAGGGTACAAACAATTTTGGTTCTGCGCATGGGGGTTCTCCTTTTTATTTAACGGAATTTCCGAATATTTAACAAATTTATATTTTCTTAAGCAGCTTCTGTGCCGCCTCATGACGGGCAAAAGCGATAATATGGTCGTTTTCCTTGAATATATATTTGGCACCGGGCATGGTCAGCACCTTACCGTCTGTGTCCTTGATGCCTAAAATGTTCAGCCCGTAAGCATTTCGCATATCCAGTTCGGCAAGAGTCTTGCCCGTCCATGTGCGAAGAACGGGCATTTCATAAACACCCGCATCCTCACAGATGCTGAAATAATCATACAGATTGTTGGCACTGTAACGTACCGCCAGTTTAGCGGCAAGCTCGCGTTCGGGATTCCAGACCTCGTCCGCACCGTTACGAAGCAGGAATTTTTCCTGAATATCACTGCCGCACTTGCTGACGACCCGCTTTGCACCGAGTTCCTTGAGCAGAAGTGTGACTTCCAGACTGCTCTGAAATTCTTCGCCCATACAAACGAAGCAGACATCAAAATCTTCCACGCCGAGCGAACGCAGCACTTCTTCCTTGCGGCAATCGCCGACCTGTGCTTCATCGGCAAAAGGCAAAGCCGCCTGCACAAATTCTTCACTGCGGTCTATGACCATGACCTCATCACCGAGTTCATGGAATTTTTTGGCAAGCTGTGTGCCGAAGCGGCCAAGGCCTGCAATAAGTATTGATTTCATATATAACTCCTTATCCTACCAAAACGTCCTCTTCAGGCTTTACGACAGCGGAGGGCATTTTCTTTTCGGTAAACAGCAACACAAACGACATACTGCCGACTCTGCCGCAGAACATCAGTGCGGCGAGAAGCACCTGACTTGCAGGCAACATCACTTCGCCGAGTGTAACAGTGGAAAGACCAACGGTCGCAATGGCAGAAATGACGGTAAACAGACCGTCCGAAAGACCTAAATCCGGCTGCATGCAAAGCAGTGCAAACAAGCAAACAAGAATGATGCCGACATAAATGATCACCACTGTCAGTGCCTTTTTGACAGTTTCATCGGGTAATCTTCTGCCGAACACATTGCGGCTGCCGGTATTGGTAAGGGATGCTCTTGTGCTGATGAGGAGCACAGCCACGGTCACGGTCTTGATACCGCCTGCGGTCGAACCCGGATTACCGCCGATGAGCATAAGAATATCCGTCAGCAATATGCCTGCCGGGGACATTTTTGTGAGATCCACACTGTTCATACCTGCCGTACGGGGCGAAACCGAACAGAAAAGTGCATTGATAAGCCTTTGACCGATGTGCATATTCTGCATACTCGCATCTTTTTCGCAGATGAAAAACAGCACAAAGCCACCCAGCACAAGAATTGCACTTGCCGTCAAGGAAATTTTTGCATGCAATGAATAGCGTCTGAAATTGGTTCTGTTTTCATAAATATCCTGCCAGACAAAGAATCCAAGCCCGCCGAGCAGAATCAACACACACAAGGTCAGTAAAACAAAAGGATGGTTATAATACCCCGTTACGGATGCATATTCGCCGAATGCAGTTCCCATCAGGTCAAAGCCCGCATTGCAGAATGCGGAAACGGAATGAAAAACCGCCATCCATATTCCCTTTGCACCGAATTGCGGAACAAAGCAAAAGCCGAGCAAAACCGCACCGACCGCTTCGATCACCAACGTGCCCAGAAGAACCACACGGAAAAGTTTCTGCACACCGCCTAATTTTGCGGCATTGACACTGTCGCGAAGCAGACCTCTCGCACGAAGGCTCATGCGTCTGCCGCTGACGATGGAAAACAGTGCAAAAAAGGACATAAAGCCCAATCCGCCGATTTGAATGAGGGTAAGAATGACCGCTTGCCCGAATACAGACCAGACAGTTGCTGTGTCTGCAACGATCAGTCCCGTTACGCAGGTTGCGGAAACGGCGGTGAAAAATGCCTGTAAAGGGGCGGCCCCCACACCGTCGGCACTTGCGGCGGGCAACATCAGAAGCAGGGTACCGATGCAGATGATGAGTGCATAACCGCCCGCAATCAGGCGGGTACAACTCATTTTTCGCAAATCAAAAAAGTGTTTTTTCATAAACAATTATCCGACAACGGAAAAAGAAATCAGGTTTCTGATTCCTTCCGTAAACCAGTCATAAAAACCGACAATATCCATCAGTGCCGTATACAGAAAATACGCACAGGCGATCACAACGGTCGGTGCACACAGCACCCTCGCCGTCGAGTGTTTCATAAAGGGAAATTTTGACGGCCGCAGACGGAAAATATTTTTGTTATTCTTTGCGTATACGATAAAACAGATGATACCCAACACAAACAGGCACAGCATCATGGCGGCGATTGCTGAATAAGCCGCTGTTTCACCGTAGGCATTCTGCAGAATCGTTTGCAGGCACGACAGAAGATTGTTGCCGAAATGAATGGCAATGCCGACCCACATTGTGCCCGACACAACGGTGCAATAACCAAGCAGAATACCGACTAAAAACGCAAACGGAATTTGCACGATATTGCCGTGCAGCAAGCCGAACAAAAACGCACTGACAAGAATGGCAAACCAATCACCGTAACGGCGAAGCGATTGCAGTACAACACCGCGGTAAGCGAATTCTTCAAACAAAGCGGGAAAAACGGCATAGCCGAGAATCTGCAGAACGGCAGGTGCGGGATTTTCGGTCGCCAGTTCACTCATGGTCTGAATGGTGAAGGATTCAATGCCGAATGCAGAAGCAAAAATGGTCAGATATGAGGTAATTGTGTTGGCAAGATAACAACCGCCCATGCCGATAAATGTCAGCAGAAAAGCATTGTAGGAATCATAGGACCTGCCCAAAGGCAAATCGTTCAGCCTGCCGCTTTTGCGAAGCAATAAAAAGAGGAACAGAAACGGCAGAAAGACATTGCATGTTGTGTGCAGCATCCCCATCGCCAGCGAAAACGTACTGTCATGGAGATAGCGGTAATAAAGCGATTCATCGGATGTCAGAAACAGGGAAACGATGCTGTTTCCTACAATATACAGCAACAGCCCCGCACCGAGTATGCAGGCGGTTCTGAACTGCCTTTTCTGCTCGGCGGCATAGGGTTTGCGGGGATTAAAGGGTTGTCGGGCGGTATAAGCGGGCTGATTGTTCACCGTATACTCTCCTTTGATTTTTTTATCGGCCGCAGCACATTTTATACTTTTTGCCCGAACCGCAGGGACAGGGTTCGTTTCTGCCGATTTTTTCGCCTGCACGGGCAGGACGTTTCTTTTCACTGTCATCACCGCCGCCGGATGTGCCCGTGATTTTCACGGTCTGGCTGCGTTGCACATCGGCTTCGGAGCGGATCTGTGCAGTCAGAAGCATCTGCACGGTGCCTTCACGGATGCCCGTGGTCATTTCATCGAACATATCGTAGCTTTCCATACGGAACTGCACAACGGGATCGCGGTGTGCATAACCCTGCATACCGATGCTGCGGCGAAGCTGATCCATGGCATCAATGTGATCCATCCAACGGATATCTACATTGTTGATAAGCACTTTGTGTTCAAGGCTTTTAACCATTTCATGACCGTAAAGCTCTTCCATGGCATCAAGTCTGGCAAGGGCTTTTTCGGTCAGCCATTCGGTGTATACATCCACCTTGCGTTTTTCGGGCAGACTGTCTTCACCGATGAGCCATGCGTATTTTGTCTGCATACCGACAAGGTTCCATTCTTCGGGGGTGTTTTCGGGTCTGCAATAGAAGGCGACTGCATCGGAAATGCTTTCGGTGATCATCTTGCGGATGGTGGCATCAATATCCACACCGTCGAGCACCTGATTACGCTGTGTGTAAATCAGTTCACGCTGTTTATTCATAACATCGTCATACTGCAGAACGTTACGACGGGCGGCAAAGTGGTTGCCTTCCACTCGCTTCTGTGCACTTTCGACGGTTTTGGAGAACATTTTGGCTTCGAGTGCCATGGAGTCATCCTTGACCATACCCATGACAGCCTGAATGCGGTCGCCTGCGAAGATACGAAGCAGATCGTCTTCGGCAGAGAGATAGAAACGGCTTTCACCGGGGTCCCCCTGACGGCCTGCACGGCCGCGAAGCTGATTGTCGATACGGCGGGCTTCGTGACGTACCGAACCGATGATATAAAGACCGCCTGCCTTGCGGACAGCTTCGGCTTCGGGGGCTAACTGTTCTTTGTATTTCTGTTCAAGATTTTTGAACATTTCGCGGGCTTCAAGAATATCCGTGTTATCGGTTTCGGCAAAGCCCGTGGCTTCGGAAATGAGTTCTTCGGGATACTGCATTCTGCGCATTTCTGCTTTTGCCATATACTCGGCATTGCCGCCGAGGATGATGTCCGTACCGCGGCCTGCCATGTTGGTGGCGATGGTGACGGCACCGAGTCTGCCTGCCTGTGCAACAATTTCGGCTTCACGTTCATGCTGTTTTGCGTTGAGCACTTCGTGTTTGATGCCAGCACGCTTGAGGGCTTTGCTGAACAGTTCACTCTTTTCGATGCTGACGGTACCGACAAGAACGGGCTGTCCCTTTTCGTGGCAGATACGGATCTGATCGATGATGGCATTGAATTTTGCCTGTTCGGTTCTGTACATCACATCATCCCAGTCCTTACGGGCAAGGGGACGGTTGGTGGGAATTTCCACAACATCAAGAGAATAGATTTCTTCAAATTCTTCCTTTTCGGTAAGGGCTGTACCGGTCATACCGGACAGTTTACTGTAAAGACGGAAATAGTTCTGAAATGTAATGGTGGCAAGGGTCTTGGATTCCTGACGAACGCTGACACCTTCTTTTGCTTCGATTGCCTGATGCAGACCTTCGTTGAAACGTCTGCCGGGCATTTTACGGCCCGTGAATTCGTCAACGATAACAACTTCTCCGTTTTCGACAACGTATTCAACGTCATTACGCATAACACCGCGTGCCTTGATGGCCTGATTGATGTGGTGCTGTAAGGCAAGGTTTTCACCGTCCATGAGGTTTTCCACGCCGAAGTGTTCTTCGGCTTTGCGGATGCCGTGCTTGGTCAGCGTTGCGGTCTTTGCCTTTTCATCGACCACGTAATCGGTATCATCTTCAATCAGCGTTTCCATATCGGTCTTGGAATCGACTTCGGTAATGCGCTGTGCCTTGAGTCTGCGTGCGAACTCGTCGGCAAGTTTATAAAGGTCGGAGGACTTGTCGCCGCGGCCGGAAATAATAAGCGGGGTTCTTGCTTCGTCAATAAGAATCGAGTCCACTTCGTCCACGATGGCAAAATGATGGCCTCTCTGCACACGCTGGGAAGCATAGATGACCATATTGTCACGCAGATAGTCGAAGCCCATTTCGTTGTTGGTCCCGTAGGTGATGTCGGCGGCATAGGCGGGCTTTCTTTCTTCGTTGTCAAGGTCATGCACGATCAGACCGACCGTCAGACCGAGATAGCGGTAAACTTTGCCCATCCATTCCGAGTCACGGCGGGCAAGATAGTCGTTGACGGTAACAATGTGCACACCTTTGCCTTCAAGAGCACAAAGGTAGGCAGGGAGCGTAGCCACAAGGGTCTTGCCTTCACCGGTTTTCATTTCGGCAATTCTGCCCTGATACAGAATGATACCGCACAACACCTGCACGGGATAGTGCTTCATATTGAGAACTCTCCACGAGGCTTCACGGCAGACGGCAAAGGCTTCGGGAAGAATATCATCGAGCGTTTCGCCGTTTGCAAGACGGTTTTTGAATTCGACGGTTTTGCCCTTGAGTTCTTCTTCGCTCAAAGAAGCGTATGTTTCTTCATAGGAAAGTACTTTTTCCTGAATCTTTTTTATTTTTTTGATTTCTTTTGTCGAATAATCTCCGAACAGTTTGCTGAGTAAAGACATTTCGCATGGTCCTTTCTGCTTTACGCAAGAAGCGTATATGTTTATTTTAGTATTTTAACCCAAAAACTGAAAAATAAATGCAAAATGCAAGAATGCAAAATGCAAAATTAAAGGGTCGCTTCGCTCCGATTATAGAGCGAAAATAACCTTTGATCTTAATACAAAGCCTCATTTTTAAATTCATTTATATAAAAATTATTGCAAAATTCCGTTATTCGCACAAAATAAAAATTTACATCTTCTATAAATGGCAACGCCATTCCGATAATTTTGCATTCTTGCATTTTGCATTATTTTGTGCTTTCCGAGAAAGCACAAAATGTACGCATCGGGCAGGATTCACACTTCGGTTTGCGGGCATCGCACACATCCCTGCCGAACAACACCGCACGATGACAGAAATCGCCGCTGGTTTCGGGAGTGAGCAGCTCGCGCAAGGCAAGTTCCACCTTGTAAGGGTCTTTGGTGTTCACAAGCCCTAAACGGTTTGCAATGCGGATCATGTGGGTGTCGCACACATAAGACGGCTGATGGTAGACATCCCCTAAAATGAGGTTCGCCGTTTTTCTGCCGACCCCGGGCAATGCCGTGAGGTCTTCCATGGTGTCGGGCACTTTGCCGCCGTGTTTTTCGATGATGATTTGTGCCATTCCGACGATATCACTTGCTTTCTGACGGTAAAATCCGCAGGAATGCACCAATTCTTCCACATCTTTTACATCCGCTTCGGCAAATGCCTGCACGGTGGGATATTTTGCGAACAAAGCGGGGGTGACAAGGTTGACACGGGCATCCGTGCACTGTGCGGAAAGGCGGACAGCCACGAGCAGATGAAACGCATCTTCCGCTTCCAATGAGCAGATTGCATCGGGGTATAAAGTTTCAAGCACAACCTCGGCTTGTTTTGCAATTTCTTTCTTATCCATATTTTCCTCTTACAGCGTCCATGTCAGCCAGAACCGTGTGCCGTCACGGACAAAGGTGATATCGGTCAGCACCATGTTGTGCAGACCGCTTTCAAAGGCATCTGCCATATCTTCTTTTTCCCAATCGAAGAAAATGACCATGCTCAACTGTGTCGGCACAGCGACGTCGAGAATACGGAAACCCGTCAGCCACCAGTGCTTTTCGGGACCGCGTTCCAGATAAGGCTTATTGTTTTTGCAAAGCTGAAAGCCCATCATGACAAGATCCTCATCTGCAATCGCCTCAAAGTGGCGGATGAAGTTACCGGCATCCCGATAATAAATACCGACTTCCCCGCCGACGGTGACACCGTACTGCCCTTTCCAGAGCTGGATCATCCATTCCTTTCCGTCGTAATCAAAACGGATACGCTGTGTGATGTAATAAAGGCCGAAGCGGGATGCAAATGTATCATACAAGGTGTTATAACCGAAAATACGCTGTACGGGATATTGGGTGGAATAAAAAATATCCTGTTCGGGGTCATACGCAAATCCGAAAATATCAATATACGGCCCGATAAGCTCCATAATATCGGCCATCTGCGGATTTTCTTCCACCAACTTTTCAAGGTCTTCTTTTGTCAGCTCATTGGGATCTTTTTCAATAACAACTTTTGTGTTCCAGTCTATTTCAATATCTTTCTCCGGTGTCTGTGCATCGCCGCTGCTGTCGGTACCGTCCGTACCGTTACTGCCGGGCACATAGGAGCCATGAATTTCGTCGGGGAAAGTAAGATCCGCATCTGCCATCACGGGAGGCACGGTCGGTTCTGTCTGCCCGATTGCGGAAGACTCAGTCGGTTTTTCACTGATCACAACAGAAACGCAGCCGCTGCTCAGCACAATGCAAAGCACGAGCACGGCAGCAACCGTACCCCTGAAAAAACCGTTTCTGATGATGCTCAACATACAATTCCCCCTGCGACAGAAATGCCGTTGTTTTGATTTTACCAAGTAAAAGGCATATATATATTTAATTTATCATTTTTTAAAGAAAATGTCAACCTCATTATATCACGTGACCGAAGGAATCTCTTATTGCTTTTTTTAAGAAATCGTGTTAAAATAAATCGGTTGCAGAAAATGATGCCGCAACACCATAAGGAGGATATTATGAACACAGATGTAGTAATCGTCGGTGCAGGCCCTGCCGGTATTTTCACGGCGATTGAAATGCTTCGCAACGGTTGTAAAGACAAAATTGTATTGATTGAAAAAGGCAGTCCCATCGAAAAACGGCACTGCCCTAAAGATAAAACGAAAAAATGCGTCAACTGCAAACCCAACTGCCACATTACAACGGGATTTTCGGGTGCGGGTGCTTTTTCGGACGGTAAACTTTCCTTAAGTTACGAAGTCGGCGGCGACCTGCCGAGCCTGTTGGGTGAAGATTTTACACAGGATCTGATTGACTACACCGACACCATTT
Organism: Acutalibacteraceae bacterium; assembly: GCA_045605525.1. Taxonomy (GTDB): domain Bacteria; phylum Bacillota; class Clostridia; order Oscillospirales; family Acutalibacteraceae; genus RUG806. Next base: position 17,939 of record JAZUQC010000103.1, read on the forward strand.
ATCTTGATTTCGGTGCGGACACCCACATTGAAGGTGTTTCCAACCCCGAAGCGGTGAAGACAATCCGCAAAAGAGCCATCAAAGCAGGCTTAAAGCTCGTTGACTGCCCCATCCGCCATCTGGGTACGGAAAAGGCACAGCAGTTGTATTATGACATTGAAAAATACCTGCAGGAAAACGGCGTTGAAATGTATTTTCAGCATGAATGCGTGACACTGCTGCTTGACGACGAAAATGCCGTGTGCAAAGGTGTGCGTGTTTCCGACGGCAAACAGGAATTTGATATTTTTGCAAAACATACCGTCATTGCCGCAGGCAGACGCGGTGCGGACTGGCTTGAAAAAATCTGTGCAAGCCACAACATTGCCCACCAGCCCGGTACGGTTGACATCGGTGTGCGCGTAGAAGTACGCAATGAAGTCATGGAAACGGTCAACGAAGTGCTGTATGAATCCAAGCTCATCGGCTATCCGCAGCCGTTCCGCAACAAGGTTCGTACATTCTGCCAGAATCCGGGCGGTTTTGTCAGCCAGGAAAACTACGACAACGGTCTTGCCGTTGTCAACGGACATTCTTACAAAGAAAAGAAAAGTCAGAACACCAACCTTGCCATTCTCTGTTCGCACAACTTCTCGGTGCCGTTCAATCAGCCCATTGAATATGCACAAAAGGTCGGTGAACTGACCAACATGCTCGCCAACGGCCATATTCTTGTGCAGCGTTTCGGTGATATTTTAGACGGCAAACGCACGTGGGAAAAGGAACTTTCGCAGTCCAACGTCAAGCCGACACTTCCCGATGCCGTTGCAGGCGACATCACCGCCGCCATGCCCTATCGCTCGATGACGAATATTGTCAACTTCATTCACGCCATGGACGAAGTTGTTCCCGGTTTTGCTTCGCATGAAACCTTGCTGTATTCACCGGAACTGAAATTCTATTCCAACCGCATCCGCATGGACAAACAGCTCAACACATCCGTCAAAGGTCTTTACTGTCTGGGCGATTCGAGCGGCTGGACAAGAGGCCTCATGATGGCATCCGCCATGGGTGTACACATGGGCAGAATCCTTGCCGGTGTTGCCGAATAAACAAATTACGGAGGTATAAAAAATGAAAAAATTACTCGCCATTCTGATGGCACTCGCACTCGTTTTCTGTTTTGCCGCCTGCGGTGACAAGACAGAAGAAGAACCCACCCGTTCGCAGGAAGAACTCATTGCAGAAGCCAACGAAGCCGCCGAAAAACTGGTTGAATACAAAGAAACGCTGGACAAACAATTGCTCCTTGTCAACTCTGCCGACAACACAGACGGTTTCTTTGACCTTGCAGGCATGGCTGCCGCCGGTGCACAACTGGATGCAGTGATTGATCTGATCAATTTCGATTCGGATGAACTGACCGACGGTGATACATCTCCGGTGGACAGTGTTGCCACTGCAAAGCAAGCCGCCGATCAGATCCGCGAAATCGCGGAAAAAGTCAACACCGCCGCCGCAAAATATTATGCACAGTTTGCAGCCGCTTTCCCCGGTGCGGAAATGACAAAGATGTACTGCCTGACCGTGTTCATGAGCGGCGAACCCAGCAATTTCTTTGCCGCTGATTATACCGATGCAGACGGCAACAAAAAGACGGTATACTCCATCAGTTCTTTCACGGCCGAAACCCCCGAAAACGTGCTGTCTACCATCACGGATTACCTGTTTGCAGAAGAACCCGTGGCATCGCGCAATGCGGTTAAAGACGGCAACTTCAACATTGACATGGATGCCGTGCGTGCCGCCGTCAGCGGCACCGTGACCGACGGAAACGCAACCGACGGAAACGCTGCGGAATAAATTACAATTATCCGGACTCGAAAAAACAGCGACAGAGCGAATCTGCCGCTGTTTCATTTTGTCTGCTTTTTACCCGGCTGTCGGTTTTGTGGGGTCGCTGACGGCATATTCAACAGAAGAATCATATGAATAAGGCAATGCCGTATCTTCTTCAGCTGCCGTTTCGGGAATATAGGCGGGAGCGGCGGTCGTGCCGACAACAACACCGTTGACCTGCGGATTATAGGCAGGCGTTGTCATGACCACGATCATTTCGCCGTCATCCTTGACTTTGGTTTCGGCTTCGGTTTCGACATAGTGCTTCCAGCCCTCGGTTTCATACGGAACATATATATCCGAGCACGCAACCGTGCCGAGCAGTTCTCCGCTTGCCATATCAAACGCATAGACATTCGGGCTGTGATAGCAAGTGACGGCATAGGCAACATCACCGATAAAGGTTGCACGGTCGGGATTGGTGTACAGATTACTGCATTTGTATTCATTGCGAATGACAAGCTTGTTGTCTTCCACCGCGAAGTGAAGCACCGCTCCGAATTCCTGCATCCAGATTTCGTAGCCGTATTCATCGGTTCTTGTGCCGTAGGTGTACATGGGGATCATGAATGAGCCGTCATACACGGTGCAGAAAGCCTTGTGATCGACGGAAAGAGAAGCATTTTCATGCACAAGCGCATCGAGTTCCACGGGGTTCATCGGGTCGGACACATCAAACAGCGAAATCTTGGCAGAGCCGTCCAATCCGCTTTCCGTGCCGCCGTAACCGAGACCTAAAATCAGCCCGTTGCCGATGGGATGCAAGTATGCCGAGAAGCCGGGCAGTTTCACTTCACCCGTAATGACAGGCTTGGTCGGGTCGGAAAGATCAAACACAAACAGCGGGTCGGTCTGTTCAAAGGTGACCACATACGCCCAGTCACCCATGAAACGCACACTGCGGATCTGCTCGTTTTCGCCGTAATGTTCGCTTTCGCCGACAATAACGAGGTTGTTGTCGAGCACATACAAGCCGTTGTCATTGCCGAAAGTGACGGCAATGCGGAAATAGCCGTTGTGTTCGTCCATGGAGAACTGATTCAGCGGTTCACCGGGAACGCAACCCGTGGCCATGCGCTGTACCGTGCCGTCTGCAAAGGTGAAAGAATAAATCTGCGTGGAAACATAGGAAGATGCGGAAACAGTCAGACCGTCTGCTGAGGGGTATTCCTTGACTTCATAAATTCTGCGTGCCACAAAGAGGTTTTCGTTGGTGCAATACACATCCGTGCCGCCGCCGAGCACCGCCTGGGTGCTGATTTCGGCAGAAAGATCGTCCATATTCAGCAAACTGACCACGGTGAAAGCGGTGGGTGCAGACTCATCCATCACACTTAAATTCGTTTCGGGAACGGCAACACCGTCATCGGAATCAATATAGGTTTTGGGGATCATTCTGTCTTCAAGTACAATGCACTGCTGTCCGTTTTTGGTGTAATCATAGGTGTAAAAATCGCTGTGGGTGGTCACAAGAATCAGTCTGCCGCCTGCAATGCGGGAGGAAAGATAATGTCCGTCCTGTGCAAAACGCTGCACAAAGGTCGGGTTTGCAGGATCGGAAATATCGTAAATGAGAGCCATGGTGCGGCTTTCCGAATAATCGGAATAATTGCAGGTGAGCATCACGCAGAGATAGTTGTTGTAAAGGAACATTTCGTTTGCGTAGTAGTAGGAAATCTTCTCTTCGTCAAACTGCTCCTTGAGAACAACGGTTGCAAGCTCTGCCATGCTATCGGCAGGGTATGCGCGGATGACATGCAGGGTGTTACCCTTGAGCAGATACAGGTTTTCACCGTCATTTTTGAGAATGTCCGCTTCGTCAACCCCCTCGACCTGCACATTGGTCTGGCCGTACTGCGGCTTTGCGGAGCCGGCGGCAGTGCCGACAAGGGCACCGTCTTCCATTGCTTCTTCATCCACATAAGCATCATCAACAGGTGCCATGGGTGCGGCATCGGGAACAACCATGGAATTGGCGGCAGCGGTGGTGTCGGCAACTTCCAAATCGCTGTTATACACATTCACAGTGCCGTTACCGACTCCGGCAAAAGGATTATTGGCATCCTCCGCATATATTTCGACGGAATCATTCTTCGTTCCGAAGTTAAAAATACCGCTGAAAAAATCCTTGACGGGAGAATTGCTTTCGTCCGTCGAGTAGTAATATTTATCGCTGTAGGTGTAAGAATTCTTGTCGGCATAGGCTTGTGCGAGGGTGAGAATATCGCTGTATTTGACATTGCCTGCCATGAATTCGAATTCGGGAAGATCCTGTGCGGTTTCATTCCGGGTGACATCGCTTGTGGGAACGTCCGTCAGTTGCTCGGTGGATGCATTGTGCTCAAGCACAAGCGTTGCGACACCGGCAAGGCACAGGCAGAACACTGCCGCAGAAGTAATCAGCGCAAGGATACGGTTTCTTTTTTTTGCCTTCACAACCTGCAGATTCGGCTGTTTGTCGAGCAGATTCTTGATATTTTCTTCGGAAAGGCTTTCGGGGAGCGGCAGTTCGTCATTGAGAATGACTTTTTCAAGTTCGTTGAACATATTTTCATTTTTATCCATGGTAAAACTCCTCACTGAGCATGGTTCTCAACTTGGCAAGAGAACGGGATTTAACACTGCGTACGGTGGCACTGTTCATGCCGAGCATTTTGGCGATCTCATCGCTTTTATAGCCTGCGACCACTGACAAGAGCACAACCTGCCTGTCTTCAGGCGGTAAGGTGGCCACAGCTTCACGCACGGTCAGGCGGTCTGCTTCGTCAAAGGCGGGACTCTCTTGATTGCAAAGGTCGGGATTGTCCTGCACAGCATCATCGGCATATTCATTTTTGTTTGCGATGAGTTTGCGTTTGCACACATTGGCAAGTATTTTAAACAGCCATGACCTGAACGAGTCCTCCTTGCGCAAAGAGGACATGTTGCGGTAAGCCTGCACGACCGCATCCTGCACGCAGTCTTCGGCATCGGCAGGATTTTTCATATACCACACCGCAAAACGATAAAGTTGCGGGGCATATTCGGTATACAGGGATGCAAACGCCGCGGTATCGCCTTTTACGGCGGCAGAAATGAGCTTTTTTTCCGATTGTTCCATAACTGTGTTTCCTTTCTTTCCCGTTCCCTTGCAACCATAAGAGTGCGGAAAAATGATTTTTGTTGCAGGGAAATGAAAAAATTTTTAAATTACGGTTCAGCAAACAGATTCGGTTATAAAATTGCAGAGAAAGATATTCATCCCCTACAAACTATTGCATTTTTTGTCGAAATATATTATAATCTTACTCGGGCAAGGCAGACCTTAAACGGTAGGCGGTTACCTTCCGGATCACGGAGGGTGTCTTTTCCCTCCGGGAAGGAGGGGATGCGCATGACAGTGTTTGAAAAAGTTTTTATTATTTTAAACTTTATCATAATGCTTGCGACTCTTTTGTTGGACATAGCAAATGCTGTTTCCGACAGAAAAAAGAAATAACCGCCCTCACACTTCCAATTGGTGGGCAGTTATTTCCTAACTAAATTGGAAGGCTAACCGACTATCGGTCTGCCTTGTTCATTTATATTATATCAATCTTTTTTCATTCTGTCAACACCTGTTTTCAGGTGTTGTTTTTTTAAACCTGAAGCGGCGTATGTTTTTTATTTCAAAGGGCTTGCATCATTTGAAAGTCCGAGAATATAATCGGTTGAAACATTATAAAAACGAGCAAGCAGAATCAGTTTTTCTCCGCTGATGTCGGATTTACCGATTTCGATTTTACTGTACTGCTGTTGCGTGGTCTTAATAACTTCTGCAATTTGTGCTTGGGTGAGATCCCTGTCTTCCCGCAAATCCTTGATTCTATACATAAAAAAACTCCTGAACAGTAATAATTTTATTTTACATTACATCTAAAAATTGTATTGACTTTTACACCTGTCAGATGTAAAATAGAATCATTCTACAACTATCAGATGTATCGCAAGGAGTTTTTTTAATGACAGAATATTTGAAAGAGGAAGTAAACAACCTGTTGTATAATATAAAATGGCTACGATTGCAACACGGACTGACTGAAAAGCAAATGGCAGAAATACTCGGAATCGGTGTCGGCAGTCTGCGAAAAATTGAAAAAGAAGAATTGCCGCCGCGATTGTCTGCCAATATTGTGTTTGAAGTGCAAAATTATTTTGGCATAAAAGCAAAGGATTTGTTTTGTGCAAAGTTTGAATGAGCAGATAAATTACGGTTTATCGGGGATGTTGGTTGATTGCCGTAGGGAATGCATATTATGCATTCCGTGCATATTATGCATTCCGACCCCGTCCTGCCAAGGTGATGCACGCACCTCGGTAGGGGTCGGTGCCTCGACGACCCGTTTTTGGATTTCAAAATTATATCATTTATTGCATCGATTATGTATTATTTCAAATAATAATGTTCAAATCAATGATTCTTTTACCCTCATGCGGGATGCCGAGGGC
>JAZUQC010000104.1:0-1665 GCA_045605525.1 Acutalibacteraceae bacterium
CTCGTAAAAGGATTAGCCAAAAAGTAAACCATATACGCAAAAGCTCCAAACAGATTAAGGACGGTGACCCAAATTGGTCACCGTCCTTTTGACATATTCGTTTCAATAGATTTTCGTTATGAAAAAATCTTCGTCGGGAACAAAAGCACCTTCCAATCCGTGGAACCCATAAAGCTTTTTGCCGTTGGCTGTGCTTGTTATATCGTTCGTTATATCAACATTCCACCAAGTCCCGTCATAGTACACGCGGTTCCAAGTGTGCCGATCTGAGCAGTCTTTATAGGAGATTCCGTCAACAGCATAGCAAGGGATATTTTGACTCCGGCAAAATGCGGCGAACAAGTGCGCGAAATCAAAACAAAGACCTTGTTTGGTTCGCAGCGTTTTTTGTACATCGAAATACTGAATGAAAGGATAGTAGTCATAGTCGTATTCAAAGTTTGATACGATCCAACCATAGAATGCCTGAACCTTTTCGGCATCGGTGTCGCAGTCTGCACAAATCTCGTCAGCAAGCTCTTCCGTTTGCGTATCCCACAGGGTTGCACCGCCGTTGCTAAGATAAAGAGCCTCCGGTTTGCATACGAAATTGTATGCGGAGATCAACGCGACCAAAATGAGTGCTGTTACTGCCAATACACAAATTTTCGTCACGAAACTGTCCTTGCGGGAACTTTTTACAAAGGCACCGAAATACAGCACCTCAAACATAAGAGAGATAACTGTTGGAAAGGCAATTACTCTACGGCAATTCAACGTATAGGCAATGTTCATCAGAAGGATCAATCCAACGCTGACGAAAATAACTGCTCTCATACTTTTGGATCGTACATCAATCAGTAAGAATAATGCTGGCAATGCCGAGAGCAAATAGAACGTCAATAGCATGGGTGAAAGAACAAGAAAGTCCTTCAGATACAAGCCAAGCAGTAGATTATATACTTCTGCGACAGAAAAGAAAATAAGTCTGGTTTTCGACTGCAATGTGATTGCAAACAATTTGGATATCTTCACGATAAATCCTCAATTCATTTGTAAATTCACATTGCAACAGTTCGTTTCCCAAATCAAAAACATAATATCTTAATGATTTTTGCCCTTGCTTTTGCCCTTATAATCCGTTCGGGCGAGGGCAAAACGGTGTAACACCGTATAGTGGGATGAAATGAGTTGTTTGCGAAAAACCCTTTATTTAAGGCGGTTTTAGAGCATTTTGCTACGTGTTATGAATAAGCAATAACATCTCAAAAAATCTTGCTATTCAAATTCCAATTTATCGAACAGAATAAAACAACCCCGACAGACTTAAATATCTGTCGGGGTTTTAACATCCTTATGAGAAGCACCCTTTTGCCTCGGCTTTGTTTTTTTCTTATTCCTTCACCACTCGCAAGGTCTCGTAGCCATAGTAGCGGAATACCGCCGCGGCACTCTCGTCCACCGCCTCGCCGCCCACCAGCACGGGCACGGCAGGGGGACAGCTGACGGTGGGGGAGGCCAGCACCCGACCGATGCAATCGGTCAGCGGCAACACCTCCGCGGGGGCAAACAGTGCCTGACGTAGGCTGGTTTTCACCTGCGGTTTGCCGATGGTTGGCATCGTATCGGTCAGCGGCTCACGCTTGGTCAGCGCACACAGTGCTGTGGTGAGCCGACGGAAATCCT
>JAZUQC010000105.1:0-2838 GCA_045605525.1 Acutalibacteraceae bacterium
TGTTGTCACCCGATGCTGTAACGATATATTTCCCGTCGGGGCTGAAGACGGCAGAATAGACACTGCCGTCATGTTTCAACGGTTCTGTCAGCGGCTTGCCTGTTGCTGCATCCCATACGCGGGCGGTGTTGTCATATGATGCTGTAACTATATATTTCCCGTCGGGGCTGAAGACGGCAGAATAGACAGTAAAATTGTGTTTCAATGGTTCTGTCAGCGGCTTGCCTGTTGCAGCATCCCACACGCGGGCGGTGTTGTCATATGATGCTGTAACGATATATTTCCCGTCGGGGCTGAAGACGGCGGAATAGACATATTTATCATGCTTCAACGGTTCTGTTACCGGCTTGCCTGTTGCCGCATCCCATACGCGGGCGGTGTTGTCATATGATGCTGTAAAAATATATTTCCAGTCGGGGCTGAAGACGGCAGAACGGGCCCACTTATCGAGCTTCAACGGTTCTGTTGCCGGCTTGCCTGTTGCCGCATCCCATACGCAGGCGGTGTTGTCACCCGATGCTGTAACGATATATTTCCCGTCGGGGCTGAAGACGGCAGAATAGACACTGCCGTCATGTTTCAACGGTTCTGTCAGCGGCTTGCCTGTTGCTGCATCCCATACGCGGGCGGTGTTGTCACTCGATGCTGTAACAATATATTTCCCGTCAGGGCTGAAGACGGCAGAATAGACACTGCCGTCATGTTTCAACGGTTCTGTTACCGGCTTGCCTGTTATAGCATCCCACACGCGGGCGGTGTTGTCATTTGATGCTGTAACGATATATTTCCCGTCAGGGCTGAAGACGGCTGAATTGACAGTAAAATTGTGTTTCAATGGTTCTGTCAGCGGCTTGCCTGTTGCAGCATCCCACACGCGGGCGGTCCTGTCACCCGATGCTGTAACAATACATTTCCCGTCGGGGCTGAAGACGGCGGAATAGACAGACTTATCGTGCTTCAACGGCTCTGTTACCGGCTTGCCTGTTGCTGCATCCCATACGCGGACGGTCTTGTCACCCGATGCTGTAACGATATATTTCCCATTGGGGCTGAAGACGGCAGAATAGATACTGCCATCATGCTTCAACGGTTCTATTACCGGCTTGCCTGTTGCCGCATCCCACACACGAGTGGTGTTGTCACCCGATGCTGTAACGATATATTTCCCGTCGGGGCTGAAGACGGCAGAATAGACACTGCCGTCATGCTTCAACGGCTCTGTCACCGGCTTGCCTGTTGCTGCATCCCACACACGGGCGGTGTTGTCATATGCTGTAACGATATATTTCCCGTCGGGGCTGAAGACAGCTGAAAAGACATTGCCATCATGCTTCAACGGTTCTATTGCCGGCTTGCCGGTTGCCGCATCCCATACGCAGGCGGTGTTGTCACCCGATGCTGTAACGATATATTTCCCGTCGGGGCTGAAGACAGCAGAATAGACACTGCCGTCATGTTTTAGTATGCTTCTGCTATATATATCGTATTTTTGTGGGTAGTTGCATTGTCTTAATTTTAATTCTGCCTCCGGAACATACGGTCTGTCGGGGGTGTCAAGGTTCTTAGGCAGAGCATATAACGCCATTCGCAAAGCTTTTGTAATGTTGCCTTTTTCGTATTCCTTTTCTGCTTCACTGGATAGATATTTCGATTGAGTGACAAGCAGTTTGTCTTGCCTTTCAATTAATTCTTTGTTTGCTTTATAAAACCATCCACTAACAAATATCGAAAGCATGACTAAAAAAGAAAGGAGGATAGCCCAGACCCAACGTTTTCGTTTCTGTTCACGATTGTATCCTTGCCATAAGGTGTCGAATCTCAAACTGAACATTCTAGCCACGACTTTAATAGCAGCAGCATTCTTGCCAAGTTCGTTAATGTTAATAGCAAGAATTTCTTTTTCACCTTGCAGTGATTTCAATGCTGGCGGAAAGCACTCTTTTTCCAAGTCTTCGGAAAAGGGTTCGCCTTCTACAACAAATGGAATGATATACTCTTCGCGCCCGTTATCAATGAAATACTGCACTTCTTTATTTACCCATGGTGATTTTGCAGAGCGAGGAGAACATATAACGATAAGATACTTTGATTCACTCAAAGCCGTTTTAATCTCTTTGGCAAGAAAGCCTCCTACAAGTTCAAGCGAATCGCGGAATACAGGGCGTATAGATTTCGGCAGTTCTTCATTTTTCTTTCTGAGTTTTGTAGGGAAATGATAGTGACTTAGCTTCTTGCGTAACCATTCTGCATCTTTGAGGTCTTCTCTTTTGTAACTTATGAATGCAAAATATCTTTTATCCATAGCAGTATTCTAATTGTGTCTAACAATATATTATATTCTGTTAGCTAACAAACGAAGCGATTTGAATGTGTTAACTTGCTTTATCGTTAAACAATATTAATTTTATTGTTTTTCTTTGTTTATTTATTGTTTTTCGATAAAACTGTATTACATTTGCATTGCCGGCTAAGACAAAAATAATAAAATGAAATCAAAGAGTTGGAATTTATGAAAACAAAAAGTTACAAAGGGTTATTTGGAGCGACATTGTTCGCGTCGTTATTGTGTGCTGCAAATATAGTTTGGATAATTTGCCAAAGTTATTTCGTCTGTACCGAAAGCGGTGAGGGCTGTATAACATGGCACGAAGAGCTATACCCTATTCAAATGATTCTGTTTTTAGGAAGGTTGCTCTTCAAGAATGCGTTCTATGCATTGATTGTGGTTTTCCTGGTCAAGCAGTACAAGGCTGTAAAGTGTGGTGTTCTCTTTCCACGTGCGAATATCGGCATAATGTACACTATTGCCGTTTGTTATCTTATAGGCAACTTCTGTCA
>JAZUQC010000106.1:0-1982 GCA_045605525.1 Acutalibacteraceae bacterium
AATATTAAAAATGGTTCGGGGCGGACTCTGTGTTTCGTTGGCACGCCCACAGAGTTCTTTAGTTAGGAATAACATTCCTAACTAAAGGGGTACCCCTTTAACTTTTCGAAAAAAGGCAAGACTATACCCTCCTTAATGCAAATGCACCCTTGCAATTTACATTATACGGATTTACAATCTTTTGTCCCCGTCAAAAACCCCCGAATTGATAGGATGAAATGAAAAAAAGTTTGTTTTTTCTGGGTTTGGAGGCAAAATTGATAGGAAAATTGATAGGTAGGCCGTGGTGGCTACCCCACCGAGGAGGAAAATTATGAAAAAGGCATTATCTCTCATTTTGGCAGGGTTGCATCTGCTATTGAGCTTGACAGGGTGCTCACAAAAAACAAAACTCGATCCCGATAACCCCGTAACACTGACAATGTGGCACGTGTACGGCGAACAGGCAGACTCCCCGATGAACCGACTGATACAAGAATTTAACGAAACGGTTGGTTTGGAGAAAGGTATCATCATCGACGTTACGATGATGTCAAACGCAGCACAAATCGGAAAGAAATTATTGGACGCACAGAACGACGTTCCGGGTGTTCCGGCTATGCCCGATCTGTTCTTCTGCCATAGCAACAATGCAGAAGAATTGGGTGCGGATAACTTGGTGAATTGGAAAGACCTGTTTACCGGGGACGAGTTGAACAATTATGTGCCGGAGTTCTTGGAGGACGGAATGGTTGGAGATACCCTTGCAGTATTTCCCGTATCCAAGTCCACTCACGTGCTGTTTATTGCAGGCACACAGTTTGACCGTTTTGCAAAAGAAATGAACGTATCCTATTCCGACCTAAATACTTGGGACGGCTTCTTTGCCGTTGCCGAAAAGTATCACACTTGGTCGGGCGGCAAACCGTTCTGCGCTTTGGATTATCCTATCCGCTGTGTTGAGCTGAACGCACTTTCAAAAGGTGCTGAGAATTTCTACACCGAGGATGGTTGGTATGACTTCGGAAATGAAATCTTCAAAGAGTCCTGGATGGAGTTTGCCGAGTCGTTAGCAAAGGGACATATTGTTGTTTCCGACCTGTATTCCAACACACAGGTTATGACCGGTGAGGTTGTATCGGGCATCGGCTCCTGCGCATCCATTCTTTATTACAATGATACGGTTACATATCCTGACAACACGACCGAGCCGATGAACCTGCAGGTTCTCCCGCTTCCGAAGACCGAGGGAGAGGATCTGCTTGTAACGCAGGCAGGCGTTGGTCTTTGTGCATATAAAACTACCGAGCAAAAAGCGGAAGCCGCTGCCGTATTTGCCCGTTGGCTTACCGAAAGCGAACGCAATCTTGAATTTGTGGCTTCTACCGGATATATGCCCGTAAACAAGGATTCTTTTGATAAGATAAAGGAATACAATTTTACAACCGAAGCATATAAGAATCTTTACACTACGCTTAACTCGGTAAATGAAACCGCAACCGCTGTCAGAGAGCCATCCTTTGTTGGTTACTATGCAAAGATCAATCCCTTGTATGATGGACTTCGTAAACTGCAACCCCAGCTTGCAGAAAGATATAAAAACGGTGAAGAAGCCGCCAAACTTGCTGCTGAAACATGGGAGTTGTTCAAATCTGTAAAGTAAGGCGGTGATGGTATGAAATTGTTATCCGCTTTTTCTGAGAAGAAACAGTCAATGAAGCGAAAACTGTTCGGATATATGTTTCTCCTTGCGGTACTGCTGTTGGTTTTGGTGTTTGCGGGATTGCTCTTGATCGGACAGTTCATAGGCATAAAGCAAAAAACGTATGAAACCTTAGAGTTCCAAGCAGATGTGTTTGAAAGACAAATTGACGCACATATCGACGGTTTGGCAGTAATGGGCATCCAGCTTTCAAGCGATGCCACAACTGCCATTGAAAACTATCTTGCAGATAACCGTATCGCATTTTCCGACTTGAACAATTCGGAAAAGAATGTTTCGG
>JAZUQC010000107.1:0-83642 GCA_045605525.1 Acutalibacteraceae bacterium
AGGGTTTTCCACGCAAAACAATACTCAATTGTTTTGCTCCTTTCCTGCGCTTTTTTGCGGCAAAGGGATTTCGCCCGTTGCGACGGGCGACGAAAGGCTCCGCCTCTCGACACCGCAAACTTTTGAAAAAGTTTGATCAAAACTTTTTAATGACTGACGAAAGACATGAATTAACCCGACAAACCGTAATTTACCCCCGTTCCCGTATTTCCACGCCTGTATAATAATGACGGATGATGTCCTGCCAGGTTTTGCCCTGCAAGGCAAGTTGCTGTGCACCGTACTGGCTCATGCCCACCCCGTGGCCGTATCCTTTGCAGGTGAGAATGAATTCGCCGTCTTCGTAAATCACCTCCACTGCCGCACTGCGTAAGCCGAATGCACTGCGAAGCTGTGCTCCCGACACCGTGATGTTACCGACTTCCAGAGCCAGCAGGGTTCCCGAATCGCTGTAAGTGCTTTCGCCTAACCACAGGCGGGCGGTCTGTGTCGGTGCAAAGCCGTAAGCCTCTAAGCCCTGTGCAAAGCTGTCGGCATGCATCTGTACCGACACACTGTAATTGTCTGCCGTGGTGTCAAATCCGCTGTCCACTGCACTCAGGTAGGGAACGGCATTCAACCACACGTTTTCGCTGTTTTCCGTTCTGCCTGCCGATACGGCATGAAAACAAGTCTGACAAAGGCTGTCTTCATACACAATTTCATAGTCAAAAACCGCCTGTACTGCATCGGCAATACGTGCGTAGTAAGCATCAAAATCGGCGCCCCATTTATCCCGCATCTGCTCTATTGTCAGATATGCCTGGGCAGATGCCGCCGAAGATGAAATATGTCCGCCGCCGAGCCGCTCGCTTGTGCCGTCCAGCAAAGCCAGCCTTGCAAGATTCAGCGAAGCCGCCGCTTGTGCCCGCAGTGCTTCAGGCTCGTAAAGAGCCGGCATTTCGCCTGCCACAACACCGATCACATATTCTTCCAGCGGCACACCGACCACTGTACCCGATGAAGCAAAACAGACGAGAATTTCTTCTTGTGTATTTTCGTCGGTTTGTGCGACGGGATTTGTTGTCGGTGCTTGCGTTTGTGCTGACACAATCTCTTTCAGATCGGACGGCGTAACGCTTGTCTGTGTATCCGTGCCGGATAAATACGCAGCCAACAACGGTACGGCAGACAGACAAAGCAACAAAACAACAGCAAGAAATACCGTTTTTTTCATAATGGCAAACTCCTTTTTCATTTCCGTTTTGTTTAGTATATTCCCAAACAGAACAGAGCATGCAAGTTGTTGATAAATTACGGTTCAGTGCCGCCAAGTTTGCGAGAATCTGCAAAAAAATGAAAGTCAGGGCTTGACAAGTTTGTTAGTTGGTGCTAATATGTTGTTAGCACCAACTAATATTTTTACACATTGTCTGTTTTGGTGCATATAATACAGTGTGCAATCATATTATGAATCGGGAGAACATTATGACCTTACATGAAGCTGCATTGGGAACGGAATACATCATCCGCGACATCTGCACGGAAGACGAAGAACTCAACGCATTTCTGTTTTCTTTGGGTTGTTACAGCGGTGAGGCAATTACCGTCGTGTCGCGCAAGAAAGGCACCTGCGTGGTGAGTATCAAGGACAGCCGTTACTGCATTGATCTGCAATTGGCAGATGCAATCATTATTTAATCAACAGAAAAAGCAGAACCGTCTGCTTTCTTTTTTGAAAACAAAGTTAGTTGTACCTAACAAGTGTTAATTTATCGGAGGTTATTTTATGCGTATCGCATTGGCAGGCAACCCCAACAGCGGCAAAACGACCATGTATAATGCTCTGACGGGCAAAAATGAAAAGGTAGGCAACTGGGCGGGGGTCACGGTCGACAAAAAAGAGCACAGCATCAAAAAGACATTCACAGGCGGCAAGGACATCACCGCCGTTGATCTGCCGGGTGCATATTCCATGTCCCCGTTTACTTCGGAAGAAAGCATCACAAGTGTTTTTGTCAAGAAAGATAATCCGGATGTGATCATCAATATCGTCGATGCCACAAACTTAAGTCGCAGTCTGTTTTTTACCACACAGTTGCTTGAATTGGGCATTCCCGTGGTTGTTGCACTGAACAAAGCGGACATCAATGCAAAAAAGGAAACAAAAATCAATGTAAAACTGCTCAGCGAAAAATTGGGCTGCCCGGTTGTGAATACCGTTTCCACGTCTGCAAAGGGGCTTACCGATGTGGTCAAAGCCGCCGTCGCGCAGGCAGACAAAGGGCAAAGGGCACCGTATTTGCAAGGCGTTGTCAATATGACCGACAAAGCCGCCGTGCAGGCTGCCGACAGAAAACGGTTTGAATTTGTAAACGGCATTGTCAAAGAGGTTGAAAAACGAAAAATACAGACAAAGGATAAAAATTTGACCGATAAACTTGACAATGTGCTGACCAATAAATGGCTCGGTATTCCGATTTTTGCGGTTGTGATGTCGTTTGTATTCCTGCTGTCGCAGCATGAAAAAGGCCCGGGAGTGCAGATTGCAGATTTTTTGGTCGGTTGGATCGAAACATTCCAGGGTTGGGTCGGCGGACTGCTTGCAGATGCCAACCCCTTGCTGTCGGCACTGCTTGTGGACGGTATCATCGGCGGTGTCGGTGCGGTTGTCGGCTTTCTGCCGCTGGTCATGGTCATGTATTTCCTGATTGCCCTGCTTGAGGACTGCGGTTATATGGCCCGTGTGTCGGTGGTTCTGGACCCCATTTTCAAAAAGGTCGGTCTTTCGGGTAAATCCGTTATCCCCTTTGTTATCGGCACAGGCTGTGCCATTCCGGGGGTCATGGCTTGCCGTACTATCCGTGATGAACGCGAACGCAGAGCTACTGCCATGCTCGCCCCGTTCATGCCCTGTGGTGCAAAACTGCCGGTTATTTCGCTGTTTGCGGGGGCATTTTTCTCGGATGCCTCGTGGGTTGGTACGGCAATGTATTTTGTGGGCATTCTTGTGATTCTGCTGGGGGCTGTGATCGTCAAAAAAATCACGGGCAGTAATGCAAAGAAATCGTATTTCATCATTGAAATGCCCGAATATAAGGTGCCGTCGCTGAAAAGAGCCTTCCTTTCCATGTGTCAACGCGGCTGGTCTTATATTGTAAAAGCGGCAACCATCATTCTGCTGTGCAACACCGTTGTGCAGATCATGCAGTCCTTCACATGGCAGTTCACCGTTGCCGAAACGGCGGATTCCTCTATCCTTGCTTCGGTTGCAGGCCCGTTTGCTTATCTGCTTGTGCCTGTGGTCGGTGTGCTTTCATGGGAATTTGCCGCCGCCGCAATTACGGGCTTCATCGCAAAAGAAAACGTGGTCGGCACACTGGCGGTCTGCTTTGTCGGACTTGAAAACCTCATCGACACGGAAGAATTGCAGCTGCTTGCGGGGGCAGGGGAGTCCGTTGCGGGGGTAATGGCAATTTCAAAAGCCGCCGCACTGGCTTATCTGATGTTCAATCTCTTCACACCGCCTTGCTTTGCCGCCATCGGAGCCATGCGAAGTGAAATGAAAAGTGCAAAATGGCTTGCAAGCGGTATTGTTCTGCAGATTTGTGTCGGTTACAGCATCGGCTTTATCGTGTATCAGGTCGGCACGCTCATCACCGCAGGTACGGTCGGAGCAGGATTTGTGCCGGGACTGATTGCGGTTCTTGCGATGGTCGCCGTTGTGGTCGTGCTGTGTGTACGTGCCGATAAAAAGACAAAGACCGCAAAAGCGGAAAAGAAAATTCTCAATGTACAATAATTAAACGCAATCAGGAGGTATCTATGGACAATCTCATCATTGTGCTTGTGTTGCTTGTTATTGTCGGGCTTGCTGTATTTGCCGTATACCGTTCCAAAAAAAGCGGCAAAAAGTGCATTGGTTGTCCCGAAGGCGGCAATTGTGCAAGCTGCCGTGCGTGCAAGCAACACGAACAATAAAAAAACAAACGAAAAATTTTTCCTTCGACAGGGTTCGACTTGACAAAAATGCCATTTTTTGCTATTTTAATGGTGCAAGATCAAAAATAACCGACTTCAGGAGGATACAAAATGAAATCACTCGGAATTGTAAGAAAATTGGACAATGCGGGCCGTTTTGTAATGCCCATTTCTCTGCGTCGTACGTTGGGGCTTGACAAGGCCGACGGTGCTGTTGAGATTTTTGTGGACGGCGACACGGTCATGCTGCGTCGATACAGTCCCGCCTGCATTTTCTGCAAGAGGCAGGACAATACACTTGAATTTTCCGACACCATCGTCTGCAGAGAATGTGCAAAAAAGCTCGGCAAAATGGCAGAATAAAAGGGGATTCCCTATGGAAATTCTTTTATTGTATGCAGCGGTGATTTCGCTTGTCACTGCCGTGGTTACGATCTATGACAAAATTGCCGCCAAAAAGGGAGCATGGCGTATTCCCGAAAAAACCTTGCTGTTGCTGGCTCTTGTCGGCGGTGCGGCGGCAGAGCTTGCGGTCATGCTGATGATCCGCCATAAAACACGGCACAAAAAATTTATGGTCGGCCTGCCGGCCATTCTGGTTGTGCATGTTGCAATCATCACGGCGGTAATATTCTTCCTCTGAGAAGTAAGTAAATTAAAACTTAAATTACGGTTTGTCGGGGCGTGTAGGGAATGCATAATATGCATTCCCTACGGCAAACAACCAACTCCCCGCTAAAACGTAATTTATCTTCCCACGAAAAAACCGACCTGTTTCGGCAGGTCGGTGTCTTTTTATCTTCTGGGCTTTATTTGCTGAGCAATACATCTGCCGCCATGGCGACTCTTGCAATGTCGGCATTGTAAAGCGGATACGCATGGGTGAGCATCTTGGGTGCGTAGTTTGTCATGTAGGTCACAACAGAGTCAACATCGCCCATCATCGCGGCGGCGAGTGCGTTGTTGCCCCAGCAGAACGCATCGGGAATGTCAAAATTCTGCCAGTCATATTCTTCGCAGAAGTGGCTGTAAAGGTTGTTTGCACGAACGGAATCGGCATTGATCAGACCACAGGTGATGGGAAATAACTGTGCGGTGGCAGAGGGGTAAAATTCACTCCAGGAGAATTCATTGATGGCGGCACCCGTGGCAAAAATACCTGCTTCATAATGGTTGCCGTCTGCGTTCCAAAGCTTCTTCTCAATGGTCTGTGCCGCAAGCTCATTGCCGATTTTGCACTTGGCAAGACGAAGCATGCCGTCGAGCGTTGTGTCATTGACAAGTTCAAGCAGTTTCATGCCGGCAATCATGCCTTCATACACTTCGCAGTTGTCCATGAGGTATTTCACTTCGTAATCGGGCTTTGCAAATGTCAAACCGAAACTGAAAGTGGACAGCATGGCATCCACCACGCGGTCAATGTCGGCGGCACGGGAGAAAATGTAATCCGCATCGCCTGTTTTTTCGTAATATTTGTTCAGCACCGTCAGGAACGTGGCGGCATACGAGTCGGTGGAATCGTAACTGCCCTTTGCGGTTTCGGCTGTGATTCTTCCGTTTTCAAGGGTGACGGTGTAGTCATAAATGGTGCCGTCCACACCGTTGTAATCGCTGTCTTCGGTGTTGAGATGTTCAAAATGCCATTCCATGTAAGCCTTGACATTTTCCGCATACTTTTCTGCATTATCAAGCAGAGCCAGTGCCGCAAAGTCAGCAAAATAGGGGTTGACGGTGACTTCGCCGTTTTTGGTGCCTGTCATCGGAATTGCACCGTTTTCGAGCTGTGTGGAAGCAAGATACGCCGTTTCGGTTTCAAAAACGGTGGTCAGCAGTGCTTTTTGGTCAACTGTCAGTTCAACAACAGGTTTATTTTCAACAGCTTTCAGGTCTTCGGCAGGCTTGGCGTATGTACCGAACAGACCTGCAACGAGCATATAAAGAACGGTAAAAAGAGAAATAACGAGTTTCATTTTTGCATGCCCTCTGTGTTTTTTCTTATTTTAATACAATGATTCCCGTTTGTAAATCAGCGCAAGCCGAGTTTAAACAAAATCTTTGCATTTCTGCGTTTGGACTTGATGATTTTTTGTTCTTTAGCGGTGTACTTTTCAACAAAAGAAATATTGTTGCCGTTGATTTCGGTGATTTCACCCTTGTCCGAAACCGAGAAAATCATATATTGAATATGTGCGGGTTCGTCTTCATACAAAAGACCGAAATTGCCGTCGGACAGTTCGGTCAGGCACGAATAACCGTAAAAACCCTGGTTGACACGATAGGTATGAATCCATGTGATGTCCGTGTTCTTTTCAACAAGCCCCACACGCAGAACACCGTCTGCTCGGGCGGGAATACTGCCGCCTGCACTTGAGAGAATGACCTGTTTGCCGTCGATTTTCTTGTTTGTGTCAAGGAACGAAACCATGCAGTTTCTTGTGCCCTCCAAGGCGGGGTCTGCTTTGAACTGTGTCCAGTTCTGACCGCCGTCGGTACTGTCGGCAAAGGCTATGTAGTTGCTGTTGTTGCGTGCATACATGCGAAGCACTTTTTTGCCGTCCGCCTGCAGTTCAACCAACTGCGATTCGCTCGTTTTGGTAAGCCCCGCACGCAGCGGAATTTTCTTGCTTCTGTGCCATGTCATCCCGTTGTCGTCGGAATAAATCACGCTTGCGTTTTCGCAGATGGGGTCATCAATCAGCCCGTGGTTGTTGTAAACGCAGAACAAAATGCGTTCTTTGCCGTTGTATGAAATCACCTTACCTCTGCCGGGGCAAATGCCGAAAAAGTTTTCATTGTCCTTTTTGAGTTGGTCAGACAGCACAACGGGGCTGCTCCACGTTTTACCGAGGTCGTCGCTGTAACGCATGCACAGATATACCGTTTTGTACATCTGCAATTCGGCCGCACTGTAAAACACATTCTGCTGTATTTTTACACCGTCTGCACCTTTCTGTGTGCAAAAAACGGGGGCACCGTTTTTGTAAAGACGGAAATTTTCATCCAGGCAATATTCGGTTTTTTCTTTTGTTTTGCGGTTGAAAACAGGGGCTTTTCCGTCGGTCATATCCCCGACATAATAGCCGAATGTGCTCAAGTTTTCGCTGTTTTTGCCGCTTGTCAGCAGCAGCCGTTTTTTGCCGTCAATATCGGCAAAGCCCGTGCCTTTTTTGGCTTGCAGATACCCGCCCTGCGAGGGGAACATATCTGCAATGACAATGATTCTGCCCGTTTTGGTCTGCACAATGGCGGAGTCAATAAACGAAGCACTGTCCTTGTCGGTCACACCGTCGGCATAGTCGTCAAAATGGTTGACGATTGTGTATTGCCAATCGGTATAGCCGTCTGCGGAGTGTGCAAGGGAAATGTCAATGTTGTTCGGGGAATCCGAACCGTGTCCGTAACGCACATCTGCACCTGCCAGCACACTGCCGTCGGCGAGGGTGTACAACGCAGGGATGCGAAACCGTTCACAGTCCAGCGTGCCTTTGTCAAAGGGTTGTGTATATTGTTTGTTCATTGTGTTCACTCCTTACCGTAAGCGGGTAAAATTTTCAAGATACACAATCATTGTAACACAAATAAAGGCGATGTACAAATGTTTTTTCATAAACTTCTGAAAAACGAAAAAAGCTGTATTTGTTAAAAAAATGTCATTGTGTACGAAAATGCTTTTTTTGAAAGCAAGTTTTTTGTAGTCCTTTTTGTGTCTGCCCTGCTTGACAAAACTGCAGAATGGGCTATAATATTGTATGAAAAGAATAATAAAAAATGGAACCAGCTGACTGCAGAGGATTGTTGGTTCTTTTTTGTTTTTTTCGGAAAAACACGAAAAAAACGCCGCAAATACGGTAAAACTGAAGGTATCCGGGAAAAGGAGAAATACAATGGAAATACAATTGCAGGAACTCATTGAACAAATCAAAAAAGACGGTGTGACTGCCGCCGAAGACAAGGCCGCAGCCATCATCAACGAGGCGGAAGTGCAGGCAGCAAAAATCATTTCCGAAGCCAGGGCAGAAGCGGACAAAATGATTGCGGATGCAAAAGCGGAAACCGAAAGAACCGTGAAATCGGGCGAAGATGCCCTTCGTCAGGCGGGCCGCAATCTTCTTATCTCGTTCAGAGAAAGCGTTGCAAAAGAACTGACCGCTCTTGTCGGCAAAAACGTGAATGCCGTTTATGCATCGGATGATTTTGCATCCCTCATCGTGCATGCTGTGTCCAACTGGACAGGCAAGCCCGAAGCGGATGATCTTGCCGTGATTCTGGGCAGTGACGACCTTGCAAAGATGGAAAACACACTGCTGTGTGCACTCAAGGCGAAACTCGGTGAGGGTGTGACTCTCAAGGCCAATGACCGCATGGACGGCGGTTTCCGCATTGCCGTCAACAACGGTGCGGTGTATTATGATTATTCCGCCGAAGCTGTCACCGAGCTGCTGTCGGCTTATCTCAGCCCCCGTGTGACGGCACTTTTGAAAGAGGCTGAATAAGTATGGCTGAATATTATCTTATTTCGCAGTTGCCGTCTTTGGACGGACTTGCCGAAAATGCCCTCCTGCCCGTCACGCAGGTACGGTTCGACGAGCTGTGCGGGCAATTGCTCAACAAAAAAGCCCTCGCAGAGCTTGCAAAAATTACGCTCAATCCCCCGCGGGACGCAGAAAAAACAGCATCCGCGGTGGTGTCACAGTGGCTCGAAAATGAACGCATGCTTCGTCTGGCACTTGCCAAATTGCGTGCCGACAAAATGGGAAAGCATTTCGATTGCGAATTGCAGTCGTTCCCCGCAAATATCAGTCAGGCGGCACGCGCGGCAATTGAAATCGAAAACCCCATGGATGCCGAGAAATTCCTCAACCGTTTCCGCGTGGAACTGCTCGACAATCTGCGTCCGTCAGACGCATTTTCGCTGGAATCTGTGTTCTGGTATTCTTTAAAACTCAAGCTGCTTGACCGTGTGCGTCAGTTTGACACCGAAAGCGGACAAGCCGCCTACAAAAATATTTACCAATCCATTCTCAATGGAGAAAATCCGGAGGTTGTGCAATGACCGAAAACAAAGGTAAGGTTGTCAGTATCAACGGCAACCTTGTGTCCGTCCGATTCGAAGGCAATGTTTCGATGAACGAAATCTGCTATGTGCATGTGGACGGCACAAAGCTCAAAAGCGAAGTCATCCGTATCCGCGGCGATATCGCACAGATACAGGTTTATGAAATGACAATCGGCATCCGTTGCGGCGACGAAGTTGAATTCACGGGCGAAATGCTGTCTGCCCAGTTAGGCCCGGGGCTTTTGGGGCAGATTTATGACGGCCTGCAGAATCCGCTGCCCGTGCTTGCCGAACAGGCAGGCTGGTTCCTTGAAAGAGGCAATTATGCAGACGGCCTGCATGCGGAAAAGAAATGGGAATTCACTCCTACCGCAAAAATCGGTGCAACCCTGCACGCAGGCGAACACATCGGCACCGTTCCCGAAGGGCCGTTTACACACAAGATTTTTGTTCCTTTCAATCTGCTCGGAACCTATACCCTCAAATCCATTGCCGAAAAAGGCGAATATACCATCAACGAAACCGTTGCCGTGCTTTGCGATGAACGCGGCAGAGAAATTCCCGTTTCTATGTCCTTCCGCTGGCCCGTCAAGCGTGCCGTCAAGTGCTACACCGAGCGCCTTGCACCCACCGAAACCATGGAAACCAAGGTCCGCCTGATCGACTCGTTTTTTCCCGTCGCAAAGGGTGGTACCTATTGCACCCCCGGCCCCTTCGGTGCAGGCAAAACCGTTCTGCAGCACACCACTTCCAAATATGCGGATGTGGATATTGTGATCATTGCAGCTGTCGGTGAACGTGCAGGCGAAGTGGTGGAAACCCTCACCGAATTCCCGGAACTGATTGACCCCAGAACGGGACGGTCGCTCATGGAACGCACCATCATCATCTGCAACACCTCGTCCATGCCCGTCGCATCCCGTGAAGCATCGGTTTACACCGCCGTGACGATGGCTGAATATTACCGTCAGATGGGGCTGCATGTTTTGCTTCTGGCCGACTCCACTTCGCGTTGGGCACAGGCAATGCGCGAAATGTCGGGCAGACTCGAAGAAATCCCCGGCGAAGAAGCCTTCCCCGCTTATCTTGAATCCTACATTGCCGCGTTCTATGAACGTGCAGGCTGTGTGCTTCTGCCCGACGGCAGTAAGGGTTCCGTTACCATCGGCGGCACGGTTTCCCCCGCAGGCGGGAACTTTGAAGAACCCGTCACCCAGGCAACGCTGAAAGTGGTCGGTGCGTTCCACGGTCTTTCCCGTGAACGCTCGGATGCAAGAAAATACCCCGCCATTGATCCGCTGATTTCGTGGTCGAAATACAAGACCGTCACCGAACCCGCCAAGTGTGCATTCTGCAGGAATATTCTTATGCACGGTGATGAAATCGGCTCGATGATGAAGGTTGTCGGTGAAGAAGGCACAAGCCTTGAAGACTATATCGTCTATCTGAAAGCGGAAATGCTGGATGCTGTGTATCTGCAGCAGAATTCCTTCGATTTGATTGATGCTGACACCTCCAAGGAGCGTCAGCGTTATGTAACCGATAAGCTCATTGTTGTGCTCGGCAGTGAATATGCACTCGCTGACAAAGACAGTGCACGCAGCTTCTTTAACCGTTTGCGTCAGAAATTCATTGACTGGAATTATACCGCATTCAAGAGTGAAGCCTTTGCAAAATCGGAAAATGAAATTGAAATGCTTTATGCCGACGGCGACGGCAAATTAGGAAACGAAGCCGAGCGTTTGTTGAAAGGCGGTGTGTGAAAATGAGCAAAGTTTATAATAAAATCGAATCTGTTACGGGTAACGTCATTACCGTGCGTGCTGACGGCGTACGCTATCAGGAATTGGCACAGATCACCACCCGTTTCGGCAAATCCCTCGCACAGGTCAACAAAATTGACGGCAATCTGGTTTCCCTGCAGGTGTTTGCAGGCGGTCAGGGTGTTTCCACGGGCGACGAAGTTCGTTTTTTGGGCCATGAAATGCGTGTTTCGTTCAGCGAAGATTTGCTCGGCCGCATTTTCGACGGTTCGGGTGAACCGCGTGACAAGGGCCCCGCTCTTACCGACAACATGAAGTCCATCGGTGGACCGTCCGTCAATCCCACCAAGCGTATTCTTGCCAACCGCATGATGCGTACCAATATTCCCATGATCGACATGTTCAATACCCTTGTCGTGTCGCAGAAACTGCCCATTTTCTCTATTTCGGGCGAGCCTTACAACCAGCTTCTTGCACGCATTGCCTTACAGGCAGATGCCGATGTCATCGTGCTGGGCGGCATGGGGCTTAAATACGATGATTTCCTTTATTTCAAAGAAGAACTTTCCAACGGTGGTGCTCTGAGCAAAACCGTTATGTTCGTCCATACCGCATCTGACCCCACAGTTGAATGTATGATGATTCCCGACATGGCACTGGCGGTTGCCGAACAGTTTGCTTTGCAGGACAAGGACGTGCTTGTGCTGCTGACCGACATGACCAACTTTGCCGACTCCATGAAGGAAATCGCCATCACGCAAGAGCAGGTGCCCTCCAACCGCGGATACCCCGGTGATTTGTATTCACAGCTTGCTTCCCGCTACGAGAAGGCGGTTGACTTTGCAAATTCGGGCTCTGTTACCGTTCTTGCCGTTACCACTATGCCCGGGGACGACGTTACACACCCCGTTCCCGACAATACCGGTTATATCACCGAAGGACAGTATTACCTCAAAGGCGGCAGAATCGAGCCGTTCGGTTCGCTTTCGCGTCTGAAGCAGAACGTCAACGGTAAGACCCGCAAGGATCACCGTGCACTCATGGATGCCATGATCCGACTGTATTCTTCTTACAAGGAAACCCTTGAAAAGAAGAACATGGGCTTTGCCATGAGCCGTTGGGACGAAAAACTGCTGAAATACGGTCTTCTTTTTGAAAACAGACTGATGGATCTTTCCGTTAACATGACTCTGGAAGAATCCCTCGATACAGGATGGAAGATTTTGTCCGAATGTTTCGAAAAGGATGAAACCGGTATCAAGTCCGACCTTACCGAGGCCTTCTGGCCTGTACAATAAGGGGGCTTGAAATTTTGGCAAAAATCAAATTAACCAAAAATGAGTTAAAGGTACAAAAGGATGCTCTTAAAATGTACCGCAGATATTTGCCGACGCTGACCCTCAAAAAACAACAGTTGCAGGCGGAGATCCGCACCATTGAAGCCAAGGCCAAAGCGGTCAGGCAGCAAAGAGAAGTCCTTGAAAAAGGTTTTTCTTCGTGGATCGCCGTTTTCAGCGAAGAAAACGCTTTCCCCGAAGGCATCATCACCGTCAGCAACATCCGCAAGGGAGAGGGAAATATTGCAGGTGTCACCATTCCCGTTTATGAGGGTGCAGACTTCGCACGCGGGGATTATGATCTGTACGAAACCCCGCTGTGGGTCGATCTTGCCGCCAACCACATGGAAAAAGCGATTTCGCTTGATTTGGAGGCAGAAGTGTTGGACGAGCAGGTCAGGCTTTTGAACAAAGAGCTGCTTGCTACCTCGCAAAGGGTCAACCTGTTTGAAAAGGTCAAAATTCCCGAAACACAGGCAAATATCCGCAAAATATCCGTTTATCTGGCAGACCAACAGGTCAGTGCCGTTGTGCGTTCCAAAATTTCAAAACGCAAAATCGCCGCACGCGACGATACATCAACCGAAACGGAGGTGTATTCGTTATGATCGTGCCGATGAAGAAAGTTTCTCTCATCATCATGGGGGATAAAAAGACCGAAACGCTCAAAAAATTGCGTCACCTCGGCATTGTGCACATCGAAGAATCCGATGGCACAGGCAAAAAGATTGACGACATCAAAGAAAAAATCAATCTGCTTGAACATGCACTGTATTGCATTGCGGAAAAAAAGATCAAAAAAGCAGGGGATCGTGCCCTTGATTGCACGCAGACGCTTGTTGCAGCACGGGAAATCGTTGCCCTTGAAGAAGAAAAAAAGCAGTGTGTTGCCGATCGGCTCAGTCTTACTGCCGAGCTTGACCGCCTGAAGGACTGGGGCGAAATTGACCCCTCCGATTTCGCACAGCTTGCAGAAAAAGGCTTGCTTCTTTCGCTTTATGAAATGCCAAAAGAGGAATACGAAGCGTTAAGCGACGATGTAAAGACCCTTGCTTTACAAAAAACAAAAACCTCCGTCCGTTTCCTGCTCATCCAAAAGGACGGGGAAGACACGGACGAAACGGCGGCAATCCGCAGATACAGCCTTGCAATGCCCGCCTTGTCCACGGACGAAATAAAACAAAAAACCGAAGACCTGCAACAGCGCATCGGGGAAATTGATGAAACGGTTTCTTCCTTTGCCGACTGCGAAACCTCCATTAAAAACGCAATCAAGATCTGCGAAAAAGAAATGGAATTCGAGCAGCACGCCGCAGGCATGGCAAACGAGCGGCTGTCGGCTGATGGTAAAAATGAAGTCAGTGTCAGTTATTTCACGGGTTTCGTGGAAGAAGAAAATCTTCCCCGTCTGCAGCAGACCGCAAGGGAAAACGCATGGGGCCTTTTGTCCGAAGACCCCACCGAAGAAGACAATGTCCCCACCAAACTGAAGAACAACAAATTCGTCAGCCTCATTTATCCGCTGACCGATTTTCTCGGCACCGTGCCCGGCTATTTTGAATACGATATTTCGGGTTGGTTTTTGGCGTTCATCCTTGTGTTTTTCGGTATCATCTTCGGTGACGGCGGCTACGGTCTTTTCATCTGTGCCGTCACGGGCATTCTGATGGCAAAAACTGCCGCCGCAAAAAAGAAAATTCCCCCCGCATTTCTGCTCATCGGTCTGTTCGGGCTTTCCACCATCCTCTGGGGGACTGTTACCTGCACATGGTTCGGGCTTTCAGCCGAACAGATTCCCGTCTGGTTGCAGAAATTGTCGGTTCCCGTCATTTCCAACGTGTATGCCGACAGAATATGGTATCCGCCGTGGACCAACGGCGAAGCGGGGCTGACCACCGCACAGAACCTGCAGATTTTCTGCTTCTCGCTGGCTCTTGTGCAACTGAGCGTGGCACATTTCAAGGTTGCCGCACGCAACAGAAAATCAATTAAAATCCTCGGCGACATCGGTTCCGTCATGCAACTGTTCGGCATTTTTTATGTGGTGCTGAGCTTTGTTGTCAATGGAGAGGTGTTTCCGTTCGGACTTGTTATCGGCGGTATCCCCGTCGGAACACTCGCACTTGTGCTTGTCATAGCAGGTTTTGTAATGAGTTTTGTGTTTGCAAATTACGAAGGAAATCTCGGCAAATCCATCCTTGCAAGCCTCAAAAACATCGTTTCGGTGTTGCTCGGTGTTGTCAACGTGTTTTCGGACATCGTGTCTTATATCCGCCTCTGGGCGGTCGGTCTTGCAGGGGCGGCAATTTCTGCCACCGTCAACGAACTGGCAGGCCCGCTGCTCGGCAATTTCCTGTTTATGATCTTTGCAATCATCCTGCTTGTATTCGGCCACGGATTGAATATGATCCTCAATGTTCTGTCCGTCATCGTGCACGGCATCCGTCTGAACACACTGGAATTTTCATCGCATCTTGATATGTCCTGGAGCGGACATAAATTCAAACCCTTTGAAGAATAAAAGTTAAGGAGAAATCACTATGAATTTAGGTTTATTGGCAACATCTCTGGCAATGGGTATTGCCGCAATCGGCTCTGCAATCGGTATCGGTTTTGCAGGACAGGCTTCCATCGGTGCATGGAAGAAGTGTTACATGAGCAACAAAGCAGCCCCCTTCATCCTCACCGTTTTTGCAGGTGCACCCCTCACGCAGACCATTTACGGCTTCCTGCTGATGGATCAGATGAAGGACTCTGCTGCAGACCCCGCATTCCTGTTCGGTCTTGGCATTGCATCGGGTCTTGCCATGGCAATCTCCGCTGTTATGCAGGGTAAAGCAGGTGCCGCAGGTGCCGATGCCCTCGCTGAAACCGGCAAAGGTTTTGCACAGTATATCACGGTTGTCGGTCTTTGCGAAACGGTTGCTCTGTTCGCCCTTGTTTTCAGCATGGTCGCCCTCGGATAAGAAAGTATAAAGTCAAATCAGGTGCAGGAATTTGATGAATTCCGCACCTGATTTTTTTGTGTGTTATTGCAACATATATACCATGTTTTTTTCTGTTTCAAACAAAACCGCGTTGCCGTTTTTGGTGAATGTAATTTGTGCACCGTCCGATTCCCTGACAATGCGTTTTATGCCAAAGTCCTGCACTTTGCATGTTCTGCCTTGCAGACTTTGGATTCTGACATCGCAAATGTGTTCCGCTGCAAGCGTTGCCGACACCAGAAATGCACCATCCGCACGCAGATTTGTAAATTTTGCAGGGGATGTTTTGTCCCAGCACGGGAACAGGCGAATAATGCCTTCATAACCTTGCAGAAGCATTTCGTTGATGGTGGCGGGAACGGTGGTCAGATGCTCGATACCGCCGCCGTGGTGACGGAACAACTTGTTCGGCAGCCCGAATTCTTTGATATTCTGTTTGATTCCGTCGATCAAAAATGCAGGGTCCACGCCGATTCTTGCACCTGCAGGCAGGTAGGAATTCGAGCCGTTGTCGTCAAGTCGGCGGTCGTTGATGAAATAAGAATTTTTTGCAATTTTTAAAAGTTTTTCGCCCGAATCAAGGCCGATCTGCGAAGCGGGGTAAATATGTTGCAATCCGACGGTGTTGTCATCCCGCCAGCGGATGCCGAATTTGGAGTAGCGGAAACACTTTTTGCCCTTTTTGATGAAGGTCGGAAAATCGCTTAAGTTCTCATTGATGTCTTCCCACAGGGCATATTTTTCTTCATTGAGTCCGAGCTCCTTTGCCATGGCATAAACACCCTTGAACAGCATCTTCACAAGCCCCAACGAGTTGATTGCATTGACGGTGTTGATTTGCCCTGCATGGGTGAGGTATTTGAAATCCTTGCCGCGGTAATAGGGAATTTCATGTGCCGCATCCTTGTGCAGCTCATATCTGCCGTTCTTTTTCACAAGGTAATCTTCCCAGAAAGCGGCGGTGTTCAGAATAAAATCGTAGTAATTTTCCTTGGCAAACTCTTTGTCGTAAGTCGAAAACCAGTGCATCAGCGGAATCACGCAGGCATACGCGGCATTGCTTTTCTGCCCGAGAAACAGAATGCCGTGTTCCTTGCAGTCGGGTTGTGTGAAAACATCCAATGCCTTCGGACCGAAGCTGACAGGCAGAGCGTAGCCGCCGCAACCGAACAATTTTGCAAACTTTTTGGCATAGTTCCGCATTTCATTTACGGGGGTCATGTAGCCGTCAAACAGATCCGGGTGGTTGGCGGAAAAAATGCAGTAATAGGGTGCTTCGTAGTTGTAGTTCATGTGGTAATCGCCTGCCCACGGGAAAAAGTCATCCGTCACGAAATTGCCGAACAGTCCGGGCGGAAATGCCTTGTTGCCCATGCAACCTGCAAGGTGATAAAGGCTTGCGTTGTAAAACAGTTCAATTTCCTTGTCTTCAAGCGTGACAGACGAAGCGGCAAAAAAGGTTTGCCACTGCTGAACCGTTCGCTGTTTTGCATCCTCATAATCGCAGGAAAGTGCCATGGTGCGTGCTTTTTCGGCATAGTTTTCATCGTCAAAATTCGTCGCCACCGAAATGCAGAATCGATTGCCGTTCTGCTTCATGCACACGCAGACCGCCGAGGAGCGTTCAAGGTTTTCACCCTCAAATCTGCGCTCAAAGCAGAAAAGACCGTCATTTTCGTATTCTGTATTGATCGAGCCGCAGGTGTCGGGAAGACGGATGCTGACTGCCGGCAGGGATTCGGTAGGCTTGATTTCAAAGCAGATCACATTTTCGGGCGCAACAAAAAATTCCATCTGCATATTGCCAAAGGTGCAGTCCAATAAGCCCCTGTCAAAATATTGCTTTATATTGTATGCAGACAAATCAATGTTGCCGATGCGGATTTCGCCGACGGTTTTGATGCCGCCGTCGCCGTGTGCTCCGGGGGTGAATTTCCAGAAATCGCACTTGGAAATGTGCAGAACAAGCCCGTTTTCGTCCTGATCAAACACAAGCCCCAGATCTCCGTTTGCACAAAAAGCCCCCGCAGGGATCTTATAAAGAATTTTGCCGTCCACCGCGTTTACGGGGGCGGCGGTTATTTCGTTAAAATATGTATTCATCACAAATCACCGTTACACATTATACATTTTTTCTTTGCATGCGTCAAGTTGCGGCTGTGCGGAAAAAAACTAATTACGGTTTATCGCAACAAAAACGGGCTCTTCCGAACCCGTTTCCTTTTATGCTGTTTACTGAATAACGTCCTTGAGTCCGGCGGCAAGACCTGCCATGGACTGAATTTCCGAGGGGATGATGATCTTGGTTGCCTGGCCGTCGGCGGCTTTTTCAAAGGCTTCAAGGCTCTTGATGGTGAGCACTGCCTTGCCGGGGTTGGATGCATTGAGCAGTTCAATACCCTTGGCGGTTGCTTCCTGCACACGCAGAATTGCCTGTGCTTCACCTTCTGCCTCGCGGATCTTGGATTCCTTGATGGCTTCGGCTTTGAGAATCGCTGCCTGTTTTTCAGCTTCGGCATTGAGAATCATGGCTTCTTTGTTACCTTCGGCAACCAGCACGGCACTTGCCTTTTCACCTTCGGCACGAAGAATGGATTCACGGCGTTCACGCTCTGCCTTCATCTGCTTTTCCATGGCATCCTGAATTTCCTTGGGCGGGAAAATGTTTTTCAGTTCCACGCGGTTGACCTTGATGCCCCACGGGTCGGTCGCTTCGTCAAGGATGACACGGATCTTTGCATTGATGGTGTCACGGGAAGTCAGCGTATGGTCGAGTTCCATTTCACCGATGATGTTACGTAAGGTGGTTGCGGTCAGGTTTTCGATGGCGGATACGGGATTTTCAACACCGTAGGCAAACAGTTTCGGGTCTGTGATCTGATAGAACACGACCGTGTCGATCTGCATGGTGACGTTGTCACGTGTGATAACGGGCTGGGGTGCAAAGTCAGACACAAGTTCCTTGAGGTTGACGATCTTGACGATGCGGTCAATAAACGGAACCTTGAAATGGATGCCTGCGGTCCATGTTTCTCTGTAGGTGCCGAGACGTTCCACAACATAGGCTTTGGACTGCGGAACGATCTTGATGCAGGAAACTGCAACTGCAAGAAAAATCAGAACAACTACGATTGCGATGATAAAGGGTAACATAAAATAACCTCCTTTTATTTGCGACGGACAATCATTTTGACACCGTCAATTTTTTCTGTGATCACAATTTCGCCCGCTTCAATGGGGCTTTCATCGGCACTGCGTGCCGTCCAGATGTTGCCGTTGATTTTTACCGCACCCGTGGCGGCAAGGTTGTCGATGGCTTCGGTCACAACCGCTTCGCAGCCGATATTGCGGTCGGCATTGGTGGCAACGGTTTTGCGGTTGATCATTTTTTTGACCAGCGGTCTTGTTGCAATGAGCGTCACAGCGGACACGGCAACAAAGGCTACCACCTGAATTGCAATGCTTTCCACACCCGCAAGCTCCAGAATCAGTGCAACCAGTGCACCTGCGGCAAACCAGATGGTTGCAAGTTGTGCGGTCACGGCTTCCGTAATCAGGAAAATGACAAACAACGCAATCCAGAGATACAGCATGTATTCGCTCATTTTTTTCACCCCTTTCTGTGTTTTCAGATGCTGTGCATCTGTATCTTTGTTTATAGTATATCACAAACAATGTGGGGATGGAATAGCAATAAGTGTAAAAAATGAGGATAAAAAATTGCACAAAGTGCAAAAAAACGGATTTGCAAACATCATGGGTGTCGAAAAACCCAATTTATCATCCTCTCATTGCACACCCGCAATAAGAGCATCCATGGCTTCCAGCAGGCTTCTTGCCGTATCGGGGCCGACGGAATTGGTTTCTTCGTAATGCTTTCTGTCGGCTTCATCGTAGGCAATGTTGAAATATTCAAACCATTCATGCAACAGAAAATCATTGTCGGGGATGATGTAGCCGAGTTCGTCGTTGCAAAGTCCCCACACAAAATCATATGTGCAGTCGCTCATTTCCGAGAGCACCTTGTACTCGGCATCCGTGCCGTTTGCCGCCTGATCGGCAGGCAGGAAGTTGCCGCTTTCCAGTTCGGGATACAGTTCGCCGGGAATCATGAAAATGCCGATCTGTTTTGTGCCTAATTCCATATAGGACACTTCCGTCAGAATGGAAACACTCTTGCGGTCGGCACTTCTTTGCATATCGTTGTTCAGCACACCGATGATGCGGGCAAGCAACAATGCGGTGTTGTCACAGCGTACACTGACGGGAACGGATTTGACATTCACAAGGGGACGGATCTCGGTTTCATTGTCCATACTCAGCACAAACTGTCCCAGTTCCTTGCCGTACTGCTTTGTGTAGGCAATGCAGTCGAAATCGGGGTTGTTGAGAACATCGTCAAAATCGTCTGCCGTAATCAGACCGCCGATGGCACCGTTGATAAACACGGTGTTTGCCCCGTTTGCCTGCGTGCGGATTTCTTCTGTCATATAGGCGGGGAAGTCGGCACTGACAAGCGTGGATTTGCTGCCGAGCATTTCGGCATGGGCGGCAAAATTGACAATATAGGTGTCTGCCGAGCCGTCTGCCGGTGCAAAACGGATACGGGTCAGCGTGTTGTCATAATCAACGGGTTCGCGGGTATCGGACTGGAAATCATCCGTCTGTGCCGCCGCAACATACAGTTTGCCGTCCGTGCGTGCATTATATGCGGCAAGAATTGCCTCGGCGGTTTTTTCTTTCAAAGTTTGCATAAAGGCTTCGTTTTTGCCGTCGGACATAAAATTTTTACCCCAAAGCCCCTGCGTGTCGATGGCGGAATGGGCATGGGTGGCACTGATGTTGACGGATTTGAGCGAATCAATTTCACCGCTTTCAATGACGATTTTACGGATGTCATTGATGTCTGCACGGCTGAGACCTACGCAGTCCACCGCACAAAGAACTACACCGCCGCGGCCTGTGTTGTCATCCAGATACACGGCTTTTGCATACATGTCATCCAGCACGCCCTGTGCGGGGTTGTTGGTGTTGTAGCCTGCAATGTAATAGGTGTCGGCGGTCACATCAGCGGGGGTGAGAACCGCTTGTGCATAGCCGACCGTCCATGTATCGCCCGCCGTGTCGGAAAATGTTTCATCGCCGGGGAGCATATACGTTGCGGCTTGCTCACTTGTTGTGAACAGATTGGCGGGCACGACCAGAAGAATCAAAGAAAGCAGTGCACCGATGATTGCACGCATAAGGTTCGGTAATTTCAGAAAACGGGCAACGGGCATGAGATCCATATTATTTTACCTCCGAAAAAAGTTTTTCAAATGCCGCCGACAAGGCAGAGCCGCTCTTGGAGCCGGTGGAAACATCTTCTTCATAATGGCCGCCTTCGTCGCTGTTGGTAGTGTAATCGTTGTCGGGAATGATATAGCCGAGTGCATCGTTGCAAAGACCGAACACAAGCACTTCGTCGGTATCTGCAAAGTGGGTGTTGAGGGCGGCATACGGATAGTCCGTACCGTTTGCGGCTTCTTCAGCAGGCAGGAATCCGCCGTATACGAGTTCGGGCAGCACTTCGCCCGGTACTTCAAGGATTTTGATATTTTTGCCGATTTCAACATAACCGATCTCGCTTGTAAGATACACGCTGAAATCACGTGCGTAGGCATCCGCATTGCACAGGTTGGCCGCTTCGGCAAGTTTGAAAATGAAATTGTTTACTTCAAATTCCACCTGTGAATGGGCAATATTGAGAATGGGATCCACAACTTCGCCCTTTGCTGCCATGTTGCAGAGAATATCCGCAACCGACACGGCATACTGTTGCATTTTGCCGAAATTATTCACACTTTGGTCGGGCACAAGGGACGGGGTGTTCATTTTTGCATTGATGCCGCCGCCGATGGCACCTTGAATGAAAATAAAATCAGCACCTGTTTTTTCAATCACAGCCTGTTCGAGATAGTACGGGAAGTCGCCCGACAGTTTGGAGTTGGGATAGTCCACATAAACCGGGTGTGCACCGAAATTGGTGATGTAAATTTCCTTTTTGGCGGTATCGGTAGGCAAAAAGCGGAACAGATGCACGTTGTTGTCGCAAACGGCGGGCTTTCTGCCGTCGGTGAACATTTCAGAATGATCTTCGCTTGTGTAATACAGTGTGCCGTCGGTCTTGTTTTCGTATGCCGTGCGGATTGCTGCGGCGGTTTTTTCAACCAATTGCTTCATGTATTTTTCATTTCTGCCGCTGTTGGGGATATAACCCCACAGACCTTGCGTGTCCACCGCCGAGTGCGTATGTGTTGCACCGACATTGATACTGCAAAGCGAGCCGTCTTTGGTCAGGTCAGCCAATGCGGCACGGATATCCTTGATGTCATTGTTCATCAGCCCCACGCAGTCTACCCACGCAAAGGCGACTGCACCGCGGCCCGAATTGTCGTCCAGCACCACCGCACGCACGGCAATTTCGTCAATGACACCTGTTACCTGCATGGCGGGAAACATGAGGTATCCGCCCAAAAAGTAATTTTCGTCTTCAAAATCGTCGGGAGTGAGCACTTCTTTTGCAAAACCTGCCGACCAGGTGTCTGCGGCGGCTTCTTCAATAAAATACGGCGAACCTGTTAAGAAATTTGCCGCAACGGCTTCTTCATTTTTTGGCTCATATCCGAAAAAAGTGATGCACTGCAACAGTGCCATAATCAGCGAGGGCAGTCCCGTCAGGACGGCTGTAATGGCAGCGATCCATCTTTTTGCATCGGTAATTTCTTTCATAATTGCCTCCGTATGTTATTATTGATTTTATTTATATATAAATAATATTACATGATTTCAAAACTGAAAACAATTGTGTAAAAAAGAAAAATTGATTTCTCTTTTTTGTTGAATTTATATAATGACAAAACCGTGCAATCGTGTTAACATAAAATGAGAGGGGGGAAGTTTATGTTTTTTGAAAAACAGATTCTCAATACATACCGCCGTATTCTTTATAACCGCTGTGATGATACGGGCACGGCTTATTACTTTTCGACAGAGGATTTTGCGGGGCTTTCCCGCGAACCGTACTGCTTTGATTCAAGCCTCGGTCACACCCTGCAAGGATATTTTTATTCGTATGAAAACAAAAAATACCCCGACCGCCTTGTTGTGTTTGATCACGGCTTCGGCGGGGGACACAGTGCTTATATGCGTGAAATTGAAATGCTTTGCCGCCACGGATTTACCGTGTTTGCCTACGACCACACGGGCTGTATGGAATCGGGCGGCACAGGCACAAACGGCCTTGCACAATCCCTGCGTGACTTGGATGACTGTCTGCACGTGCTGAAAGCGGATGAAAAATATAAAAATAAAAGATTCAGCATTATGGGGCACAGTTGGGGCGGTTTTGCAACCATGAACATCTGTGCACTGCACCCCGACGTGACACACATTGTCGCCATGGCAGGCTTCCCCGCCGCAGAGGCCTTGTTCCTCTGTGCGGCCAAGGGGATTCTTGCACCCTTACGGCATGTTTTTTTGAAGGAAGAAGCAAAATCCAACCCCGGTTATTACGATCGCAGTGCTTTTGATGCCTTGCAAAACTGCAATGCACCTTGTCTGCTGATTTACGGCGAAAAGGACATGCTGTGCACCAAGCAGGGATTTTATGACCCGTTGCGTGCTGCACTTTCCGCCAAAAAGAACATCTCGTTTTTCCTTGCAAACGGTAAAGGACACAATCCAAATTATACGCGGGAAGCAGAAAAATATCTCGCACAGTACAGCAAAGAACGCAAAAAATTTATAAAAAGCAATCCGTCCGAAGTGCAAAAAGCTCAATTCGTCGCCTCATACGACTGGCTCGCCATGACCGATCAGGACGAAACGGTTTGGGAAAAGATTTTTGAAGTTCTGGACAGGGAATAAGCAGGTCAATTGCGGTTTGGCGGGATATTTTCTTGTTGCAATTCTTGTCAAAATATGTTAAAGTATTCATCGGGCAATCCAGACTTGCTATACGGTAGGCGGTTACCTTCTGAATTCCGGAGGGTATCTTTTCCCTCCGAAAAGGAGGGGATTTGCATGGTGACATGGGAAGAGCTTCTATTGTTATCAGGGCTTCTTGTTGCAATCGCAGATTTTGTTTTTAATGTATGTAAACATATTTTTAAAACAAAAAAAGAAATAACCGCCCTCTCGTCTTCCATTCGTGAGGCGGTTATTTCGTCTTTAACGGAAGGCTGACCGTCTATCGGTCTGCCTTGTTCATTTATATTATATCAACATTTTTTTCATTCTGTCAACACCTGTTTTCAGGTGTTTTTTTCTGCAAACCGTAATTTACTCAACAAATAATTTGAACCAAAAAAAGGCAGTGATTGTTTGAACGAACTTTGTAATATTTTCAGCTGTGTGCAGGATGGACAGACCCTTGTGCTCGAAAAGGACAAAATCTATCACGTGTACCCCGAAGACAGTGTGCATCTGACGGGGTATTTCTGCACCAATACGGCAAAAAAGGAAGAAAATCCGCTCGGTGAGCGTGACACTCCGATGTATCTTTTCAACAAAAAGAACATCACCATAGACGGCAACGGTGCCGCCGTGATCATCCACGGCAAAATGACCCCCTTTGTGTTTGACCGCTGTGAAAATATCACCGTACGCAATCTGAAAGTGGACTATGCCGTGCCCACCATGACGGAATTTACCGTCCTTTCCAATCGGGACGGCGTGTGTGAGATTGCCGTCAATCCTGCGTGTTTGTTCCGTGTGGACGGTAACGACCTGTACTGGTGCGGCGAAACGACAAAAAACGGCTCTCCCTATTGGGAAAACCGATGCAATGCTCCCAAACGCTTTGTCAAGGTTTATGACCCCGTTGCACAAAACTGCAGGGATTTCAGACGTGAGGATCTCACATTCACCCACATTGAACAGGTTGATGCACATATTCTTCGGGTGACCTTGCAGGACAAGAATGCGGATTTTGTGCCGGGACATATTTTTCAGACACGCAACATCATCCGCGATCAGTCGGGCAGCCTGTTTCAGCGATGTAAAAATCTTTATTTTGAAAACTTACGTATCTGCTTTATGCACGGGCTCGGCATGGTTTCGCAGTTCTGCGAAAATGTCACCTTTTGCAACTGTGATTTCACACCCGCCGAGGGCAGAACCATTGCAAGCACGGCTGACTTTTTTCAGTTTTCGGGTTGCAAGGGCAATATCACGGTCGATGGTTGTAAGGCACACGGAGCACAGGATGATTACATCAACGCACACGGTACACATCTGCAGATTGTTGAAGCGGACAATGCACGCAACAGCCTGACGGTACGCTTCATGCACCCCGAAACATGGGGTCTTCAGGCATTTGAACAAGGGGATGAACTTGCGTTTATCCGTTGGAACACACTGATTCCCTATGCGGAAAACACGGTCAGGAACTATGAAAAACTGAATGATACCGACATTTGTCTGTATCTTGAAAAGCCTTTGCCCGACGGCATTGTTTTGGGCAAGGATGCGGTGGAAAATGTCACATGGTCGCCCTCTTTGTATGTGCACAACTGTGATTTCGGTGTTACCGCAGGCAGGGGGATTCTCTGCACGGTGCGCGGTGAGGTGATCATCGAAAACAATCGTTTTTACCACCTCTGGGGCCCTGCTCTGCTGGTGGAGGACGACTGCAATTTCTGGTTTGAATCGGGACTGACAAATCACATCACATTCCGCAACAACACCGTTATCGGGTGCAATTACGGGCAGATTTGCCCCGACGGTGCGGTCATCTGCTATTCGCCCAAGGTGATGAACCCCGACAGCACCGCTCCCGTACACGGCAAACTGACCCTGACAGGGAATACATTCACCGAATCTTACACAGGTAAGCACACCTTCTGCCTTGCATACCTGCAGGAATCGGACATCGTCGACAACACAAGCGACGCACCGATGGTGGTAATAAAATAACATATCTTGTTATTTTCCCTTCAAAAAAACTCCCCGCTCAATGAGCGGGGAGTTTCTGTGTGTTGAATCAGTCTTCGTCTTCTTCGTCTTCGCCGATGGCGTCGAGTTCAAGAACCGTGCCGCAGTTGGGGCATTCGATGGCATCGTCTTCGCCGTCGAACAGTTCTTCATCAAAGTAAACGATTTCGTGGCAGGCGGGGCATTCGAACTCATAAAGAGCATCTTCTTCGAAATCGCCAAAGCCGTCACAGCCGTCGCAACCTTCGCAATCACCGTCGCAGAAGTCTTCGTCTTCTTCGTAAACGTATTCTTCGAGGTCGCTCAGGTCAAGATCAATCGCATCAATCTGATCGGTGAGGTCTTCCACGCTGAGTGCAAGATCGTCCAGCACATCAATGATGGCGGCGAACAGCTTGCCTTCTGCGGAAGTCTTGTCCACATTCAGACCGTCAGCAAGACCTTTGAGGTATGCAACTTTTTCGATTGTAGTCATAATTGTATTCCTCCTTTTGGATTCAGGGAGCGGAAAATTGCCTTATGCACGGGACATGTATTCGCCCGTACGGGTGTCGATGTTGATCATTTCGCCTTCGTCAATGAACAGCGGAACTTTGACAACAGCACCGGTTTCAAGTGTTGCGGGCTTGAGGGTGTTGGTAGCGGTGTCGCCCTTGAAGCCGGGTTCGGTTTCGGTAACCTGAAGGGTTACGAATGTGGGGGGCTCAACGCCGAAAACCTTGCCCTTGTAGGACAGAATGCGGCAGACCATGTTTTCCTTGACGAACTTGAAGTTGTCGCTCAGGTCATCCTTGGATACGGGGATCATGTCGTAGGTTTCATTGTCCATGAAATAATACAGATCGCCGTCAGAATAGGAATATTCCATTTCTTTTCTTTCAATGTATGCGGTGGGGAACTTGTCGGTGGGGCTGAAGGTTTTTTCAACAACGCCGCCTGCAATAACGTTCTTGATCTTTGTGCGAACGAATGCTGCACCCTTACCGGGTTTAACGTGCTGGAATTCAACGATCTGCCAGACCGCACCGTCCATTTCAAAAGTCATGCCGTTTCTGAAATCGCCGGCTACTACCATAAAAATCAATTCCTTTCCTTTGCGGGTAAAAATACCCGTAAGTTTTTATTATCAGAAGTATTATAATATATTATTGTATAAATTGCAAGTCCTATTTATTCGCTTGCGTAGTTGGTGAAATAACCCTGAATCAGAACCACGGGAGTGCCTCTGTCGCCGCTGCCGCTGGTCAGGTCGCAAAGGGAGCCGAGCAGGTCAGTAAGCTGTCTGGGCGTTGTGCCTTCGCTCTGCATGTTGCCCACCAGGTCTTTGTCCTTGGCACGGATCTTTTCACGCATTGCCTTTGCAAGTTCTTCGCCCGAAAGGTCGGCAAATTCGTTGTCTGCAAAGTATTTCATCTTCAGTTCGTTGGGGGTTCCCACAAGCCGGGGCGTATGTGCGGGAGAAACAACGGGGTCAGCCAGTTCCCAGATGCCGCCGACGGGATCTTTGAAGCAACCGTCACCGTAAACCATGCATTCGATATTCTTGCCGGTGACTTCTTTGAGTTTTGCGTGCAGGTCAGCCACAAAAGCAGCACAATCCCTGGGGAAGAGTTTGACCTTGTTTTCGGTTGCCTTGTTCGAACCGAGCAGACCGTATTCGGACCAGCCGCTGCCGAGCACACTTTCGTTGAGAATCTGATCAATTCTCCATACGTTTGCGTTTGCATCCGCAGCCTTGATTCTTCTTTCGGTGCGGAAACGGCTGTGGATGTCACAGCAGAGAACATTTTTGGTGTAGTTGAGAATATACTTCGGGTCATTGGAGAAGATGATTTCTATGTTGTCGCCGAAGCTCTTGTAGAACTCAATATAGTCCACACCTGTGAAACGATGTACGGTGTTGTTGCCGAAGACGGCACGGAAACCTGCTTCGTCAAAGGAATCGGAGTAGGGATTGACGCCCTTTGCATCCACTTCATCAATGCTGACGAGCTGATTACCGACTTCGTCACCGGGGTAGGAGAGCTGCACATACAGTTTTTCGCAAGCCATGGACAAACCCTTCAGCAGAACCGAAAAACGGTTGCGGCTGAGAATGGGGAACACGATACCCATGTCCTTGCCGCCGAGCTTTGCTTTTACGTCTGCGGCAATCTGTTCGGTGGTGGCATAGTTGCCTTGCGTTCTGCCGACAACCGCTTCAGTCACGCCGACGATGTCGCCGTCATTGAGTTCAAAACCTTCATTGTCACGGGCAGCCAGAATGCTCTTGACGATTTCGCCTGCAAGGTCGTCGCCCTGCTGGAAGATCGGACAAATGATACCTCTGGAAGTTACGCCTGTTGTTCTCATTTTGATAACCTCTATTCTTAATCTAAATTTTAAACGATTTTAAAGACAGATCAGTTCTTTGGGGCAGTTGGTTAAGTTCCTGCAACCCGTTTCGGTGATAACTGCCATGTCTTCAATACGCACACCGAATTTGCCGGGCAGATAAATGCCGGGCTCAACCGTCACAACATGACCCGTGTGCAGTATGTGCGGGGACTTGGGACTGAGTCGGGGCTCTTCATGAATTTCAATGCCCACACCGTGCCCCGTGCCGTGGCCGAAGTTTTTGCCGTAACCGGCGGCAGCAATTATATCTCTGCCTGCCTTGTCGGCATCAAAGCCCGTAACGCCGTCCTTGAGTGCGTCTAACGAAGCCTTTTGTGCGGCAAGCACGGTTTCATATACTTTTTTCTGTTCTTCTGTGGGAGTGCCGACAAGAACGGTTCTTGTCATATCGGAATGATAACCGTTGACCACCGCACCGTAGTCCATGGTGAGAAAATCGCCCGATTCAATTTTTTTGTCGGTCGGGACACCGTGCGGCATCGAGGAATTTGCACCGCTGACGCAGATGGTTTCAAAGGATAATGCCTCTGCACCGTGGGAAAGCATATAATAATCAAGTGCTAACTGAATTTCTTTTTCGGTCTTGCCGACTTTGATTTCGCCTAATATATAATCAAAAGCATCTTCCGCAATTTTCTGTGCGGCAAGAATAAATGTAAGTTCTTCTTCGGTTTTGACCATACGCTGATTTTCAATCAGTTTTGTCAGAGCATCGCCGTCATCAACGGCAATATCGGGCAGATCCTTGCACCATTTTTTGTATTCTGCCACGGTCAGGCGGTCGGCTTCAATGCAGACAGTTTTAATGTTTCTGTCTTTGAAGATTTCGTTCAGCTGCTTTGCAAGGTCAGTGCTGTCGCATACGTCGCAGGCTGTGATGACTTTGCCTGCCGCTTCGGTATAGCGGCTGTCGGTCCAGAAACGCGCAAAACCGTCTGCACACACAAGCAGACAACCGTCCGAACTGGGAAAATCGGTATAATAACGGCGGTTGACCTCGCTGAAAATCAGTGCGGCATCACTTGATTTTTTCAGATTTTCTGCTAAAA
Source organism: Acutalibacteraceae bacterium (assembly GCA_045605525.1). Lineage (GTDB taxonomy): Bacteria > Bacillota > Clostridia > Oscillospirales > Acutalibacteraceae > RUG806. The sequence continues at coordinate 28,525 of JAZUQC010000107.1, forward strand.
CGGCGATTTTCTGCATTGCGTTCTTTTCTCCTTTTTTCAAGGTATTCGCGTTCTTTTTTGCGTTCCTTGCGGAATTTTTCGGCAAAGAGTTTTTCAGGTTCAAAGGGATCGACTTTTATGGAAATGGCACCCGCCTTGTTGGCTCCCATGACATCGGTAAACAGTCTGTCGCCGATCATCGCCATGTCTTCCACCTTAACACCCAGCATCTTTGAGGCTTTGAAAAATGCTGCGGTGTTGGGTTTTTCCGCAAAGGAGATCCACGGCAGTTTGCCGAATTTTTTGCTCAGCATCCAAGCACGGATGGGGTAGGTGTTTGAAATAATGATCACGGGAAATCCCGCTGCACGAACCGTTTGCAACCATTCTTTGACACCGCCCGGGGCATGCAGGGTGCTGTCGAGCACGGTGGTGTTGTCAAGGTCCACCGCAACGGCTTTTGCACCCATGTTACGAAGATCATCAAGGGTGATGTCCGTAATGCGCTTGTATTCATAATCGGGGTATGCGTCAGGCATGTTCGGACACTCCTTTCATCATCTGTAAGGCACATATTATAATACCATATTATTGGTAAAAATTCAATCGAACATAAACACAATTTCAAAAAAAGTTAAAACGGACCTTACAAGAAGGCCCGTTTTTGCTCTTTTTACTTATACTTACGTTTACGAGCCGCTTCCGATTTCTTCTTTCTCTTAACAGAAGGCTTCTCGTAATGCTCTCTCTTGCGAACTTCCTGGATAACGCCGTCGCGAGATGTCTGACGCTTGAAACGTCTCAGCGCACTGTCGAGAGATTCGTTCTCTTTAACTTTGATCGTACTCATTCTCTATTCCCTCCCTCCGCTTAACCGCGTGGGTATTAACATTCTTGTCATTTGACACTTCGCTATTATACAACAGCGTTTTGCCGGTGTCAATATTTTTTTCACCTTTTTCCTGTATTTTTTCTTAAATTTTTTGTCGGAATCTCATTCCACAGGGTAAAGCCGAGAATCAGCAATCCGCCGATGATTTGCAGAAGTGTCATCTTTTCGTGCAGCAGTGTTACCGAACACAGCACCGCCACCAAGGGGTCAACATAACTGAGAATGGCGGCTTTCTGACCGGGTAATTCTTTAAGAGAAGAAAAATAAAGACAGTAAGTCACACCCGTGTGCACAATGCCGACCGCAAGCAGGAAAATCCATCCCTTTGTGTCCAGCATGCCGAGGTTACAGCCGCTTGTGAAACCGACATAGGGCACAAGCACCGCCGTTGCGGCAATAAACTGTAAAAATGTGCGGTGCAATCCCTGCACACCCTTGATGAATTTGTTCAGCAGTATGACCGTGGCATACAGCCCCGCTGCACCAAGGCCGAACGCAATGCCTTTTATGTGGTTGCTGCCCGTGCTTAAGTCCCCGATGCCTGTAATCAGCACGATTCCGAGTGTTGAAAAACCGAAACACAGCCATTGTTTGATGCCCATTTTCTCTTTGAACAGCAAGGGGCAGACAAGCGTGACAATGACGGGGGCAAAATAATAACTCAACGTTGCCACGGAAACGGTGGTATAATTGTAGGCTTCAAACAGCAATATCCAGTTGAATCCCATTGCAACACCCGACAAAAGCAGCAGCGGCAGTTCTTTTTTGATTTTTGCAAAGTCAATGCGTTGTTTTGTGAAAAAAAGCACCAATCCGACCAATACCGTTGCCAGAACCGCTCTGTATAGCGCGATTTCGCCCGACGGCAGACCGATGTTACGCACAAAAAGACCGATCGTGCCGAACACGACCATGGACAATGTCAGTTGCAATCTTGCATCTTTCAGAAATTTCATCATTTTCTCTCCGAAACAAAAGTTGCAGCAAGTATAGCACAGACAGACGCAAAAGGTCAAGACGGCAATGCGAGTTTTATATTTTCAGAGAAAAATATTGATAACTACGAAAATATCGTATGTGAGGAGCTGTAAAATGTGACGAGAGAATTTATTTATACGAAACCGTTTCGCGACTCATGGAAAAATATGGGTCTGCATGATAAAGACTTAAAACAGTTGGAAAAAATATTATTGGAAAATCTGCAAATGGGTGATGTGATACAAGGCACCGGCGGGGTAAGAAAATTACGAATCCAACTCGAGGACAAAGGCAAAAGCGACGGTGGACGGGTGATTTATCTTGATGTATTTTTAAAGGAAAAAATATATCTGCTTCTGGCTTATCCGAAAAATGTGCAGGAAAATTTGACACCGGCACAGGAAAAAGCAATCAAAATGTTGGTTGATGCACTGAAAAAGGAGTGATTTTTATGTCTGATTTGTTATCTTTTGAATCTTCGCTTTCCATGGAAGAAATAGAAAATAATTTTAAGGATTTTGATTTTTTTGAAGGTATAATGGCAGGGCTTAACGAAGCATTGGCCTTTGAAAAAGGAACGGCAAGTGCACAGACCTTTGCAAGAAAAAGTTCTTTACCCGTTGTGGATGTTGCAATGGTCAGAACTTCTCTCAGCATGACCCAAAAAAGTTTTGCAAATCTGCTCGGCGTATCTCCGCGTACGGTGGAAGCCTGGGAATGCGGCAAATCCACACCGACACCGACCGCCAAAAAACTGATGTATCTGATTGCAAATGATCACTCGTTGGTACAGCGTTTGTCCGAATAAGTTTGCATATATAATTTGATTTTGTTTTATGGAAAAATAAAGGAAAAGTATATAGTATAAAAGAAAAAGGAGAGAACGTCATGCAGAAGAAACGATTTTTGCTTCTCTTGTTGCCGCTTGTGACCCTGATTCTTGAAATTTTACCTTACGGTGCGGTCTGCAATTTTGCCGTATCACCAACCGAAACCATGCGCGAAACCTTTTCTTATTTCAGCCTGACTCCTTACGGCTATGCCAATTTTACACCCTTTATCACGGCGGTGCTGACGGTGGTTGTGTTTGCATTGTTGCTGATTTACTGTCTGACAGGCAAGCAGAAACTGAAAAATGTGTCTTTTTATATTCTGATTGCCGCGTGTGTGCTCTCATTCGGGCAACTGCTGTTCGGTCTTTCGTATTTTTCCGTGGTCGGACTGCTTATTTCCCTGACACTGATCGCACAGGTGCCGATGATGAAATTTTTGCACACAAAATAAAAACACCCTTGCAGGTGTTGGCAGAACGAGATAACGTTGATAGAATGAGGAGAAAAAATCCACCGCCGCGGATCAAAGGATCTGCGGCGGTGCGGTTTTATGCTGTTTTGTTTGTTTTTATTCACCCAGGAAGTATCTGCCGTAGGCATCGGCGGCTTTGAGGGCAGCAACCACCTTTTCGGGAGTGACTTCAAAGGGCATGTTGTGCAGGGTGTCGCTTTCTGCACAGGCAGCATTGGCAACGGCAAAGAGTTTTTCGTCGGTCACTTCGGTGATGCCAAGCTCTTTGAACGTTACGGGCAGGCCGAGTTCGATGCAGAAATCAATGATTCTTTCGAGTTCGTCGCCGTCCACGTTTTCAAGCACAAGCTGTGTAAGTGTGCCGAACGCAACTTTTTCACCGTGGTACATGTGGTGGCATTCGGGCAGTACGGTCAGACCGTTGTGGATGGCATGTGCACCCGCAAGGCCGCCGCTTTCAAAGCCGATGCCGCTGAGCAGTGTGTTGGCTTCAATCACATTTTCCACCGCTTGGGTGCAAGCACCCGCTTCGAGTGCGATTTTTGCCTTTACGCCTTCTTCCATGAGGGTATCAAAGCAGAGTTTTGCAAGTGCCATGGCGGCATTGGTGACTTTACCGCCGGCACAAGTGCCTGCATCCTTTGCCTTGACGGCTCTGGCTTCAAAGTAGGTGGCGAGTGCATCACCCATACCCGAAACGGTCAGACGGGCGGGGGACTTGGTGATGATGTCGGTATCCATGAGCACCATGTTGGGGTTGGCGGGCAGGAACAAATATTCTTCAAATACACCGTCATCAGTGTAGATAACGCTCAGTGCACTGCAGGGAGCATCGGTGGAGGCGATGGTGGGGCAGATGAGAACGGGGGTCTTGCAATAGAATGCAACGGCCTTTGCGGTGTCCAGAATCTTGCCGCCGCCGATGCCGATGATCATGTCGCAGGACTTTTCGTTCATCACAGCGATCAGACGGTTGATTTCGTTTTTGGAGCATTCGCCGTTGAAATAATCGAACACGATCTCACAGTCCTGTCCTGCAAAACTGTTTTCAATGATGTTGCCGATGCGTTTGTAGCCTGATGCGGTAATCAGGATGAGTGCCTTCTTGCCGTAATTTTTTGCGTAATCGGCAAGTTTGCCCATTTCGCCCGCACCCTGCACGTATTTGGAGGGGCTGATCAGAATTTTTGCCATAGTAATTACTCCTTTTTTATGTTTAATTTTTATTCTTCCCAATTGTATACAACCGTTGCACCGTCAATTTCCCATTGTGACGGGGTTTTGTTTTCAAAAATGTCAAGCGGACGGATGGTGTGTTTTTGCCGGAACACATTGTAAGCCTCGGTGAGGTCTTTTTTCTGTTCTTCGGTCACCTTGTCGGTGCAGGACACAAACAGCGGGGTGTTGCTGTAAGACAGCAGATGCAGGAATTGCTTGTTCAGTTCCCACGGGATGTTGTCATCCAGAATGCCTACGCAGTCGGCATCGCACATATAGAATGCTTCGTTTTGTGCAAGGCGGAATGCAAGGGTGTTGATGCCCATTTTGCGGGTTCTTGCCCATTCTCTGCCGCTGGTGTCATCACCGATGCGGTTGAGCTCCACAAGCCCCGCACACAGGTGTGAAACGGTGTTGCATCCGATGATGTACAGATCTCCCGCAGCTTCCCTGATCAGACGGTACAGGTCCAGCGTGATTTCGGCATTGGTTTTGGTTTGGTCATAAAAATGCCAGTCGTCAATTTTTGTAATGGTTTCGTTCAGGCTGTTGCCGAAGTTGCCGAACAGGTCTGCGGTGGTAAAATCATGCTTGATCAGTTCATAGCCCCATGCCTTTATTTTCTCAATGTCGGCTTTGATGTATTCCTGCACGGCGGGAATGGTCGGGTCAAGATACTGCCGTTTGCCGCTACGCAGAATCCGCATATCGGCAGTCATTTTTTCGTCCTTGTTTTCAAGAAAACGAATCCATATGCCGGGTCGGGCACCGCTTGTGCGGATCTCATCGGCTAATTTTTTCATGTCACCGAATTTTTCGTTTACAATCCACGGACCTGAGCAGGGATAAATCTGCCAGCCGTCGTCAATCACCTGAAACGGACGGTTGTCGATGCCCTTTGCAAGCTCGGCCTGAAAACGTGCATCGGATGCTATCTGTTCGTAACTGCTGTTTCCGTAGGCATAATACCAGTTGTTGCCGCCGTAAACGGGATCGGTCGGCAGAATCGGATTGTCGCACAGCATTTTGCAATATGCGTGCAGACTTGCCGTTACATCCGCAGAATCAAATTTTGCATACACAAAGGTGGCAAGGTGCAGTTTTCTGCCGTTCAGATGGACACCGTTACCGCCGTTGCGGCAGTCTACCAATGCGGTGATGCCCTTTTCGGTATAGCGGAAACTGACAAAGGCATTCGGCTGGGTCTTTACACCGAAGCACCAACATTTTTCTTTGTCTGTGGCAATAAAATACCACGGAAAATAACGGGTGCAGTCTTTTAATTTTGCAAACTCCAGTTCGCCGTAACTGCGTTCCCACACGTCGCCGAGTACATACAGGTCATCGCAGCTCTCAAAATCCCACTGCAGTTTAATGAATTTTACTTTGTCTTCTTTGGCAGTAAGGTACAGATCAATTTTGTTTTCGCTTACTGCTGTTTCAATAAGCGTATCGGTCGGGGCTTGTTCGCAGATGATGGTGTAGCTAAAATTCTTTATATCGAAAATCATTTTACCGCCTCCGTGATGTTTACTTTTATTTATTATACCGAAAATAAAACCGCTTTGCAAGATAAACCGTAAATTATCCGACTGTTTGATTTTTGCGGCGAATAAAAAATACACCGCCGTGGGTAATCCGCGGCGGTGCGTTTTGCAAATTAAAGTTCAATTGTGTCAAGCAGTGCTTTGAGAGCCTTCAGATCAGCGGCGGTGAGGGTGATGCCCTTGCCCATCTTTTCGTGTTCGGGGCCCCAGTCACGAATGTCGTACTTTGCTTCTTTGCCGTTCCAGCTGATAAGGTTGAGTTCTTTTGCCCAACCGCCGGAGCCTTCGGAAATGACACCGAATTCTTTTACGATCTCATAAGTAAATTCAGGCATGACGTATACTCCTTTCTGAATAATCGGCAGAACCTGCCATCCTTACTATTTACTATATATTAAAAATAAATAAAAATCAAGAGAAAAAATAAAAATATTTATAAATTTTTTATTATTTTAAAAATAATGTAAATATTTATATACTATTTATATAATATAAAATCAGTTTTTGCCGTTGCGGATGGCTTTGAGTTTTTCTTCCATTTCGCGGATGGCTTCCAGATCGCCTTCGGATGCGGCAACGCTTGCTTCCTTTCTGCGGGTGAGAAGTTCGGCATACATCATTTCCTTTTTCTTGCCGTGCAGGTCATAGAACAGCATCGGAACGATACCCAGAGAACTTGTGATGGCGGGAATGATGGTGAACATTGCAAACAGCCAGAACTTGACCTTGTCGGGCTGTTCGGTACCTGCCGTGTATGCGTTCTGATCGTAGCCGACGATTTTTTTGAGTGCCGTGGTCACAACACCGCTGACTGAGGCCGATACCTTGTAGGCGAGGCCTTTTGCGACACTCGTCATGGCTTCGGTACGGTAGCCGTTTTTCCATTCGCAATAGTCCATGGATTCGTTATAAAGCTCGGTACCGATCACGCTCATAAGACCGTAGAATACCGTCCAGATCAGTTCCCATGTTGCCATGGCAAAGAACATCGGCAGTTTTTTCTGATAGAACCCGCCCGCAAAGGTCTTGCGGTTCATGCCGATACAGCCGAACAGGAATACGAACACGTGCAGGAAGTTACCGATATTGCGGCTGACAATATACAGGAAACGGCTTGAGAAGCGTCTTCTGAACCACGGAACGAATGAGTAGGAAACGGGGGAGAGCGGTGCTGCGGGAATGCCCGCAACGAGGGTCATGGATGCAAAGTGCAGAACGTCTATGTAGTAGTCTGACTTGCTGCCCGAAATACCGAAGCCTGCGAGGAAGTCAGAAAGAGTCATCAGCAGCACGGGCTTGTTATTGGCAATGGAACGAAGTGAGTCGATGATGCTCGGGGTCTTGACCGACTGCATGACACGTTCTTTGGAGTTCATAAAGAACCAGAACGACATGATGCTGGAAATAATGGTCGTTGCCGCACCCATGCCGACAAATGTGCCGCGCAGCTGTTTTTCAATGGTGGCGGCAGATTTGGTGGCTTTGTTGTCAATCACATCCAACAAGATTGTCATGGCGTGTTCGGGCAGTTTTTCGCCAAAGAAGCCCGATGCAAAGTTTGCCATGGTAATCAGCCTTGTGCGGTCCACAGGGTGTGGGGTGATAACGGCAAGCATACCCGTTCTTGCAATGCTCTGGAATGTGCCGACCCCTTCACGCATGATTTCAAGCAGAAGATAGAAGATGAATTTGCTGACTGACATGGCATTCTGCCCTGCAAACAGATAGGGCATGAACCAATAAAGCAGTGTTGCAACACAGCCGGGAACGGCAAGCCCCAGCAGATAGGGTCTGAACTTGCCCCAACGGGTACGTGTCTTTTCAACAATGGCGGCTGTGAAAACATCATTGACAATGTCCCATACGCTGTTGATGGATCTTACAATGGTCTGATAGCCGAGGTCGATTTTGACAATATTGGTGAGGAATCGCGAAGCATAGGTGTTAATGTTCAGGCTCTGTGCGGCATCCCACAGAACAAAGCCGACCGTTTCCTTGTTGCCGACATAGCGTCTGTTCTGATACACATAGCCGAGCTGTTCATCGGTATAGACCTGTGTATTGTTTTGCTGTTCAGCCAAGATGAATCCCCCTTCTTATTAAATATAAATATATATTACCACATCCGCACCCCTTTTGCAACCGCTTTGCGAACAAATTACGGTTTAGCGGGGATAAAATGCAGAAATTGTAATGCCATACAAGGATGAAATAAAAAAATCGGCGTGCCATTGACAAACCGATTTTTTTTGTATATAATAAAGCCGTAGAGGCAACCGTTTAAAGCGGTTGGCGTAATGGTTTTATTTTATTTTAACAACCGTCACTTGCCAGAGTGGCGGTTGTTGCTTTTTACCTTGATTCTTATTGTAACGGTTATGTTACGAATATGAAATGTTATGGTAATCGGCATACAATCACCTCCTCTCGGAGGAAATTGCCAACCGCCTTCCGGCTCCTCTACGACCGACATTATTATACCGTATGTATGTGTTTTTGTCAATATTCGCATCATCCGGCCAACCCGAATTTGTTTTTATTTTCAAACTTTAAATTGACACGTTTTTGTCTTCGTGTTAATATGGTATGAGTATATTTTTTTTACACAGGAGAAAAAAGATGAGAAAAAACACATTGCATTTCGGCTCTTTCAAGCAGTATGACAAAATTTTTCTGACCGCCGAACAGGGGTTGAATCTTGAAAACATCAGCGGCATTGCTTTTGACGGCGATGAACTGTATATCGTTTCCGACAATACGGTTTTTGTTTATAAAAACAACACTTTGCAGAAGACCGTTTTCAAAGCAGACAAACTTTTCAGTCGCAAGGGAAGGCTCTTTGCTGCTCTCGGCAACACTTTGGGTGAAATGAAGAACGGCAAAATTGAAAAAGCAGCAGATTTTGCCGCTCCCGTTACCGATATTTCCTTCGGTCTGGACGGCTCGCAGTGGGTGCTGACCGAAGAAGCACTGTATCTTCTGCAGAACGGCTCTTATGAACGCATTGTCGGCGTGCCCGACAATACTGTCTGCCTTGCCGCACTCGATAATAAAGCACGTTTTAGCGAAACCGTTTACATCGGCTGTACCGAAGAAGGCCTTTTATCCATGAAAGGCAAACGCCGCCATTGGGCAGAGCTGCTTCCCGATATCACGGGTGCACTGAGCAGAAAAATCAACTGCATTGCCGTTGACGGATTGGGGCACCTCTGGGTTGGCTCCGATGAGGGGCTTAATGTCTATGACGGCAGAAATTACTGGTTCAACGGCAACGAATTTTACAGTGTTCCCGACGGTCACATCAACGACATGTGCTTCACTTCCGACGGTAAAAAATATTTTGCGACCGACACGGGGCTGATCACCCTCATTGAAGGCAAAATTTCTTACTATTCGTTCGGTGCATGGCTGTTGCATCCCACGGTCACAAAACTTGCCGTATCCGAAAACGGTGTCATTGCCGCCGTCACCCCGCGAGGCATCAGCCTGATCACCCCGCAATATATGACCCTTGCCGAAAAAGCCGCACATTTTGATGCACTTGCCGACAAGTATTATTGCCGCAATGAGGGCTATATGGTTTGCCGTGCACTGCGCAAATACGGTGATATGGATTCGGGCTGGCTTCCCAATTCGGACAATGACGGTCTGTTTACGGGTCTGTATTGTGCAAGCCAGTGCTTCCGTTATGCCGTTACGGGGGACGAGCAGGCAAAAAGCAATGCAAAACGTGCTGTAGAAGCCATGATCAAGCTCACACAGGTCACAGGCAAAAAAGGCTTCACCGCCCGCGCTACCCGCTATTCACATGAAGAGAACTTCGGCAAGGAAAACCGAGAAGAATGGCATATCTGCGAAAATAATCCCGACTGTGAATGGCTCGGCGAAACCTCAAGCGACGAAATGACAGGTCACTACTTTGCCTACGGCATCTATTTTGACCTTGTGGCGGACGAGGAAGAAAAGAAAAAAATTGCCGATGTGGTCAAGACCATTACCGACCATATTCTTGAAAACAATTTCCACCTTTGCGATGTGGACGGTGTGCCGACCACATGGGCAAACTGGGAACCCGATCTTCTGAACAATGATGACCGCTGGTATTATGAAAAGGGTACGAATTCGCTTGAAATCCTCTCCTTCCTCAAAACGACTTACCACGTCACGGGCGAAGAAAAATACAATGATGTTTACAAAATGCTTATCAGTAAGCACCACTATGCCATGAATTGCATGCAATACAAGTGTGAAGACGGCCATGTGGCACACATTGACGATCAGCTTGACTTCACCAACATTTATCCGCTTCTTGTTTACACCGAAAACGAAGCCGAAAGGGAAGTCTTCAAAATGGGACTGCATCATCATTGGCAGTATGAACGTGTGGAGCGTTCTCCGTTCTTCAACATTGTTTACGGTGCTTTGACGGACAATTCCTGCGACATCGAAAATGCCGCAAAGAGCCTGGCCGAAATGAATCTCGACCTTGTTCGCTGGCCCGTTTTTAACAGCTATCGCAAGGACATCGTGTGGGACACCGAACAGGAAGAAATGGGCATTCCCGCACAACTGAAATATCCTGTTGAATACGGCTCACGCGTGCTGGTGCATTATGACGGCAACCCCTTCGTCTGCGATGCGGGCGCGGAAGAATTTGTCAACATCAACACAAAACAGGTCAACCGCACCACCACCCTGCCCGGTACGGATGCCGACGGCATGTGTGCAATGCAACCCTATGTTTATCTGCTGCCGTACTGGATGGGAAGATATTACGGCTTGCTGGGAGATTGATATTTATGAAAAGACCCACCGTCTACACCGTTGCTACTGCACATCTTGACACGTCATGGCTGTGGCCGCTTGAAAAATCCGTCACCGAATACCTGCCCGATACGCTTGAAAAGAATTTTCGCCTGCTCGAACAATTCCCGCATTACAAATTCAACTTCGAGGGCAGTTACCGCTATGAACTGATCAAGGAATACTACCCCGAACAGTACGAAAAACTCAAAAAATACATTGCCGAGGGTCGCTGGCATCCCGCGGGAGCTTGCTACGAAAACGGGGATGTGAATATCCCGTCCCCCGAAGCCCTGCTTCGCAACATTCTTTACGGCAATTCATTCTTTGAAAAGGAATTCGGCATTCGCAGTAACGATATTTTTCTGCCCGACTGCTTCGGCTTCGGACGGGCACTGCCCTCGGTTGCCGCTCATGCGGGTTTAACGGGTTTTTCCACCTGCAAACTCGTCTGGGGCTGTTCGGTGGATGCACCTTTTGAAATCGGCAGATGGCACGGCATCGACGGCAACGGCGTGTGGGCTTCGCTTCGTCCGTATTCTTACACAAGTGTCCTCAAAGACCTGCACAAGGACAAACGATACATTGAAAAACTGGAAGACAACCGCAAAAAAACGGGACTCAACTGCACCTTTGTCTATCACGGCATCGGCGACCGTGGCGGCTCTCCGCATATTTCTTCCGTGAAAATGGCCGAAAAAGCGGTCTGCGAAAACAAAAACCACGAAATGCAGGTGCTGTCTTCCACCACCAAGGAATTTTTTGACGATCTCGAAAACCTGTCCGCCGAAATCAAAAACAATGTTCCCGTGTTCAACGGTGAATTCCTGCTCACCGCCCACGGTGCAGGCAGTTACACCTCACGTACCGTCACCAAACGCTGGAACAGACGGTGTGAACTGCTTGCCGATGCGGCAGAACGTTTCGCAAGTGCGGCATTTGCCAACGGTTTTGCTGATTATCCGCAAGAAACACTTGATGCGGCATGGAAAAAGGTCATTGCCCACCATTTTCATGACGATATCACGGGTACTTCCTTTGAGGAATGTTACCGCCGCAACCACAATGACTATGTGCAGGCATTGCACACCTTCTCCGAAGAATTCACCGCCGCATGCAAGGCCCTTGTTCGCAATATGGACACATCTTTTGTCAAAGGCACTGCCGTGGTGGTTGCAAACCCCGTGCAGACGGCAGACAAACGCTGTGAAGCCGTGCGGGTAAAACTACAATCGGATGCGGATTCGTTCTGCGTTTTCGATGCAGACGGAACCGAAGTTCCCGCACAGACTTCAGCAATCGGAGAGCATGAGCGGGAAGTGGTTTTTCTTGCCTCCCTCGGTTCGTGTGCACTTGCCGTTTTCGATGTCCGCGAGGACAAAAGTAACACCGTATTCAATACGGGGCTTTGTGTCAGCACAAATGAAATTGAAAACAAAAACCTGCTTGTTAAACTCGACGAACACGGCGATATCTGCTCGGTGTTCGATAAAAAAATGAACCGTGAACTGCTTAAAAAGCCCGTTCGTACGACAATTCTCAATGATGTTCACAGCTTCAAATGGCCCGCATGGGAAATCGCTTACGAGGATATCAAGAGCGAGCCTTATATGTATGCCGACCGCCCGACCGTGACCGTTATTGCCGACGGTGTCGCCTTTTGTGCACTGCGGATTGAACGCACGGCAGGTAACAGCCGCTTTGTGCAGATTCTCTCTTTGGATGCCGAAAGCGAATTCGTGTCTGTTTACAACGAAACCGACTGGCACGAGGAAGCTTCGCTTCTCAAAACGGAATTCAACCTTGCTGCCGAAAACGATTTTGCCGATTATGACATCGGTTTAGGGGCTACCCGCCGTGCCACCAACACCGAGCGCTGTTACGAAGTACCCGCACAGAAATGGGCAGGCATCACGGACGAAAAAACGGGTTTTGGTGTCGGCATTTTCAGCGATTCCCGCACGGGGTGGGACAAGCCCGACCGTTCCACCCTACGCCTGACGGCGGTGCACACCCCCATGGCAAACTACCGTTGGGAATGCTCCCAGCATTTGATGGATATCGGCATTAACCGCTATTCTTATGCCATTGCGGGCAGTGAAAACGGCACAAAAAAAATGACCGTCCTCGCCGACTGTTTCGCACAGCCCATGCACACCTTTGTGAGCGACCGCCATACGGGTACGCTCGGCACGGGATATGAATTTGTTACTGTGAATGACGATGCCGTACGCATCACCGCCCTTAAAAAAGAGCAGGACGGCAACCGTGTGATCATCCGTTTTGCGGAAACGCAGGGAGAAGACCATGCGTGTGTCACAGCCGAATTTGCAAAACCCGTTCTTTCCGCTTTTGCCGTGCGTGGGGATGAAAAAGAGATTGCCCCTGCACAGATTGTTGACGGCAAATTGCAGTTTGCAATCGGTCACAACGGTCTTGCCACCTTTGCAATTGAGTTTGACGACCCGCAAAGCGTTAAAAATACACAAAAAGTACTGTCTATGCCGTTCAATGCTGTCGGTTTTACCGCACAAAACAAATGGCACACGTCCACACTTCCGAGCGGGGTGTCTGTTCCTATGGAGCTTGTGCCTGAAAATCTGCTGACAGGCGGTGTGCATTATGCCTTTGAAAAGGAAAACAAAAATGCACTCGTCTGTGACGGCGGTGTACTGCACATTGCCCCCGATACAAAATGTGTGCATCTGCTTCTGACTTCGCTGAACGGCGACAAAACGGTACAATTCGGTGTCGGGGACAAAAAAGTGCCTGTTTGCGTACAGGATTGTGCCGAAACGATCGGTCATTGGGATCTTGCAAGCCTCGGCGAAACAGGCTTCATAAAACCCTATGGTGCGGCATACACGTTCAGCCATACCCACACCGCTGACGGTGATGTGCCCGCAAAGCAGTTTTATCTGTTCCATGCCGCCATCCCAACAGACGGCAAGACCCGAATCATCCTGCCCGACGACAAGGACATTGTCATTTTTGCCGCCACCGCTGAGAGTGATGACATCGCTTTCGCAAAGGGCGATGCACATTTCGACAGTCTTGCAAAGCGTGATTTTGATTATCATTTTTCAAAATATGCCCGAAAACATGCAAGACCGAATCGCCTTGAACGGTTTTTGAATCTGTTCATTGACTCCACCCGCATTGCCCGCGTGAAGTTCGACGGATTTTACAACAAATATGCCATCAACGAAATTTATTTCATTCTGCGACATGCCTGCGACAGCCTGACTTACAAGAAAAAAGCCGCCGCACTGGCAGCCAAACGCAAAAGCTCTGAAATTTTAAAATAGGACAAATTATGGTTTATTGGGCTGTGTCCTGAATGCAAAATGCAAAATTAAAGGGTCGCTTACGCTCCGATTTAAAGAAAAAGTCGGTCAAAGATTGTAGGGAACGCATACCATGCGTTCCGTTGTAAATTTGACGATGAAAATGTAGTGTAAATAACAGAAAAGCCACATCAGACCGCTGATTTTCCCGGAACGGATGATATCCGTTCCCTACGGTTTGTGTCCGATTATCCGCAAATAAACTCATATCATCAAAACCAAAAATTATATCTTCTATAATGGCAACGCCATTCCGATAATTTTGCATTTTGCATTCGTGCATTTTGCATTTAACAAGCCCCGTCCGCATGGACGGGGCTTGTTGTTTACCATTCAATCGGTCGGGTAAAGAAGAAGTTGATGTCTTCCTTTTCGGGGAGCAGCGAGAACGAGGAAATGCGGTGGATGTTGTGTGCCTTGAGAGCATCGTAGAGATCTTCATTTGCCTGACCGCGCAGGGGATTTGCAAGGTTGTATTCACCGAGGAACTGATTTGCTTTGAAGAACTCCCAGCTTAAGGAGGCGGTTTCCACATTGAACATCTGTGCTTCGGTCACATCGGCAGAGAGTGCCTTGTCCCACAGGCGGTCGAGCTTGGTGATGATGTGCACGGGGTAGTAACCCGACTGATAATGCCAGTCGAAGTCAAACGAGTGTGCGGTGGCGGCGATCTGTGCGGTCTGAATATCAAGAATTTCCTTGATGATGGGGGCAGCTTCTTCGCCGTAGTAAGCGTTCATGAAGTCCGTCATGTGGTATTCCACATCCGCATTCACATCCCACTGCAGCTTGCAAAGCAGGTAGTTGCGCAGTTCGTTGAAAGCCGCAGAGTGACCGTCACCGCAGTTGTAAACATAACCCGTGATGCCGATGTCGTGCATATACTTCATGGTTTCCTGCATGGTGCCGAAGTTGGAATGGAACTGCTGCGTGAACAGGAAGTTGATGGTGTAATCGTAAATGTAAGTTCTGTCTGCAAGGGAAACCCATACCTTGTGGTCTTCGGCAATGGTGGGTTCGTGTTCGCCATAGAGATTCATGAATTCGTCAAGCCCCGTCTGCTGTTCGTCGGTTGCACCGCATTCGGTCAGGGAATGCGAACGGCAGGCCTGGTGCAGTCCGCAGAGCACGGGAACGACATTGTCGTTGCAACGAAGCGAAAGATCCTTGGGCGGATGCGTGGATTCAATATAAGAATAGAAGGTAAAGGTGAATTCGGGATAGTCTTCGTCGAGTGCATCGGCAAGTGCATTGGTAAACAGAATGATCGGTGCACTTTGTGCACCGTACTGTTCGTACAGTGCCGTGCAGCTTGCACAGCGGCAGTAGTTGGAATTGTCTTTCTGCCCGATGTGCAGATGATCAGCCTTGTATTCACAGTTTTCGATATAGGTTCTTGCGTTTGCAACGGCAATCTGCAAAACAGCAGGATTGCTCAGGCAGACATGGTCGGTGGTGCGGCTGCCGTCTTCAAGCTGTGCAAAATATTCGGGATGTTGGGCAAACAGGCTGTCGGGCACAAGGCGGTCGAGGGTAACGTCCCACAGCACAAAGGTCATCGCTCCGCCGAATTCTTCGGCTTCATAATAAAAACTGACATTTGTTTTCATTTTTGCACGGTAAGCATCGGATGAGTATTCGCAGGCATTTCTGCGTACGGCAAAGGAGGGTTCCACAAGGCGGTCAAGCGTTTTGTCAATAACCACATCTTTGTTTTCGGGCACAACTTCGAGTTTGGGGGTGAACCAACGCACACCGAGGTATTCTTCGAGGAAGGTGTAAACACCGTAGAGTGTTCCGCGGCTGTCTTCGCCGACAATGAAGAAGTTTTCACCGTCACTCGTCAGCCAGAAGCCGTCTTCAAATACGGCATCGAGGTTTTTGCCGAGGGTGGCGGTTTTGTCGGTTTCGCCCACATAAATTGCCTTTGCACCGTCGGGCAGTTCACTCTCACGCACATAGGGGAGTGTTGCACCGCTGATTTTTGCAAGGTAAGTCTGCAGATCGCTGACGGCGGTTGCAATGCAGTAATCGGCATCATCCGCACTGACAATATAATAATCGCTTTGTCCGTCTTCAACAAGGTACAGTGCCTCATTGACAACGGGAGCCGCGTAATCGTCTCCGCCGTAGTCCACTTCGTAGCTGACGGGAATCAGTCCGAAGGACAAAAGAACCACCTGAATAAACGAAATAAGTGCTTTGAAAAAAGAAGCCATAGCCAAATCACCCTTTTATTCTTTTTAGTTATTATAGCACCAACCTGTTTTTTGTGCAAGGTGTTTTTTAACCGCAATCCTGCAAAAAAACCTGCCCTTGCGAGAAGGGCAGGATGTTGTGAGCGTTTTATCTTCCGTTGATTGTTTCAACAAGGGTGTAGTAGAAATCTTCGAAGCTGGTCGGGTAGTCGATCGTACCGCAGAAGTCAAAGTGGTCAAAGCCCATCATCGGATCCATGTAGTACCATCTGCCGGGTTCAATTGCGTTGCCTGCTGTCTTTTCTGCAGAGTAACTCAATGCCGTGTCGGCATTGTTTGCGGGATAAATTGCACTGGCATACGGCACAATGCCGTCATTGAGTGCCCAGTTTTCATCCATGTAAATGCCGTCAATGGTTTTGCCTTCGAGTGCACCGAGAAGGGTTGCCGTCGGGAAGAACATGGCAAAAGTGGACAGAATCGGCACTTGTGTATCCATGCAGGTTTCTTCGGTTGCAATGGTGGTGTAGGAGTAGTAATATGTATACGGTGAAAGTTTGATACGTTCATTCAGTTCTGCCGCACCGCGCAATGTCATGTCATAACCACAGTTGTCGCCCGTGGTGGCAAAGTTTTTGATGGCGGAAAGGCTGAGTTTTGCTCGTCTTTCGTTTTCTTTTGCTGTCAGTCCGAAGTGACCGAGCTGCACATCCCACATCACGGCTTCTCTGCCGAACAGAACACCGATCAGGTTTGCAACAAAACTGATGAGGATCATCAGCGGTTTGCTGTCATGAATCATGTTTGCAATGGGGGAACCGTTGTGCACACCTGCGAAGGTGATCACGGCATGGATACTCTTTTCGTGGCCGCCTTTGAACAGTTCGCTTGTGTCATCGCCCGTTGCGGCAAGCTCCGCTTCGTCACCGTAAGCCATCAAGGATGCGAACAGACGAACGGCGGGACCACCGAAGCTGTGGCCGACGAGGTTTAACGGTGTTTCGTTGTCCCAGGGCTCGCCCATGAGAATACGGTCGGAATAGTCATAGCCGTAGCGGTCATGGTTGTGCTTTGCCGAATGTGCGGCACCGTAGTCAACCACCGTCCCCGTCAGCTGTGCATACAGTTCACAGGCTCTGTCCCATGCACTGTTGAACGGGCCGACGGTTGCCGCATAGGCTTCCACACCCAGCTCGTTGTACATTTCAATGATGTTGCCTTCGGATGTGCCCCAGCCGCCCCAGTAGGGCATGGTTTCATGGCTTTCACCGCTGTAAGGACCCCAACCGCCCATGCCGTGCACAAATACCCACGGATAGTCGTTGGAAAGGTCATATATTTTGCCGTCAAATTCAACGGCCGCGGAAGATGTTTGTGTTTCGCTTGCCGTGGCGGTCAGACCGCACATCGAAAGAACCAGCATGACACTCAGAAGAATGCTTACAAAACGTTTCATAAAACAGGCTCCTTTTTATGTTATTCATGTGAATATTATATAAAAGTACTCAATAATTGTCAATATTTTTCTAAAAACATATTTATTTTAAAATTCCCTGTAAAACACCGATCACCGCATCTGCCATGCTCACGAATCCGCTGTCGTTTGGATGGCAATTGTCCACAAGGGCGGTGTTACGGACTGCATCATTAAGCAGTTGCGGACCGGGGAGAAAATACACATTTTCATCCCCTTGTGCGAGGGCATTTTCGTAAGTCGTCCGCACGATCTGCAAACGCTTTTTTTCGTCTTCGCACAAATACGGTTGCGGACGGGTCATAAAAAGAATCGGCAATGTCGGATTCTTTGCACGCACCGCTTTGTACAGTTTTTCGTGTGTGTTCTGCAGATGCTGTGCCGAGGGAGCATTGTGGTCATAATCGCACACAAAAACGCTCATATCGAGGGCAGAAAGGTAGGCAATTATCTCGTCTTCGGCCTTGGCATTGCCCGAAAAACCGAGATTGATGTGGTCGCAGTCGAGGGTGTAAGACACAATGTTTTCGTACGCATTGCCCGGGCGTGAAGCACAGCCGCCCTGTGTGATGGATGAGCCGTAATACACCACGGGAACGGGGTAGGTGTAGGCGGGTGCCGCCTGCAAATCAGCTTCTTGCGCAATGCCCACAAGCACCTGACAAACATCCGAATACAAAGGCAGGTGTAGAGTGTATATACGCATTGTTCCGTCACGCAGGTCTTCGGGAATCACAAGGCGGCTTTCATATCCGCCTTTTACATCAAAGGGCGGAATGAATGTGCCCACATAGCGTGCACCCGTGTGCAAGTCAAAGCCGATGCTTCCCGTGAACGGAAAATGCGGCATCTTGCCTTCGTTGGCGGTTTTCACGCGGATGCAGATGATTTCGCTGTCGGTTGAAAAGCGCACTCTGCCGCCGGCGGTGTTGGTGTGCAGAAAATGCACACCGTCGCTGACCGTTTTTGCAACAGATTCGGGCATGCGGCGGAATTTTCCGTCTTCAAAAAACACACCGTGCACGCTGAACGGTGCCTGCCGCACATCAAAAAAGGAAAAGCCGTCTTGTGTAAAATGCTCCTGCACGGCAAAATTAGTGTCAATGTTGCTGATTTGCATGTTGAACCTCCTTTTTTTTCTTATTCCTGTAAATTCTTCCGATGGCAATGTAACTGATGGCAGACAACACCGCCGTGATTGCCAAGGCAATAAAGAAAACCGCGTAACTGCCCGTGTGCCCGAGGTGGATGAACACGTTGAGCACCACCATGTGATACAGATACAGTCCGTAGGTGATGTCGTGCTTTATGTTGAGGTTCGGGAAGCAGTAGGCAAAACCCAAAAGCGCAGGGGCAAAGAACAGCGTTTTGAGCACGCCGTACTGTCCGAAATCGAAGTTCGTGAAGTTAAAAATCACTGCCACGGCAAAAAACAGATACCAGAACTTCTTGCAAAACGGCATCAGCTTGTTGAAATACGCACTCAAAAAAGCACCGATGAGAAAAATCCAGAGGTAGGGCAGAAATGTCTGTCCGTACAGTTTGACGAGGATGGCGGGCAGGAATTTTTCCAACAAGGGGGTTGCCGCATTGCACATGACGGACACCGCCGTTACTCCCACCCAACGCCAAATCGGGCGATTATGCAGAAAACGGAACAGAATGAAAATGACGATGTAACTCTGCACCATCACACCCACCGTCCACAGCGAGCCGTTGGGTGTGCCGCAACCGAAACCGCGCAGACAGTCGGGTGTCCAGAATTGCAGCACACTGCTTTGCGTTGCGATCCATGCCGCAAAGGGAAGTGCCTGCAACTGTTCTCTGTAAAGCACCAACAAGGACACAACGCTCAACCCCACCGCACACCATAATTCGGGATACAGCCGCAAAAGCCGCTTGCTTGCAAAGATTTTCAGGTCGCTGTTTTGTGTCAGGGAATGGTAAATGAGAAAACCGCTGATGAAGAAGAAAATCGGCACACCGTCAAAAAGCGAATGCGTCCACACGGCGACCTTGGGAAGTTCCACCTGCAAATGCACGGACGCATGCCCCGTAAACACACTCAAAGCGGCAACAAGCCGCAACAGGGAGATGCAGTTGCTTTGTCGGTTCAGCGGTGCAACGTCGGAAAGGTTTTTCAAAAACGGAAGTTGAAAGTCTTTTTTCATGCAATTTACCTCGTCAATCAATTGATTTTATTGTAATGCAAGCACACGATGCTGTCAATAAAAATTACGGAGCAGGAATGTTGACAAAAATACACACAAGCTGTATAATTGTGTTGGTCATAGAGGAGCCGGAAGGCGGTTGGCGATTTCCTCCGAAAGGAGGTGATCTGCATGCCCATTACCATTACATTTCATATTCGTAACATAACCGTTACAATAAGAATCAAGGTAAAAAGCAACAACCGCCACTCTGGCCAGTGACGGTTGTTTAAATAAATAAAAAAACTGTTACGCCAACCGCTTTATACGGTTGCCTCTATGGCTTTATTATATGCAAAAAAAATCGGTTTGTCAATGGCAAACCGATTTTTTATTTATTTCTTCACTTTTCCGAAGAAGAATTCCTTGCGTTCGGGGGTGTTGATAACGATGACGGGTTTGATCTGGTTGAGCACCCTGCCCTGTGCCACAAGCGAAGCCTTGTAGGCATCATAAGCACCCTTTTCAAGTTGGTACACAACTGGGTCGCCGATCATGCCCCAATGTCTGTACTTGTCGTACTTGCCGTTGCTTTCGCGGAAGAACTGGTCGATATCTGCTTCAAATTCCGCTTTGCGGGTGGTGGGAATGTCGGAATCGGTTTCCACAAGCATGGCATAGCAGGGCGGTTTTGAATCGGTGTCGGAATAGAAGGAATGACCCTTGAAGTTGATGTCATACTTCTTCTGCAACTGTTCTGCAACCCAGTCAAGCATCTGCGTGGTGGTCTTTTCGTTGGCGATGTTCAGACCCATGTTGGAGCGATACAGGAATTCGATTTTCTTGGACTGATTGAATTCACCCGTCACACGTACGATATCGAGAATGCGATAACGGTAAAGTCCCGAGAAGTTGGTGATGATGATTTCATAATCCTTACCCACTTCGATTTCGTCAAGAAGCAGCGGTCTTGTGCCTTCGGGAGCATCCACGGGCAGGAATTCATAAATGATACTTCTGGGCAGAAGCACATAGTCGGAAGCGTCCAGTTCCACGGGAATTGCCATGTAGCCTTCGGAAGCGGCATAACCCATGTTGTGCATCGGCAGGTTGCCGACATACTTTTTGAGCTTGTCCATGTAAACGGCAAGGGTGGACGAGATCATGCCGTAACCCCACAGAAGTTCCGGCCAGATACGCTGCGCAACGGGCGTGTCAAAGCCTTCTCTGAAGATCGCACGAAGTTCCGCGGCACGTTCGGGGTTGGGCTTCATTTTGCCGTACTTGTCGCGAAGCGATTTCGGGCAACGGACGGATTCATTCATAACCCCCGTTTCGATGTCATCGCACAGCATTTCCCAGTTTTCTTCCAGATATTCGAACATATTCGACAGCAATGTAATAACCATCGAGCCGAGGTATGTAACCTTTTTGTTGACAAGGCAGAAACGAAGCTGGAAGTAGGACATATCCGTTCCTTCTTCGTCTTCGGGGAACAGAATGTCATCAGGTGTGGTTGTGAAGTGATGCAAAAACGGTTTGAGCAACAAAAACGGAACCTGCCCTGCACCATTGCAGGGCATGCCGTTTTTCAACGGATGGCCGTTGAGGGAAATGAGCAGCGGGCCCATCTGCGGCGGCAGTTTTTTAATGCCCTGCTTTTCGAAATGCAGAGCCGCACAGCCGGGGGTGCCCACAAAGCCCATCAGGTACATATTCAGAATGTCTTTGCCTGTTTTGGGCTGCAGTTTCGGCTTGCCGACCGAGCCCGAAGACGAGCAGTAACGCTTGATTTTGTCGCTTGTGATGATGTTTTCCTTGCCTTCGTCGATCATGCTGTCGATCAGCGGTGCATAGTCTTCAAAGGTGGAAAGCGGAACTTTATCCTGGAAATCACGCAAATTTTTGATGTCTGCAAAGCCGTACTTCTTGCCCAACTCGCAGTCCTTGTTGCGTTTCATAATGTTCAAAAGGGTTTCTTCCTGCGTTTTCATGGCACAGGAGGTGTAGTGATGCATGCCTTTGTGCACCATTTTGCCGCCGATGACGCCGAATTTTGAAAAAATGGTCATACAATATCCTCCGAAAAAATTTTTAAGGGGAATAACTCAATCATAAACAGTATAGCAGAAAATGTTTTGTTTTGCAAGAGTCAAACAAGTGCGGATGTGTTGTTTTTAAGGAAGAAATGTTGCAAAGTTGTGGCATATTTGTGTCTTTTCATATTTTGCATTTTTTGTAAAAATACCCTCCCTTTTTTTGCACATTCTGCTGTTTTCTTTCAGCGGAAAATATGATATACTGTAAACAGAAAAGAGGAAAGGAAGAAAAACAATGTTTGAAGGACTCAAACGCATCGGCAAGTGGGAAAAGAAAATGCTTTTTGCCGTGCTCGACGGTGCCGTCAGCGGTCTTGTGTTGTTCTTTTTATCGTGGATCGCTGTGTCTTCACTGTGGGACGAGAATATATGGCTCAATGTTTGTTTTATTGTGCTTGCGGCGGCGGTGTCTTCATTTGGATATTGGTGCATTACGGATGACCTGACAGACAAACGAAAACCGTTTTATTGTCTGCTTATCAGTCTTGGTTGCGCTTTTTTGTTCTTCATGTTGCTCATGGATTATATCAATCAGAATATATCCTTGTATATTTTGTTCGGCAATGTGATTCACCCATCCTTTGATCATCTTGCGTTCCCCGATGCCGCACATGCATTGTTGATTGATTTTACAATCTGTGTTTATGCCGCAGCATCTGTTTTGTTGCGTGGGTTCATGTGCATTGTGCTGGAAGTCCGCAATCATAAAATGCAGGAGATTCCCTTGCTGCAAAACCGTTATCGCCGGAGTCGTTTTGCTGTCGTTTTTCCTTTTTTGCTGGTGAGTGCGGTTTGTTTTGCGCTCGGCTTTTTGTATCTGCATCAACTGGAAATCAAGGTCAATGCGATGTCCCATTTTGAACGTATGCAGCACAACCGCAGCATCCGCAGTCAACGGAATCTGGTTTATATTATCTTGTCACCGGTTTTCTTGGGATTGCACCCTGTGTGGGAAAATCTGAATAAATATACGGAACTGTTCGATATCTATGTGCGGTTCAATTCCTTCCGTTTCCGTTGGCCGCAACCGGCAAAAAGCATTCAGGTAAAGTATGAAGATATTTATGTGATAGATGCCAAATTTATCGGCAAAAAACTGCGATACATAGAGCTCGGCTGCCATAATTTCAAGCATAAGGTGAGACTTTCCGCTTCAATCGTCGGACATAAGGAATTGTTTGCACGGCTTTACAATGAAGTGGTCAAAGTCAATCCCGATGTGTTCATCAGCGAGGAACTGAAAGAGCTTCTGGCGTCTTATCAGCAAAAACCGTAATTTATAAATTGACCCCATTTGAAAGGAGTGGTTTTATGCCCGGACCGGTCGGCGGAGGCAGAAGCGGCGGCGGTGCACGCGGTGGCGGCACAACCGGCGGCAACAGCGGTGTTTACGGCGGTGTTTACGGTAACCGCAACATCGGCGGCACACCCGCACCAAGCCCTTACAACCTCATTTCAGGCAAACGGGGCAGCGGCAGTGCAAAACACGCCGTTGTGATCGTTGTTGCGTTTCTGGCAGTGTTTGTTACCATTGCAGTGCTGATCGGCAGAGAAATTGTTTCATCGGATGCAGATGCACCTCTTTCAATCGAATCCGTTGAACGCACAAAATTATCGTCTTCCCTTTGTACTCCTGTTGACAGATAGCTTGAAGACGAAGCAGGTCTTTTGCGTTTAGATGAAATCATTCGTGTCGAAGCGGCACTTGCACACTTTTATGAAAAAACCGGTGTGCAGCCGTATCTGCTGATCCTCAACGAAATTGACGGCGACAAAAAGCCCGGCCTCAAAGCGGTGGGAACTTATCTTACCGATCGTTATATCGAATTGTTCGGTACGGACGAGGGACATTATATTTTCCTTTACCTTGCACATGAGGATACATCTTATACGCTTTATTACATCCCCGGCCTTGATGCCATGACGGTTGTGGATGACGAGGTTTCCGAAATTCTTTTGGATTGCGTGGAGTGGTATTATCAGACGGCAGCATCCTACAACGAAATGTTTGCAAAAGCCTTTGTGCATACGGCCGATGCAATCATAGATCCCGAATCCTGACTTGCCGTGATTGCAGCATCGGTAAAGTCTTGAAAAACAATAAAATATATAGTATAATATAATATCACCCATTTGAAAGGAGTGTTTTTTATGCCGGGACCCACAGGTGGAGGCAGAAGCGGAGGTGGCGGCGGCATCGGTGGCGGTGCTCGCGGCGGAGGATTTTCAGGCGGTTCGCACGGCGGTTTTTCGTCAGGCTCCAACAGAACCTTCCGAAGCGGTGTGCCCAGAGGCACAGGCAGCTTTTACACCGATTCACCCGACAATCCGAATGGAGAAGAGGATACAAAGAAAAGAATCCGATCTATGATCATAGCGGTGATTTTCATTGCAGTCTTCGCAGGCGGACCAGTTATTTCCATGGTCGGAAATCTGTTTTCCGATCTTGCTTCACCGTCCCCCGATATATGGGCAGAGGTGGATTCTATCATAATCGGAGATGTCGACTGGGATTCCGAATATTACATCACCCCCGTGGAAGGTGAACGCACAAAGCTCGACGAAAGCCTTTGCACCCCCATTGATACATGGTTCGAGGATCATGCATGCTTTCTTGCAAATGACGATGCGGTCGATGACCTTGATGCGGCACTCAAATACTTTTACGAGCTGACGGGTGTGCAGCCGTATCTGATTATACTCGACAATATCGACGGCATCTGTGATCCCGATTGGGAAACGATCGACAATTACCTTTTTAACCGTTACATTGAGCTGTTCGGGGAGGACGAAGGGCATTATCTTTTCCTCTATTTCATGAACACGGACGGCACCTACACAACCTGGTACTGTCCCGGTCTTTACACCATGAAGATCATGGACGATAATGCCTATTACATCCTTACGGACTACCTCAATATGTACTACTATGAATCCACGACCCGGACGGAAATGTTTGAGCTGACCTTCATCAGCACCGCTGAGGACATCATGCGTGTGAATGAAGACGCTTCCGTAACCGTTCCCGTGGATTCCGGATATGCCGAAATGACCACATATCCGCCGGCCTCCACCGTTCCCGCAGTGGAGAGTGACAGCAATGAAGAGCTGACCGTTCCCGTGGTCGAATTGACAAATGAGGTTGAAAGTGTTGAGCCCGACAGTGTTGTTGAAGACACAACCGAAGCGGTTGAAGTGACATATCATGAAGAAATCACCTATTACGAAGAATCTGATTCCGACTTTGTATGGGATGAAGATGTCACCGATCAGGCAGTGGAACACTACATCACCGCCGACACACTCAAATACATCGCAGGCGGTTTTGTGATTCTGCTTGCCGTGATTCTCTTTGTTGTGTATATTCTTTGGGATAAAAAGAAGATGCGCGATCTTGAAGACGATATATAAACGAGGTTTGTATGACCGATTCCGAAAAGTATAAACTTTTTTCCACCCTTGCATCCGTCCCCCGCACGGGATGGGTGCAACGCGGTGTTTCCGACCCCGAAAGTGTTGCCGAGCATATCTACGGCTGTTGGCTGTTGGGCACCTTCCTCTTGCCCGCAACGCATCCCGACCCGACTTACAGCAAGCAGGAAATTCTCGATATGCTCCTTTTGCATGACCTGCCCGAAGCCGTAACAGGGGATATTCCGCGACCCGAAAAGAAAAAAGATCCGCTTCATTTTGAGCTGCTCGAGCAAAAGGCGGCAGAAGACAGCCTTTTGTCGGGCAAGTGCACCGATTATCAACGCAATCTGTGGCAGGAATGGAGCGCACAAAACACATTCAACGCCCTTGTTGCAAAGGACATTGACGATTTACAGGCAATTTTCACATTCATAAAGTATAAAGAAAAAAATCCCGCACTGTTTTCCGAGGAAGACAGTGCTGCCTGGCTTTCGGGACTTTCAAAACTGAAAACCGATATCGGCAGGCAGATGGCAAAGGCGTTATTTTAAATGCAAAATGCAGGAATGCAAAATGCAAAATTATCGGGTCGCTGACGCTCCGATTATAGAACATGAATAAATATGATTTTACTGCAAAGCCACATTTTTTAATTTATTTGTGCAAGAATTATTGCAAAATTGCCGTTGTTCGCACAAAATAAAATTTATATTTTCTATAAATGGCAACGCCATTCCGATGATTTTGCATTTTGAATTTTGCATTCAGGGCACTGCCCGTTAAACCGTAATTTATTTTTTAAAAAGGTGTGTTTTATGCAAGAACAGGTCTGTGCAGTCAACGGACTGCAGGTGTATTCGCTGACCAATCCGAATCTCAAAGGCTTCTGTCTGTCGCTGTATGTGCGTGCGGGCAGTCTGTTTGAATGCGAAAACGAAAGCGGCATCAGCCACCTGTTTGAGCACATCGTGTTCAGAAATATCAAAGCAAAATACGAAAAATTTTATGAACAATTGGCCCTGCACGGACTTGAATTTCAGGCCTCGACCTACAAGGAGTTCATCCGTTTTTATATCACCGGGCCGTATCACGGTTTTGATTTTGCCGCCGATATTCTGTGCCATATTTTTGACGAAATCAACATTGATTCCCTTGCCTTTGAGCAGGAGAAAAAGCGCATCAAGGCCGAAATCCGCGAAAGCGATGAAAAGACCTCGCTCGATTTCTTTTTCAACAAAGTCGTCTGGGGCGGCACACAGGCGGAACGCTCCATTCTCGGTTCCTGCAAGGTGCTCGACAGCCTTTCGCGTAAAAAGGTCAATCAGTTCCGCGAAAAGGTGTTGTCTGCAGGCAACTGCTTTGTGTATGTCACAGGAAATGCAGGGCAGGACGGACTTGTAATATTGCAACAAAAACTCGGAAAAATTCACATCAATCAGACCCCCACGGGCTTTACCAATGCCGTTTGTGTGAATGAACGCTTTTTCAACCGCGACGGCAAGGTGCATATCAAAAACGATTACTGGCATTATGTGAAAATCGGCTTCGATATCGACAATACCGTCTTCCCCGAGACAATTGCAGATTTTCTGTATTCGGTGCTGTTTGAGGATGAAAAGGCACTTGTTTATAACTATCTGTCCGAGGACAACCCCATTGTTTATTCTTATTCCTCCACCATCGAGCAATATGACAATGCCGGCAATCTGAATTTCTGGTTTGAGGTGCAGGAAAGTAAAATGGAAGAAGCACTGCGGCTGGTTGTCACCTTGCTCAATGATGTGAAAAACGGCCGGTTTTCATTTGATGCCAATCTGCAATCGGTTTTGTGCTATGCCGAACGCGAGGCCGATAATCCGTCCGGCCTGAACTGGACGATGGCTTATTACAATCACATTCTCTCTGCACAGCCCATTGATTACGATGCACCTTTATTCGGCAGATATGATTTTACAAAGGAACAGGTCATCGAAGCGGCAAAAAGGGTATTCACAACCCGGAATATGACTCTTGCCGTCAAGGGTAATAAGAAGAAAATCAATGCCGAAGCACTTGAGAAAATTTTGAAAGGCTTGGACGGATAAAAATGCAAAATGAAAGGACGGGTGTGAAATGGCAAGAACTATTTTTATAATTCTTCTTATCCCGTTCGTTCACCTTATTATTTTTAGACCGATAATGGATAAAATTATCGAACTCCGTGTAAATAAAGGCAGAATAAAAAGTCTTCAGAAAAAGCAATCCGTCTTTCAGTGGTTGTTTTACACAAGATTTCGTTTTGCCCTGCCGAAAGTGTGGCTGTATCCGTATTATTTTTCCGTTTTTCTGCATTTTGCACTGTTTGTTTTTTGCATTGTCCTGCTGATTCTCGGCGAGCAGATGCTTTGCGAATATGTTGCAAAGAAGATTCTTTTGGTGAACGCGGTTGCGTTGCTGTTGTTGCATATTTTGTTCTGGCAAGCGGATTTTCCGCACATCAAGATAGAGAGATGGGTGTCAAAGGAAATTCCGAAAGAAAAACAAAAGCAGGGCAAACAGCTTGCAAAAGAAATTCAGGATAAGGAATGATTATCTCACTCTTACACCATTTCAACAAAAGGGAGGGAGTGCCTTTATGAAGTTGTACGGCAAAACAGTGCTTTTCTTGGGTTCGTCCGTGACTTACGGCTCGGCAGCGGGCGGTGTTTCGTTTGCCGACCTGATGGCGGAATCCTGCGGCATTGTCTGCATCAAAGAAGCCGTTTCGGGCACCACCCTTGCCGACACAAACCGAAAATCCTATGTTGCGCGGCTGAAAAAGGTGAATGCCGACACCAAGGTTGATCTGTTTATCTGCCAGCTTTCCACCAACGATGCGGCAAAAAAAATCCCCCTGCAAAAAACAGAGGATGCTATCCGTTTTATTCTGCAATATGCAGAAGACACGTTTGCCTGTCCGATACTGTTTTATACGGGCACATATTTTGAAAGCGAAGCCTACGAAGCCATGATTCACCTTTTGTATGACCTTCAAAAGGAATATGACTTTTACATTTTAGACCTTTTCAACGACAAAACCATGCAGGGGATCAGCCCCGATTTATATAAAAAATATATGCACGACCCCGTCCATCCCACCTTTGTCGGCTACAAAGAATGGTGGACCCCCAAATTCATTACTTTTTGCGAAAACCTGACGGAGTAACCTATGTACAAATATGAAATTCATTGCCACACCGCCGAAACCAGTGTCTGTGCCACGGCAAAGGCTGCCGATATGGTGCGTATCTACCGCGAACACGGCTATGACGGCATTGTGGTCACCGATCACTTTTCACCCATGACATTTCCCCCGACCAAGGTGTTCTGCCCGCAAAAGCACACCGATTTTTATTTCCGCGGTTACCGCGCCGCCAAAAAAGCAGCAGAGGGAACAAATTTTCTTGTACTTCCCGGGTGTGAGATCCGTTTTTATGCCACCATCAACGATTATCTTCTGTTCGGTGATGTGGAAAACTTTTTAAAAAACAACGGTAACCTGCTGAAAGCGTACCCGAAAAAACTGTCCGCCTTGTGCCGTGAACAGGGAATTTTAATGATTCAGGCACACCCTTTCCGTGAGTGGATGAGTCGCTGTAACCCCGCTTATCTGGACGGGGTCGAAATTAAAAACGGCAAGGACAGCCCCGAAGAACAGCAAAAAGCCCTTGACTGGGCAAACGAGAATCATTTAATGATTCAAACGGGCGGCGGCGATTTTCACCACAGCAAAAAAGCACGCATGGGCGGCATCCTTACCGACCGCAAAATTGCAACCAATGCCGATCTGGTCCATGTCCTTCGTGAAAGAGAGTTTGAGTGCCTTGCACCGATATATGAGGAGATGAGTTTGTGAAGAAAGAGAAAACCGTAAACGGCGGCAAACGCAATAAGCTGACCGAAAAACTTGCCGCAACCGCATTCGGTGAAAGTCTGTTGATCGCACATGCCCGTTTCATGGCAAAACGTTCGCAGACACCGAGCCGTTTTTATTATAAATGTCAGTATTTTACACAGGCACAGCCCTGTACTTCATATGTCGGCTACCTTGCCGCAGGTATAAAGGAAGCCTCCTTTAAAGACATGCAATTCATCCGTTCCGACGGCATGCCTGCCGAAAACGGGGCAATCAGCGAAAATGTTCTGCATTTTACGGTCAGGCCTTACGGCAGCGAGTTGATGTATATCCGCCGCCGAGCCATGGAGAGCGGTGCTGATATCTTCAGCAAGGTCATCAGCAACACCCGTGAGCCGATTCTTTATTATAAGCTTGACAAGGACGGCAAAATCACCACACCGCCTCGTAAGTTGTCCGAACGTGCCGCCGTTTTCCGTGCACAGACCTGCTATCTGTTTACCGACGAAAACCGTTCGTTCACCCTGTATCTGCAGGGAAGCCGCAACGAGCTGTGGGAACTGCCGACATATTGAGAGGGGGAAAAGCATGAGTAAAAAGAACAGCATCTTTCTGTGTCCGTATTGCAGGCGGCCCATCAGCAAGAACTTATTTAATTACAAGCATGCACTGAAAAACGTGCAAAAAGCGGTTGAACACAGCCGCAAAGAGCGTAAAGTACCCGTCAATGAAACACTGGCTCCCGCCGAAGTCTGTGCCGCTGTGCACTCACCGTCCTATCCCAAGGAGCTCGGCTGGGTCATCTGGCTGAATGAAGTTGCCGAAGAACGCAGACCCGTTTTCAGAAATGCCGATCAACTCGTTAAAAGTGCAGGTGTGCTGCCGCCCGTGAATCTGCCTGCCGATGCAGTAAGAAATACCTGCTATGTCATCAATGATTTCTGGTACTGGTGCCTGAACCGTGTTTATACGATCGACCTGCACAAAAATGCACCCCGTCTGGAATTGCAGGTTGAACCCGAAAAACAATCCTGCCGCATCCTTTGCTATGATCCCGCATTTGACAATGTCGGCAGTGTGCTGGCGACCAATGCCGATCCGGTTTGCCCCTATCCCGATTGCAACAAAATTCTGTCCTGTGCCGCATTGGAAATCACGGACGAGCCCATTGAAATTGCCCTCATCGGCGACCCCAATACGGGCAAGACCGTCTGGCAGGTATCGTTAGCGGCATTTCTTGAACAACGCGGCCGCTGCGGACTCGGCAAACAATATAAAATTGACCAAAACAAAACCCTGATCCTGCCCGAAACCATCGGCTGGCGTACCAAGCTGCGTGCAGAAGCATTTCTGGAAGGCAGACTGCCCTCGCAGACACCTGCTTCCGCCGTCGGCGGTTTTGTGCAGAACGACCGGTTCGGCACCATGACCTCGGATGATTACGGCGATTACGGTTTGCATGAACACAAACCGTTGGTGGATGATCGCCGTGCCGAAGATCTTGTGCTGATCCTGCGTGAGGAGAATGCACAGGGCAAAATGAAATCCTGCCGTTTTGTGCGTATTTTTGACTTTTCGGGTGAAAACAGCGAGAAGGGTATGCACGGGTATGACGATTTAGGCATCCTTCGCAACTGTGAAGCCATGTTTTTCTTTGCCGATATCCTCACAAGGGAAGGCCTGATTGCCATCAACAAATTTGTTGAAAACAGTCAGAATATTTCTTTGCCCTACTTTGCCATGATGTTCCCCAAAATTGATCTGTCGCAGTTTGATCTTCTGCTGTTCCGTTCATTCAGTAAGTCTTTTGAAGAATCGCTGATACGGGTACTTGCTTACCGCCTGCGTATTGAAATGAGCAACCTGCCGCAGAATCTGCGTATCTTTGTCAAACTGTTTCTTCGCGGCTATCTGCATTGTTCGCCCGAATCCCTTGGACTGTTCCTTTGCAATCGTTATGAAGACAAAATGCGTGCTTTGTTTGTGGAAGAAAACGGCGAGGATGATATCAACACCCTGTTTTCTTTTATAACCGCCGACCCCGCCTTTTGTGCCGTATTTGAGGCAACGGATGCAAAGCAATGGGTAACACATCTGTGCAATGAACATATTTATCTGACCGAATCCGCAAAATCACGCACTGCCAGACCTGAGGAGCAGATGCGCCGTCTGTATATCAATTTTTATCTGCGAAATCTGCTGCGGGATTCCGTCAATACTGAAACCGCACAGAAAAATGCCGATGATATCGGCTTGTTCCCGTTTTCCGCTTTGGGTGCGGACAACGGTTTGGATCAGTCTACACTGCATTTTGACATAGACACATGGAAGCCGATCAACCTGTTTGATCCGCTTGTGTGGCTTCTGAAGGAGGATTCACATGCCTGAAAATACATGTCATGCCAATTTTGACTCTTTTTATTATAATTCTCCCAATCAGGCAGGTCTGCAGATCACTGCCATGAGTACCACCATCCCTGCCGCCTTGCGTGGTCCGCTTGAAAACTTCATGTGCACACTGGCTTTCGGCGGCGATCAGCGTGATGAACGGCTGGTGTTCTGCCCGCCGCTGGGGGGCTTCTGCAAAATTTTCATCAGCCGCGATGCACAGTATGCAAGAGATTATTTTTATCATACCGTCACCATTGCGGAAAAAACCTTCAACAGGGAATTCAACCTTCCGCAGGATCCGTTTGTTAACCGCCTGCGTGCCTTGTTGCTGATGCAGAGCACGGCAGACCACGGTACACAGGAAAAAGAGCTTGCACGCACGGCACTCACCTTGCCCGTCACCGAAACGGATTCTGTATCAGCCGTTTATAATCGTGACCGTGCACAGCTGAGTCGTCTTGTATATCTTGCATTCAAACCCATACTTTCATTGGGCAAGTTTGCCGCCGTTTTCCGTTTTCCTGCCGAGTTGCAGGCAGGAGCCATGAATGGGCTGTCGGCAAATGCGGCACTGTTTGTACTCAGCGTGTTGCCCGAAGAAATGCACAACAAGGTGCGTATGCGATTTACCGCGGATCCCGCAACCCTGCAAACGACCTACGATTGCAATTATCTGTTTGCGGTGGGCAACACCGAAGCCCATTTTGATCATGAGCATTCCATTCCCCTTCGTTCTGATGATGATCCGCTCGGCATTTTTACCGCACTGGGGACCTATATTGCCGATTTTGGTCTTGCCGCTTACCGCTGTAATATTCTGCCGCTGGTACAGAAATGGACGGTTGCCTGCCTGCAGGGCGGACATTTCTCACTCGATTTTCTGTATCTGCTTCTGCGTGGTGTGCCGGATCTGAAATTGTCGGACCGACAGGTGGATCTGCGTATAACGGAGCAATTCTTCGGCAGAATGGATGAAAAATGGTTTTCACAGTGTGCCGTTTTTCTGCTGCAGAGTCTTCGTAACATGCCCAAAACAAAAGAAATGCGTACTGCTATGGAAAGCAATGCACTGTTCAGTCGAACGGCAGGTGAATTGCCTGCCGACGGCAATGATCCGTTTTTCCTTTTGTATGCAGGCATTTGCAGCGGTGCTTCTTACGATGAAAAAGCGACGGTTATTCAATCGCTGTATGATCGCTGGGGCGAAAACGAAAACGGGTATGCATTGCTTCTGAATATGAAATCCGTTATGGCACTGACCCTGAAGGTGCCGCAGGATGCGACCCCTGAAAATATTTTTAAGGGTGTGCGTTCATTGGAACGCAAAAACCCCGATTATGCAAAATATGCGGCAGATGTCGCCGCAGACGGATATGTTGAAACCCGGGAAGAAGAATGGATCAACTGCCTGAACACACTTTATACCGATCCCGCAACCGCACAGGCGGTCAGCGAGGTGCTTGATATCCGCAACGAAGACCTGCTTGCCGCGGCACAGGACCGCAAAACCATTGCATGGGTCTGTTCGGTCAGCAAACAGCGTGCCGCACACAATCCCGTGTTCAGGCAGACCGTCATTTCCGTGTTGACGGAAAAAATGATCAGCTACGAAGAACTTTTGCATTGCCTGCGTACCATGGGGGCTTCCGAACAGGAGCTGCCCGAACAGCCCAAGGCAAAAAAACTGCCCGAATCGGTCAATTCCCTGCAGGCACTCGCAGAGGTCAAGCTGTCCAAAAAAGGGGAAGACCTCCCCGCTGTGCAGATGGGAATTCTCGAACGTCTTTGCCTGTTGCTTGAAAGGGACTGCACCTGGGCGGATTTCAAAAAATACATTCCCGTCATTCTTGCCAATGCAAAATTCAGACCTACCATGCGTATTCAGCCGAAAATTGAAAAACTGCTTCTGCGTCAGTTGGCGGTGCTTGCAACCGATATTCTGACATTACAGGGCGGTCAGACGGCATATGCAGAGCTGCTTGTGCAGTTACGCCGTGAATTCTGCCTGTGCCTGTATCCCGTGTCGGGAGCGGCGGCAGGAAAATTTGACGAAAAGAAACGCAAAGCCACCGCAGTCAGAAATGCCCTGCATCGCATTGCGCCGTATGTGTGTTTGTTCCTGACGGTGTTTGTGGTTGTGTCGGTACTGTTTATCATTCTGCCGATCCTGCCTGCAGAGTCAGTATTGCAGTTGATCGTTCCCGGTGTGTTCAGCGGATTGGGTGTGCTGCTGCTTCTGGTGCAGACGCTCATAATCCGCCGTCACGGTACTGCGGATTATCTTCTGCCGGCTGCGGTCGTTCTGATAGCGGCAGGTCTGCTGCAATTGCTGTGGTGAAAGGAGAGAGCAAATGGCTAAATTTTCAAAAGATTCCGAACTGCGTTCTTCCATTCGCTCAGCCTTGTCATTGCAGACCCTGCGTCAGCAGTGGAAAGATATGATCTCCATGCTGTTGCCGCACCGGAGTTCGCCGCCGACAGTTGAAACCGAAGAAAACGAAACGGTATTTTGCATGCGTGTGCGTCTGCATGAATGGCCGCGGGGGGAAGGTACGCTGATTACAACACAAAAAAAGAATTTCACCTTCGGCAATGCCGACACCTTTGATATCTGCCTGCATGCGGGCAATATGCAGGTGGGTGATGTGTGGTGCTCGGTGTTTTTTGACCGTAGCCTGAACGGCTATGTGGTCATGCAGGCAATGGGGGCATTCCATGTCTGCGTAACGGGTGACGATGAACCCTACCGCCACGGGGACTGGTCGTTGTATCCCGAGGGATTCGATTACCGTACCGTTGCACAGAATAATCTGCTCATTTGCGTCAGTTCACGCAAAAATCCCGTAAAAACCATTTTTCATATTGAAAATCACTATTTTATTGAAATGTGGGCATATGATGCCCGGGAAGACGGGGAAAATATGATTGTTCCCGCTGAAGTGAACAAGGAAGAAGCTGAAGAAGGAGGGGATGGCGAATGATTGCAGTCAAGCAAAAGGGAATCTATGTGCGGGCGTTGCAGATGTTCCGCCGTGTGACGGGTATTACCGAAGTGCAGATTTTTATGCCTGCCGTTTATCAGATCTATCTTCTTCTCTGCCTTGGCTTCGGCTTTAATCTCAAAAAAGAAGTGGGATATCTGCTGGGGATCTATGCATTTTTTGACATTGCCGAAGTACTTGTCATTAAATTGCTTGCCGCACGCAGACCCATGACCGTCTGCGGTAAAGTGCTGTGTGCTGTCAATCTGCTGCTGTCTTCGGGCATTGCGGGGCAGGTCGTGTTCAGCCACCGTTTCTTCGGCAATGCAAAAGGTGTTGTTTCTGCCGAATACAGCGTCAGCCGTCTTGCCGTTTTTCTTGCGGTCGGTTGTGTTGCGGGCTTGTTCTGTGCGTTCATGACTTCATTTCTCAAAAGAAAAGCCCTTGCCGGAACGCAGACAAATAAAAATAACCCCATGTTTTGTTATGCACTGACTGTTCTGTTTTGCGTTGCCTGTGTTGTGTTTCTGGTTTTGCTGAAAACACGCGGCAGCAATACCGACAGCAGCGACCAGTGGCTTGCAGGCTTTCAGCCGGGTGAGTTCCTCAAATTTGCCTTTCTGTTCCTGCTCGCTTTTGTCGGCGGTTTTCCCGAAGAACATAAGAGTTGGTTTATTTTCAGAACCGTTATGCTGTTCGGCTCGTTGGTCGTGATGCTCGGCTATTATGCATTGCTCGGCGAATTCGGAAGCATTGTGGTTATCGTGTTGAGCTTTGTGTTGTTTCTTATTGTTTCAAACCGCAACTGGATCTACACGGGGCTGCTCATTGCCGCAGCACTGGTCATCTGTATTCCCATTACGGGTGTTATGATCAAAGAGGGCAATGAATACATCGAAGCAAAATACACCCTCACCGTATCAGAAAAGGAAGATCTTCTCGCACGCGAGGCGGCAGGCGAACTGCAAGAGGGGGAAGAGCCCTGGCGTGAACCCGAAAGCACCTTCTTTACCCGTCAGTATGAAAAAATTTACTGGCGTGTGATGAATGTTGCGGATATTCACGGCACCGATCCTGACCGATTGCCCGGTGTGCGTGAGTATATTCAGACCGCAAGCAACTATCAGCCTGCTGCGGCACTCAAAGCCATCGGCATCAGTGAGTTTGTCCCCGTGCAGGCACCTGTGTTCCACTATGTTGCGGTCGGGGATGCAGACTATATTTACACAAGTGTTCTGCAGTGCGGCGGATTTGTGAGCATCATCGTTTTACTGTTTGCCTATCTTTTGCTGGCAGACTCCGCGTTCTCGCTCATCAGCAGCAACTGCGACATGATTAACCGTTATCTTGTTTTTACCATGATCACCTCTGTGCTTGTGCAGATGGTCATCAATATTCTCGGTGTCAACAATCTTATTCCGTTGACGGGTATCACCTTGCCGCTTGTCAGTCGCGGCGGCTCAAGTGTGACCGTCACACTGATGATGATTGCCATCGTTTTGTTTGCGGATGCCGATTATATGGACAAAAAACAGCGTCTTGCCGACGCATGGAATACGGCAGAAAATGAAGAGAAAGGAGCACGTGTGCATGAAGAAGACGGTTTCCGGATCGGATAAGGGTGTCCATTATCCCGGCAAAAAGAAGCAGGATGAAAGCATTCATCGCTTCGCCGCCCTTCTGCGCAATCCCGGCAAGGCAGGGGGAATGACCAACCTGCTGATGGTCACCCGCATGAGCTTTGCGATGTTTCTGGTGGTCATTCTGCTGTTGGGTGTCACACTCTGGTCGGCGGCAAGCAATAACATTTCCATAGTGGATCCCGAATATGACCGAATTACGGTGGCATATCTGGAGGATTACAACATCAAGGGCACCGTTTTTGACCGCAACGGCGAAATCATTGCCAAAACCGTGACTGAAAACGGACAAAAATACAGAGAATACCGCTACATCGAAAGCATTGCACATCTGATGGGCAGCACTTACGGTCAGCGTGCGGTGGAAAGCTATTTTTATTCCGATCTCATCGGCTACCGCCGCGAAAACATCAAGTCTGGTCACGGTGACAATGTGCATCTGACCGTCGATGTGGAAATGCAGAATGCAATCTATCAATTACTCGGCGGAATTGATACAGGCGGTGTGGTCGTTTCCGATGCCAAAACAGGCGAAGTGCTGACCATGATCAGCCTGCCGTCCTATGATTTCACCCTGCCTTCAGCAGATGCGAATGCACTGTATCAGAACGGTGAATTCGTCAACAACTGTATGGCAAGCCTGACTCCCGGATCGGTCGGCAAGCTCATCACCGCCTGCATCCTGGCCGAAAATAACTATAACCCCGAAATCTATGACGGAGGCAAGGTTGAATTCGGTGAAAACATTGCCCCTGTCAGCAACTATGAAGGCACCGCGTATGCCGATATGTACATGCAGGATGCCATCAAGGAATCCTCGAATGTTTGGTTCAGTACCGCCGCATGGCAGTTCTGCAATCTGGGGGGCTCGTTCTCAACGGGTGAATTCGTACGCGGGATGGCACAGCTCGGCTTTAACGAAGTCATCATCACGCAGTTGGGTGAGATCTCGCAGAGTCATCAGATCACCACTGCCGATCCGAATGAGCTTGTGCAATCCTC
This sequence comes from Acutalibacteraceae bacterium, assembly GCA_045605525.1. GTDB lineage: Bacteria > Bacillota > Clostridia > Oscillospirales > Acutalibacteraceae > RUG806. The sequence continues at coordinate 65,817 of JAZUQC010000107.1, forward strand.
GTTCGGACAGGGTAAAATGCTCGTCAGCCCGCTTTATATGAACATTCTTACTTCTGCCATCGTAACGGACGGTACCATGCATACCCCGTGGTTTGTAAGCCATACCGAAAACCGCCGCGGCAAGCTCATTTCGCAGACCCTTCCGCAGGAACTGCCCTATGTGGTCAGCCCCAATGCGTGTGCACTTGTCAAAGAAGGTATGCTTGCGGCAGGCAGAGATGAATACGGCTTTATCTATAACGGCCTTGAAGGCGAAGTGTATGCCAAAACGGGTACGGCGGAAATCACGGGTACGCGTAACAATAAGTTCATCACCTGCTCGTTCCCCGCATCCGATCCGCAGTACACCTTCACCGTTTTCGACATTGACGGACTTGGCATGAGTTATGATCTAAAGCCCACCGCCCAGGCGATCATCAATATCATCACGGAATACATGACTCCGGAAACACCGGAAGCATAAAACGATAGCCGTCCGTAGGGACGGCTTTTTGAATTATAAATTACGGTTTGTCGGGGAGTTGGGGTTACGCACAGACCGCCCTCCTCCACCCTTGTCGCCCCTGAAAGGGGAGATGTCTGCGTCAGCAGACAGAGGGGTTCAATCGGCTACATCAAACTTTATTGACCAAATTTGTGCAAACTTGGTTAACCCCTCTGTCACTTCGTGACATCTCCCCTTTCAGGGGCGACAAGTGTTTGAGAGGAAAATTTTCATTGATAAGAGCCTGATAAACCGTAATTTGCATTCCCCTTAATCAAAAATCCTTCAACTTTTCATGAAGAACCTTTTTTTGTTTACAATTTTTTTCATTATATTTTCAATTTGTTCACAATTGACAAGTTCAACCAAGTATGCTACAATAAATTCAAGTCCCCCACGGACAACAATTGTAACAAAAGAGGTTTTTATATGAAAAAAGCACCCCTCTCTCTCCTGCTGATTCTTGCACTTCTTGCATCCTTGCTTGTGCCCGTGTATGCGGCGGATTATGACCTGCTGATGGGCGATATTGACGGTTCCGCAACCCTGTCTGCAGGGGATGCAAGATTGATTCTGCGTGCTTCTGTCGGCATTGAAACGCTCGATAAAAATGAAACCATTCTCGCCGACGTTGACTTTGACGGCACCGTTTCCGCAGGGGATGCAAGACTGGTACTGCGTGCCTCGGTCGGTCTTGAGAAAATCAATACCTTTTATCATACACACACCATGAAGGACACTTCGGTGCCGGGCTCATGCACCGAAGCGACCATTCTTTCCGAACAGTGTGAAAAATGCGGATTGTCGAACCTGATCGACGTAATTCCCGCCGAAGGCCACGATTGGAACGATTATATCCGCCTGGGCAACATCCATTCCAGAGATTGCAAAATCTGCAAAATCGTAGAATCCGGGCAGTGCGAATTGGTTGAAACCGTCAACCGTCCCGCCACCTGCACGCAGGACGGACTGATCGAACGTGCCTGCGTTTGCGGTCTGAAAGAACAGGAAATCACCAAAGGCGGACACAATTACGGTACATGGAAAAAATCCGCTGACGGTACTTTCACAAGCACCTGCACCGATTGTAACGACAAAAAAACCGCCACACAAGCGGATATTCTCAACTGGTTTAACAACAATGTCAACCGCCTGAAAACAGAGGAAAACACCGACAGAGCGATCACCGTTCTTCGTTATACCGACACCAAAAATGCCACCTCCGATTTCAGTACAAGCATCAAACTGATTCTCGGCCTTGAAGCACTGCTCAGGGAATCACTTGATTACGAAAAGCGTGTATACAGTGCTCCCAACGAAAACCGCACCATTACCGATAATAACATGCCTGCCATGACCAAGGCACATATCAGTGACCTGACTCCTGACGACATAAAAAGCCTGGATATCAGCTTCGGGCAAACGGTCAACGTGCTGAACACATTACCGCAGACCTTTGATATTGTGAAAACCGTTGAAGGGGAAGAAGTAACGACCACGTATGATATTTCTGACTACAAAAACACGCAAGCCGTTACGGATGCCATTAAAATCAGCATAAAAATTCATGATGAAACGGCAACCGCCACGGGTGAGATGAACGGCAGCAGCAATGTTTATACCTATGCTGCAAACGGAAAAACCATTGCAGGTACGGCGGAAGATCCGCTGATCATGGAGCGTTTTTACGGGCTCTCATTGCCGACACTGTGCAATCAGTTTCCCCAGAAAACAAGCACAGACGGCTCGGATATGTACATTGATTGCCCGAGTGCGATATCTTCCGGCTCGGCAGATTGGTATTTTGACAGCGAAACCCTTGAACCTATCGCCTGCCTTTACACAATCAATTTCAACATGTTGCAAAATATTAAAATTGACTCTGCACTCATCAACGGCACATTCAATCTGTCCACCGATATTCATTACACATACGTTTTCCTGTTCAACGACTACTATCCCTGTATGGCAGATTAAAAAAAAGCAGCACGGGCAACCGTGCTGCTTTTATTGATTATTTTTGATTATTCAGTTGCTTCATCGCCGCCGACATCTGTGCCTTCGTGAGAAGGAACGTCAATAATTCCGAGACCTTCAAGCAAAGTACCGAGAATTACTTCCAACCAGGAAAGAAGAACATGGACAAAATCGGGGATTGCATTCATCATTTCGTTATACATGGCTTCAGACTCCTTTCATAGTATGTTCAAATTTATTATAAACGAAAAATCTGCTTTTGTCAAATATTCTTTTGGTGATTTTCTCCTTTTTTTTGAATTCAAATAAAATTTTTGCATTTTTTCTTTTTCTTTTTCTGAATATATGCTACAATGGGATTGATTTTCGGATGAAATGAAGAGGAAATAAAAGATGAAACAGAAAAATTCTTCCTTTTACAAGACCTTTTTCAGCCTTGCAGGCATTATGGCTCTGCAGAATATCATCATTTTCAGTGTAAACCTTGTTGACAATATCATGCTCGGCAGTTTTTCCGAAGTTGCCATGAGCGGTGTCAGCCTTGCCAACCAGATTCAGTTTCTGTTGCAGATGCTTGTCAACGGTGCGGCAAACGGTGTGGCTGTGATTGCATCCCAATACTGGGGCAAACGGCAGATTGCCCCCATCCGCAAAATTTTTTCGGCAGGCTTTCTGCTTGCATCGGGGCTGAGCCTTTCGTTGGGGCTGATTGTCAGTGCCTTTCCGCAACAAGTGCTTTATCTGCTCTCCAACGAAACCGCCATTGTGGAGGCGGGAGCCGTATACCTGCGGATTATGGGCTTTTCGTATGTTATTTTTGCCGTCACAAATCTGCTGATTGCCCTGATGCGTTCGGTGGAAAGCGTAAAAATCGGCTTCGCGGTGTCCCTTGTGGCACTGGTTGTGAATATCTTCCTCAACTACTGCCTGATTTTCGGCAATCTCGGTTTCCCGCAGTTGGGTGTCAAGGGTGCGGCTTATGCCACCATCACAGCAAGAATTGCGGAACTGCTGACCGTGCTGATTTATGTTCTGCTCATTGACAAAAAACTGAAACTGCGCCCGCAAGACTTTTTCAGTGTTGAAAAAGTGTATATGCGTGACTACATAAAGACGGGGGTACCGATCATTTTGTCAGGCAGTTCCTGGGGCATTGCCATGACGGTGCAGACTGCCATTATCGGCAGACTCGGCGAAGCCGCCATCGGCGCGAATGCCATTGCAGCACCGATTTATCAGGTCATCAGCGTGCTGTATTCGTCCTCCTCCAATGCCGCAGGTGTTATTATCGGCAAGACCGTCGGCGAAGGGGACACAGACCGTGTCAAAAAATATGCAAAAACACTGCAATGGATGTTCCTTGCAATCGGGGGCATTTCCTGTGCGATTCTGCTTGCAAGCAAGGGACTGATCCTTTCGTTTTATGATGTTTCGCAACAGACGGCGGCACTTGCAAACACGTTCCTGATCATTCTGTCGATTACGGTCATCGGCTCTTCTTATGAAGCCCCTTGCCTTTGCGGGATCGTTTCGGGCGGCGGTGACACAAAATTCGTGCTCAAAAATGACCTTATTTTCATGTGGGGCATTGTATTGCCGTTGTCTTTCTTGTCTGCATTTGTATTCAAATGGCCGATTCCCGTCACGTTTTTCCTTTTAAAGAGCGATCAGATCACAAAATGTGCCGTAGCGGTGGTCAAGGTCAACCGATTCAAATGGATCAAACAACTCACCCACGAATAAAGATAACCGAAAGATCGATGCGGATGCATCGGTCTTTTTTTATATGGAAATGAATAGGAATGAAAAGGAGATAAATTACGGTTTATCGGGGCACGTAGGGAACGCATAGTATGCGTTCCGACCCTGTCCGACTTGGTTTTTTATCCTGTAGGGGATGACGCCCTCGGCATCCCGCATGCGGGTAAAAGAATCATTGATTTTGAACATTATTATTTGAAATAATACATAATCGATACAATAAATGATATAATTTTGAAATCCAAACACGGGTCGTCGAGACGCCGACCCCTACCGAGGAGCACGTATCACCTTGGCAGGACGGGGTCGGAATGCATAATATGCATTCCCTACGGCAAACAACCAACTCCCCGCTAAACCGTAATTTACATACACTCAAAAGGAGCGTTTCAAATGAAAATTAAAAGATTCTGTTCACTTTTTCTTGCAATCACTCTTGTGTTGTGCGCGGGATGCAATGCCCCCCGACGCTTCGGCATGCAGGAGTTGTCACGGCGGCTGGAAATGCAGAATGAACGGTATGCGTTTTCATTGGAAGGGGTAACGTTATATAACGGATATTATCAGATTCCGTTTTCGCTCGTGCAGGAAGATGACCTGTTGTTGAGCTGTAAGGAAGATGCCCAAGGACAACTGACACAACTTCTGCTGACAGCGGAAAAAGAAACCGCCCCGACGGATGATTTTCTTGCATTCACACAATTGTTGATTGTTTCTTTTTGCGGGGTAAGCGAATATGAAGCCGCCGCCATGGCTGAAGAAGCAGGGCTGACGGGTGCGGATGTTTTGTTTGCCGACCACACGGGCACGGCAGAAAAAGGACGGTATTCGTTCACCTTTTTCTCAACGCCTTTAAGCATCACAAGTATTTTAACATATGACGATGCTGTTGTGTCTGCCAAATCATAAGGGGGCAACAACAAGCCCCCGTTCCCTATGGGCTTGGGAAACGGAGGCTTGATTTTTTGTGATTATTTCAGTGCGTTGGATGCATTGAGGATCATCGTTGAATACAGAAACAAAACATCCGCCCCTTCGGAGAATTTTATAAAATTGCCGACCATACCGCTTGCCAGATAGCGGATGTCGATGAGGGTGATCTTTGCATAAGAATCAATAAAATACGGTGCAATACTGCTGCCGAAGGAATCGCGGAACAAAAACAGCTCGCGGTTGGTGGCAGCGTCGGGGTTTTCGACCGTCACAAGCGACAAAGGCCCCGACAAAAAGAACTCATACGGGTCCTTGCCGTTTGCTTTTTCAAAGTCATACACACCGATATCCTTGCGGTTTTCGTGGTCATAAACTTTCACATCGGCAAAGCGGTCGGTATCGGCATAATAAATGGTTTCCGCTTCGGCGGGAAGTGCCGCCTGCCCGTAATAAACACCGTAAAACGGAACGTCCAATTCTTTGATTTCATAAGCAGGATCAATCGATTTTGTCATATTCATGCCTTGCAGCAGGCGGTCTGCGGTCGGCTGAATTTTTTCCTGCCGCCAGTGTGTGTCGGTCTTGTAATAGGAGTCGATTTGCAGGGTATCAAAAATTTCAATATAAGAAAAACGGGACAATTCGTCACGTACGATCTCTTTATAGCGGTCATAATCAACACGCAACTGTTTTGCATCTTCCTGAAGAAAGTAATTCTTGTCGGGAATCAGCGAAAAATAAACATTATAATCGCCTTGGGCAAAATAGCGGTCATACACGGAATTGAAAATCTTAACGGCGTACGCCATGCTTTTTTCATCCAACGGATACTGCCCGTCGGCATAGTAGCCGTCAAGTTCATAAATGCCGTTGTTTTCTGTCTTGTTGTAAATATATTTGTTGGTGAGGGCTTTGAGTGTACGCCAGGCTTCACGCAGAGGGAATTGATCAAGGGTGTATTCTTCAAATTCGGTCATGAAAGTGCCCGACAAAATGGTTTTGACGGAAACGGGCGGCATTTGTGCAAGCTGTCTGCGTTCCGAGGCGGAGTATTCATCCTTCGGACGCAGAACGGCAAAACCCGAAAGTCCGAACAGCAGGACGGCGAGGAGAATACAGATGATTTTATTTTTGAGAGAAGTTTTCATAAAATCACCCCTTAAAATCTGAAATACAAAAACGGATTATAAGACCCGTCCACAAGGTATGCCGTGACGAGTGCCAGCAGGACTACAAGCACCACGGGTTCAATCACATTGAGCATCTTCTGTGTTTTCTCATTTTCGTGCAGTTTCAGGCAGACATTTCTAATCAGCGGGGTCGCACCGACAAGTCCGATGATAATCACCACCGCATAATTACGCACATACCAGAAGAACGAATCGCTGACAAAACCGTAACCGCCCACGCCGAACAGGCCGCCTAAATAACGCACCGCTTCGCCCATGTCTGCGGCGTTGAAAATGACAAAGCTGAACAGTACAAACAAAAGCACATACACATGATTGAGCACTTTCATCTTTTTCAGGTGCTTGAGCAGGAAGAATTTTTCGATCATCAAAAGAATTGCAAAATAAATGCCCCACACGATGAACGGCCAGTCTGCACCGTGCCAGAAGCCCGTGAGCATCCACACCACAAAAATATTAAAACAATGCCGCACCTTACTGCAACGGTTGCCGCCGAGGGGGATATACACATAATCCCTGAACCATGTGCCCAGCGACATGTGCCACCGCCTCCAGAATTCGGTAACGGAAGCGGAAATATAAGGATAATTGAAATTCTCCATAAAACGGAATCCGAACATGGAACCAAGTCCGATCGCCATATCCGAATAACCGGAAAAGTCAAAGTAAACATGCAGCATATAGCACACTGCATACAACCAGAAAAACAGCACGCTCTTATCGTCGCTTGCCTTGAACGCATCGCAGACTTCGCCTAAAATATTGGCAAGAAGCACTTTTTTGGAAAGGCCGATAATGAAGCGGCGGATGCCGAAGGCGGTCTTTTCAAAGGTATGCGTGCGGCTGACAAGTTGCTCTGCAATGTCAGAGTAACGCACGATGGGACCTGCAATGAGTTGGGGAAACATCGTGATGTAAGCGGCAAGGTTGACGGGATTTTTCTGGGCGGGGACATCTTTGCGGTAAACGTCCACACTGTAAGAGAGAATCTGAAAAGTATAAAACGAAATGCCGATGGGAAGTGCAATGTTGAGAAGATTTACGTCGAATCCCGTCAAGGCGACAAAGTTTTCGACAAAGAAATTGGCATATTTGAAATAGCCTAAAAAACCGAGGTCAGTGAGCACCGTTATGACGAGTGCCGTTTTTGCGAGCTTCGGTTTTGTGTCAACAAATTTTTCAATAAGCAGACCCGAAATATAGCCTATGCCGATGGTAAGCACCATCAGGATGACATATTTCGGCTCACCCCAGCCGTAAAACACGAGCGAAGTGAGCATGAGAACAAAGTTTTTAAACTTTTTCGGGACAAGTGCATATAAAATAAGCACACACGGCAGGAAGTAATACAAAAACGGTATACTCGAAAAAAGCATAATAAAACATCCTCCGTGTGTGCAATTATTTTAATTTAAAGGGTTGTGCGATTTGTTTTTATTGAACTCAGCCGATAGCATCTTCAACAAGAACGGTGCCGTTTGCGGAAAGAACAGTATTAAAAGCGTTGATGACATCAGCACCGCCGAATGCAGAAACGACAATACCGTCAACTTCTGCAATAACAACCTGTTCGGGAGCACCGCAGATCCACTGTGCGGCAGCGATGTCGGTCTTCAGACCGTCAGCAAAAGCAGCAGCATCGGTGCCTTCTGCAAGAACGAAAGCGGCAGCGGTGAGGTTGTTAGCGTTCATCATGTGCATAACATAAGCGATTTCTTCAACATTGGCTGCATTGTCAGCAGAAATCTGGAATGTAGCGGAAACAAATTCTGCATCACTCATATCGAAAGCGGCAGGAGCCATGAAATAGCCGGCAACTTCTTCAGCGGAAGTTGCACCGAAAGCGGTGATAAGAGCTTCGTCAGCAACAACTTCGTTCCACACAGCGGAAAGAGCTGCCACAGCGGCACTGTCATCAGCAGCAACTTCGTCGGTAATTTCTTCGGAAACATTGCCGTCCGAAACAAGATCGGTCACGATTTCGTCAGTCACGATTTCATCAGTCACGCTTTCGTCGGTTGCAGGTTCGGTGGGATCTTCGTTTGCGGTGCAGGCTGCAAAGCTTGCGAGCATGAGGACTGCTAAAAGGATTGCGATGAGTTTTTTCATTTTTGGTTGCTCCTTAAAAATATTTTTTACATTTTATATGAAAGCCTGCCCGTTTTTTCAGCAGGACAATCATACAAACATAATATAACACAGATTGCACAAAAATGGAAGACCTTTTTTGTCGAAAATTTCCAACTTTATCCGTTATTTTATATACAAAGTTAAAAAATACCTTAATTATTCCGCAACCCATGTGAAATTTCTATTGAACTTTTCTTCTCCGTTCTGGTCAATGGCAAGAAGATGGATTCCGTCGGGAGAAAGGGTCATTTTGGAGCCGATGAAGAGGTCATCACGATTGCCGCCGTCGGCATAAGCGAGCATATTGGGGTAGTTGGACAAAAATGCCTGTTCACTTTCAGTGCTACCTATCATGCGGCACTGATGAATGTGGCCCGAAAGCAGCATTCTTGCACCGATGCGGTCGAGTTCATCCCAGCCCGCCTTGGACAATTCGGGTTCAACATCGCTGATGTGCCACGAATGACACAAGGCAATGATTTTTTCATTTTCAAATTCCACGCCGCCAAGCCATTTGATCATATCTGCGCGGTAGGTATTGTAGTCGGTCGTAGATCCGTATTCGGGGTGGGAATCGTCCTTGTCTTCCCCGCTGTCGAGAACAACAAAACTGTAGTCCCCCATATCGGCGGTGAAATAAAATTCATCAAGCCCCAGTGCACCCGAAAGTTCGCTTGCATAGTTGCCGCGGGTTTCGTGATTGCCGCGCACATACAGCACGGGCTTGGCTCCCTTGGTCAGTTCCCCTGCAAACTGCACAATGTTGGAAATAACCTGTTCTTCAAAATCCACACCGGGGGTGGCATCGCCGAGCAGAATGACTGCATCATACGACCCAAGGTATTCAGTTGCGGCATAGGCTCTCTCCACCCATGTGTGCCAGTCGGAAAGAACAAGATATTCCTGTGTTTCACCCTCGTTGACAGAAAGCGTATAATCGGCGGAAATCAGTTCTTTCCCCAAACGACTGCCGTAACTGTAAGATTCAATGACACGCACCGTCCCCACACGGTAGATGTTGTTTTTGAGGTGTTCATAGGGTACCTGCATACTGTGAATGCGTTTGTCGGTATGAATCTTGCCGCCTGTGGCATCGAAGACCTTATAATCTTCCCCGTTGTAGGTATATTCAATGTAAGCTATGCCTTGGTCATTGGTGGAAAAAACCACGCTGTACCCACCACCGTTATCAAAAACAATGGGCTCGGATGTGATTTTGTAGGGATTGAGTGGGAAAATATTATCAATAAGCACCAATGCGGTGATACTGAACACCACTGCACAAACCGCAATTTTTGCCTTTTTCGGCATTTTGGGCACAAAGAGAGCCAAAACGGGGACTGCAATGAACACCGAAGCCAAGGGCAGACTATTTTGCAGATACAGTGTGTAAACTTCTTTGTTTTCACCGTGGCACATACCGCTGAAAAAGGAAATGGCGGCAATGGTGAAAATGAGGGTGAACACCGAAGTCAGAATAAAAAAGACCTTATATACCTTGTTTGTAAAATCTGCTTTGCCGTAAATGCGCAATGCTGTCAACACCGCCGCCGCAACGGCATTGGCAATCATCGCACAAAGAAGCACCGTTGTGAAATGTGCAAAATTGACCGTGATGTTCACAAAAACCCAGGTTGCTCTTGCGGCATAGCTGAACACGGGTGCAAGTGTGGAAAGCACAAGAACAGCAAACAGATAACCGTTGGAATTAAAAATGCGGAAAAGTTTGTTTTTCATATGATCACCTTATTTATACTGATAACATCTTACATAATCTACGAGCATAGTGGCGGGCAGGTGCTCACTGTCGGCAACCTTGTCATCCACGCCGACGGAAATGATGAGATACAGCGGCACCCGGCAGACACCCTCAAACGAGGTTCTTGCGGTTTCAATGCCGTTGACATAGAAAATATATTCGTTTTCGTTCCATTCCACACCGTAGGTGTTGAACTTGTTGTAGGGGTCGTCTGCATAGTACCAGCCCTGAATTTCCTGCTTGTGGGCTTCTTCATAGGAATCCACATGCACGGTGTGGTAAATACTGTTGAGATACGTACCCTCAAAGTCCGTTTTGGTTTCAAAAATATCGATCTCCGCGCCCGTGATACCGCCGTCGGTGTCATCATCCCACATGCCGTCGGTCAAAAGCCAGAATGCAGGATTCAGCCCCTTTCCCTTGGGCAGGATACAACGCATTTCAAAATAACCGTAAAGCTGTTCATAACCTTCATAGCCTGCATCGTATTGCTTGTTGGGGTTGGTTTCCATTCCGTAGGAGTAGTAGTTTGCACCCGCGGGGCCGTCTTCCTTGTATTCGACCGTGATGGCAAGGCAACCGTCATCGGTAAAACTGACCTGATCGCGGTTCCAGTATGCCACATCGCGCTTCTGTGTGTCGTTGGCACCGTACACATAATGCCCTTGCCAACGCGTGGTGTCAAAACCGTTGTTGAAATCATCTTCCCACACGAGTTCAAATTTGTTCATATCGATGGAGTCCTTGTGCGGAGTGACAGGTGTTTCAAAAATGACTGCACCGAACAACTGACCGAGCACGGCAACAAGCGCAAAAACAGCCTTGAACTCACCCTTGAAAATCAGTTTAAAAATCCGTTTGATCGCAGAGCCGATGTCTGCCAAGGCGGAAGATTGTCTTTTCGTAAGCATAAACAGCACCCCTTTTTGTTTTTCTTCATTATACAACAAAGATATTGAAAAGAAAAGATATAAATTGCGGTTTATCGGGCTTTGCCCGACAAACCGTAATTTACATCTTCTGTATCCGCAATGCACTCCTTTTATTTTGCATAAAAAACGCAAGACCCCTCACCAAAGTGAGAGGTCTTTTCGTTTTTTGAGGGTTGCTTATTCAGCTACCGGAGCGCCGACGGGGCAAGCATCTGCACAAGCGCCGCATTCGATGCAAGCATCAGCGTCAATGACATAGATGCCATCGCCTTCGGAGATAGCTTCGACCGGGCATTCACCTGCGCAAGCACCGCAAGCGATGCAATCAGAAGAAATCACGTATGCCATGAGAGTGCCTCCTTTTTTAATAATGTAATATCATTGTAGCACATGACAGTTAAATATCAATAGGGAAAAACAAAAGTTTTAGAAATATTATGCGATATATCATTCAATGCCTTTCAGAGCTTCGAGTTCGGATTTATCGAGCCTGATCTGTCCGTCGCGAAGCAATTTGCAGTCCTTGCGGTGCACAACCAGCGGTGCGGCATCGGGACGGCGATCCAGACGAACCTTGAGAATCCCCGTCAGCAGGTTATTGTCCACAACCGTACCCTTGCCCTCGCTCGTATCCACGAGTGCACCGACCTTGGGCGTGATCTTCAGCAGGTGTTCATAAGATGCCTGCTCATATTTCAGGCAGCACATCAGTCTGCCGCAGGTACCGCTGAGCTTGACGGGATTGAGGGACAAGCCCTGCTCTTTTGCCATGCGGATGGAAACAGGCTGGAAGTCCGACAAAAATTCCTTACAGCAGAACGGTCTGCCGCAGATGCCGAGGCCACCGAGCATTTTGGCTTCGTCACGAACACCGATCTGACGCAATTCAATGCGCACACGGAATACGGATGCAAGGTCCTTGACCAGCTCACGGAAGTCCACACGGTTGGGTGCGGTATAGAAAAACAGCAGTTTTGCACAGTCAAACGTATACTCTGCACCCACAAGATGCATATCCAGATTGCGTGCAGCAATTTTCTGTTCGCAGATCTCGAATGCCTTTTTCTCTTTTTCGGCATTGGTGATGAGCTGTTTTTCATCCTTTCCGGTTGCCGGACGGATGATGGGCTTAAGAGGCTTTACGATTTCTTCATCGGAAACTTCCTTGTTTTCCTGTGCAACCGTGCCGCATTCCACACCGCGGACGGTTTCCACGATGACCTTCTGCCCTTTTTGCAGTTGAAAATCAAGCGGATCAAAATAGTAGACCCTGCCCACATCTTTAAAACGTACGCCGATAACAACGGCCATAAAACATCTTCCTTTCAGGTCAGCCAATCAGGGGACGGTTCTGCGATTGACATCGCCTATTATTTTAAGATTTATATTTTTAAAAGTATTTTTAAAAGTCAATCACAGAACCGTCCCCTGATTGGCTTTCATAACATCTGCAAGATGTGCCGTCAGCACACTCAGCAGAAGATTTTCGTTCGCATTTTTATCGGCATAACCGATGATGTCGCGCAGTACCGACATGCAATCGGTAATCTGCCGCATGGTCAGTTTATTGCCCAGTTGCATCGCCTCGCGGTCACAGCCCGATAATGCGGGGGCATTGACATCCGCCACGGCGGCATCACGCAGAATGCCTTGCAGAAACACGGCGGTTTTGCGAACCAACTGACGGTTTTTCTGCAAGGGAGCAGCCGCCTGAATGAGTGCAAATTCACTGCCCGATGCGAGGGCAGCTGCGAGGGCGGCGGCAATATCGCGTTCGGGTCCCTCTTTTTGTTCCTTTTCGCCGAGGTTGAAGGTTGTGCAACGCGAAAGCACGGTGGAAAGTAATTTCTGTGTTCCGCTTGCCGCAAGCACAAAGCTGACAAACGGCGGCGGCTCTTCCAGTGTTTTGAGAAACGCATTCTGTGCTTCGCGGGTCATACCGTCTGCATCATGCAGGATATAAACCTTGCGTTGTGCCTCATTGGGTGCAACATAAAGGGAAGACAAAATGCCATCACGGATGACATTGATGCCGACCGTACGGGCTTTTTCCGTACCCGTGAAACTGCTCAGATCGGGGTGTGATCCCGCTTTGACCTTGGTGCAGGCACGGCATTTGCCGCAGGGGGCAGCTTCACGGTTTTCACAAAGCAGAGCCATGGCAACAGTTTCAGCGGACCTTTTGCGGTCCTTATCGTTTCCGCCTGCCAACAGAAGTGCATGCGGACAACGCCCTGCTCGGATGAGTGTCAGCAGAGCGGCAGGAATGACTTCTGTTTTTTGGGAAGAAGTTGCCATAAAACCTCCGGAATTATTCTTCCAACAATTCAAGATTACGGAATATCGCTTCCCCCCGCCACATATAAACCCGTTCGGGGTCGTCACGGGTGAGCATGGTCTGTGCCGTGGCACGGAAGCGTTCCATAAATGTGGTCTGTGCGTTGCTGTTATAAGGACAAGCCGTCTGACAACGGTCGCACCCCCACAAAGTATTGTTGGCTTTGAGTATTTTTATTTCTTCTTCGCTGATTTTCTTTTTCTGCGAAATGTGCGAAAGGCATCTTTCAAGGCAAAAACCGTTTTCGGACAACGCACCCGTGGGACAGGCTTTGATACACTTGTCGCAACCGATGCACACGCGGTGCGCAGACACTTCGCACTGCACATCAAGGTCGGTCACGATTTCACCGAGAAACACCCAGGAGCCGTATTTTTCAGTCAGCAAAAGTCCGTTTTTGCCGACCGCTCCCAACCCTGCGGCAACGGCCGCCGACACTTCGGGAATGGGCGATGCATCTGCAAAATGCACGAATGTGTGGTCAGGATAGCCTTGCGAGAGCCGTTCACAGCATTGCTGCAACACTTCGCCGCACAAAATGTGATAATCCGCAGGCACGGCAAAACGGGAAAGCCGTGCATCGGTGTAAATTTCATCTTCGAGCAGATACGGAAACGCAAACACCAAAATACTTTTAGCGTTTTCGGGGATACGATCGCGTGAGCGTACGGGCAAAAGATAATCCTTGACCGAAGCAAACGGACAGACACCCCATATTGTATCGTGCAGATATAATTGCAGGTCCTGCCTGCCGACCGTACTCACAGCTGTGCGAGTGCGATGATGCAGGGCATCGTCAGCACACTGGCAAAGGTAGAGAATGTGACCGTGCGGGTTGCAACACCCGTGTCATGGCCGTACATGGCGGCAAACATGACCGTGTTGTTGGCAGACGGTGCACTTGCCTGAATGAGGGTAGAAATGAGCAGGGTTCCCGTTACCGCACCCGTACCCTTGAGGACGGCAAGCATGATAAACGGTACGGCAATGTTCTTGATGAAAAAGACAAAATACTGCCGTTTGTCCGAAAACAGACCTTTGAGTCCGCAGGCAGACATATAGGTACCCAACAGAATCATTGCAAGCGGCGTGTTCATGCTTGCGATGCCTGCCACGGGTTCAAGCAGAAAATCGGGCAACTGAATGCCTGTCAAAAAGAACGGCAAGCCGAGCACAACACCGATGATGCCGGGGTTGAGGAGGATTTTTTTGATGCTGAATTTGGTTTTTTCGCCCGTTTTATTCATCAGGCTGATGCCGTGTGTGAAACACAGCACCTGGAACACAAGCACACCCATGGAGCAATACAGAACACCCTCGTCACCGAGAAGTGCCTGTGCCAACGGCAGTGCCATGTAACCGAAATTGCCGTAAATGCAGGCATATTTATAAATGACATCATGCGGTCTGCCTTTGCGGTACAACGGCAGGGTCAGCAGAATGCCGACCACGTGGGTGCCCACCGCACAAAGAGAAGCAATCAGAAGCTGCTTTGCGGTTTCGGGGGTAAAAGGTGTGGTGGCAAAGGACTTGACGATGACCGCCGTTGTGATGACATAAAACAGCAGATTATTGGTCAGTCTTGCTGTTTTTTCGGTAAAGAGTTTGGTGCGGTCGCACACGAAGCCGACGGCAACCATGACATACAGAATCAGCACCTGACGGGCGGCGATCCATACATTTGAAAAAAACAGTTCCATGATTCCCTCTTATTCTGCGGAGAACGGTTCTACGGGGATTTGCGTATCTTCTCCGACCAATGCGGGGTCGGCTTCTTCTTTTTCTTCCTCTTTGGAAGCGATGCCGTGTTTCAGAACGGATATAACGGCGGCAACGGAGAACAAGGTTCCCATGCCGAAAATGAGATTCAGGTCAAAACCTTCCACCGTACCGTTGCCGGCAAGGGACGAAACAAGACGAGGGCCGCTTGCGAGCATGCAGAACAAAGTGCTCAGAAGCCCCGTTGCAAACACGGTCCATGTGCCGCCGACAGAGCCGGTTTCAGTGAAAAAGCGAGCAATGCTGAACAGGAACAGCATCAGAAAAATGGTAGCATACAGTTCGCAGAACAGTTCTGCAAGCACAAGATAACTGGTGGTGTGTGTGAAATAGAAAATCACTCGCAGGGTTCCCCACAGCGGGGCGGCAAGGAACAAAATTGCGGGAAAACGCAACCATTTGGTTTTGCCCGTAGCACAGGCAATTGCAAGCATGGTCAATGCAACCATGGTGACACAGCCAAGCACCGCTTCAAAGAAATTGCGTACCGTACCGTTGCCGACACAGAATTCATAAACCGAAAGCCCTGCAACCTTGCTTTCCTGCAGCATAGCGGAAAGATCATTCAGCGACTGTGCACCGAAGGCGGCGGCAAGTGCCACAGAGGCAATGCCCAGCCCCGGTCTTCTGCCCTGTGCAACCTCATGGGAGGGCATCTGCCCGCACACAAAGCACAAGGCGACAACAACAAGCACCGTCAGTACCGCTGCAATGTAAAACACATACACCGAAATGCCGCGTTCAAGGAAAAATCCCGTTGCCATGTCCGTGTTGCCCAACATCTGTGCAATACGCAGCGGCAACAGCACAAGCATGCTGACCAACGTGGCAAGCATGGGGGCAACCACGGGCAGATTTTTTGCGGCACCCTTGAGTTTTATTTTTTTCATATCGGATTCGCTTCCCTTCGTCAGATGAACACGTTCTTATCGTTCGTCAATGACAATATATTTCTGTTTTTGTGAAAGGCTCTTGTAAGCAGGACGCATGATTCTGCCACCGGTGAGAATTTCTTCCATGCGGTGTGCACACCAGCCTGCCGCTCTTGCACAGGCAAAAATGGGGGTGTACAGATCTTCGGGGAGTGCCAGCATACGGTAAATAAGACCGGAATACAGGTCCACATTGGCACACATCTTTTTGTCGTTCCCCTTTTCCTCAAGGAAAATTTCGGGGGTCAGACGTTCAATACAGTCAAGCAACTTCCATTCGTCACCGTAGCCTGTTTTTTCGGCAAGTGAGCGAGCATTTTCTTTGAGCAGAACGGCTCGAGGGTCGGACAGCGTGTAAACCGCATGCCCCATGCCGTAGATAAGTCCCGTACCGTCACCGATTTCTTTACGTACGACTTTACGCAGTGCATCCGCAACCTGACCTTCGTCCGTGATGTCACTCACTTCCTTATAGATAGCATCCACCATTTCGGCAACCTTCATATTGGCACCGCCGTGTTTTGGGCCTTTGAGGGCACCGATGCCTGCGGCAATGGCGGAATAGGTGTCCGTGCCGGCACTGGTCAGGGTACGCACGGCAAAGGTGGAGCAGTTCCCGCCGCCGTGTTCGGCATGCAGCATCATGCAAAGGTCAAGAAGTTTTGCTTCTTCATCGGTAAACTTACGGTCGGAACGGATGGAATTGAGAATACTTTCCGCTGTGGACTGTTCAGGCTTGAGCGGATGAATATACATACTTTTATTGAGATAATTGCGACGTTTGACCTGATAGGAATAGGTCATCAGCGACGGCAGTCTGCCAATGATCTGAATACTCTGCCGAAGCACGTTTTCGGGGGTGAGTTCATCGGGATTCGGGTCATAGGCATACAGTGCCGCCACTGCACTCTGCATACGGTTCATAACCGACGGAGAAGGTGCTTTCATAATGACATCTTCGGTAAAAGCGGCAGGCAGTTCGCGGTAATGCGACAGCACGCCGCGAAAATGGTTGAGCTGTGTGCCCGTGGGCAAAAAGCCGAACAACAGCAAAAAGGTCAGTTCTTCAAAACCGAAACGGTCTTCCGACACACACGCACCGACAAGGTCGTAAATGTTGACACCTCTGTAGGTCAGTCTGCCGTCACGCGGAACACGTTCGCCATCTTCAATATAGTAGCCGTCAACACTACAGACCTGTGTGATGCCTGCCATGACACCCGTTCCGTCATCATTACGCAGACCTTTTTTGATGTGATAACGGTCAAAGTCCTTGGCCTTGATATGCAGGGTATCACGGTACTGTGAACACAGTTCCGACAAAAACTCGGCTTCGTATTTATCATCGTCATAAATCATAATTTTCATCTCCGGAAAAAAGCATACAATGTGAATTTATATTATATTATTTTTTTGTGAAATTGTCAAGACAAATGAAAATCAAGGACAGTGTATTTATTTATTTGATGATAAATTACGGTTTAGCGGGCTCTTATCAATGAAAATTTTCCTCTCAAACACTTGTCGCCCCTGAAAGGGGAGATGTCACGAAGTGACAGAGGGGTTAACCAAGTTTGCACAAATTTGGTCAATAAAGTTTGATGTAGCCGA